>CAIUPO010000118.1 GCA_903901055.1 uncultured Bacteroidota bacterium
ATGGTCTTGTTTAAGTCAATGATATGGATACCGTTCTTTTCTCCGAATACATAAGGAGCAATATTTGGATTCCATTTTCTTTTCAGGTGACCGAAGTGAGCTCCTGCTTCTAAAAGATTTTCAAACGAGGTTCTTGGCATGTGTGCTAATTGTAAATTGTAAATTGAGAATTGTAAATGTTGTAAAGTAAATTTTAACGTTTTGTAAACTGGAATCTCTTACGGGCTTTCTTTTGACCCGGTTTCTTACGTTCCACCATACGTGGGTCACGTGTTAAGAGTTCAGCAGCACGGAGTAATGGTTTGTTTTCAACGTTTTCCTTTACCAGTGCGCGGGCAATAGCGAGGCGAAGCGCTTCTGCTTGTCCTTTAATTCCACCACCTTCAATAATTGCATTCACATCGTGCACAATGCCTTCGGGAGTAACAACTCCAAATGGTTGACGAACAATGGTTCTTAAAATTCCGGTATGGAAATATTCGTTATAATCTCTGTTGTTAATGGTGATTTTGCCTTTGCCTTTGGTCATATAGATACGGGCAACGCTGGTTTTCCTTCTTCCAATAGTGTGAATGATTTCACTCATGAGTTCGTATTGTATTAATTAAATTTAAGTTCTTTAGGTTGTTGTGCTTCGTGCGGATGTTTTGGGCCGTTGTAAATAAAACAGTTTGTAAGCAACTTCGCACCCAGTTTGTTCTTAGGCAACATCCCTTTAATGGCATGTTCCAGAATGCGGGTTGCATCTTTCTGAGCTACTTTCTCAGGAGTAGAAAAACGTTGTCCGCCCGGGAAACCTGTGTAACGAACATATTGTTTATTGGTAAACTTTTTACCGGTAAACTTGGCGCCTTCAGCGTTGATGATGATAACCTGATCACCGCAATCAACATGCGGTGTATAAGAGGCTTTATGCTTTCCGCGAAGGATTCTTGAAACTTCGGAAGCAAGACGTCCAACAATTTGATTGTCGGCATCTACAATGAACCATTCTTTTTTTACGGTTCCACTGTTGGCAGAGATGGTTTTATAGCTCGGTGTATTCACAATAATTTTGTTTTTTTTATACTTTCCTTTCTCCTGTTTTTTGAAAAAGGGTTGCAAAGATAAATATATTTTACATACACGAGTACTATTTTCCAATCTTTTTGGAGGGATTCCTATATTCTTCGCATCTCCTTCCGATTATTTATAAACAACCCCTTGTTGTTAAAACTAAAAGTCCCGTCCGGCTTTATTTGCTGAACGGGACTTTTATATTAAAAATCAGTAGCTTATCTTACCACACTGAATTTACCCACTTTCAATTGGGCTCCTGTGTTGTCGTACAGTTTATAGAAGTATAAACCGTTGCTAAACTGCTGGGTATTAATTGTCAGGAAGTTATTATGCATTGCATAAGTTCCTACAACTTTACCTGTAATGTCATAAAGTTCAGCTTTTTCTGCTTGAGTATTACCCGAAACCTTCACATTGATTTCGTTTTGAGCAGGATTAGGATAAACTGAAACATTATCATTACCTCCCATTATAGAAGGAATGCCGGTGTTTGTTGCATCATCTACATATAATACACTCCCAACTTGTGGTTTATGATAACTGCTTGAACTATATAATACAGAAATTGAATCCGGAAGGCCAGCTTTGATTGGAAGCGGAGTTACAGTTGCTTGAGTCCATGCACTTGTCGCACCAGTTGTAAATACTTCGCCTGCTGCAATAACGGTATCATTTCTAGTCCACAAAACATAACAGAATGCTGTATCAGTTCCTACAGGAGCATATTGAAACCAGAAACTATATGGCGCTTCAGGTAAGTTAAAAGGAATTCTAGTAGCAATTTTTTGGCTGATAAGATTTATTGATCCGGTAAACAACACTCCAAGAGTATCGCTTGGCAAATATTTACCGAAAAGCGAGATTGAAGTAGCAGACAACGGAATAGTTTTAATTTCAGCACAATATTTACCGGATTTAGGGCTAACTGCCATTCCAGCTGAATCTTTAAAAACAGATACAGGACTGCTACCAGTAAATGATTGTGAAGCAAAATTCAGTTCTTGCCAACCATTGGCACCTACGCTTGTATTAGGATCATCGTAAGCAGGAGGTCCGGCGGTGTGTGTCCATGATTCGAAATCAGGATTAATATATTGAGCCTTTACCGCTGGTAAAGCCAATAATGCAAATGCGCTAAAGGTTAAAAGTAGTTTTTTCATGCGTAATATGTGTTTTAGAATGCAAATATAATAAATCTCTTCAAATACAAAGGAATAAACCGTCCCTATTTAACAATACTTAACTTACCAGTTTGAAGCAAACCGCCTGAAAGGTCGGAGATTTGATAAATGTAAAGCCCACCTGCTAATCCTCCGGTATTAAGGATGATACTCGTATTTTTAACAAGGTCTGATTCCATTTTCTTCCCCGTAATATCGAATATAATAATGGTTTTGGGTGAATTATCAGGAAATGAAAATGTCACCGAGTTTGTTGCAGGATTAGGGTAAACATTCGCACTTTCTACATTACTTGCTTTAACACCGTTTATCCCTGTAAATGGGCCTCCCCAGGTAAAATCGTCAAGCCAGAGGGTGCTGCCGGGTTGTGCCTTATTCTTTTTCAAACTGCTTGAACTAACAAAAATCACCAGTGTATCAGGATTTCCGGAAGACAAAAAGTTAGAAAAATAGCTCAGGTTTACTATTCCCTGGGTAAAGGATGAGACGGTTGTGTTTTTATAAAAGAATCCTTGTGCTACCGTATCGTGTACACTTTTTAGGGCATTCCATTTGGTTAGTAATACATATAGGAAAGCTGTATCCGTAGCTACCGGTGCATATTCATACCAAAATTTCAAACTGGCCGGCCTTTGGGTATACGATACACCCGAGGTTAATTTACCTGCAAGGAAATCAACTGTTCCAAGGAACATAAGTCCCATGGTATCATTTTTAAGTTGCAATAACCCTTTTGTAAGGGAACTGAAAACAGTTGTTACAATTTTAGCTGAATAGGGCGAGGAATTATAATTAACCCCATCTTTAAAAACAGAAGCCGGACTTGAACCCCATAAAGGAGATGTTGCAAAGTTTAATTCCTGCCAGCCTGCACCGGTCAATGGTACGGCATTTGGATCATCGTAGCTCGGAGGTCCTGATGTATTTGTCCACACTGTAAATGAGCTATCGGGTATTGCTTGTGCGCTAACTGATTGCCCATAATAGCAAGCAAATACAACAGAAATGGTGAGTAATATTTTCTTCATCCTATATTATTTAGAGAACAAATGTAACTCATTTAAGGTAGTTTCAAAAATTGCCCTTATGTTTGCACTATGAATAACGAAGAACACTTTAAAAATGTAATTTCCCATAGTAAAGAGTATGGGTTTATTTTTCCATCGAGTGAAATATACGACGGACTTAGCGCTGTGTATGATTACGGTACCTATGGAGTTGAATTAAAAAATAATATCCGCAACTATTGGTGGAAAGCCATGGTACAGCTGAATGAGAATATTGTAGGACTTGATTCCGCAATATTCATGCACCCTACAATATGGAAAGCATCGGGCCACGTTGATGCATTTAATGACCCATTGATTGATAACAAAGATTCGAAGAAGCGCTACAGGGCGGATGTGCTTATTGAAGAATACCTGGCCAAGCAAGCTGATAAGATTGAAAAGGAAGTAGAAAAGGCAAAAAAACGGTTTGGCGAGAAATTTGATGAACCCTTATATCGCTCAACAAACCCTCGGATTACAGAAATACAAACCACTATAAATAATGTCTATTCCCGTTTTAAAAAGGGAATGGAGGAAAGTGATCTGGCAGATTTAAGACAAATCATTGTTGACTGCGAAATTGTTTGCCCAATATCAGGGACTAAAAACTGGACCGATGTTCGTCAGTTTAATTTGATGTTTTCCACCAGTATGGGTGCTATGGAGGAATCATCGAATCAATTGTATTTAAGACCTGAAACTGCGCAAGGTATTTTTGTAAACTTTTTGAACGTACAGAAAACAACACGGATGAAAATTCCGTTTGGTATTGCACAAACAGGTAAGGCTTTCAGGAATGAAATTGTAGCGAGACAGTTTATTTTCCGTATGCGGGAATTTGAACAGATGGAAATGCAATTTTTTGTACAGCCGGGCACAGAAATTGAATGGTATGAAAGCTGGAAAAAAAAGAGGCTTGCATGGCATCATAATTTAGGATTCCCACAAACCAAATACCGTTTTAAAGATCATACCAAATTAGCCCACTACGCCAACGCCGCCGCCGATATTGAATTTGAATTCCCATTCGGATTTAAAGAAATTGAGGGCATTCACTCACGGACAGATTTTGATTTGAAGAGCCACGAAAAATTCTCGGGTAAAAAATTACAATATTTCGACCCTGAATTGAACAGCAGTTATGTGCCTTATGTAGTGGAAACCTCTATTGGGCTCGACAGAATGGTGCTTGCCATACTCTCCCAATCATTAACAAAAGAAACGTTGGAAGATGGAACAACCCGTGATGTAATGAATATTCCCCACTTCCTTGCACCTGTGAAAGCAGCAGTTTTACCCTTGATGAAAAAAGACGGCCTGCCTGAAAAAGCATTGGAATTATTTAACAAACTCAAACTACATTCCTTCTGCCAATACGATGAAAAGGACTCTATTGGTAAGCGTTACCGCAGGCAAGATGCCATTGGAACACCTTATGCAATTACAATCGATCATCAGACGCTCGAAGATAACACCGTTACCATACGCGACAGGGATACAATGAAACAAGAGCGGATAAATATGGATGAGGTTGAAAGTATTGTGATGAAAAAGGTAGATATTACGGAGGCATTGAAGAGATTGTAAAATATGCAATCAACATTGCGAGGCTTTGCGAAGCAATCTTGCCAAAAAGTTGTGCCCGAATTAGTAAGATTGCTTCGCAAAGCCTCGCAATGTCGAACAAGTAATTAAAAAAAATAAGCAGATATGAAATATTTATTAATAATTGTAATTGGATTTTTTTCCTCCGTTAATGTGTTTGCACAAACACCTGTAATGGCTGGGACTGATAGCGCCAAGAGTGCCATGCCCGAAATTATTTATTACACTTCAGATACTGTAAAGCTGAAAGGTTATCTCGTTAAGCCAGCCGGCAAGGGGCCTTTCCCGGTGTATATGTGGAACCACGACAGCGAAAAAGAACCTGTTTTTAATAATTCCATCGCAAACTTTTGGGTGAAACAAGGTTACCTTTTTTTCATGCCTATCCGCGGCGGCCATTCCGATAACCCCGGAGAATATATTGTGAATAACGAAAAACAAATAAACCGCCGAAGGGAAATGGCGCAGGTGGTTTTCAAACAGGTTTATATACAGCACCAACAAGCAAATAAAGATGTTGTTTCTGCTTTAAAATGGATACGCCATCAGTCCTATACCGATTCGAACAGGGTGGTTGTAGCGGGTGCAGGATATGGTGGAATACAAGTTTTACTTACTGCTGAAAAAGATGGAAAATCTCCATTGGGCGTAAAGTGTTTTATTGCTATGGCACCTGCATCTGCAATATGGTATCCTTTATGGGGCGATAGTTTGGTTCCGGCTGTCAGCAGGGCAAAGCGGCCTATCTTCATATTTCAGGCACATAACGATTACAAACTTGGCCCTTGCGAAACATTAGGCCCGGTGCTTGTAAAAAAAGGTTATCCCAATCGCTCTAAAATATTTCCTGACCATTTAACAGGCATGGAGATTGATATGGGATACCAGGGCAGCACCGATTTTTTCAATGATACAAAAGCATGGCAAAAAGAAGTGCTTAGGTTTTTGAAGGATTGTAAAGTGGTAAAGGCGAGGAAGAAAAAATAGTAGAAAAGTCCCAAGATAAGATGCAATATCAAATTACGATAGCAAAAATCTCTTTTCTAAAAAGGTTCTATAGAGTGATAATTTTGGACCTCGTTTTCGCATTTTTTTCTCCTTTTTTTATATTCCATGAATGGAATCTTCTTGGATTTATTGCCGTGGCTCTCGGGATGCAGTTATTGTCCGCAATTACCTTAATGGCCAGATATCGGAAATTTATTTTAAAAATTAACTGCGATGATGAATTTATGCAAATAATTTATTTGGATTTTAATAAAGAAAAAGAAGTTAGGTATGACCGCATTAATGTTGCAATTAGACTTGAAATAACACCAAGTAGTTACATTTCACAATCAACTTTTCTTAAAATATACCAAGATGGTAAGATTGTTACTAATATATTACCTGCCACACCTTTGTCAAAAGGATTTTGGAAAGGGGAGAAAATTAAAGAAGTTTATGAGGCATTATTGAAGTGGAAAAGTGGAAATTCCATTAGCGAATAACTATTTAATAAACCCGTTCCATCCTAATTAGATATCCAAGTCATTGACTTTTTCAAAAAACACTTTTCTGTGCACTATTTTTGCATTATGAAAAGTAGTAAATCTTTGCTTCTTCAAATTCTGACTTTTGAATCACCTAAACTCACTAAAAAGTGCGTTTTATTGTATTTTACAATGAGGCATTTTTATAGTTTATTTAAAACCAATACGTTTCAAAAACGAAACTTCTTTCCGTGTATTGAAAAATCATTGAAATTTTATTGTAATGCCTATTGTAATTCATTGAAATTTTTTATTGGTTTTTGCGCAGAAAAGTGTGTTTTATTATATTTAATAATGACTGAATTTTACAACATATTAAAATTCAGATCATTTCAAAAAAGCGGATATACAGATTCCATTATTAATCTATTATTATTTCCATTATTAATTCATTATTATTTTTTGCCTGTTTTCCACAAAGCAAACTCAAGTTAAAAAGCATCAACTTGAAAAAAATTGAAAAAAATAAATCTGTGAATCTGTGGCTAATTTATTTTTAAAAATCAAACTCCGTAACCATCGGGCAATGGTCGGAGTGCTTTGCTTCGGGCAGGATATATGCCTGTTTCATGGATTTTTCCATCGGTTCGCTTACTAAATTATAATCAATTCTCCATCCTTTATTATTAGCCCGTGCATTAGCACGGAAACTCCACCAGGTATATTGGTGCGGGTTAGGATTAAAATGTCGGAGTGAGTCAATAAAACCTGTTTTCATAAAACCGTCAATCCATGCACGTTCTATGGGTAAAAAACCTGGAGAATTGGCATTGCTGATAGGGTTATGGATGTCAATAGGCTTGTGACAAATATTATAATCCCCACAAATAATCAGGTTGGGGCGGGTCTTTTTTAGTTTGTCAATATAATTTTGAAACCTTGCAAGCCAATCCATTTTAAACATCAGCCTTTCCTCCCCTGAAGTACTCGATGGAATATACACACTGATGATAGAAACATCACCAAAGTCAGCACGGATTACACGGCCTTCTTTGTCATCATAATCCCAGCCATATTCAACATGGTCAGGTTCTTGCTTGGTGAAGATAGCAACCCCGCTATATCCCTTCTTCTCTGCGGAATACCAATAGTTGTAATAACCCCGTTCATTAAACTCTTTCAGGTTTAGCTGCTCGGCATGGGCTTTAATTTCCTGAACGCATATAACGTCAGGGTTCACTATATTTACCCAATCAAGCCAACCTTTCGACATAGCCGAGCGTATGCCATTCAGATTATATGTAATAACTTTTTTCATAGTAGTAGTACCCGCCGGAATGAGTATGTCGGGCTGGCAACAAATGTATGGCTTTTGCGTTAATTTACGATATTAGTAGTTTTCACCGAGTGAACAAATTCCTGTTATTATTGCTCTTCTCAAGTCTTTTCTTCCTACAAAGGGGGGGTGCCCAGCAATTGTCTAACCAACGAAAAAGAGCTGTGGCAATTCCTGCAAAAGGAGATACAGTCAGGCTTGATACGTTGAGTCTGATTCGCGGTTCACTTCATCTTTCCATTCACAATACTCCATTAGATTCAACCATGTACAAAGCCTTGCCCGAGGATGGAGAGATTATTTTAAACCGGAAAAAATTAGAGGGATTAGGTTTAAAAACAGACACAATTACTTGCTCTTACAGGGTTTTCCCTTATTTGTTTACAAGAAGTATGCAACATAAAGATAATTCGTTGGTACACCCTACACTTTACAATAATGAAAACGCATATATGTATCAGGTTGGGCCGAATACAAACTCCAACGACCCTTTTGATTTAGGCACCTTGAGCAAAAGCGGAAGTATTTCCCGGGGAATTTCATTTGGTAATAATCAAAATTTGAATGTAAACTCGAGCCTCAATCTGCAATTGGCGGGAAAATTAAGTAACAATATAAATGTGCTGGTAGCAGCCACAGACAACAACCTACCTATTCAGCCGGAAGGAAACACTGCACAGTTGCAGGACTTTGATAAAGTGTTTGTAAAACTATATGATATGCATAATAGTTTGATTGCAGGTGATTATGAATTAACCAACCCCACCGACTATTTTATGAAGTTCAACAAAAAGGCACAGGGTGGTTTATTTACAACCCGTTTTGTAACACGTCGGGATAACGACAGCAACAAAGAAGGGATAATGAAAGTTACCCTTGCAGGTGCAATTTCAAAAGGAAAATTTGCAGAAAATAATTTAACACCGATTGACGGAAACATGGGCCCATACAGGCTAAGCGGATCTGACAATGAAAATTTTATTGTGATTTTATCCGGCACAGAAAAAGTTTTTCTCGACGGACAATTATTGCAACGCGGACAAAATAATGATTACACCATTGACTACAATTCAGCCCAACTAACCTTCACTCCGAGGCATCTAATCACTGCTACATCGCATATTGTGGTGGACTTTCAATACAGTGACCTGAGTTATGTTCGCTCACTTATTCATGCCGCTACAGAATACCATGAAAATAAACTTACATTACGGTTTAACCTTTATTCTGAACAAGATGCAAAGCATCAGCCGCTGGCTCAGTCGCTGAGTTCGGAGCAGGAGCAATTTCTTGCATCTATCGGAAATAATATTGAAAATGCCTTAGTGCCCGGTGCAAGTCTTACAAAATTCAATAGCACAATTGTAATGTACCGGCAAGTGATTGATACAATATTTACACCTGACACAGTTTATGTCTATTGCACCGATTCTACAAAAGTTTTGTATAGTGTAAATTTCTCCCAAGTTACCCAAGGGCAGGGCGATTACATACAAATTCAGTCTGCCGCTAATGGCAGGGTTTTCCAATGGGTCGCGCCTGTTAACGGAGTGCACCAGGGAAATTTTATCCCCAATGTTTTACTTATAACTCCAAAGAAAAAACAAATGCTTACAGCAGGTGGAGATTATCAATTTTCAAAAAACACATTAATCAGAGCCGAGGGTGCACTCACCAATAATGATGTTAATACGTTTTCGAGTTTTGGGAAAAGCCAGGATGTTGGCTATGCCGGAAAATTTTTATTGCACAATGTCGCGTACTTTGTTGACAGCACAAAAGAAAACAAAGGCAATGTATGGAGGCTTCAATCGAACATTAGTTACGAAGGTGTGCAACGTTATTTTAATCCTATTGAAAGATACCGCTCTGTAGAGTTCGACAGAAGCTGGAACCGCACCAGCGACAGCATTTTCGATAACCAACAAATCTTAGGTGGCAATTTCCTTCTGGGCAATAGAAAAGACCAATTAGGATACGATTTCCAATCGTTTTATGAAGCCGCCGACTATCAGGCTACCAAACACAGCGCAACTTTAAAGTTGAACGAAGCAGGATTTATGGCAAATGTTAGCGGCTCTTTACTTCAAACCAAAACGGTTGAAAGCACAAGTAATTACTATAAAGAGTTGGCAAACATTTCGCATAAATTATTTTTCTGGGTTGTTGGGGCAGGCGAATCTACCGAGAAAGATATTTTTAAATCAAGGCGCACGGATAGCATTGTTACTACCTCCTCCGGACTTTTTGAACAGGCTAACAATTACCAGTTTTACCAATGGAACGTATTTTTAAAAACGCCGGATACCGCCAAAAGAACCTATGGGATTAACTATTCCGAGCGAACAGATTATGGTGCAGATTTAAAACACAATGAAATGGTGAAATCCCTTTTCTCAAAAAATATCTCTGTTGACGCAGCCTTCCTGAAGAATCCGAAAAGTCGTTTTAAGGCAAATATTACTTATCACATCATGCAGGTTTTAGCTGACTCTGCTATTACCTATGGGCAAACAAATGTAAATGCATTAGTTGGCCAGGCCGAATACGATGCTAATATTTTGAAAGGGCTTATTTATTCAAGCACATACTACCAGGCGGGCTCAGGCTTGCAGCCTAAAGAACAATATACGTATGTGCAAGTGGCGCAAGGGACAGGGGTCTACGCTTGGACTGATTATAACCACGATGGCATCAAACAATTAAACGAATTTTATGTGGCTCCGTTCCCTGATCAGGCAGATTACATAAGGGTGTATACCCCTACAACAAGTTATCTGAAAAATTACACCAGCAGTTTTACCGAAACCTTTAACCTGCGTCCGAATGCGGTGTGGTCATCAAAAAAAGGATTAAAGAAAATAGTCTCTCTTTTCTCTGAACAATTGGCTCTTCACACTGACCGGAAAACTACCTCTACCAATATATGGAATGCATACAATCCATTCATAAATAAAACAGGAGATACCGATGTCGTCGGGTTAAATTCATCGCTGAGGAATACGGTTTATTTTAATCAACTCAACCCGCATTTTGGCATGGATTATACCTATAGTGATACGAGAAATAAAACTGTATTGCAAGAAGATGGGGCAATTTCAAGAGTTGCCACCTATCAGGATTTACATGCCCGTTTAGGCGTTACCAATAAATGGATAGTGGAAGGCGAAGGCAAACTTGGATATGATATTAGTAACTCCGGATTTTTTACATCCAATAATTTCGACATCAATTATTACCAGATTCAGCCAAAATTAAATTTCCAGCCTAACTCCAATTTCAGAACATCGTTGTTTTTTATTTATTCCGACAAAGTTAATGCCATGTCGGACGGCGGGGGTTCATCTATACAAAACAATATTGGTACAGAACTAAAATACAATGTACTTACAAAGGGCAGTCTTACTGCAAACTTCAATTATGTAAAAATTGGTTTTGATGGTGAGTCATCTTCCCCTCTCGGGTTGGAAATGCTACAGGGACTGCGGGTTGGCAACAACTACACCTGGGGCGTAAGTTATCTTGTTAATCTTTCAGGAAATATTCAGATGAACCTTTCCTATACCGGACGGGCAGCAGAAGGCTCACCAGTAGTAAATACGGGCAATGCTTCGGTAAGGGCTTTCTTCTAAAATTATACATTTGGGAAACAATGCCTTATCTGAATAAAGACTTTTGTAAGTAAAAGATGAAAATTTTTTATCTCTTTTTGGTATCACTTATTATCTTCTCATGCAAAAGCAGAAACAAGAATACTTCTGCAAAGAATACCTTTTTGAATACTGATACTATCGAAAAGGATAGTGCACGCATTTTTCCACCAATCCTGAAGCCATGGAATAACATTAACTCACACACCACAAAAAAATATTTAGCCTATTCAGCATTAGATTCCATTTTGAAATATGAAAAAACGGATAGCGGATATATTTTCAACAGTACTATTCAGGACACTTTTTATGCGCATGTAGGCTGGGCAAATGGGATTGAATTCGGCTTAGCTCCTTCATCCGATAGTACTTTTGATTGCTTCCAGAAGTTAAATCATACATGGAAAAAGATTGCAACTATTAACACATGTGGTGATGAAATTACAGATGTTTATTTTGCCAGTTTGAGGGGAGATAACTACATGGATATTATTATTACAACTAACGTAACCGCATCAGGTGGCAACGCGGAAAACCGGGTTTTGATTTTCGACAGGAGAAACAAACTATTTATCTATAACGAATTTTGGGATTTGCCTAATATTAAATACGATAAGCAAACACATCTCATAAAATCAGCATGGTGGGGAGGAAGCGTATCTTCAGGGGCACAAAAAGAAATCTATCGTATTATGGGAGATAGCTTAACCCTTATTAAAGGTGTATCGTGGGAGCCTATTGACATTCAAACAACCAATTTGGCTACCATTGAGTATTATACTTATAAAGGGAAGAAAGAAATTACACTTTCTAAGCGCAGAGCGAAATCAGACAAAATTTATAACGAGTTTAGTAAGGCATTGTGGGATTCCTCAAACGAATACTAGAAATATTTTTATATATTTGTTTAAAGAAACATTTTAGTTATGAAAAATACTATTCGGATTTTAATTGCCGTATTCCTTTTTGGCACTTCCGAGAAGTGTTCCGCTCAAAACAATCAATTTTTTGCCGGATATCCAAATACCTGGAACCGTGTTCAACCCATAAACACCGGATATATTTTGATTTCATTCGGGAACGATACCTTGAAATGGGCAAAGACAGATATCACAGGTACCGTTACAAAAGCAAAAGCATTTTCCAGGGTATTCTGTAGCGATGCCAAATTTATGCCTGATAACAGCCTGTTAAGTGTTGGGAAAGTTTCCGGTGATTCTATTGTAATAATGAAAATTGATTCATCAGGCAATTTGGTATGGTCAAAAGGCTATGCTATTCTGCTAGGAGCGCCTGCATCCATCGGCATGGTTAATATATCTCCTTCAAACTATCATGGTAATTTTTGGGTTACAGGCAGCGGAGGTTCTTTTAACCATTATAAAGGATTTATTTTAAAAGCAGATTCCACGGGCAACATCATTCTGAAAAAAGAAATTGACAGTATTCCTACAGCTTATTATGTAGGAGCAGGGCCAATGATTGAAGGTGATAATAATTCCTGCTATTTCACTGCCGACGTGGTTTATGACAAGACAAGCGGCTATCCCGATAATACGATTTTATTTAAAACTGATTCGATGGTTAACCTGAAATGGGCTACAGGCTTGGGATATGGAATTCCCGGCACATTAATTTATGATAGTAACAATATTATTCTCGGGTGGTCAACAGCGGGGCTATTCACCACAGACCTTACTGTCTTTCCAACTATCAATCTTACAAAGATTGATACGACTGGTTTAACAACAAGCACTTTGTTTTTTAAAGAAAATTATTTCGGCAGCGGCAATTCTCTGCAATCCACACACAATAAAGGGATATTGTATTCGGGCAATATTGCAATAGGCATAGGCATTCTAAGGCCATTTGCATTTAAAATAGATTCTTCTTTTAATTTGCAATGGGCAAAAGTATATGGCATGTTCAACTCCTCTAATAATGAATCTTCGAATGATGTTAAAACAACAAAAGACAACGGATTTATTATGGCTGGAGATTATTTAATTAAGACTGATTCATCTGGGGTAAGCGGTTGCCATGATTCGGTTTTTACAATTGGAACAATTTTGGCCGGAGGCATTTCACCAACAACTGTTACTGAAAATTCATTGACCGTTACAACATTTACAGTTGGGCCTTCAAGCAAAATAATTTCAGAGCCGGTAACCTATCAATGCTATACAATTACAGGAATTGAGCAGCCCAAGGCATCATCAGAGAACATACATTTTTTCCCTAACCCTAACGGTGGCCGATTTATAGTTGAAGAAAAAAACGGGGACCCCGGAACGAAAGACTTCATAGAAATATACAATGTTCTCGGCGAGAAGATTTTTACAGCTATTTTAAATACGACCTCCACTCCTATTGATATTAGTGACAATGCTTCCGGAATATATTTATACAGGGTTCTGACTAATAAGGGCGATTTAATTTCGAAGGGGAAGTTTATTATCCGGCACTAACAACAAGGAAAAACCTTTCTGCATTCTTACCTATCTCTTTGCAGGTACTTCAAGTGTATTGTGCAGCACAATAAAATAGAAAACACTTAACCCTTGTTTGATTGCAAAAAATAGTAGATTTGGACTTTTCTAATTAATTTCAAATGCTGGCACGCGACCTTATAAGTATTGATATTCCACCGCTCACCGTGAATGACGAGGCTAAAAAAGCCCTTGAATGGATGGATGAGTTCAAGGTGTCGCACATGCCTGTGATTGAGAAAACCAATTATGTTGGTATTATATCCGACCTTGAAATAATAGATTTGGTTTCACCGGATGAAAGCATTGGGAAAATAAGGAAGAATTTGGGAAAACCTTTTGTTTTTGAATACCAGCATGCGTATGAAGCCTTGAAGCTATATGATCTTTTAAAGATTACACTGATACCGGTACTTGATGAACGCGAACGGTATATGGGAGTAATTACCCAACAGAAATTACTAAGTTATTTTTCTGAAATTATTGATGCGAAAGACCCGGGTAGCCTTATTGTACTTGAACTGCACCAGACCGATTATTCACTTTCGCAAATTGCCCAGATTGCAGAAAGTAACGATGCTAAAATTCTTAGCCTGTTCTTAACACCCCATAAAGATTCTACCGAACTTGACGTTACAATAAAACTCAATTTGCAGGATGCCTCTGCAGTAATGCAAACGCTGGAACGATACGGGTATATTATAAAAGAATCATTTACACAGGGAGATTCGAAGAAGAGCCTGAAGGACCGCTACGACTCGCTGATGCACTACCTAAATATTTGATAAAACGGTAATGAACTTTTACTACCGCTTCCGGCTTGTTTTACTATTGGCGGTATTATCGTGTTCTGCATTATTTGCCCAGACAAAAGAAGTTGCTAAAGGAAATAAAATTATTATTTCAAGCATAAAACTAGAAGGAAACCGACGCACCAAAACTTCAATCATCCTTAGGGAACTGACTTTTAAAAAGGGAGATACCATCCCATCTTCGCAATGGGGCGAAACAGTACTCCGCTCAAAAAATAATATTTTAAACACCTCCCTTTTCAACTTTGTAACTATTGATTCGGTTGTGCATCCTGACGGACAAACAGACTTAACTATTATTGTAGTGGAAAGGTGGTATATACTGCCTGCTCCCATTTTCCAGTTGGAAGAACGCAACTTCAACGTGTGGTGGGACCAGGACCATCGCAGCCTGAGTAAAGTAGATTATGGATTTTTAATTTCGGATAATAATTTCAGGGGGCGCAAAGAAGTTTTGAAATTAAAGCTGCAACTTGGCTATACACAACAGTGGGGTGTTTCATACGATATACCATATATCAGCAAGCATCAGGATCTTGGATTGCAATTTAATTTTACTTCATCGCAGAATAAAGAAATTGCCTACACCTCGGTCGGAAATATTCAAACTTTTTTGAAAACTCCCGATGTTGTTTTACAACAGCAATACACCTCGGCGATTGACCTCACTTACCGCCAGGGACTTTATAATATACACTACCTTGAATTAAATTTCTCTGCTTGCTATATTAACGATACCATCTTAAAACTTACCCATTATTATTTACCCGGCGATATTGACCACACTGCATTTTTCGGCGGGAAATATTTCTTCCGCCGCGATATGCGCGACCGCTCCTTCTATCCGCTGGATGGTTATTATTTCGACGGAAGTATTAATGATTATGGTTTTGGTGTGGCCATTCCCAAACAACCTGCGTTTAACATCTTGTATCTTCAATCATCCATACATAAATATTGGGGTATGACTAACAACCTTTTTTATGCGGTTGAAGTGCAGGGTAAAGTTTCAATTGCCGGTTCCGAACCAAATGCCTTACCGAGTGGCAAGGGCACATTGGAGGGTTCACAGCCCTATTATTTGCAACGGGGATTGGGCTATGGAAATGATTTTGTGCGGGGATATGAATACTATGTAATAGATGGAAATAATTATGCACTCGCTAAAAACGAAATTAAGTTCAGGTTCTTAAATGTGCCTGTTCAGCAATTACCATTATTTGGGGTTAAGCAATTTGATAAAGCCTATTATGCCTTATACCTCACAGCCTTTACCGATTGGGGATACGTGGGTGATGCAGACCCGAATGTTCAGAATAATTTTTTAGCAAACACACCTCTTTGGGGCTATGGTGCAGGAATTGATTTAGTTGCATATTATGATGTTGTGCTTCGGTTCGAATACTCGTTCAATAAACTAAATCAGCACGGATTTTTTCTGCACTTTCTGGCAGATATGTAATATCACATTTTTACCTACAGTTATTTAATACCTTTGTCATTACTCCTGGAGTTTATTTATTCAATTTAAAAAGCTACTTGTGAAAAAAACTATTTTATCAATTCTCGCTTTTACCTGCTTTGCTATTTCAGCTATGGCACAAATACCTAATGCCGGATTTGAAAACTGGACAACCATGAGCGGGTATAGTAACCCTGACGGTTGGGGAACCATGAATAACACTACAGCATCGAATAGTGTATATACTGCTAGTATGGGCACCCCCGGCAACCCGGGTTCATCTTACCTTAAACTTATCTCGCGAATAGTTGGAGCCAATGTTGTAAATGGAATGGCTGTATCCGGAAAACTCGATTCTGTTACAATGCAACCCATATCAGGGTTTGCATTTAATATGCGCCCCAAAAGCCTTACCGGTTCATGGCAGTATATGAATTCGGGAAGTGCCGGATCGGTAAATGCGATTTTATCCAGGTGGGATAACGGACAAAACAAAAGGGTAACTGTGGCCACAGCCAATAAACCACTCTCAGGAATGGCAATGAGTTGGGCAAATTTCAGCATCGATTTCACCTACGTTGATGGCAACAATCCTGATACCTGCATTATTACCCTTAAAGCGAGCGGCCTTGCACCAGCCTCCGCAGATTATTTGTATGTGGACAACCTTGCTTTTACAGGGACTGTTGCAGGAGTTGAAGACAATACTGATGTTATTTCAAATATGAATCTTTATCCCAATCCTTCAAGTAATTTCCTGACTATTAATTTCACCCTTGCTAAATCTCAAAATGTAACCCTAAGCATTATTGATATTTTTGGAAAGATTGTAAAGGATGATAACCTCGGCATAATTAATGGTAATGCAGAACGTTTGATAAATACAAATAACCTTGCTAAGGGAACTTATTTTGTAAGTATAACTACTGAAACTGCCAGTGAAATAAAAAAGATAGTTATTGAATAACCCGGATATGAAATTACTTTTTTCATCTTTGTTTTTATCTGTCGGATTTGCATTATCAGCACAAAATGCATTGTTTATCCCCGATACCATTGTTGGTCCGAATTATTCGCTTACTATGCATAAAGATAGTATGCAGTTCTTGCCGGGAATAATTACCCAAACGTTTGCATTCAACTCGAACCATTATTTGGGTCCGACTATTATTTTCAATAAAGGAACTAATGTCAACATCACTATTAATAATCAGATAGGAGATACTACTACGGTTCATTGGCATGGGTTTCATGTTCCTGCCAAATGGGATGGAGGCCCGCATACTCCCATTTTGCCGAGCGCTTCTTCTTATCCTCAGTTTACAATTATGAATGATGCCGCTACATTCTGGTATCATACGCATACCGATATGAAGACCGCCGTTCAAACACTGAAAGGTGCAGCAGGCTTAATAATTGTGAGGGACACTATCGAGTCTAAAATTATTCTTCCGCGGAAATATAATATCGATGACTTTCCTGTGATGGTGCAGTGCATGCAATTTGATTCCCTGAACCAGGTGATACCAAGAGGAATGCAGGACAGTATTTTACTAGTTAACGGAACAATAACCCCTTATTTAAATGCACCTGCGCAGGTTGTAAGGTTGCGCCTGCTGAATGGTTCAGGCGAAAGGACTTTTAATTTTGGCTTTACAGGCAATATGCCATTTTACCAGATTGCATCAGACGGCGGATTGCTTGATGCACCTGTATTAACAACCCGCGTAAGGCTTTCCCCGGGCGAGCGTGCAGAAGTGCTTTTAAACCTTAGCGGAATGAACGGGCAATCATTCTATCTGATGTCTTATGCTTCGGAAATTGCTATGGGAATACAAGGCGGTCCTACTATGCCCATGACCAGCGGCCCTCCGATGAACAGCCCGCTGAATGGAATTGATTTTAATATCATGCAGATTAATGTGAAGCCCCAAACTACCAACCCTGTTACAACCATTCCTGTTGCACTTGTTACGAATACACCTTACCTTGAATCGCAGGCTAACATAACGCGCACAATACATTTTACCGCCGACAGCATCACGGTCATGGATGGGCCGTTTTACTTTAATGACAGCACTTTTAATATGGATCGTATCGACTACGTAATTCCAATTAACAACATTGAAATATGGAAGCTCGTTAACCAAACCATGGTGGCACATCCTTTTCATATTCATGATGAACAATTTTTTATTCTCGACCGCGATACCAGCCTTCCAAGTTTGCAGGAAAAGGGACAAAAAGATGTGATACTTGTTCCTCCCGGTGATTCAGCAAGATTTATTGTAAAGTTCACCGATTTTGCGGATACTACAATTCCTTACATGTACCACTGTCATATTCTAATGCACGAAGATGACGGAATGATGGGCCAATTTGAAGTATCCCCTTTCCCGGCAGGAATTCCTGAATCAAACAAAGACTATCGCGTTAATGTGTTTCCTAATCCTGCGAATGATTTTCTAACTATACTTTTACATACCCCGAATGTTAAAACCCGTGTAGAAATGTATAATGTTTTTGGGCAAAAAGTATTGCAAACAAATTCAACCGGAAAAACAACTTCTTTACCTGTCTCAACATTGCCGTCCGGGGTATATCTCTTAAATCTTAGTAATGCAGCAGGCTTGCAATACACCAATAAAATTGTAATTAGCAGGTAAGCGTAATTTTATCTGTTACCCTTTACAAAAAGATTATTTTTATTAATCATTCTTTTCTAAAAGGAAATTCATTCCCCACCCGTCTTTCAAATACATGATTAATTC
>CAIUPO010000119.1 GCA_903901055.1 uncultured Bacteroidota bacterium
CCCCTTCAATGGCTGAAAACTACACTATCTAAACTTCCTGACCACAAAGCCAACAGATTAAGGGAGTTACTTCCCTGCTAAAAAAAGTACTTTGGAATCTCTTTTTTACTATTTTTGTGGAAGTATTAACCGATAGCTTACGAATAAAGCGGGGAAGAGAGAGGTCAATGAAACCGGGAATGCTCGGTAAAAGGAATGAGATGTATGAAATAACTTTGCCCATATCTGAGACAAACCAAAGTTTCCGATACAGTGAACGAGAGAATTTATTCGGTCTGCTCCAAACAATCATTTACTGATTTAAGTTCCAATATCAATTTTGCTTTATCTTCAATTGATAAATTATTGAATTCCTTTTTCTCTCTGACACAAGCCATTAAAAATAAGAGTGCAACATCGTTAGCATGGTGTTTATAATAATCTGCTAAGGTTTTTTCCTTTTCTTCCTCACTTTCTCCAGCCCAGTAAGCAAGGAAGCGAAAATTATTTTCTGCGAATTTATCATATTTAACTTTCGTTATCTTGTTTGCGAGATTTCCTTTGTTGTAAAGCCATAAGGTTGCCAAAATCTTTATAATCTCACCCAATTGAGCAGGAGAATATTCTTTGGACGCATTATATCCCAAAAATATTGAAATAATAAAAGGATGGGATTGATACATTTCATCGGATAATGCTTCTGCTTGTTCAACATCCAATTTATTTACCTTTTTATAAAAATTAATGATTTCTTTAGCCGCCTTTTTTTTATGGGCAGGAGTTTTTTGCATCTGGTAAAAGTATAATATCAAAGGCAAATATATAGTGGTCATGTGTTTGAATTTAGCAACCAACTGAAATGGTTTGGAAATAATATCTTTGCCCACCCAAAAAACCTCCAACATCCAATGCCTTGTAATTGCGCTCATTTAATCATTAACACAACCAAGACCGTCCAGCAAGGCGCAACTGTTCCAAAGTCCAATTTCCTATGCGCATTAAAGAGAGCAAGCAAAGAAGACACAACAATCATCAACGAAGCATTTCAAAGGCAAACACTGGTTTCTGTTGCAGGCTATTCATGCTATTATCAAAATTCGAAGGCTGTGAAGTGTCAGGATTGCGTGAAGTATGAGGAGAAGAAATAAACTTGCAGAAACCCGATAATGTAATGGAAGAATGGTACGTTTATATTTTGAAATGCTCAGATTAGAAGCGGTAAGTTGGTAATGGAACATTTAAACTTCTCACTTTGTAACTTTATTAAAACATCTTCGTTAAGGGTGTCATACAAGGAAGCAAATTGTATATTTCGCCTAAATCGTTAAAGAGGCAAAACCAAAAGTTGAAGTTATTAGGAAGCCCTTTCAGTCAAAACTGAAGGGGTTTGTCATTTCAGGCTATTTCCATAAAAAAAGGGGATGAAAAAGAGAAACAAGTTCCTCGATTCACCCCCCTCGTTAATGGAAGCGGTGCAATAATATACATTCTATTATTAAAAAAATATGCTCTTTATCATTTTTTCATAAAAAAGGGTGGAGGGAGTTTTTAATTCTCCGCTCCACCTGTGGGGCTTCACACACATATAACAGGTCGTGAAACTTTACACAATACTAATAAATAATATTGGTTTCAATAGTGATTTAGGCTTTAGACTAGAAAAACTAGACCAGCATATTCTGGATGGAAAAAAAATGCTATCTTGTAGGAATACATTTACAATAATCAAAAAAATACAATTCCAACCACCTATAAATGAGCACACTAAAAGAACAGTTAGATGCGGAGGAAGCCGCTAACAAAATATCAGCCGCTTCTAAGATAATAGAAAAAAAACCGCCACAATTTGGAAACCCTTATGGAGCAGAATACATAAAGAGAGCCCAGGCTTTACAAGAGAAGCTCATTGATGAGAGTCAAAACAGCAAGACCGAATAAAAAGACTAAAGGCAAGTAGCATTTGAATTAATTCTTAATATAATTGTCTATTCTTATGCACAACTGGCGCGCGAAACGGAGTATAACGAATCCCCAAATTACTTAAATTATAAGTGCTGGGCAAGGGCTAAAAACGGGAAATTATAGACATAAACGAAGAAAAATTAAAGGCGGAAGTAAATACTGTTCTCTGGTACTGCTCAAGGGTGACTGGCAACGGAGAAATTATAAGCACCTTTTGAATATTCTTATGCACAACTGGCGCGCGAAACGGAGTATAACGAATCCCCAATTACTTAAATTATAAGTGCCGGGCAAGTAAGTTAAAACGCTGCCTTTTAGCCTAATTATAACTGGGAACATACCTCACACCGTGATTCACGCTCTAAAATAGAGGTTCTTACAGCGCCCCCAATAATTAAAAATCATTATAAGACTTGAAACCCCTGATTTAAAGACAGTGCCCCAAATAATAGCAAATCATTATAACAGCGGCCCCAATAATTGAAAAAGATCTTATAAAACATGGAAACCCCTGATTTAAAGGCAGTGCCCCAATAATAAAGAACCTGTCGAATGTATAAATCTGTTACCGAAATAAGTAACCTTTACAGCAATGACGAATTTCCAAAAAGAAACCCCGCAGGCTTGCTGCGAGCGAAGATTATGAAATTATAGACGGGCCATGCCCGAAATGCGGCGCGGATTACCTGCATAGCCGCCCATGCACAAATCTTTTTTGCGGAGACGGGTATATTGATGACAGAGAAGAGAACCCTATCAATTTCATGCCGGGCGAATCTTATGAAAGATGCAACGAATGCAAAGGAACCGGAGTGGGGCTATGGTGCCCCAAGTGGGGAGCCGAACTCTCAGGGCATCATTTCCCGGATGATAACGAAGAACTGGATTACGAAGATTAACCAATAAAATCAAACCATAAAAACCAAAAATGCCGCATCGGCGGATACGCACAGGAAGACTGCCGCCAATGTATTGAAAAAACGGGCCAGTCCTGCCATTAGGTTGAAAAAGACCTATGCAGTGCCTGTGTGCCTCTTGAAATTGAAGCAGAGTTTAAAGGCACGTTGCCGGATCTCCGTAAAACCATAATATCCGGTTATCCGGACCTGCCATTTCACTTGCTGGTGATGAGTGATGGCCGAACGCAGAAGCTCTCGGTATTAGATAATACCGGAAGCGACTGGGAACTGGAGTTCAACCCTGACACATATATCAATATGAAATGGGTAATTAGAATTCCCCATAAAAAATAATTGTATTACAAATATGGATATTATGGAAGTTATTCAGCACCTCGAAGCGGGTGCCTGTATTCAGCGGGAGTACTGGCCCGGTTATCAATAACTACAGATGCATGAAGTCGCCCACCAAATGAGCTTGAATAGTATGCCCAGGCTATGGCTGCATTAAATTCACCGTCCAATGAAATTTTGAAATCACACCGGTTTCAACATAGACTGCGGATGTATGACCATCCCGAAGGTTTTGACGTTGCCGGACACGAAAAAAAGCAGTGGTTATACCTGCATTGCAATAAATGCCTACGCGATTTCAGCCTAAAGAAAATCTTATAACGATTTGTAAAATTGCTCCCAGGGTGCTCCGTGCGCATTAAAATCAGACAAATTATAACGGGAAGTCAGACAAACTATGGCGACAAATTATAAACGCTGTTAACCCGCGCCACTAGTGGTATAATTTGACATATAGACAGGAAATTATAAGCCTGAAAAGAGAAATTATAAATTCAATTATATCCGTGAAAGTGGAATCATGGAGATTTTGTCTTATAACAATAAAGTTCATTTTATAATAATATTTTCCTTGCATAACGGGCATTCATGACATTGTTTTGCAGCCGCTAATTGAACCTCCTTAAGACCAGAAAGCAACGGATTACTTAGTTAAAAAAATAAAGGGGCTGCTCCCGTCTAACCTAATACTATACCTTTTCAAAAGCATGAGTAAAATAGCATTATACTGCCGAGTAAGCACCAGCGACCAGACCTGCGAGAACCAACTACTACGGTTAGTAGAGTGGGCAAATCATAATGGATATACTTACGATATATTCACCGAGACGGAAAGCACCCGGAAAACCCGTCCTGTAAAGCAAGAATTAATGAATAAGCTACGGAAAAATGAGTATTCAGCCGTTGCCGTATTTAAATTAGATAGGTGGGCGAGGAGTTCAACAGAACTAATTTTGGACGTTACTGAACTAACAAAAAAAGGCATAGGGTTTATTTCCCTTTCTGACAACTTGAACTTTACAACGGCTGCCGGTAAGCTGCAATTTCATATACTATCTGCCTTTGCCGAGTTTGAGCGAGAACTTATCAGGGAACGAACTCTTGAAGGGTTGAGGCGCACCCGTGAACAGGGAACAAAACTTGGCAGACCGAAAGGAGCTAAGGACAATAAGAAACGCAAGAGGTCAGGTTATATACTACGGGAGGCAAACAAAAGGCAAAAGATAGACCAACAAGGAGGTAACTATGCTCCAATAGAAGAATATATCAGACAATCCCCCCTCAAATAATTCAAGGGTTACTTCTTTGCCGGAATTGCCATGTATCCTCTCCTGTAATTAAACTATTAAATAAAGGGACGTTTGTTTGCTCGGTTATTCCTATCTTTGCGTTACTGCAAATAAGCATTTGCATTGCTGGTAAGCCCAAAACCGTTTTTTGAGTAGTCCAAATTAATTCAATGTATAATGGCAAAGCAAACAAAATTAAAGCCCCCGCCAAAGCCACAGCCAAAACCGAATCCTAATTACCCTGCTAAAACAGGTAACAAATCAGGGAAGAGACGAGGCAATACGCCCCAATTCAATAAATGTTATTTCTCAAATTATAATTACAGATGTTACAGGTAGGAAATTCATTACTGAAAACACCTCATTTCCTGATTCCAAAAAAACTATTGATGTATCTTCTTTGGCAAGTGGGATTTATTTTATTACAGTTAAAAGGAATACATTTTAAGTAAATTCTTTAGGAAGCCTGAAATACAGGTTTTTAGAAATAATTTAACATAAAAAGGCGCAAAATTCATACTTTAGCATGTTAAGATGGATAAAACTGCCCCAATAAATATTGCATCTCCTGTTACAGATAAAAGTGAAGGCACTACCAGATTATTTCATGCCAAATATTTTGCTCACGAACTAACCAGATAAATGAAACAAAAACGCACATATCGTCAAAAGAAAAGCAAGGGAAAAATAAAAGTGGTTGACTTATTTGCTGGATGTGGTGGCTTATCCTTAGGTTTTGAGAGGAAAGGATTTAATATAGTTGCAGCATTTGATAATTGGGAGCCAGCGATTCAAACTTACAAGTCAAATTTTAAACACCCGATATTTAAAAAAGACCTAAGCGACACTAAAAACCTTTCCGAAATAATTGCATTAAAGCCAACTGTAATAATTGGCGGACCGCCTTGTCAAGATTTTTCAAGTGCAGGGCATCGTAACGAAAAATTAGGAAGAGCCGATTTGACAATTTCCTTTTCTGAAATTATTGCCAAAGTTCAACCGAAATATTTTGTGATGGAAAATGTTCCAAGAATTCAAAAGAGTAAAATCCTGACTTCGATAATTAAAAAGTTTAAGAAGTTGGGTTACGGTTTAACCATGACTGTTTTGGATGCGAGCAAGTGTGGAGTTCCGCAAATCAGAAAAAGGTTCGTTCTCATTGGAGAAATGAACGGACAAGATGATTTTTTGCTTCACCAATTAACTTCTAACTTAAGCAAAGAACAAATAACGCTTCAAGATTATTTTGGTGACTCTCTTGGATTTGAATATTACTTTAGAGTTCCACGGTCATATAGTCGAAGAGGAATATTCAGCATCTATGAACCATCAATGACAATACGAGGTGTTGACAGACCAGTTCCGAGTGGTTACCCTGGACATTCCGCTGACCCAATTAAATTAAACTCATCAATCAGAACTCTTACTTACAGGGAGCGAAGTTTAATTCAAACTTTTCCAAAGAGTTTTGTTTTTGAAGGTTCAAAAACAAATCTCAATCAGCTAATTGGAAACGCAGTCCCCGTAAAACTTGCTGAATACATTGCCCACGAATTAAAAAAATATATTGAAGGAAGTAATGCGAAAAATTAAACTGATAGACCTTTATTCTGGTTGTGGCGGGATGTCATTGGGTTTTCAAAACGCAGGTTTTGAAATCTTATCCGCCTATGACAATTGGCAACCAGCAGTAGAGGTTTATAAAAAAAATTTTAAGCATCCGATTCTCAATAAAGATTTAGCAGAACCAAACATTTTGAAAGAGCTAAAATCTTTTAAGGCAGATATTATTATTGGTGGTCCACCTTGCCAAGATTTTTCAATTGCGGGCAAAAGAAATTTCAACGGACACAGAGCAAATCAGACAATTGTTTTCAGCAATCTTGTAACCAACATACTTCCGAAATGGTTTGTGATGGAGAATGTTTACAACATTGAAAAATCTCCAGTGTTGGAACTTGTAATCAAGGATTTTAAAAAAGCAGGTTATGGAATTACAAAAGGAGTTTTTGATGCGAGTTTAATGGGAGTTCCCCAAGCAAGGAAGCGTTACTTTGTAATAGGGAAATTAAAAAGCAAAGATGATTTTTTGAAAGATGCTCTTCACGATAGTTTAAGTAAAAAAAGATTGACAGTAAAAGATTATTTGGGTGACGAATTAAAGACCAAGTTTTATTATATGCATCCGAGGAGTTATAACCGAAGGGCAATTTTTTCAATCGAAGAACCAAGTTCAACCATCCGAGGAGTTAACCGACCAATACCTGAGACCTATACTCCTCACAGTGCTGACAAGACAAAGAACATTAAATCTGTAAGGGCTTTAACAAGCAAGGAACGAAGTCTTATTCAGACATTCCCAAATGGCTTTGAATTTATTGGAACTAAATCTTCTATTGAGCAGATGATAGGAAATGCCGTTCCTGTAAAAATGGCTGAGTTTGTTGCAAGACATATTTATTCAAATTTTAGTTGAGCAATGAAAAATCTTGAATCAGTTTCTAAATCATTGGAGCAAATTAAGTTTTCGGACTTCACTCAATATGTGACGGACTTACTCACTGCTTTTTCAATTCCTAATTCGACAATACAACGACTAACTGACAACACTGAAAAGAACAGCACCGACAAACCAATTCAAGTTTACAGAAGAGCAGCAATTTTTAATAACAGAAAAAACTTGGATAGAGATTCATTACCAAACATTGAATCAAATCTCAAAACATTAAATCGGATAATAATTTTAATCAACAAGGAGAAAATAATTTGTAAAGATTCCGTTACAGAGGAAATCATAGAGTTTGAACCAAACGAAATTCATAATCATGTTCGCTTTTTTGTTCCACTCATTTATGGTTCATCGGATGAAAAGGAATTAACTTCTACTCTTGGTTTTGCTGAGTTGATTGGCAGCTTGTATAATTTGTTGTGCATGGAAGAAGGAAATAATTCTTCAAAGAATCAAGACAGAATAATTGACTTTATTCTCTCTTTGATTTATGCCAGTTTCAGCAAATCAATAACCACCGACAAAGAAATTTCAAAATACTTCTCTTTAGTTTTTGCGAGTAAAAATCATGAATACAATCAGTTGACGAATGATTTGTTGGAAGCCGTTTACAACAACAAGAGAAATAACAAATTCTTAAACGATGTTCCGCATTTTAAGATTTATGATTACAAACGAAATTCATTACCAAAAATTAATTCAAAAAGTTTTGATGTTGCTGCAAAAATCCTCTGTTACGATTTAGCAAATGTGGATTCAGAAATATTGGGTTCATTAATTTACAAGTTGACAGAAGATGATGATGCACCAAGCATTTACGGACATTACACATCATTCCACAATGTTGCAAAGGTTTTAAATCCACTCTTCATTTCTAATTACGAGAAACAAATTGAAGTGAGCAAGAGCGATAAGAAAAAGCTACTTGAAATAAAATCTGAAATTCTTGGCTTAGTATTTTTTGACCCAACCAATGGGCCTGGTTGTTTTTTGTCTTCCGCTTTTAACAGAGTTGCAAACCTGATTGACTCAATTAATAATTTGATAAAGGTTAAGCAAGAAGGGGAAATACAAATTAAACAGTTCGTCAGTTTAGTTGACAACAACTTAGCAATGAAGTTAACTCATCTCACACTTTGGGTTTCATTCATTCAATACTTGAGTAAGGGCAAGACAATCACAAACAAGGACATTGAACTTTCTTTTAAGAACATAAATATTTTTCAGTCCAACCAATTAGAAACAGATTGGAAATCCGTTTGTCCAAATAAAGGAAGAACAATCATTATTGGAAGTCCAATATTTAAGGGTGCAAAAAAAATAAATGCAACTGAAAAAGTCAGGATGCAAAAAGTGTTTGGAACAACAAGTCTTGCAGACACTGATTACAGTAGTTGTTGGTTGTATAAAATGGCGAACTACATTGGAGGAACTACTTCGCAAGGTGCATTGGTTATCACCAACTCAATTTGTCAAGGCGTTCAAGTGCCATTCATTTGGGAAAGAGTTTACAACTCAGGTTGCGAAATTTCATTTGCATATCGTTCTTTCAAATGGAAGAATAGCACCAGTCAAACCACAGGTGTTTCAGTAATTATTGTCGGGTTAGTAAGTGCAGTTCATCAACCCCAAACGAAAACACTATTTGCTGAAAACAAAATCATTTCAACAAACATCATTGGTCCGTATTTGGTTAATGCAACAAAAACCATTGTCATAGAAAGGACAAAACCGCTTACGAATAACTTGCCTTTAATGCAAAAGGGAAATATGCCGTACGATGACCAAAATCTTTTACTGACTAAGCAAGAAAAAAATTCTCTTATAAAAATAAATCCAGCAGCAACTGATTTTCTCAGAAGAATAGTTGGCTCAAAAGAATTCATTCAGAATATTGAACGGTGGTGTCTTTGGATTCCGAATGAAAAATTAAATGCAGCAAAAAAAATAAAGGAGATTGCAACAAGGATTGATAAGGTGAAAAAATACAGACAATCGAAAACCGATAAGAGTGCTATTAAACTTGCATCGAGACCACATCAATTTCGTGAGTTTCGTTCAACAACTACTCAGTCATTAGTCATTCCATCCGTTTCATCGGAAAACAGACCGTATATTCCAATAGGATTTGTCGGAGGAGATACGATTGTTTCTAATCTTGCTTTTGCGATTTACAATTGTGAGCCGTGGATATTTGGTTTAATCTCATCACGAATACACATGGTGTGGATACGAACTGTGTGCGGAAGTTTGGAAACAAGGTTGCGTTATTCAAGCGGACTTGGTTACAATACTTTTCCGTTTCCTCAAATTTCACCAGAGAAAAAAGCAGAACTATCTTCATTGTCGTTTGACATTGTTAGTGCAAGAGAAATGTTTTCTGAAATGAGTTTAGGTGATTTGTATAATGACCTTCCAGAGAATTTGAGAATGTTACATGGCTACCTTGATAAATCTGTAGATAACTGTTACCAAACAAAACCTTTTGAATCCGATACTGAAAGAATTAAACTGCTCTTCGATTTGTATGAGCAAAAATCATAAGCACATGAACAACATTATAAAAGCAGAATACGAAACGAATGGTCAGAGCATTTCAACTGACAATTATGGTATGCGTGAAATGCAGCGAAGAGTGTATCAGAAATTTGATTCACAATATATCTTACTCAAAGCACCGCCAGCATCTGGAAAATCAAGAGCATTAATGTATGTAGCACTTGAAAAATTGAAACAGAAAATGGTAAAGAAAATTATCGTTGCTGTTCCTGAAAGGTCAATTGCCAAATCATTTGCACCAACTAATTTGACTGATTCAGGATTTCATTCTGATTGGAAGATGTTACCTCAATATGATTTGTGTTCCCCAGGAGGAGAGCAGAGAAAAACACTCACGTTCAAAAACTTTATGGAATCTGACGAGAGTATTATTCTATGCACACATGCGACACTTCGATTTGCATTTGACCAAATTGGTGCAGCAGCTTTCAATGATTGCCTAATTGCAATAGACGAGTTTCATCATGTATCATCTGATATAGAAAGTAAGTTGGGAGAATTGTTGAGAGGCATAATGAATACAACAAATGCAAGCATACTTGCAATGACTGGTTCATATTTTCGTGGTGATTCAGTTGCCGTATTGTCACCAAGAGATGAATTAAAGTTTACAAAAGTTACCTACAACTACTACGAACAATTAAACGGCTATCAGTATTTAAAATCTTTAGGAATAGGATTTCATTTTTATCATGGCAAGTATCTTGATTCGATTTCAGAAATTCTTGATGTTAAGAAAAAAACAATCATACACATTCCGAGTGTAAATGCCTCAGAGTCCACTAAAGAAAAAATAATGGAGGTTGATACTATCATTGACCATATCGGTGTATATGATTTCACAGACGAACACGGTATCATTCATGTGAAGGGTAAGTCGGGAGAGCAAATAAAAATTGCCAACTTGGTGAATGATGAAAGCTCTCTTGAACGAGAGAAAATAATTGGATTCCTAAGAAATGTTCAACATGTAGATGACATTGATATTATCATTGCTTTGGGAATGGCTAAGGAAGGTTTTGATTGGCCATTTTGTGAAACGACATTAACTGTTGGTTATCGTGGTTCGCTGACAGAAATTATTCAAATCATTGGTCGTTGCACCCGTGACAGCGAAAACAAATCACATGCTCAGTTCACGAATTTGATTGCTGAACCTGATGCGGACAACGAAGAAATAATTGAAAGTGTCAATAGCATTCTTAAAGCAATTGCTGCCTCGCTTTTGATGGAAGAAGTTATTGCTCCAAAATTTAATTTCAAATCAAAGGAAAATTCCAATGGTGAAAATGGTGGCGTAAATATTTTCATCAAAGGTTTCAAAGAACCAACATCAAACAATGTCAAAGAAATTATTGAGAATGACCTTGTAGATTTAAAAGCTAAGATTTTACAATCAACAGAAATTCAAAACTCATTCCCAGGTCTTGTTGACCCTGAGGTGTTGAATAAAGGACTTATCCCAAAAGTAATTTCAGAAATCTATCCTCACTTAGAGCAAAACGAAGTAACAGAATTAGGAGATTACATAGTTGCAAGTTCGGTTGTAAGGTCAAGCAACATAATTCAAAATGGAAATGACAAATTCATTTCGTTTGCTAACAGATTAGTAAATGTAAACGAACTAAATATGGATTTGATTTATTCAATAAATCCATTTCAAAATGCTTTC
>CAIUPO010000120.1 GCA_903901055.1 uncultured Bacteroidota bacterium
CTTCACTCAGGATGACAAGGCATATAATGAAAGGCAACCCACCCCTTGCCCCTCCAAGAAGGGGAATTGGAACTGCAAATTTTATACTTTTGCCCGTATCACAATAAAAGAAGGGGATTTGAAAAACAGGAATTTCGGGTTGGATGCCATAAGGGCATTTTCGATAATACTGGTGCTGTTGCAGCATGCCGGAATTACCATAAATGGCTTCCGGATAGGGAGTGTGGGGGTGGAGATATTTTTTGTGCTTAGCGGTTTTTTAATTGGCGGAATACTGGTGAAAGAGGTGAAGAAAGAAAACTCGCCGCACACCTTATGGAAATTCTGGGTGCGCAGGTGGTTCCGGATTCTGCCACTCTACTACCTGATTTTGCTGATAGATTTCATTTTCCTGGACCACTCGATAAAATGGAACATCCTTTATTATGTGTTCTTTTTGCAGAATAATTTTTATGGAATCCAGTATTTCGATGTGAGTTGGAGCTTAGTGATAGAAGAGTGGTTCTACCTGTTTGTGCCTATATTTATAATGATGCTGTTCCACTTTTTCAAAAATATAAATTACAGGCTACTTGGGTTTTCGTTGTTTCTGGTAACGGAAATTGTGCTGCGTTTTCTGTATGTTAAAATTAAACATGTGGGGTTCGATGGTATTCACGGTAGCCCTATCTTCCGCCTCGATTCGCTGTTTTTCGGGGTTATTGTTGCCTTTATGAAACAGGAAATCCCAACGGCTTATAAATTTCTTCAAAAGGGAATTGTGTTTTTTGCAGGGTTGGTTTTGTTGGTGGGGTATGTTTGTTATTGGTACTATATCTCGGTGCCTAATCCGGTAATTAACACATCCGTTTTCCCACGGACGGTGGGGTTCTCGGTGTGTAGTTTTGCCATTGTCCTGCTTATTCCATTTATTGATACGTTCAGAGAAATTAATCAAAAAGGATTATTTAATAAAGTAATATATAATGTGGTGACTTATTTAAGTTTGTTTACGTATGCTATCTATTTAATACATCCGTTTATTTTCGCGCAGTTTATTGGGAAAAACTTGTTGGGCAGCCATGCGCTGAATTGCCTTGGTGCATTTGGAATAACATTTATCCTAGCGGCTATTGCCTATAATTTCTTTGAGCACCCAATATTGAAATTACGGGAGAGGTTTAAATAAAAATTCTATTTCAATACCATCTGAACCGTGTAACGGCTGCGCTGTTCGAGCAAAATATTTCTATCCTTTGTGAGCTTGTCAATGGTGGGTTGGTCGTAATAACGGATGGTGAAGAGTTCAACATTGTCGTTATAAAGTACGCGGTAATTAGTGCGTAATTCATCCAGCAATGCCGTGGTTCCGGTAGGGGTTGACCCATGTGTCGACCCTAATAAATCGCGTGTTGCCCCAATAGGGTTGACACGTGGGTCAACCCCAACTACCCCAACAAACCGTTCATCATTATCAATACAAACCGAAAAATTAATGGCTGAATGTTGCATCATATTCACCTTTACTTTGTGCTTTGCAAAACAATCAAAAATAAGGCTGAGATTTTCCTCTGCAATAAATGAAAAATCTTTTGGAGAAAGAGAGAGCAGTACTTGGTTTGTCTTGCTGATGTAGCAAGGAACGGATAGGGGAGAGGAGTCAGTGTCAATGCAGGTCCCCGCAGCAGTGGGGTCAGTAAACGATTTAACAAAAAGAGGAATATTTTTATTTTGTAAAGGTTTTATTGTTTTAGGGTGAATAACTGAAGCACCGTAATATGCTAATTCTATTGCATCCTGATAACTGATGTGGTCAAGCTTAACAGTATCTGCAAATTTCTTGGGGTCTGCATTTAATACCCCGGGTACATCTTTCCATATCGTCACCGATTCCGCATCGGTGCAATACGCAATAATGGCTGCGGTGTAATCTGAGCCTTCACGGCCCAATGTGACAGGATGCTGCTTGTCAGACTTCCCAATAAATCCTTGCGTTACGACTATCCTGTTTTGTTTAATCGACTTAACTATTTGCGATTTCACCTGTTTTTCTGTTTTCTCAAAATCTACTTTTGCATCGCGGTGGGTATCGTCGGTCATAATTACGTTGCGTGCATCTATCCATTCATTATTTATGCCTTCTCCTTTTAAGTATCCACTTACTATATGGGTTGACATAACCTCTCCCATAGATACAATATGGTCGTAACGCTCATCGTAATTTTCGCTGTTGAACTCCTGTACAAAAACACGTAACTCACGAAAATCACGCTCCAACTCTACATTTACCGAGTGCCAGTGTGGCAACTTGACTGCACGTGCCAGTGCAAGATGGTATTCTTCAATCTCGCCAATTAGTTTTTCCATCTCTACAACGCTTAACTTAGGAACAAGTTTTTCCAGTGCGTTTGTAGTTTTTCCCATGGCTGAAACAACTACAATCACATCACCCTTAGTAGAAGACAAAATATCAGCTACTCTTTTTAAACCTTCTACATCTTTTACCGATGCTCCTCCGAATTTATAGACTTTCATTTTACTGCGTCAATTTGTTCCTTATATAATGTGCAATTCACCCACTCATTGCTAAATTGGGTATTGTACTTTTTGTAAAACTGAATGGCTGCTTCATTCCAATCTAGTACTTGCCAGTCTATTTTACGCACACCAATTTCTTTGCCGACTTTCACCACTTCTTCAAATAATTTAGCTCCGATGCCATATCGCCTGTACTTTTCATTCACTACTATATCATCGAGATAGATGGCTTTTCCTTTCCAGGTAGAGTATTTGGTGTAATAAAGGGCCATCCCGACTATCTCACCTCTATCGGAAGATTGCCTGTCGTGCTCCGGCTCCATAATAGCAACAAAGGCGCTATAAATGGCGTTTGGCCCAAAGCCATCCGCTTCCACCTCTTCAAGGGTTACTTCCACGGCATCAGGGGCTTTCTCGTAGGTAGCCAATTCCTTTACCAGCCTTAGAATATCGGCTGCATCAGCCTTAACTGCTTTACGTATAGTATAGTTCATAGATAGGTAATGTTCATGAACCCCAAAAATACCTATATTTGCGTCCCAAAAATTTTGAATTGGCCAAATCATGGAAAAAGTTAAAACATTAGGAGAATTCATCGTAGAGAAACAAGATGATTTTTTATACGCTAAAGGTGAGCTGACAAGGCTCCTGAGCGATATTGCAATTGCGGGTAAAATTGTTCACCGGGAGGTAAACAAAGCAGGCCTTGCAGGAATCCTGGGTGAGACCGGGAATAAGAATATCCAGGGCGAACAAGTTAAAAAGCTGGATATTTATGCCAATGAACAATTTATTGCTGCACTTAGTGTTGGTGGTGAAATTTGCGCCATTGCTTCAGAAGAAAACGAAGATATTATTACAGTAGATAACGCGGTTTCCAAAGGTGCTAAATATGTAGTAGCTATGGATCCGCTGGATGGTTCATCTAATATTGATGTTAATGTATCTGTTGGAACTATATTTTCAATTTATCGCCGTGTAAGCCTTTCAGGCCCGGGTAAGATGGAGGACTTTTTACAAGCCGGTACCGAACAAGTTGCTGCGGGATATATTATTTATGGTTCATCTACCATGATGGTTTACACTACAGGTAAAGGCGTGAACGGATTTACATTAGACCCTTCCATTGGGGAGTTTTGTCTTTCCCATCCAAATATGCAAATGGCAAAAAAAGGTAAAACATATTCCATTAATGAAGGAAACTACGTACACTTTCCGGAAGGCGTAAAGAAATTCATCAAATTCTGTCAGGAAGAAGACGCTGCCAGTGGCCGTCCATTTTCATCCCGTTATATTGGTTCTGCTGTTGCCGATGTTCACCGTAACCTTATTACAGGTGGTGTGTTTTTATATCCTACTACTTCAGCATCTCCAAAAGGAAAACTGAGATTAGTTTATGAATGTAACCCGCTTGCATTTATTGTAGAACAGGCCGGAGGAAAAGCTACCAATGGTAGTAAACGTATAATGGATCTTAAGCCAAATGCACTTCATCAACGTACACCATTGTTCATTGGTTCAAAGGACATGGTAGAGAAAATTGAAGAGTTACTGGCGAAACATTCTGTAAGCGCTACAGCCTAAGTTTTTATCTTACATTGCTGAGCATTCCCGGCAACACATTAGGGGCAATCATTTCAAGGTGATTGTAAACCCATGTGTGGTTAAATTTTACAATGCTGAAGTCTAGTTTATTGCCGAACGTATTAATGAGCGAGATTACAATGCTTACCATTAATGCCCACTTAACAAAACCAAATACGCCACCGGCTATATGATTGATAAGGCTGACATGCAAGGCTTCTGTCATCTTTTCAATTTTCATTGCCAGTGCATACACAAATACTAATAAAACAAGAAAAAGAATTACAAAAGCAGCAATAGATATATAGGTTGGTGATAGTTTACTGTGAATATGCGAATTAATAAACTGGCCGAATGCTGCATAAAACTTAAGGGAGACATAAAATACGATGATCATTGCCACCAATGAAGTTATTTCGGAAATAATACCTTTGTAGAAGCCCCTGTATGTGCCCCAGACCAACGGAATAATCAGAATGATATCTGTATTTCTCATAATTTGACAAATATACAATTACCACGGAACGAAATCTACACTATTTTTACACCATTATAAAAGATTAGTATGGATGAAGCATTGCAAAGTGAGTGGAAAGATTTGGTTAAGAGAATAGAATTGTCTTTTGGTGAGGGCATTGAAATTGAGTCAATAATATTATTGATTGGTATCCAGGAACTCGGTAAAGGTTATTTTAAACCTACAAAAGATGAGAAGTTGGATTTGATGCACATTGCAACTTGCAAACTATTGGAACCGTTGGGATATTATAAATTTACCGGCAAAGATGCCGATGGATGGCCTCATTGGGAACCTGTTGGAGTATTGCCAACCCTTAAACCGGGAGAACAAAAGGAAATGATGAAAAGGGTAATTATTGGTTATTTTAAGGTAAATGAACTTGTAGGATAAACGAAAAATGAAACACGTAAGCATAGAAGAAATTTATAAACTGTTTTTAGAACACCCTGCTGTATGTACCGATACACGCAGCATTAAAGCGGGTAGTTTATTTTTTGCTTTGAAAGGAGGAAATTTTAATGCGAATGAATTTGCCAGACAAGCATTGGAAAGTGGCTGCGGTTACGCAGTTATAGATGATGAAAAATATTATTCCGATAAATGTATTTTGGTGAAGGATGTTCTGGAGACATTGCAGAAACTAGCTAATCACCACCGCAAACAATTTACGATTCCGGTAATCGGGATAACAGGTTCGAACGGAAAAACAACTACTAAAGAACTTACGGCGGCGGTACTTTCGAAAAAGTATAATACTTTATTTACCCAAGGCAATCTGAATAATCACATTGGGGTACCCTTAACTTTATTAAAACTTACCAAAGAGCATGGCATAGCTGTTATTGAAATGGGTGCCAATCATGTTGGTGAAATAGATATGCTTTGCAAGATTGCTGAACCTGAATTCGGGATTATTACCAATATTGGGAAAGCCCATCTGGAAGGCTTTGGCGGGTATGAAGGGGTGATAAAAGCTAAGGGCGAATTATATAAATTCATTAAAGCAAATAATGGTAAATTATTTGTAAACGAAGACGATGATTTACTAATGAAGCTTTCTGCCGGAATGAACAGATTGACTTATGGAACAAATCTTATGTCGCACATCAAAGGCAATTTGGACAGGCATAGTTTTTTGGCAAAAGGAACTCTGACAATAAATGGTGAAAATGTAGAGGTATCGAGCCAGTTGGCAGGGGTGTATAATTTTCACAATATTTTGGCGTCTGCTTGTATAGGTACTAACTTTGGAGTTTCTGCTGAGCAAATTAAAAAGGCTATAGAAGAATATATTCCATCGAATAACCGTTCGCAAATTGTAAAAAAGGGCAGCAATACTATTTGGGTGGATGCCTATAATGCAAACCCAAGTAGCATGAAAACTGCCATTGAAAATTTTGGAGAACTGCACACAACCGGGAAAATATTGATACTTGGAGATATGTTTGAATTAGGCCATGAGAGCCATGAGGAACACCAAGCTATTGCTAGCCTAATAGATAAACATGATAAATGGGATGGGGTTTACCTGATTGGTAAGGAATTTTCAAACGTAAAATCCACCGCTAATTTATTTACTGATTTGGATGAATTTATGAAATGGTTTTCTGAAAATCCGCTTAGCAATGCCACCATTTTACTTAAAGGTTCACGTGGAATGCAAATGGAAAAGATACTGGAAAAGATTTAAGCGATTACCTTTTTATCCCAAACGATATTCTCTCGTCATCGATAAAGGTTTTGCCCCGCGTGGCTGAGAAATAAATTTTCAGGCTATCATCATTATTTTGAAATGATGGAATGGCAAAGGTTTTAGTAACAAGCTCCCAGTTTGAAAAGTAGGGCACACTTTCCTTTAGCGAAACATTTGTTGAGGAATAAATAACTCCGTCTTTCGTTTGTAAAACCAAAGCTAATTTAGCGTCATTTAATGAGTCAAGCATAAAAACCGCCGCTTCTATATATGCGTAAATATTATGCTGCAGAGGCAAGTCACCAGCTTTAATTGAAAACACAGGACTCTCATTTGCTTTTTCTCCTATACATGCCGAGTGCCTGTTGTTGTGGGCATTCTCATCGGTTATGCTGTTGCTGTTATTATTTCCCCATTCTTTGTATTCAAAACCATTTTGGAAAGAAAGGTTATTAATAAAATTAATACCTGTAGGGGGAAGTTTTTCAAAAATCCCAACATATTTACTGTCTGTCCTCAAAAATAGTTGAAAATATTTTTCTTTTGTCATGTATTCATTTTTGAAGATGAGGTTGGTGAATTGCCTTGTTTGAGTAATATTTACAAAAATGAGAAAGCCTAAAACTACGGATGTGATTAAGCGTTGCACTTTGTTTTTATTAAAATGGCTCAGGCATAATGCCAGTAGTATTGCAAATGCAGCATAGTAATCTATCACGGCACGCATACCATAGCCACCGTAGTACCAGGCATACCAACTTGAGAGCAGGTAAACTGCAAAAACAAAGAATAGTAAAAATGTGAAAAACTGATAGAAACTGTGCCTGAGTAAAATTACTAACCCGAAAACCAAAATAACCAGCATTAAAGGTGTGTAAATAAACCACCCGTTGCGAAAACTGAATAAGAATGACATGAACTTGGGTGAAGTGAAATAGAATTTCTCCCCCAAGTAACTCCAATATAAAAAGTGCCCTGTTTCTATTTTCCAAATAAGGCTCTGGATTAAAAGTATTGGAATTGAAGCCCCTGCTATAACAAGCAGAACTTTTGGTTTGAAAATATTCCTGAGTAAATTTTTCAGCGTTGCAAAATCAACGGCAATAAAGGGAATAAGTACAAGGCTATTAATATTGGTAGGCCGGACAATTAATAACAAACAAAAAACCACTGAAGCTTTAACTGCGGTTTTAGAGGAAAAATTCGTACAACATATTTTTATGTAATACAAAAAGATGGCAGTTAAACTAAAGCAATATACATGCGACATGGAAGGCTCCATGGTTGAATAGTAAAGCAGATTGGTACCCATCACAAGAATAACCGCCGTTAAAGCAATTACGGAATCGGAGAAATTATATTCCTTTAAAAGCTTCCGAAGAAAAATTAAGCCAACTATAAGATAGAAGAGTGCTCCAAGACTTACCCCTATCTGAAATGGAAGTGAATAGCCGCCGGTATCGAATCCGAAAACAAGTGCAATTAAATAGGCTAACAGAAAAAATGGTAATAAAAGAATTGATTCTCCGGCAAAAAATTTGTCGGTCCGCTTATCCATATTTTTAGGGAAGCAAGTTTCGGCATCATCATAAGAAACCTCCGGCCTGAGTTGCCGTTCTTCCGTTATTATCTTCTCATAATCAAAAGAGTGCAATGAAAATATACATGGCAAGTAAGCATAATAGCCATAGCCGTCTGCATTGATGGTCGCCTTCCAGTTATTCCCCTTCCACCTGTTATGCATGTTGAAAACCAGGCAAATGCAGGTGATTAATAGTAAGGAAAGGGTAAATACCTTCTTCATTGGGCCAAAGGTATTGAGTTAAAACGGGATTTAAATGCCTTCATTCGAACAAACTTACATAATAACCGGGAATATAAGGACGCGAATTGGTCTTTCACTATATTTAATAAAAGACATAAAGGTCGTTTATAATTAACAGATAAACAATAGGATATGTTTTTTCAATATTAATAAATTGGCCCCTTGTTCTAACTTCATTTACACTTCATACTAATACCCGTATTTCGCCCCTTGAAGATAATGAGTGGTTACGGAAAGATTTATGATATTAATTAAACCTTCTTATCTTTGTAATATCAAAAAGCAAACAACATAAATTTAAAAACTGTCATGAAAACCAAAAATTTTGTACTTAGTGGTATTTTAGGTGTGGCCCTCGCAGGGTTTGTACTCACCGGATGCCATAAAAGCGCTACCACTTCATCTGATACAGATTATCAGGCTGCCCAAGACGAAGCAAACGCTTCATTTGCTGCGAATGATTCGAAAAGTGTTTCCGATGCTGCAATAGGAACAGCCACCCACAGTGTAAGTTCATTCTCTACTTATTATTCAAGTACATGTACTATTACCTGGGCAAAGGATTCCAGTGCTGCAGATACTGTAACTATTAATTTTGGTAATGCGCCTGTTCAATGCGGCGATTTGAAATGGAGACAAGGAGAAATTATTGTTTATTGGCCAAGAACAGCAGGTCGCTTCTGGTGGCAGGCATATTTTGACTCAGCTAATACCGTTACTCAAACATTTAAAGGGTATTATGTTGGTAGCCTTAAATCGGCTATGAATGGAGTGGCAGGAACAAGAACCTGGACAAACGAAGGCCACAATACTGCAGGATATGAGAATTGGAACTTTACTGCAAACCTTACTATTACTTACCCAAGCGGTGGTGGAACTGCTACCTGGAATTCTGTTCGCTATAATGTTCTTCAGAATATAGGCGGAACCTGGTACTACCAAATTAAAGGAAGTGCTAACGGAACATCTAAAAACGGGGTGGGTTATACTTTATCAATTGAAGATGCGAACCCATTATACGTAACTGCATGGCCATGGTGGCTTGGTGGTTGTGCCTATATTGAATCTGGTGTAATTGATATTAACCGTACTACTTCGACTAATACTCTTACCATTAACTTTGGTACTGTAGGTGTATGCGATAACAAGGCAGTTGCTACCATAAATGGCAATAACTACCCATTCGTAATGTGGTAACCCATTAACGTATATTTTTTCACAGAAAGGATTGTCAACTGACAATCCTTTCTTATTTTTACCAGTACGGTAAAATGCATATCGGATGAAAGATACCTGGAAAGATTATTTCGCTTTTAATAAACGGCAACGAAACGGGATCCTTGTTCTGGTATCCTTAATTGCTTTACTTATAATCTTTCTTTTTATCAGCGATTATTCTCCATCATCCGGCACATCCGCTGATTTTTCTTCCTTTAAAAATGAACTTGAGAAAGCCGGCATAAAATCTGATACTTCAAAAAATAAAATAACATCGCTCATTGATATTAATACAGCAGACACTACAGAACTAATGACACTTCCTAAAATGACTTCTTATTGTGCTTCAATGATTGTAAGGTATCGCAAAAAACTGGGAGGGTATTACACTACCGCTCAGTTAAAAGAGGTGTGGGGAATGGATAGTTCAATCTATAATGCAGTAATCGATAAAGTTTGGTCCGATTCACGATATGTACACAGATTAAATATCAATACTGCCGACATAAAGCAATTAGGATATCATCCCTACATAAAATATTACCTCGCTAAGGCCATTGTGAATTACCGTGAGCAACACGGTCCGTATGCCGGGTTGATGGATTTGCATCAAATGGCGGCATTCGATAGCGCCACGTTGACTAAAATTATGCCCTATCTGACGATGGGGGATAATTAGCTGTTCAACCCAAAACCCCTAAAGGGGCTGAAAGTGGCTCTAAAAGCTGCTCCGCATCTATTTTCTCCGCACACTTAAAATGTCCTTTAGGGCAAGCTTTAAAGCCATGCAAGCCACAGGGGCGGCAATCGAGTTTTTCTTTAATTTCAACAATAAATGATTTGTCTGATAATGGTCCAAAACCAAAAGCCGGAATTGTGGAACAAAATACTGCAGTAGCAGGAGCATTTACCGAAGATGCAATATGCAGTGGTGCCGAATCATTGGAATAATTCATTTTAGCATCCTTCATAAGCGCTGCCGATTGCAGGAAGCTGAGTTTGCCTGCCAGATTTACCACATTTTTATTTGTTGATGAACTGATAATTTGATTGCATAAATCAATGTCAGAAGGGGCACCAATTAGATAAATTTTAAAGTTCGAAACTTTATTTAAAAACTCTACCCACTTGTGTGAGGGGAATTGTTTGGTAAACCAAACCGATGACGGAGCTATACATAAGTAAGGCGAGATTTTATATTCTTTCACACTCTCAAAGTCAGAATTGGTAGGGTAGAGGCGGGGTTTTATTAGTTCTCCATTTGTAACGGAAGCAATTAATTCAAGGTTCCGTTCTACTTCATGTTTACCATTTCCTATAATGTGTTTTACTTTTTTGGTATAGCAAAATGAAAAGGGATTCTTATCGAACCCGATTTTTTCTTTTGCCCCTGAGAAAAATGTTATTAAACCGGAACTGGCAAACCGCTGGAGATTAATAACCATAGCATATTTTGTACTCCGCACTTCTTTAATCAATCTGAAAAGATTTCCGTTCTTATTTGTTTTTTTATCCCAGATAAGAACCTTGTTCAAAAAAGGATGCCCGGCAAAAAGTGACTCGTTGCCTTTGCGTAATAAAAAATCAATTTTTGAATCAGGATACTGCTTATACAATTGCTCAATCACAGGCGTAGCTAGCACTACGTCTCCAATAAAAGCAGTTTGAATTACGAGGATTTTCAAGACGATTCAATTCAATTTAGCGGTATGAAGATACGCATATAAATAAAAAGCCCTGACGTTTACAGTCAGGGCTTTTCAATAAGGACAAATAATTTCTACAAATCTACAGAAGCGCCAATAGTAATTTGCAACATAGCTAATGACATTGCCTTAGGTACATTGTAGGTTGTGGTTTGGGTTGTTGTTCCATCAGAGTAAGAAGATGTATAGCTTGGGTAGCTAATACTTGAACCTCCATACGCAACACCTAAATGTAAGCCAATCAATCCACCAGGTAAGGAATATTTCAATCCTGCACCAACGTTATATCCAAATCCGCTTGCGCTTTTTACTGAAAATGTATTGGAAATTGTGGTGCCGAAAAAGCTGTAGGAATAAGACAAGCCGGGATAATTAGCTGTGGTTAATCCAAAAAGTGCTTTTGCTTCAATACTTAAACCTCCGGTGCCGGCAGGAATATTGATACATGGGCCGAGAAGGTATTGGCCAATATAATAACTACCGCTTGCAGTAAATGCAGGAAGATTTCCGTTACCGCCATGTGATGTATACTGGTCAGCGTATTGGGTGTTTAATGTTGTAACATCATACGAGTTCATGTTTCCGCCAACTGATAACATAATGCCAAGATGCGGGATAAGTTGATAGGTTAAATACAGGTCAAAGTGAAAACCGGTTTTAGCATATCCGCTTAAATTATTGGTGTCTTTATTCGACGCAGCAATTGGAAGCATGTTAGAATCGGTTTTACCGAAGCCGCTCATTGGCATATTTGCTCCGATGTTAACCCGATGCTTAATTTTTTATCCTGTGCACTTACAGTGTTATTGCCGGCAGATAAAATGCCAATGGTCAATAACGATGCAGAAATAATAGTCAGTCTTTTCATGATTTTTGTGTTTGGTTATACTTGCAAAAGTAACCAATATTGTTGAGTTTAGAAGGAAATACCATTAATTTAACACATGATTGTTATCAGACAGGAACTATTGAAATTTAAATACAATTCCGCCATTGGCAATGGGTTCAGGGTTAAACTCTACGCCACTATACGGAGCAAAGCCATATTTCAATTCAGTCCAAATGCCAATATGGTCGGAAAAATAGTAACGTAAACCCAGAAATGCCCCTATATCATAAGAAATTCCATTTGCCGATTGGGTTGAATTTCCATTATATGCATCAGTTATTGTTTCGGTAGCATTAACTACACTAAATCCAATCAGGGCGCCAATGTAAGGGTCTATTCTTGGGCCGGAAGTAAAGTGATAGGCAGCACGCGAACATATCCGCATCATCGATAATTTCCAGGTATCAATATGATAATAAGTAACATTACTGTAGCTCATAGTTGATGTATTAAATATATTGACTATTTGTGATGTTGTCATGCTTGTTGTAGCGCTTTGGTAACTGAATTCAGCCGAACTGCCAATATTGTAATTCATTGCATGTTCAAATGAAAACTCAAAAGCAGGACTTACGCTGCTTGTGTAACCTGAACCCATAATTCCTCCTAGTCCGCTTATGAAACCAACTCCAACATTAATTATGTTTTGGTTTTGGTTAAAAGCACCATCATCCGGGTTGTTTACGCTGGCCTGGTGGCGATACTGACTGAATATATTATTGCTTAAAAATAAAATGGAAACCGAAAAAAAACGTATGAATAATTTAGTATTCATCAGGGTAATTGTTAATTTATTTGATACAAAATTAATTTATATTTTGAATCATAATAAAAAGAAAAATCCCCCAAATTTCTTTGGAGGATTTTCTTATTTGAATTATGGAAGATGTGATTACATCATGTCGCCCATTCCTCCACCCATTGGTGGCATAGCTGGCTTTGATGTTTCTTTTTCTTCTGCCAATACACATTCGGTAGTAAGAATCATACCTGCAATAGATGCTGCATTTTCAAGTGCTACGCGGGTAACCTTAGTAGGGTCAATTACACCTGCAGCAATCATGTTCTCATACTTTTCGGTGCGTGCATTGTATCCGAAATCGGTTTTACCTTCTTTCACCTTTTGTACAACTACAGATCCATCC
>CAIUPO010000121.1 GCA_903901055.1 uncultured Bacteroidota bacterium
TCATGGTTTGGTTAATTTAATAACAAAGGTAATAAATAAATGCAATCAAGGTAAAAATTCAGGCTCATAGAAGGATGGCTAGGCAAATAAAGCAAAAGATTACAAGAATAGGGGTCATCTTTCAGATGAAATGACTGGCCGATAAATTTAAAATATAATGTCTTAAAAACTAAATAAATAGAAGATAATGTGAATTTTTTTTATAGGAAATACCAAATTAAGAAAAAAATTATACTTTTGTTAGGTCGTTTACACAATAATACTAAACCATGCAAAAATCAGTAGCAATGAATAATAATACTAAAACAATGCGTTATGGCATGAGGATCAGGGGAGTACTTCTTCTTGGATTAATTTTATCAATAGGCTTTTCCTCAAATGCGGATGCTCAGAAAATGACGAGCGCCCAGAAAAAGATGTTCAAGAAGAACTTTAAAGAAGGAAGTTTGTTGATGGAAAGTGCACCGAAGAACAGGAATGATGAAAGAATGTCTGATACAACTATCAGCTATTTCAAACGTTGTTATGCGCTTGATTCAAATAATGCGAATGTTGCCTATCTTATTGGTAAACTTTATCTTGCTACCGCTATGCACAAGGCTGCTGCGTTGCCATATTTACAAAAGGCAGTAACCAATGTTAAAAAGAAATACCATCCGAATGATCCTTCAGAAAAGCATGCCCCACCAATGGCATTTTACTGGTTGGCCCGCGCTCAGCACGTAAATTACCAGTTTGATGCAGCTATCGATAACTTCAACACCTTTAAGAAAATGATTAAAGATGGTGGAGAAAGACCAAAAGATATTGCTTATTGGATAGGCTGCTGCAATAATGCAAAAGATTTAATGCAAAATCCGGTTGCTTGTAAAGTAACCAACATTGGTGAAACCGTAAACGGAACGTATGATGACTATGCTCCAATTATCACTGCTGACGAAACTGAAATGTTTTTCACATCCAAACGTCCGCTTGTTGAAGATACAGCTCATAACAGCGAAGGTATCTGGATGACAACCTCAGCAGGGCCTGGTAAACCATGGGGTGGACCTATGGACCCTGGAACACCACTGAACGTTATCGGTGGCAATGCTGCTACAGTATCTTTATCTCCGGATGGCCAAATGATTATGGATTATCAAAGTCCGAATGTTACTACAGGTATGATATATATGGCTAAACTGCATGGTGACATGTGGGCAAAGCCAGGAATGATTGATTCGAGCAGTTCAGGAGTTATTGACGCTAAAGGTGGAAGATACTTCACACCAAGCGCATGTATGAGCCCTGATGGAAAGTCTTTATATTTTGCCAGCGACCGTTCAGGCGGAACTGGTGGATTAGATCTTTACAGATCAGATTTAGGTGCTGACGGTAACTGGGGTTCTCCTGTGAACTTAGGTTCTAACATCAACACTAAATATGATGAAGATGCTCCTTTCCTTTCTTTTGACGGTTCAATTTTGTTCTTCAGTTCAAAAGGACACAACACCATGGGTGGTTATGATGTGTTCATGAGCAAATCAGACGGCCAAGGCGGATGGGGCGACCCACAAAACCTGGGCTATCCTGTAAATACCCCTGATGATGATAAATACTTTGTATTATCTGCTGATGGCAAAAGAGGATATTATAATACTGTAAGATTAGGCACTATGGGCGAAAGAGATATTTATGAAGTAACATTCAACAATGCTCTTCCGGTTCAATGCGTAGGTGTTATGGTTGGTTATTATAAAACATCCGATGGAAGCGCTATTCCTGCTGATGCTAAAGTAACCTGCTCGGATGGTTCTAACACAATTACCGCTGCCGTTAATTCAAAGACAGGTAAATACCTTGTAATTGTTAAGCCAAATGTGAATTACTCTGTTTCGGTTATGTCAGGTGGAAATACACTTAAGAGCTACAATATAATGATACCGAATGACAGCACTTATTGTGCAGCCGGCCGTGCATTTATGGCGAACGATGGTATGAAACCTAAGGTTACGCCTCCTCCTCCGGTTGTTAAATCTAAATTCGGTAACGAAGCTTACTTCGTGAAATACTTTGGATATAACCTGGATGCAATTTCAGAAGGCGACCCTGATTTCCCTACACTTGTTGCTAATATTACCGGCGCAGCCAAGGATACCAAGATTATCGTAACCATCGAATCAAGCGCTTCTAATGTACCAACTACCAAGTTCGGAACAAACGATAAACTGGCATCTGCAAGGGCGGAAGCTTTGAAGAAAGCACTTGCCAAGAAGGTGAAGGGTATGGAAAATGTTAAGTTTGAATTGAAACCAAGCGTACAGGGTCCTGAATACAATAAGGATGCCCAAGACCATGCTAAGTATGAGAAGTTCCAATACGTGAAAGCATTTATCAGAGAAGACAAATAATGAAAAAATTCATAAAACAGGCAGCATTCTTAACCGTTTGCTGCCTTTTTACTTTACCGGTTTTTGCACAGACTAAAACTACTGCAACCAAGAAAGCGCCTTCTACAGGAGGCGGTCTTTCTGATGAGAAAACCAAGATGCTTTGCAAGGCATGGAAGCTGGATACCGTTTCGGCTTATGGTGTAGATAGTAAAGTGAATGCAAAAGAAGCCTCAGATGGTATTACCCCTATGGCTGATGGCACAGTGTCTCTTACCCGTGAAGGAGTAGCCGGAACCGGAACATGGACTTATGCAAGAGGCTATATTAACGCAGCTATAAAAGACCCTGCTAAAACCTATAGCTTTAAATTAGTAAGCATTACAGATAACCGCTTGGTATTGGAATATCAGGTTCCTGCACCGGATTTGAGCAGGATTCAGTATACATATTCTCCCAAGAAGTAAGTATACGGATAAGAAATATTTAAGAAGCCCTGACGTATACACTCAGGGCTTTTTGGTTTACAAATGTTATAGAGCCACTTCATAACATCTTCATTTTGGCATAGTAGTTTTGCGTTATAATCAATAAAACAAAACTGTCATGAAACTCACAAATGTAATTGCAACCGGAGCTGTTCTTCTTGCTTTTGCCCTTACCCCAATAGTAAGCTTTGCACAAGATAAAAAAGAAGACAGAAAAGACATCCGCAAGGATGAACGTAAAGAAGTGCGTAACAAAGCACAAAGAAACCGCGCCATTGAAAAAGGCCATCCAAAACAAGCCGTAAGAGACGAAAAGAAAGTTCAGGCTGACAAGAAGGACATTCACAAGGACCGCAAGGACCTGCGTGCCGACAGAAAGAAATAATCTTTTTTAGAGGTTAACGTGGAAAGCTCTTGACTCTGTAAGTCGGGGGCTTTTCTTTTTTAGAATGGATAGCCTATACCAAAATTAAGGATACCTCTCCGGATAGATTCATGCTCATTGAGCCATCGCTGACCAGTCGGAAATACAGGGTCTTTTAATGGAAATCCTATATCTCCCCGGATAACAAAATAGGTAAAGTCGAGCCGCAAGCCTACCCCATGGCCTATAGCAATTTCACTCCAGAAGGGGTTAGCACCTCGTGGCGAAAAATAGGCTAATGGCAATCCCTCGGTTGCTTTATTCTTGGCCAGCCAGATATTCCCGGCATCTACAAAATAGGCTAGCCCAATGTATTTAATCAAACTTACACGGTATTCAAAGTTCCCTTCCATTTTAATATCACCTATCTGCCCTACCACCGCATTCGACTGGCTTGAGCCTGGCCCCAGGGTTTGCACTTGCCATGCACGAATGTCGTTCGATCCTCCTGCCCAGAAACTTTTTGAAAAAGGCATGGTAGTAGAATTGTAATAGGCATATCCCGCACCTGCAAGTGCCCGTATTGCAATTTTCTGTTTCTGTAAATTATCCAGAATCCAATAGTGACGGTATTCCCCATCTATTTTGGCATACTGGGAAAACGGGGCTCCGAATTGTTTAATATAATAACTACCCGATTCATTAATGGGTAAGCGCATAACCGGAATGTTGGTAAATGGAATCCGGAAATGTTCTAAAAAATCAAATGCCAAACCGGATAATTCAGCATTAATTTTTCCGTAAGTAAAATGCTTTTGCCTGCCTCCGGCCTGATTATTATAAAGCCATGAACCCCTTATATCAGTTATCACCTGGTTCTTAAAACTGTTTCGCAGGAACAAATTATAGTTTTGGAGTGTATTGGCAAAATCTGTTGAAAGATTTGCATTCACAAAACTTAATTCTATCGGAGTGATGGTGATATGCTGGTATTTTACATTATTCCAATCAAATGAATAGGATGCACTTAAAATATGCCTAACGTAGTCAGGACGCTGCTGGTAGTTAAATCCTAACTTTAAAACAGATTGAGGGTTAACCCTCCGTTTAAACTTGAAAAAGCTAAACGGAAACAATGGTCGCGGTATATTTAAATCCAGTTCAGGACCCAAGTCTATTGTGTTCAAGGGAATGTATTTATTAATGGTGCTGTTGCTTCCTGATAGAATTCTTTGTGCAATCAATCCCCCGAAAATTCTGAACTGCAATTGTTCCGCACCTTTAAATACATTATAATCACCATAAGAAATATTGCCCTGCACACCAAGATCGCCGCCGGTATTTGTTCCTTCAAACTCTGTTCCCAACGATAGTTTTTCAACTGGGTTTAACTGGATTTTGCAATCTACAACATTGCTATCTGCGGCAGGTTCATATTTTATTGAAATATAACTGAACTCATTCAATTGAGATAACCCTGTGTAGGAATCTTCCTTATTAATGACCCTGTAAACATCCTGGGGTGTTACAAATATTTTCAACCTGAATTTATTGGGTTTCAGACATAGCGGCCCTTTTGTCCAAACGATTTTAAGCCCGTCGTACATCATCGAGTCACCCGGGTGATAAGGTAGGGTAGGGTTGTAATTCATTTGAATAGTAACATTCCGTATGGTATAGTGAACATGATTGGTTTCAATAATTGAATCCTTATTGTGGGGGTCGCGCATTGCAAACTTTTTAATGTTTATTGTTACATCAATAAGATGGTTTTTGCCGTCCGTATCGCATACGCAATTCACATAATTCTTCGAGAAAAAATAATACCCTTCATTGTTTAACCCCAGGGTTATGCGGTCTTGTTCTGCATCAAAATTGTCTTTGTCGTATTCTTCATTTCTCCGTATCCTGCAATTCAAGGTATCTGCATATATTTTCGCCATTAATCCTGAGTCTTCAAAAGTGTAATGGATAGAATTAATCTTATATGGTTTACCGGGTTTAATGATGTAAGTTACATCGGCCCGCTTGCCCTTGAAGTGAACAGTGTCCTTAACCTGTGCATCGAAATATCCTTTATTAAAAAGGAAAGTCCTTACCTGTTCCCTTGATTTCCGTGTGATTGTTGAATCAAAAATAACGGGTGCTTCACCCTGGCTCATTATCCATTCACGACCGGTTCTTTTATCAATTTTTCTTTTCAATTTTTCTTCAGTCCAGCCTTTTTTCGCCGCTTTTATTTTGTAAGCTGAATCTTTACGGGCTTTTACTTTGGCTGTTTTTGCCGAATCGGGCAGGTTATACAAATCAAGGTAAAAGGGTAGGATGAAAAGAATTTTTGTATTTGGCTTTTGCTTAACATAGGGAAGAATTTCAGAAGGGGCTATTTTCTGTGGTATCTGAAATTTCTCAATGCCCGCTTTCCCTAAATCCGCTATATTAAATCCACTGCCTTTTTGCGAACCAAGCACATAAGAGATTTTTACATTGCTAAGCAGGTACTGCCCTTTGTGCACTTTTTTGGTGGAACTACAGGAGAAAAATGAAATCATTATAAATGCTCCTGTTGCAAACAGAACACACTTACGGATAATATGGAAATACCGTACCTGGATGCTTTTCATTACTGCAAAACTAAAGGTCTTTTGCTTCCGAATAATTTTCAGAATGCTAAAATAGCTTAATTAGTTAGCATAAGGAATGCAAACTTGAGATAGAGGCCGCCATAAGTAAGGCGTTTGGCTATGAACGATGTATTTACTCTTTATTTTACAACCAGCATCCGCACTGTTTTCACATGGCCTGCTGAAATAAGGCTGCAGAAATAAACTCCTGCTGCTTGTTTGCTTATATCAACAGATATCTGATTGTCTCCCTTGTGGGCATTCGTATTGTTTAATTCCTGAACAAGTGTTCCCCTTACATTGTAGATTCTCAACTGAACATCGCCTTCTTCAGGAAGTGTGTAATTAATGAGTGCTTTGCCCGACGAAGGATTTGGATATAATTCAACTTGTAAATCCATATTCTGCGCGCTGAGGTTATGCACGGTTGTAATATTACTAAGGCTTGTAATGTTGGCTGTATAAACTCCGCGGGTATGTGTTGCAATGGCAACTAATCCATCGGACTGGCGAACATCCACCATATCGCAAACAGAGTTTCCAATGGTGTTGGTAGCTTGTTGTGTCCAAACTGTAGTGTTGCCTGTAAGGGTATCAGTAGCATACAAACCTGTGCTTGCAGCAACCCAATAAATAGTTCCGCCTGAAGGAAGGTGCTGGAATGCTGCCCAGCGCAAGGAAGGTTGGTTTGCACCATTCAGGTTACCGCCAATCCGAACCCAATTTGCACCACCATCGGTACTTGAGAAAATATTGTGAGTTGCATAGTTCGAGTAAACAACAATTACGTTGTCGGCATTGTTCGGGTCAACAGCAACACAGGTTACAAATGCACCTAAGGGAAATTGATTGGGGGTTTTGTAGCCTGTAATGTCTTTTGGCTTGTTCATTTTTGTATCAGCGGAATCTAAACGGTAAACATTATATCCGGTTGTGCCGTAATAAACCCTGTGTGCGGGAACATTAGAAACTGCCATTGCAGAAATATAGGAGAGTTTTGTTGGAATTGTGTCGGTCCATGAAACCCAGTTTGTATTGATAGAATCCCACATGTCGGAAAGTGGAATTGCAGAGAGGTTATTATTCCTCCACAATTTTTTTCCACCTGCAAGGTACATCATGTTTCTGTTGTTCGGATCAACTATACAAGGGTTTAACCATTGATAGTTTTTACCCCCTATCGGGTCAATTCTTCTGAACGATGTTACCGTTCCATTGGTAGTATCCATTTTTGTTTTGAATAACCAGCCAACCGTATTTTCATAGTAATAAATATTGCCGCTATCGGTAATATTGCTGAATGAACCGTCTCCAAAAACAGGATGGGTCCAAGCATTGGTCAGCGAAAGGGAGTTATCAAACAAATTGTCGTTATCCTGTGCACCGGCAACCAAAATCGGGCTGCCTGAAACCGCGTGATTCGATGTAACCGTATAAAACATGGTTGTTACATATCCATTATTGAAGGTATTCCAAACTACATTCTTCGCTGTATCATTCAGGGTTTTGAATAATCCACCGTCGCAACTGTTATACATAACATAAGGGTTGGAAGGTGAAAAGAATGCAATGTGTTGGTCAGGGTGATGATTAGGATAGCGTTTTATATTCGGGGGTGCTGCATGAACGCCATAGCCGCCAATATGCGCTGTGTGGGCCGTATCATAGAAACCTGTTGTGGAACGAAAAATATCTGTACCGCCAATAAATACTGTTGAAGTATCGGTAGGCAGAAAATTCACGAACATATCATAAGAACCCTGGCAGTTGTATTTATCAAATGCACTTCCAGTATTAGGAAGATTTGGAGAAAGGTCAGTCCATGCCCCGCCAGCACTGTCGCCATTTCCGGAGAGGTATTTATATTTCCATAAACTGTTCCATTCCACCTGATGTAAAAAATTAGTATCAGGAACTCCATAACCAGGTGTGTTGGCAAGGAAATAAAGCTGGTTAGGATCGGTTGGAGAAAAGTTCATTACAATACGGTTGTAAGTTAATGGGAAATTAGGCGGAGTGATATTTGTAAAGTGAATTCCATCAACTGACCTCCAGATACCTCTTTGCGAACCATCACTGCTGATGGTTGCGTAAACAATTCCGGTTGACGTAACTATTACGTTTGTAAAATAACCATTGCTGGAAGAAGAACTTCCGAAAATTGCTTTCCATGTTCTGCCCGTATCGGTAGACCGGAAAATGGCCCCGAATAAGCATGAAGCATAAACTGTACTTAATGTATCTGGGGCAGTTGGGTCGGTTGCAACGCTCCAGATACCTTGCCAGTTGGTGCCAAAAGATAAATTATTGTCGGCTGTGCTAGACAACGAAGTCCAGGTAACACCATTATCCAATGAGCGGTACATTCCGTTCCCAAGATAAAATGCACCTGTGCCGCTAGCTGATGTTCCGAAACATTCTCCTGAGCCATAATACCATACTTTGCTGTGATTGTTGGCGGTACGGGTATCTTGTGCAAGGCAGGATACACTTTGTTCCTGTGCAAGTTTTGTTGTAAGTGTCCATGTTTTACCGCTGTCGGTGCTTCTCCACATTCCGCCTGCGGCAGTACCTGCAAGCAACGTACCTTCATTTTTCACATCGGCTGCAAAGGCTCTTGTTCTTCCACCTACATTCCAGGGGCCACGCATTTGCCACGAAGCTGCCATAGCCATATCAGAGTTATTATTGTCTTGAAGGTCGTTTGGTAACTGCGCTGCAAAATTTAATTCAAGATTACGGATGTTGTCAGGGATTCTGCCTGTAGCAGGGTCATGCAGGCGTTGATATTCCCACTGAACAAAACCATCAATATCTTCACCTGCATCGCGGTTATCAGAAGCTTTCACAGAGGTATGGTTTTTAAAAGGACGGAAAACAAATGCAACCGCAACGACTGCAAAAAACAAACAAAAATTCAGTAGTATTTTTTTCATGGTAATGGTATGTTAGTCGGTAAGAAAAAACAAATGTATGATTAAATGATGTGAAATAAAAATTTGTTTAATGAAGCAACCTTCAATCGGGCCTGTGACACTATCAGCGGCCTTGCGCCTGGCTGCTTTTCAACATCATGGCTGTGTCTAATTTATGGCTGTAATACCTGTACTTAACGGTATCTCCCTTCTCGCCATAATACTTTTTAAGGATGTTGCAAACTACATAGTTCTTGTCGAAATAGCGAAACGATATTTCATAAGCGTTGATTGCTTTCTCGGGCTTATGCATCATCATATAGGCATTTCCCATGGTTACATAAACCATATCATTCTGATAGCCTTTTTTAATTACGTTGCTGTCGAATACAATTTCTTTATCGTACCTGGCTTCAGCAAAGTATACTCTTGTGAGGTAGAAATAGGCTTGGTAATAAAGTGGCTTCAGGTTTATGGTGCGCAAATAACTATTTTCAGCTCCGTCCCTGATTAACTGAAGCCTGTAGCGGCATCCATTGAGCTTCCGGTATATGGCTTCCTTTGTTCCTGTTCCGTGATAAGCATGTTCCACTATCGCAATGGAATCACTTTGCAAAGCGGTAATTGTGTCATTTATTTTTTGGGCTACCGCTTCCTGACATGCACCCAAGTTGAACCAAGCTTCTGAATAGGCAGTATCAATGTCTAACGCTCTTTTAAAATCTGTAATCGCATTGGTTAAATTGCCATACAACGTATATTGTATCATCCCCTTATTATTCCATGTAGTGCCGTATTGCGGATAAATATCAAGTGATTTCTGGTAGGCACTGTCTCCGGACTGGAATAACGCCCTTATCTTATCCATTGGAGGAGGATTCTGTGCTTTCAGTTTCTGTGCTTCTTCAATATAAGTAGCTGCCAGCAACGATTGTAATTTGGCAGAACGGGGTGCTTCGGTTACATCGTGGGCATAAAGTGTTTGATGTGTTTTCCAATCCGGATTTCTAATAACCACGCGGATAATAGAGGCTACACATAAAATTGGAACAAGTATGTAAAGTACAAGCACTCTCTCCCCTGCGGGCTTTTTGTCAATAGGCAACTTCAATAAATAAAAGCCAGCATAAGTAATAAGTAAAACAAAAAATACGGACGGTATAAACATAAACCTTTCGGCAACAATTCCTGCACCTACCTGGAAAAGGTCGGTATAAGGGAAAAGTGTTCCGCCGAAAAGCAGGAGTAGTAATAGCAGGGGACTTTTCTTTTTAATGTTTACAATTACAAGATATATCAAGGCAACTGCAATTAGTGCACCTGCAATTACACCAAAATCAGTCCATGCAGGGAATGAATTAAATGCATCGTAACCATAGTATGAAATAAGGTCTTTTGGGAATAGAAGCTTACTTATATAAAACCAAACTGTGGAAAGCGCGAGTGGAATTTTATGGTACCAATGCACTCCCACCAGCGGGTTTTCAATAAATATGAATGTGCGGTGGTAGTCGGTGTGAGGTAAAATATTTTTAATTATAAAATGGTTCCCCAGCAAAATGGCATATACCATGCAGACCGTAGTAATGAGAAGCGGTTTGATAATTTTAGGGTAGCGAAGGAATAGAAACACTAATACACAGACAAACCCGCCAATCATGAGGTTGATGGCTCCGCTGGTTAGTATGAAATGTGTGTAGAGTTTTTCAGGAAGTTCGATTCCGGTTTTATGGTGCCGGTAAATTGCCATTAATGGCCTGGTATAAAATCCTCGCAACATGATTATAGCTGGAAGAACCAATAAAAAAGCCGAACCGATAAACATATAGCGGGGAAACTGTTTTTCCGTAGGCGTAGAAAAATAAAGAATCAAAAGCGTGATAGGAACAAAAATGAAGGCATCAGGTTTGCATAATGCACCTAAGCCAAGGGAAAGGCATCCGGAAATGACCCACATAATCTGGAATCCGATATTATTGCTTTCAAAACATTTCAGAAATGCATAGGTGCAATAAAAGCCAAAAAGCAAAACCAGCATTTCATCTCTGTTCTTCAAACTTACTACCACCTCGCTATGTAAGGGATGGACTAAATAAAGGAGCAGAGCAATAAGTAGAAAATAGTCGCCGATATGCTCATATAAAATCTTCCTGAAAAAGTAAAAAAGGAAAATACAGACAAAGGCATAAAACAAAATATTTAAAAAATGCCCCCAATGCGGAGAGTCTTTAAAAAATATGTACTCAATTGAGTAGGTAGCTTTCACTACGGGGCGGTAACCATAGCCACCCTTTTGGTCCCACGCATAGCGCTTTTTAAATAGCTCCGGTATTCCTTTTATCCCTTTGGCAACAGTAGAGTCGTTATGCAAAACAAACTCATCATCCAACGAAAAATTATTTTGGATTGAATTATAATACTGAATGAAACATAGGCCAATTACAAAACAAACAAGAATGAGGTGAAAAGCAGGGCCCTTAAAATGAAAGGGTCCCTTCGGAAGAAGTGGCTTAACCGGGATTGGGTTAGCGGGGACCGTTTTTTTTATAGGTTGTTTTTTAGGGATAGCCATACGAGTTCGGGGAAATCCAAAATTATAGTTTTTTTCAAGATGCAGGTATTTCAAGCGCTAATTAGGCTGGTACTATTGTTATGGGGCATTGAGTGTAAGGTGCTGTCAAGGGTTTTTTGCTACCTTTGTCTAAAAGTAGCCCCGCATGTTTTCATTGCAATTATTCCGTGAATCATTTTCATTTGCTTTGAATGCTTTGTTGCAAAACAAACTGCGAAGTACATTGTCTTTGCTGGGGATTACGATAGGCATTTTTTCAATTATAACAGTTTTCACGTTTATCGATTCACTACAATTAAGCATTCAAAAGGATATAAATAACCTTGGCAGCAATGTAGTTTATGTTCAGAAATGGCCATGGACCTTTGGCAAAGATTACCCTTGGTGGAAATACTGGATTCGCCCGCAGCCTACCGTGAGTGAAATGCAGGAAATTCAAAAAAAATGCAAGGATGCTGATGCAGTTGCCTTTACATTCAGTAAACGTGCTACGGTAGAATTCCAGAACAGTTCGGTTGACATGGTTAGCGTTAATGGCATTACGGAAGACTATAACCAGGTTGTTAACTGGGTTAAACTGGCGGATGGGCGGTATTTTACGCCTATGGAATTTGCAGGTGGAAGCAACGTTGCAATTATAGGTGCGGATGTTGCCAGCGGATTATTTCCGAACGATGACCCATTGGGAAAATATATAAAGATAAAAGGCGGGAAAGCCCTGGTGGTGGGCGTTAATAAGAAACAAGGTGAAAGTAAAATATCTGATATTAATATGGATGTCTCGGTGTTGATGCCCTATAATTATATGCGGACACTGTTTGACACCCATAATATGTGGACTCCGCGGGTAATACTTGTAAAAGCAAGAGAAGGAGTGAGCAACGCTCAAATTATGAATGAGGTGGAAGGAGTGTTAAGGCCTATCCGCCAGTTAAAACCCGCAGAAGAAGATAATTTTGCTTTGAATGAATCGAGCATGATAAATAATAATTTCGGACCTATGTTCGATCTTATTGCGGTTATTGGTTGGGTTATTGGCGGTCTTTCCATTTTAGTAGGCGGAATAGGGATAGCCAATATTATGTTTGTTTCTGTAAAAGAAAGGACATCGCTTATTGGCATACAAAAATCGCTGGGCGCTAAAAACTATTTTATCCTTTCACAATTTATTGTGGAAGCAATTTTACTTTGCCTTATTGGAGGCGTTATTGGATTGTTGATTATCTACCTGCTAATATTCCTTATAGGCGATAGTTTGGGAATGGAATTTATCCTCACATTCTCGAACATACTTCTCGGCCTTGCCATATCTGTATTAATAGGGCTACTGTCAGGTTTTATTCCGGCCTACACAGCCTCACAACTCGACCCCGTTGAGGCAATCCGTTCAACTTATTAAGAAGACATGGTAGGAATAAAATCAAAAAGGCCGGTGATGATAAGCATTATGTGTGTTATCGGTTGGGTAATGGTTTTGTTCAGTTTCATGTATGCTTTTTCCCCTTCGGTAAAAAAAACAGGTGAGTTCTATCCTGCACTTTACAGTTTCGTTATTTGTATGCAATTTATTTCGTGTGTAGGCATTTGGTATATGAAAAGATGGGGAGTACATCTTTTTATACTTTCATTTTCCGGCAAGGAAACGCTTTTGTTACTAATGAATGATTTCAATAACACCGGGTTAGGATTTCTATTCTCCATCCTTTTCCTGTTGTTGTCATTCATAATAATAATTGTAATATTGCTTTACTATCGCAGGATGGATTTAAACCTCTGAAATATTGAATACCCCAACCGAGAAATCCGAATTTAAGCAGTCGCTGTCGCTTTTCGATTCAACTATGATTGTGTCGGGCTCTATGATAGGGTCCGGTGTTTTTATTGTAGCTGCACTAATGTCAAAGCAATTAGGAGCATCGGGATACCTGATACTGGCATGGGTTGTTAGCGCAATAATTACATTAATGGCTGCCCTCTGCTATGGCGAATTAGCCGGTATGATGCCAAAAGCGGGTGGGCAGTATGTTTACCTGAAAGAAGCCTATAATCCGCTAATGGGTTTCCTGTATGGCTGGACCAGTTTTATGGTTATTCAGACAGGTACAATTGCAGCACTTGGTGTTGCATTTGCAAATTACACTTCTGTATTTATTCCTGCCCTAAGCCCCACACACATATTGCTGGACTTGGGTTTTATAAAAATATCAGCGGCCCAGCTTTTAGCTATTTGCATTATAGTTGTTATCACTATTATTAATACAAGAGGAATCCAAATTGGAAAACTCATTCAGGGGATTTTCACCTCTACCAAACTGCTTGCCTTAGGGGCTTTGATTATTGCGGGAATTATTATTGCTATGAACGGACATTTCATCAGCGATAATTTCCACAACATATGGAACGCTGTGCCGTCGGAGAATTTAGATGGTACTCCGGCAAATGGGCAGCCAATAAGCGGTTTTGCAATCATGGTGGTAATGGGGGTAGCAATGGTTGGCTCATTGTTTTCGAGTGATGCTTGGAACAATATCACATTCATTTCCTCTGAAGTAAAAAACCCCGGACGTAATATCCCTCTTTCGCTTTTGTTCGGAACATTGATTGTAGGCGTATTGTATATTCTTGCCAATCTCACCTATCTTGCCATCCTGCCACTGCATGGCAGTAAGGAAGGGGCAGATGTTATTCACCAGGGAATTGCTTTTGCAAAAGATGACCGTGTTGGTACTGCCGCTGTGTCTGTAATGTTAGGTAATGGTGCGGCATATATTATGGCAGCCCTTATTATGGTATCAACTTTCGGGTGTAATAATGGAATCATCCTTTCGGGAGCAAGGTTGTATTATGCAATGGCAAAAGACAATCTCTTTTTTAAACAGGCATTAAAACTAAACGCAAAAGGAGTTCCTTCCAAGTCATTACTTTTTCAATGTGTTTGGTCTTGTATTTTATGCCTTACAGGTTCTTACAGCAGTTTGCTTGATTACATTGTAATAGCTTGTCTTATATTTTACATCTTTACCATTTACGGGATTTTTATCCTCCGTAAAAAACAACCGGATGCCGAAAGGCCTTACAAAGTTTTTGCCTATCCTGTATTACCTATTCTATACATCATTTTAGCTTCAGGAATATCTGTCGATTTACTTTTCAATGACACCAAGCATACCCTACCGGGATTAGCAATTATTCTTCTGGGAATACCCTTCTATTTTATTTTAAAGAAAACCCTTGCAGTTAAAAGTTCATAAAAATGCAATCGGTTTCGGCATCTGAATTTTTTTCGCTTTCATCCAAACATCCGGTTATTGATGTCCGAACACCCGCAGAATTTGAGCATGGACATATTCCCGGCGCAATTAATATTCCGCTATTCACCAATGAAGAAAGAGTAATTATCGGAACGCTTTATACGCAGCATGGCAAAAAACCCGCTATGCTTAAAGGTATGGAACTGGCAGGGTCCAGGTTTGCGGAATACCTCCATAAAGCAGAAGAAATTAGTGCAGATGGTACATTACTGGTGCATTGCTGGCGGGGCGGCATGCGCAGCGCAGGCATGGCATGGCTTTTTGATTGGTATGGATTTAAAGTGTATACGTTGCAAAAAGGATATAAAGGATTCCGCACCATGGTGCTTGAGACATTTGCAATACCATTCAATCTGAATATACTTGCAGGGCGAACAGGTTCCGGCAAAACATTAATTCTGCATGAACTTGAAAAACAATATGAAAATATTTTAGACCTTGAAAAAATAGCCTGTCACAAGGGCTCAGCATTCGGTACGCTTGGCGAGAATGCACAGCCCACGCAAGAGATGTTTGAAAACGAATGTGCTGTAAGGCTGCTGCAACTTACCAGTGAAAAACCTATTTGGGTGGAAGACGAAAGTCAGAATATAGGGAAGCGGATTATTCCAAATTCTTTATGGGCACAAATGCGTGCTGCGAAGGTTTTTTATGTTGATTTACCTTTTGAAAAGCGAGTAGAATATCTTACCAATGAATATGGTAAATTCAGTAAGGAGGATTTAATAGCGTCTATTGAGAAAATCAGAAAACGCCTCGGCTTTCAAAATGCCAAAGCTGCTATTGAAGCTATTAATGCCGGCGAATTAAAGAAGGCCTGTGAGATGAGTTTGGCCTATTATGATAAGAGTTACAACCATGGTGTAGCAAAGCGGAATCCTTCCACTATCAATAAAATCAACGTTGATGAACTTGTTCCTGAACAGATTGCTAAAGAAATAATAGTTGCTATTGTAAACAAAAAGTGAGGGACATTGCCCTCACTTTTCAAAGAATATAAAATCAAAAATTATTCAATTACCAGTCTTCCTGTTGAAATAGATGTGCCTGTTTCGGTTAACAATTTGTAGAAGTAAACTCCTTTTGATTGGTTGCTTAAATTGATTGCAGCTTTTCCGGAATTAATGGTGGAGGTATAAACTTCTTCGCCAAGAATATTATAAACTCTAATCTGGCAGTTAACCTTGGTGTTTGTCAAATCAAAATTAAATATTCCATGACTTGGGTTAGGGTAAACAGTAACATTACTTTTATCTGCAATCTGCGGAACAGCTAATACATTAGGTTGGATACCATAGATAACACCAATATCCTGAGAGAAGTTGAATGAACCCGGATTCAATGAAGTAACGGTAAAATATCCATCATTATAACCGCTCCATCCCCAGTTCATGTGGAACTCATGTGTTGCAGTAAAGCCATCGCAAACCCAAGAGTGTCCTCCGGCGGATACGTCGCTGCCTTGGAATTGCATAGGCCTTCTGTTGTGAAGTTCTTTTTCCAGCAAAGCAATCCATGCTGCTTGCTGATTTGGATCGTACACAGCCGTATTGATTGTATTAGGATCGTAATTGAAGTAAGCAGTATAAGAATTAAATGCAGACGGATTCCATCCGAATACGGTTGCTCCGCTTCCTGTTGGGGTATAATCCATTGCAACACTCACACCACAATCATACATCAATTTTGCAACTTCATCATTTGCTTTACCAAGATTGGCAGGCATTGCCGACCAAACGTAATGAGAAGTGTCGTACTCAGCACACAATTGTCCGTAGTTCATAGAATAGCCATAGGCAGTTTCATCAAAGTAGCAACTGGAACCCATGCCAATGCTTGGATATGCCCAATATTTCATAATCTGAGCCATAGCAGTTGCAACGCATCCTGTAACAGAACCACCGGGACACATTGCATTATAATAAGGCGATTGATCCCAAACTGTTTTTAATAAAGGCTGCATACTATCTCTTGTTGCTGTAACGGAATGAGTCCGAACAAGCCTGGTGTTTGAAATATAAGATGACCACGCATTATTGATATCACTGGTGGCGGTAATATTTTGAGCCCTCATTGAGATAATTTCACCTTTTCGTCGTTGTAGCCAAAAAGACACATTGTTATTACTTGTTGGAATTACAAATGGGCCTTCGTTGGAATAACCGATGATAGGTTCTGCTGCATCTTCTGCAGTAACAATTACAAATCCTTTGTCGGTGTTTGCATTGAAAACATAAAAAACCGCCTGTCCGTTTTCATCCCTTTCGGTATAAACCAATGAAAGATTTGCAGCGGAGTACTTACCTGCATAAAAATTTTCCGCAACTTTTTGAGCATTACTTACAGCCACAGGTTTTGCCATAACAGTGCAACCTGTTCCAATTAAAAGGGCCAGAGCAAGAACTTTAATTTTTCTCATGATACGTTAGTTAACTATGAAACTCTTATGAATTATTCAACTACTAATCTGCCGGTAGAAACTGAAGCGCCGTTTTCATTCAGCACCCTGTAGAGATAAACTCCTTTGGATTGGTTGCTGATGTTTAACTGGCTTTTGCCCCCGTTTACAATTGCAGTGTTTACTTCCTGGCCGAGCAGGTTATAAACCCTGATTTGAGCATTTTTAAGGTCGGTAGGAATTTCAAATGTAAATACACCATTACTTGGGTTTGGGTAAACCTTAACAGAAACATTATTAGTAACGGTTGGAACATCCAAAGCCCATGGTTGGATACCTATGATAGCACCAAGTCCAACTGTGAAATTATAAATGTTAGGGTTTAAGGTTGAAACAGCAAAATATCCGTTCGCATAACCGCTCCAGCCCCAGTTCATGTGGAAATCATTGCTTGAATTATATCCATCACAAACCCATGAGTGGCCGCCGTTATTAATATCTGTACCCATGTATTGGCATGGCCTTTTGTTGTTCAATTCTTTTTCCAGCAAAGCAATCCAGCCCGATTGGGTAAAGCTGGTGAATCCTGCACCCTGAATGGTGTTTGCATCATAATTGAAATAAGTAACATAGGAATATTGAGCTGAAGGATTTCCGCCAATAACCAATGCGCCACTTCCGCTTGGGCTATAATCCATGTTTACACTTACACCGCAATCGTACATCAATTTTGCAACTTCTTTGTTTGCAGAACTTACGTTGAGCGGCATTGCAGACCATGCGTAATGTGAAGTGTCGTAATAAGCACACAGTTTTCCATAATTGTTCTGGTCGCCGTTGGAGGTTAAATCATAATAGCAGCTTGAGCTAAGTCCAACAGCAGGGAATTTCCAGTAGTACATAATCTGGGCCATTGCTGTTGCAACACAACCGGTAACAGATCCGCCGGGACACATTGCATTGTAATATGGTGATTGATCCCATGTGGTTTTGCACAAAGGAGCAACACTTCCCATTGTGTTATGGGTGTTTTTTTCAGCAGTGTTGTTAATGTATGCAGTCCATTTGTCAGAAATTTCTGAAGATGCTGCTAACTTTTGTTCTCTGATTGCAATGATTTCGCTTTTACGTTCTTTCAACCAGAAATCAACATTGTTATTAGCTACCGGCATTACAAAGGGGCCTTCATTTGAATAACCAATTACAGGCAATGCTGCATCATCGGCAGATATAATTACAAAGCCCTGGTTAAAGTTAATATTGAATACATAGTACACAGGCTGGCCATCGGATGTGCGCTCAGTATATACTAAGGTTTGGGTAGAAGCATTTGCAGTGAAAATACGGTTATAAAAATTTACTGCAACTTTTTGTGCAGTAGCTATTTCAACAGGATTAGCATTAACTGCTACTGTGCCCAATAATAAAGCAGCAACAAGGTACTTAATTTTTTTCATGTTTTTAATTAGAGTTGTTAGTTAAGGTTGGCTGTGTTTGCAAATGTATTAAAATAGTGTTACTATTAAAAGAAATCATCTCATTTTAGACTAAATTACCAAAAAACGCTGTCTTTAAGACCAATTATTTCCAAAATTAGTTGGAATTAATCATGTATTTGAAAGACGGGTGGGGAATGAATTTCCTTTTAGAAAAGAATGATTAATAAAAATAATCTTTTTGTAAAGGGTAACAGATAAAATTACGCTTACCTGCTAATTACAATTTTATTGGTGTATTGCAA
>CAIUPO010000122.1 GCA_903901055.1 uncultured Bacteroidota bacterium
ACCATTGGAGACAGTTACATGGCTGTAGGTGGTTTGCCTGTTGCCAATAAAACTCATGCCAAAGATGTAGTAAGTGCTGCATTGGAGATTGTGAAATTTATGGAAGAGCATAAGCAACAAAGAATAAAAGAAGGCAAAGCTATTTTTGAAATTAGAATTGGTATTAACAGCGGACATGTTGTGGCAGGAATAGTAGGAGTGAAAAAGTTTGCATACGATATTTGGGGAGATACCGTAAACCTCGCATCGCGCATGGAAAGTAGCGGAGAACCGGGGAAAGTAAATATTTCAGGCAGCACTTATGAATTGGTAAAAAAGGATTTTAATTGCACTCATCGGGGGCAAATACATGCGAAGAATAAAGGGGAAGTAGATATGTATTTTGTGAATGAACAGAATGCTTGAGCAATTAATCTAACCCCAAAAAAAGGCAAGTTTATATTAAATAATTTTTAATTTTGACTTCCTATGATAATGTCAACCTTATCCAAGTGGGCATACAACCCAACAGATTCGGATAATATAAGGCTGGAGAAAATTGCAGCTATTATAGTATCAGGAGCTTGTTGTGTGGCAGGCTGCGTATGGACTATCATGTATTATTTGATTTTCGGTTTTGGGGTTACTTCAATGCTACCACCTGTTTTTGTAGTAGTAGTATCTACGGCAATTATTATTTCGCACTATACCAAAAACCATTATATAACCGTATATGCCCAAATAATATGCATCATGTATATCACGGCTCTTATCCAATGGAATATTGGAGGTATATTCGATTCGGGGTTTGTACTGGCCTGGGCTTTTTGCGGGCCAATAGCAGCGCTCACTTTTTTTTCATTGCGTCAGGCATCGGTTTGGTTTGTTCTTTACCTTATTAATATTTTTATTACTGTTTTCTTTAACCCCTATTTTTCCGCTCATGCGCTGCCCGTAAGCCAGGAAATCAAACTGTTCTTTTTTGCCATGAATATGGGAGTTTCAACGTTTGTGGTATTTATTTTCGCAAGGTATTTCGTGGCTAATACAATGAAGGAAAGGGAACTTGCCAACCGGTTATTATTGAATATTCTTCCGGAAGGAATTGCCAGAACCCTGAAGTCAAAATCGGGAACCATTGCGGAACACCATGAAAATGTTTGCGTACTGTTTGCCGATATTGTAGGATTCACCGAGTATTCAAGCACTGCTACACCCGAGGAATTAGTCTCTAAACTGGATGATATTTTCAGAAAATTTGATGCGCTTGTAGGTAAATACAAATTGGAAAAAATAAAAACCATTGGCGATGCCTATATGCTTGCTGCCGGGATACCCGTGCCAACGGACAATTGTCCCGAACGAGTAGCAGACACTGCTTTGGAGATGCACGAGGAGGTGGAAAAAGTACAGCGAGATTCAAACTCAAGTTTTAAAATCCGTATCGGCATACATTGCGGACCCGTGGTAGCAGGTGTTATCGGGCACAGCAAGTTTGCTTATGACCTTTGGGGTGATACTGTTAATGTGGCTAGCCGATTGGAGGCAAGCAGCGAAGAAGGAAAAATACATGTGAGTGAAGCGATGCAAATGCACCTCAATGATAAATATACTTTGCAAAAAAGAGGAGAGATTGATATTAAAGGCAAAGGGTTGATGGAGACTTATTATTTGTTGGGGAGGAGGAATTAAGTAACCCCAAAAAAAAATCCCCTCAGTTTCCCGAGAGGATTTTAATATTAAATAAATACTTAATTACTTAGATTTAATAAGCACTTCGTCAATCATGCCATAATCTTTGGCTTCCTGAGCGGTCATCCAATAATCACGGTCACTGTCGGCATAAACCTTATCGTAGGTTTGGTTTGAGTGTTTTGCAATTATCTCATAAAGTTCTTTCTTCAACTTCTGGATTTCCCTGGCAGTGATTTCGATATCCGATGCTTGTCCTTCTGCTCCGCCCATTGGTTGGTGAATCATAATACGTGAGTGAGGCAAAGCGGTTCTCTTTTTAGGAGCCCCTGCACACATCAATACGGCAGCCATACTGGCAGCCATACCTGTACAAATGGTTGCTACTTCAGGGGTGATGTATTGCATGGTATCATAAATACCAAGCCCGGCATATACTGAACCACCCGGCGAATTCAAATAAATAGAAATCGGTTTCTTAGAATCGGCTGACTCTAAGAAAAGCAATTGTGCCTGAATGATATTGGCAACGTCATCGTTGATACCAACGCCGAGAAATATAATCCTGTCCATCATAAGACGGGAGAATACGTCCATCTGCGCAACGTTCAACTGGCGCTCTTCAATAATCGTAGGGGAGATATAATTGCTGATTCCGGAAGTTACACTCCCGTTAAAATGCGAGGTAAAGCGGTCGTAGTTTGATCCGCTTATGCCTTTATGCTTTACAGCATATTTGCGAAATTCATTTTGATTAAACATATCAGTATAAAATAGGTTTTAAAAATACATTATTTTGTTGACTCCGTTAGTTTATCGTATTCGTCACGCTTAACTTCTTTCGGTTCTATTGTATAAGTTTTACGCAACAATTCGAGCAACTTGGATTCATAAAGACGCTCATACATTCGATTTACTTCTTTTTCATCTTTAAGGAGTCTGTGTGATGCTTCATCAATCTGTTCGTGCGGAACACCATGACCCATGTATCTGTGTGCCAGATGATGCGCATATTCCTTAACTTCTTGTTCAGTTACTGTTATGTTGTGGTCTTTGTAAACTTTATCTTCTATCAATCTCCATTTTAAAGATTGGGTATATGCTTCAAACTCGATATTGAATTGGGCATCACTCATCGGCTCCTTATTCATGCGCATTAGCCATTTTTTCAAGAATTCATCTGGCAAGGTAATGCTGGTATTTTTAATAAGGTGCTCTACCATCTCGTTGTTTAATTTTCTTTCTCCTTTAGGAGCGAAAATAGACATGAGTTCCATTTTCAAATTCTTACGGAAATCTTCGGAGTTGTTTACCTTGCCAGGACCGTAAATCTTATCCCACAATTCTTGGTTAACTTCAGCAGGAACAATATGGTGGATTTGGGTAATGGTAAACTGGAAATTGTTTGTAAGTGTTGCTGCTTGTTCTTTAGGTATACTAAACATTGAAGCAATTTCAGTATCATCTTTACTTAGTTCGGCAAGTTTCATCACTATCTTATCTCCGTTAGCTTTGCCAATATATTTGGGCTTGAATTCAGCGCCAACTTTTTTAATGTTTACTATCGATGGTTTGAAAAGACCACCGGCTAATATTTCTCCGTTGGTATCAAGTTCTACAAAATCCCCACCGAGCAAATCCCCGTCAACAGATGTCTCCGGATTGGAAACAGTTCCATAACGGTTGGTAAGTTCCTCTGTATATTCCTCCATCAACGATTCTTCTATCTCGGGTTGAAGGAGTGTAAATTTATGCTCAGCAGAAATTGGAACGGAAAAATCAGGAACAATTCCAACTTCAAAACCAAATTCGTGTTCTACTTCTTTGTCTAAATCTACTTTGTTATCCATTGGCAGTGGTTCTCCAACCACTCTCAATGCATTATCCTTTATATATTTTGTAAGGTTATCGGAAAGTAAAGTATTTATTTCTTCCACTAAAACTGCCTTGCCATATCTCTTGCTGATAATGGACATTGGCACTTGTCCGGGGCGAAATCCAGGGATATTTGCGCTTTTGCGGTAGTCCTTCAAAGTCTTATCTACCTTAGGTTTCCAATCTTCAGGAGCAATTTTCACCCTTATTACGGCGTGGGTTTCGTTAATGTCTTCTTTTACAATATTCATAGTTAGTTCATCAGGTTTTTAAAGTTCATTAAGTTTTAAAGGTTGGTTCAGTTTATAAAATCGTTGTTCTTTGGTTTTTACTTTAAGAACTTTCAACTTTATAAACTTTTACCTCGCATTGTGCGGATGAAGGGACTCGAACCCATAAGCCTCGCGGCACTAGTTCCTAAGACTAGCGCGTATACCAATTCCGCCACATCCGCGTCATCTTTTTAAATTGGGACGCAAATATAGGGTTTTATATGTGTATTCTTAAAATACTTTATTGACAGGGTAAATGAAGGATAAAGAAGGAGTATTATTCAGGAGAATAAATTCCTTTGGCTACCGCTTCAACAACACTTTTTGGTAAAAGCCTGTTTGAAAAAGCCGTAATTTTATTACTGAATCCAGGTATGACTTCAGATTTCCTGCTTAGCATGGCCTTTACGCCAAACTCAGCAACTTCGTCCGCCGGCATATTGAATTTTTTTGCCTGTTTCATGATTTTCTTACTTCCTTCCATGCCGGCTCTTTCCATAAAATGTGTATCTGTTCCGCCGGGACTAAGGCAGGTGACGGATACATTGCTGCCTTTCATCTCCAGCTTTAATGCCCTTGAAAATGAAAGCACAAATGCTTTGGTGGCAGAATAAACCGCTAAATAGGGGACAGCCTGGTATGCCGCAGTGCTGGCTATATTCAATATGTAGCTCTTTCCCGAATGCCTTTTTAGCAATGGTAATGAAAGATGTGTAAACTGAACAAGGGTGCTCATGTTAAGCCACATCATATTCAGTTGCTCATCTAGTGGCAACTTTTCGAACGCTCCATTCAAACCATAACCGGCATTATTAATGAGGACACTGATATCATACCCACCTTTGTTGCACCAGGTGATAATGTCTTCTGCAGCGTCCGCCGATGATAAATCAATGGCATTATAAAACACCTCTACTTTATATTTTTCCTGAAGTTCTTTGGCTAAATCAACCAACAGTTTTTCAGTTCTGGCTATAAGAAGCAGGTTGTATTTACGTTTGGCTAAACTTATTGCTATTTCCCTTCCTATGCCTTTACTGGCTCCTGTTATAAGTGCGTATGGCATACTATCCTACTTTGTCAAACTTAGCGAGTGACTGAAAATGGTGATAAATAGGTGTTTTCTTGTTGTTGCCATTCATTTTAGGCTTTTGTTTCGGGCCACAAAGCACAGGTATATACATAATCCGGCGGCGGCTTGTACCGTCTTTGTGTTCGGAATGGCCTACCCGATGCCACATGTGCCCATGATGCACTACTACATCGCCGGGACTTGCAACTACCAATACTTCATCCTTATCGGCTTTAGTATTGCGGTAATACATTTTTTTGAAAAGTATACCAAAAAGTGTTTGCTTATGTGTTCCGGGAAGTATGCGTAGCCCTCCGTTTATGGCAGAGGAGTTATCCATATAAATGCCAATGTTCAGGGTTTCATATACCTTTTTTCCGAAGAAAATCTCACGGAGGCTATCGGTATGCCAACCCATTTGTTTGAACTTACTGTACTTCGAGTTTACGTAGTGGTTAAAAACCACCCCATCGCGTTCGTCTTCTGCAACACGGGCTGTTTTTTGAGTCAGCAGATTTTTAAACATCTGTAAACGCGGATCAATAGCCATTTGATGGATACGATCGCTCCAAAGAGAAGTGTATGGGAAACGCTGAACTATACGGTGGCCGTTTTCATCAAGGCCGAAAATAACGGGTATACCATTAACCATCTTATCTTTCGAAGCAATCAGTTTTTTAGATGCTTCTTCGTAGCCCTCAATCAATTCCTTTACTTCTTCGGTGGAAAAAACTCCGGTGAAATGAACAAACCCATGCTTATTAAAAAAGTCGTGCTGCTCCTTAGTGAAAGCGCTCCCAAGTTTAAATCTGGGATAGTCTTTTATTGATGCTTTATCCATCTAATTAATTGTCGAGTTTTGGCGTGAGACCTGCAAAAATATAAAAAAAAACCTTTGCGGACTTAATAAATACTTTTGAGGTGACGGAATAACAATGGTTTTCCTATAATTGTTTCTCAAAACCCTCACATTTTGAATAACTTAAAATTTTAGGGTAAGGGAATTGTGCTATTTTCCCTGTGAACGGTGTATTGGCAGATAGCATTACCCAAATGGGCTATCCAATAAGTGCTATTTAAGTAGAGTCCTTGTTTATGTTTAAGCGGAGATTAAACCGTCAGGATTTCCTTCTCTTTACTTTCCGAGTGTTTGTCGCTCTTTACAATAAATTCGTCGGTAAGCTTTTGGGCTTTTTCTTCTCCGTCTTTTACTTCGTCTTCAGGTACTCCATCTTTTTGTAAGCCTTTCAGGGCTTCGTTGGTTTCGCGGCGGATGGTACGTATACTAACTTTAGCGGCTTCGGCTTCTACTTTTACTTTTTTCACCATTTCCTTTCTTCTTTCCTCGGTTAAAGGTGGGAAAGAAAGACGTATTAAGTTACCGTCGTTTTGAGGTGTTACGCCCAGGTTGGCAGCCTGCAAAGCCTTATCTATAGCTTCAAGTGTAGATTTGTCCCAAGGCTGAATAATGAGCGTCCTGGCATCTTGCGAGTTAATATTTGCAAGCGACTTCAGTTGAGTTCTGCTTCCATAAGCTTCTGCCATTATGTTTTCCAGCATGGCAGGGTTAGCACGTCCGGCGCGGATTTTGGCTAATTCGTTCTCCAGGTGAACGATGGCTTTTTCCATCTGTTCCTTGGCATCATCTAAAATCATTTGCATTTCTTCATTCATACTTCAAGGGTTGCTTGATTAATAATGCAAAAATAGGAAAATTGGTTTTACGGGGAACATCCGGTGTTATAAAATCCTATTTAAGCTATGTTCGTCATTGCGAGGCTCTGCGAAGCAATCTCTCCCAATTGGGGATGTCCGAATTTTATGAGATTGCTTCGCGGAGCCTCGCAATGACGATTGGAAGCATGTTTAGGGGTTTGGGGCAAAGCGTGATAAAAAAAACAAAGACACTTACTTGTTTTATTTATATTTGCCGCCCTAATAAACAAGACTATGAATTTTCCTGAAGAATTAAAATACACCAAAGACCACGAATGGATTCGCATTAGTGGCAATGAAGCTACTGTTGGCATTACTGAATTTGCGCAAGGCGAACTTGGCGATATCGTGTTTGTAGATATTAATACCGTTGGCCAGGAAGTGGCGCATGGCGGACTTTTCGGCACGATTGAAGCAGTTAAGACTGTTTCTGATTTGTTTATGCCTGTCTCAGGAAAGGTACTTGAAATAAATCCTAAACTGGATGCTAACCCTGAGTTAGTGAACCAAGACCCTTATGGCGATGGCTGGATGATTAAGCTCACCATTGCTAATGAAGCTGAAGTAGCTAACCTGCTTTCGGCTGAAGATTATAAGAAGGAAATAGGACAATAAAACCCGAAGGGTTTTACAATTAGTAATTAATAATTAGTAATTAGTAATTAGTAATGGTGGTGCGTCATGGCGAGGCTATGCGAAGTCCCGCAGTGCTGCTGGATTCCGTAGTATTGCGGAACCATCTTACTCAATCGCAGTTTTTTCACCACTAAGTTCACAAAGAAAATACACACTAATTTTCACTAAAATTTACCCGCTTTTTATTGAAATTTCACCCAAAAAACGCTTAAAATAACAGGGAATTATCAGGAGCAATAACAGGGAGATAACAGAGAAAGAGCAGGAAAAATAACAGAAAGGCCATTTTATCCGCTCATTGATTATGAATGCTTTATGGCTAATTTTCCTGTTATTATCAGGAAATAACAGAAAAGCAAAATTCAGCATTCGCATTAAATGATTCAACATATTTTTTCTGTCATTTTTCATGATACAAAGTTAATTCATGAAATGTTGTTTTTTTAAAAGTCATTGACCGATAATTGAGGGATAAGTTATAAGTGATGAGAGATAAGCTTCTGAAAGCTAATTTCTCTTATCTTTACTTTCTGTAAATCAGTTTATGAAAGGGAAAATAATACTCATTTTATTTTTTGTGTTTGGGGTTTCCTTCGGCCACTTTAGTTTTAGAGTTGGTAGTACACTTTCTGCCCAAAATGTTCCTAAGTTTAACAAGACATATAGTGTAATAGGTAACCTTCCTAATACTTCAACAAGTATAATGTCATGTTCGGGAGGGTATGTAATATATGGTGAAACTAAAGATTCCAATAATCTGATGAAAGTATCGATTATTAAGATAGATACCTTAGGTAATTTAATTTGGGCTAAATCTTTCGGGAGAAAGGACTCAAATTATTGGAGCATCTTTACCCATGGTGGTGGTGGCGCATCAATTCCTTGGGGTGGGTATATAGGGGTTGGGTATATAGGCAATGATACAGGTAGTTGGGGTACTTGGGATAAGTTAGCTTTATTTCGTTTCGATAATAATGGAGATACCATTTGGACGAAAATATATAGTGATACAGCAAGGTTGGAAGGCTGGTTTGTAAAAGTTGCAAGAAATAATAGATATATACTTGGGTGTAATTGGTTTGAACAAAAAACCACTTATTTTTATACACCTGCACTCACATTAACCGACTCCTTTGGTAACAGGATATGGCAAAAAACCTATCATGCAGCACCCAACCATGTCAGATTCTTATATGGCATTGACACTTGCAAAGATGGCGGTTATGTCATTTGCGCAGATGAGATGGATACCAATAATCCAGGGGCAGAAGCAGAAAATATAGTTATAATAAAAACGGATACCATAGGCGACCCTCAATGGACAAGATTTATAACTCCACCATATTATAATATTGAAGGAGAAAATATTCTTTCTTTAAAAAACGGCGGGTATATTGTTTGTGGAACACAAGGCACGAAGAAAAAATGGCCCAAAAACTATCCTTTACTTTTTATGACAAAACTGAATGACACTGGAGGAACAGTTTGGGGCAATACCTACGGCAATCCTGCTCCTCCATTGGATGGTTCAGCCTATTTATTTACCTCAAGGGAATTGCCCAATGGAGATATTATAGCTTGTGGGTTTGAGTTAGATACTTTAAATACTATCATAAGAGGATGTATTTTAAAGGTGGATTCAAATGGTAATCAAAAATGGCTAAGGTATTATTATAAAGGGACTCCATCTGCGCAACAAGATTATCTCTGGGACATACTACCCACAACTGATGAGGGATATGTTTCCTGTGGTACAATGATCGGAAGCACAGAAAGCACATGGGTAATAAAAACAGATAGTATGGGGTGTGATACTATAGGCTGCAATTATATGGGAATGGAACAGGTAAAAGTAAACCGTCTTGAGGTGGAAGTTTTCCCCAACCCTTCCACCGGCCGCTTCACCATTGCTTTTGTAGGCACGCAAAATGTTGAGCATGGCACAGTGGAAATTTATAATATTCTAGGAGAACGAGTTTACGCCTCAAACTATTCACTGTTCACTAATCACTATTCACTTGATTTAAGCAATCAACCCAATGGGGTTTATTTTTACAGGGTTGTAAATAATGATGGTAGTGTATTGGGGAGTGGGAAGCTAATAATTCAGAAATAACGGAGAGAAAAAATCAATCTGAATTTTAGTCCCGTAGAATTGCGGTGGTGGTTATAGAGAAGTAATAACTTTCTTTAAGCGATTTTAATTTTCCCTTCCCGAACCTTACGCATAAAATCATGTTGTTCTTGCAAAGTCATTCCTGCCATTTTTTCAGCTAACTTTTCTTTGATAACCCTGAAAAATGCAACCGAGTCGAATGTTTTATCCTTTTTAGTTTTCATACTTTTAAGAATTCAAGAGGTGTTCGGATATCTATAAGCGGATACCCTGATTTTAAATTTATAGAATTGAATAATTTGATTTTATCAAAGTTAACTATGTGTTTGAAATTCCAACTTACCAAACAGTCAAGACGGTTTACCGAGGCAATTGCAATATGGTAAGCATCATTCATGCTTGCTTTTCCCAAAGCCTTTTCAGCCACATAAGTCTCGGCAAGTTTTTTAGCTTCCTTATTCAGTTCCAAATATTTGTAACAATCCTTTGGAATAAGTTTTATTAACTCCCGTACTCTAAGAGGAGCCAAACTAAGTTCAGTTTCATTGACCTCCGAAAAATAGATATCAAAATCTTTAGCTATAATCCGGTCAAATAGCTTCCTGGTTGCAACTTCAAATTCATCATCAAAGTAGCCGCCAATTACAGAACTATCAATATAAATCCGTGATTTCATAGCTCGGCAAAATTACAAAAAATATCATTTGGTATTTATTCAAAATAGACCTCACCCTGCCTTCTCCTGAGAGGAGAGGGAAATTGCATATATTTGCGGCGCTAAAAAATTATAAAATGGCAGCAGAACTAGAAATATCGCAGGGGACCATGTCTCCGCAGATAAAGGAAAAAGCAAGGAAATTTTTACTTTGGATTGGTATAGTAAGTATAGCAATGATGTTTGCAGGGCTTACCAGCGGATATATTGTGCGCCGCCAAACAGGCACCTGGATGCAGTTTGATTTACCTTTCACCTTTTGGATTAGCACAGCCATTATATTAATAAGCAGCATTAGCATGAACTGGGTGGTGCAACTGGTTCGGAAAGATTCGCTTAAAATGCTTTCCACCGCCGTGTTGGTAACCTTTTTACTGGGTATTGCTTTTGGGGTGTTCCAGTTTATTTCGTGGGCTATACTTATAAGCAAGAATATTTACTTTACCGGGCCGGGTAGCTATGCATCAGGTTCTTACCTGTATGTTATTTGTGCCCTGCATTTATGCCATATTTTAGGGGGCTTAATTGCCCTGGGTGTTGTTTATGTAAAAGCTTTGAGGCAAAAATATTCGTCGGACAACCACTTGGGTATTAAGCTTTGCGCCATCTACTGGCATTTTCTGGATGTGCTTTGGGTATATCTGTTTTTGTTTATGCTCATAGTAAGGTGAGAAAAATTTTTTTTTTATCAGTCGCTTCTTAAAGTAAACTTTTTAAATTTGCGCCCCGAACGGTAATTTAAACTATTCAACTTAACTCATTTCAACTATGTCCAATCAAGCTGCGGCTCTTCCACTACGTAAAGACTGGGAAGGTGGCGTATCACCATTTGGTGTAAGCTACGGAAAGCTCTTTATGTGGTTTTTCCTTGTATCCGATGCGCTCACATTCTCAAGTCTGTTGTGTGCTTATGGATTTATGCGTCATAAATACACCGGGCAATGGGCACACCCAAACGAAGTGTTCCATCACTTTCCGTTTATCCATAAAGAATTGCCACTTGCTTATGTAGGGTTCATGACCTTCGATCTTATTATGAGTTCTGTAACTATGGTGCTTGCCGTTGAAGCCGGACACCGTAAAAACCAACGCCAGGTTTTAATGTGGTTGTTCTTCACCATTATAGGAGGCTTGATATTTGTGGGTTCACAGTGCTGGGAGTGGTTTAACTTCATTACCGGACAAGGTGCAACCGCAGTTTACCGCGATTATATAATGAATGGACATCACATTATTAACCCTCATTTTGTAGGTGCTAACCTGGTGGTGAATTCCTATACTGTGTTGCCAACATTCGGAGACTTCTTCTTTTGTATAACAGGCTTTCACGGGTTCCACGTATTCAGCGGTGTAATAATAAATATAGTTATGTTTATAATGGTTGCCAATGGCGTAATGAAAAAACGCGGACATTATGAAATGATTGAAAAAGCAGGCTTATACTGGCACTTTGTGGATTTGGTATGGGTATTTGTATTTACCTTCTTTTATCTATTATAATTGTAAATTGTAAATGCTGAATGCTAAATGAAATTCATTAACAATTAACAATTTAGAATTAACAATTAAATCTTTTTTTATGTCAGACTTTTTTGAAGAATATCCAGGTTATCCGAACTACGAGCAAATGGCTACCCATGATGAAGCCCATGGTAAAACAACCAGAAAAAAACTGTGGATGGTATTTTGGATTATGCTTATCGTTACCCTTTTTGAATTGTTCATTGGTTTTAAATATTCCGAAGAACTAGGGGAACTGAATAAGGAATACTTATTTATCTTCTTAACTGTTGCTAAAGCATTCTTTATTGTATTTGTATTTATGCACCTTGGCGATGAAAAGAAAGCCCTGAAGTATGTGATAATTGCCCCCTATACGCTGTTTATTTTCTATTTAGCATTTATGGCGATTACCGAGGGTGTATACTCATACCACATTAAGGACATTATTGCTACCGTAATAGGACACCAATAAGTCAGAAAGTTCATAAAGTTTATAAAGGGGAAAGTATGAACTTTGAAACTTTATGAATCGTAAAAAATCTAAGAAGGCCTTTCTACTTCTATTTATACTGATTTTTCCATCAGCGTTTTATGTTTACCTGGTTGCTGGTAAAGAAGGATCGTTTGTGCGCCTGCCTTATTACGGCCCTAAGCATCCTATAGTTGTTACTGCCGATGGCAAAACGAAAAAGGATACTGTATTTTATGCTCTTCCACCTTTTACATTTAAAAACCAAGCAGGGAATGAAGTTACATCTGCTTCTATGCGTGGTAGGATTTGGGTTTGTTGCTTCGAGCATTTAAAGGATACCAAAGTCTCGCCTTCAATAACCACATTAATGAACAGGGTGGAAAGCCGCACTGATTTAGATACTACACTCAGGCTTTTGACTTTTGCACTTGATACAGAAACTACCAAAAGCCTTTCTGCTTATGCAACCTTGGTTCATGCCGGAAAGAGACAAATATTCTTATCGGGAGATTCGAGTAAGGTGGAACAATTTGCTAAAGAAGACTTCTACGAACCGGTTGGTATATCGAGTAACAACGGGTTTATTCATTTCTTCCTGATAGATAAAGAAGGCTCTATCCGTGGCATTTATAACGGACTTCTGATAAAAGAAACAGACGAGCTTATCGACAACATCAGTATGCTGGAAGCGGCTTATGCAGTGAATGCAAACCGCGAGAAGAGCCGTAAAGATGATGATGGGATTTGATTAGTACAATGGAACGCGGATGACTTAAGATTAAATAAGATTTCCTTGCTTAGGATAGTAATAATATCCGTGTTTAACATAAGCAATCCGCGTCATCCGCGTTCCGACCCTGATTCCAATCCTATGTTTATCTTTGCACTATGACAGAGGAGGAGAAGCCTAAGAAGAGTTTACTTACCCGGCTACGTACAAGGTATATTTTCCTGGTCCGGAATGAGGAGAACTTTGAGGTAAGGTTTACCATACGTACGTCCATTGGTTCATTGGTAATGATTACCGGAGGGTTAAGTGTACTATTAATTATGCTTGTTATAAGCCTTGTGGCTTTCACACCCTTGCGGGAATATATTCCGGGATATGCCGATGTTGGTATGCGGAAAGAAATACTCAACCTGAGCCTGAAGAGCGATTCACTTGAAATTGCGTTGCAGGAAAGGTCGGAGTATATTCGGAATATCCGGCGGATACTGAATGATTCAACGGATGAAGTAGATACTTCCAAATCTGTTAAATTAGATTCAGCCGCCTCTAAACATCCGCATCCTTTTTCACCGCCTTCTCACGCCGATTCAATTTTGAGAACGGAGGTAGAATCGCAAAATCCATACAATGTTGCAATTGGCGGCAATGGAAATAAAGCAGGCAATAACCTGAACGACTTTTTCTTTTTTGCTCCGTTGAAAGGTATTATTACAAACGGCTTCAATCCTGCTTCAGGACATATGGGTATTGATATTGCTGCCAAAGAAAATGAGGCTGTGAAGGCTACATTAGATGGAACCATTATCCTTTCTACATGGACACTTGCCACCGGAAATGTTATCATCATTCAACATAACGACAACATCATTTCGGTGTATGAACACAACTCGGTGTTGATGAAAAAAACGGGTGATAATGTTGAGGCCGGTGATGTGATTGCGATTGTAGGTAACTCCGGAGAACTTACCTCGGGCACGCATCTCCACTTTGAACTGTGGTATCAGGGTAGCCCCGTTAACCCGGTAGATTATATTACGTTTTAGTCGGAGTCCGGCTGGCAATCTACTTCTTCCCTATATTCAAGGATTCACGAGCTGTTTGCTCAATAATTTCGTGAGCTTCTTTCTTGCCAAGAATCTTTGTAATTACATTATGTCCCACATAAATAAGCGGTGTTGCAGCAATAGCAACTATCACCTTGAAAGTATATTGAGTTCCTATCAGACCAATGTATTGCGAGGTGGTGAGTTTACCTTGAAGGTAAAAACCAATACCCAACACAAGGGTGGTATCTACCAATTGAGAAACTACTGTGGAGCCCGTTGAACGAAGCCATACCATGCCATGCCCTGTTCGTTTGCGCAGCAGCCAAAAGATACTGTTGTCCACTAATTGAGATACTACAAAGGCAACAAGGCTACCAATAATAAGCCACATCGATTGGCCGAATACATTGGCAAAAGTAGCATCGGAGATAGGGGAGATAGGAGAGGCATGAATACTCATAGCTGCCCATAAAACAAGGTAGGCATACCCTATTAAACATGCTGTTATAATAGAGAGCCTGCGGACACCTTTTTTGCCGTAAAACTCATTAATAATATCGGAGGCAATAAATACCACCGGCCAGGGTATTACACCAATGCTAAAGGTGTACCCAAATATGGTAATCAGTTTGCCACCTATCAGTTCTGCAGTAATTGCATCAGCAGCAAAGAACATAGCAAGGGCTATAAAGATGAGCTCCTTTTTATTGTTGAACATAGGGTAAAGGTTTTTTCAAAAATAAAGAAATAATAAGAGTGCTATGTAAAAAAATATTTCCCGCAGATTTCGCAAATCTTCGCAGATTTAAACCTGTGGTTATCCGCGAAATATCTATATTTTTGTAATAATCCATACTCAAATGCGTTCCAAGAAAATGAAAAAGGCGCTAATTTTCTTATTATTAATTGTGATGTTTTTGAATGCTTTTGCAAAGAAGGACTCCACAAAAATGAAGTATGTTCACTCCTATATTTCAATTAATGTGGAATATGGAAGAAATATCGCTCCTCAGCCTGGATGGCAGTTCGGTGGTGGGTTAGGAGGAAATATTTCAGGATATGTAGCGTTGAAAGAATCATATTTTGGAATAGCTTTAATGGCCGGTTATAGTCGTTCTCTTTTTGTTGGAAGTTCTTACCATTCTACCATGGGTAATATTCAGAATTATTATAATGGAGAAAGCTCAGGCAGTTATAATGAAATATATGCACTTGCAGGACTCGGGCTTAAGATTCCGGAACATACTACCCGTTATGCAATAGAAGTAAGGGTAATGATTGGTGCAGCAACATGTACTGAGCCAGCCACTAAGTTTTTCACTTCCTCAATATCACCACTGCGAAGTGATTCGGGAACATATCAGGGAAGCCCGTATTCTGCTTTTTCGCATACCGTATTAGATGGAGGAATTGGATTTGGATATAAGATTAGCAAACATTGGGGTATTATGGGCTATTTTGATTTTATGGCAGCACATTATTATCAAGCACCAGAACTGGAAATTAATACTATCAAATTTTCAACCGGATTGGTTTATACCTTTGGCAAAATGATAGGGGATTTTGTTTACTGAGAAAGATGAATCTCTCTCAATGGCGTTGTGTAATGCAAGTATTTTCTTCGCGACTTGGCGCCTTTGCGAGAGAATGTATCTCCGAAATCTGCGGGAAACATTCTATTTAAAAATATTTCATACATTTGTATTTAAAGCAAACGACCAATATAATTATAAATGAAAAAATCTTACACTCTTTTACTGTCACTGTTTATTTTTTTCGGATTTTCGAATTCCGGTTTTGCAGCTAATACAGACTCAACAGGAATTACAGCCGCAGCCACGGAAGGCTTGAAAACCTATCTTGCAAAAATTCCGGCAGGAAGTGAAAAAAATTATGGCTTTAACAGCGTTGATGAATTTGCGTTGGCAAAAGTAGGCGCACCTATACACTTATTTACGCTTGCTCCTTCTTTTTTCAGTGCCGAAACTATTGTAGCCGATAGGAACTATATTAACAGCATTGATCAGTGGCTGGTTCCGGTTATGGTGAACGGCGAATGCAGGGCAATAGTAACAGTATCTAAACAAGATGAAGGATGGAAAGCGGTAGCTTTCGGTTCGTCATTTTTTGCAACAGAATTAAATAAAGTGTTGGCGGAAAACAGTGGCCTTACCGGACAATCGTATGCCTTATTAAGGATTTATCAACTTAACTGCGATTTTATAATTCAGCCGAATGAGGGTGAAACAAGCACCTGGAAAGTAACTCCGTTTACATCGGCAAAAAAAGCCTTTAAATTAAAAGACACTAACAATGCAGGTTACCTGTTACCGGAAGTGTATGATATGGTTAAACATAAAGCTAAATCGAAGTAACGAACATGAAAAAAATATACTTCATTCTCCCGTTTTTAATGATACCTTTTATAAAGGTATCCGCTCAGGTAATTAATCATGTGCCCTCTGTAATACAAGAGCAAACGGAATGGTGCTGGGCCGGAACAAGTGATTGTGTGTTGCAGTATTTTGGTTACCCTACACTGCAATGCGACATAGCAGAATATGCCCGCACACAAGTGCCATCAACTTTTGGAACTAATAATTGTTGCCTTGATCCGACGGGGTTGTGTAATACTCCAAACTACATTTACGGCTATTCAGGCAGCATTCAGGATATACTTTATCATTTTAAAAAAATAAGCAGCACGGGTATTTATAATATACTGGATACGGCGGGTGTAAGGGCACAAGTTAAAAAAGGAACTCCTTATTTTTTCCGTTGGGGATGGACTACCGGTGGGGGGCATTTCCTTGTGGGCTATGGTTTGGTAGGAAGTACGGTGTATTACATGAACCCGCTTTATGGGTATGAAATGGCAGAATATTCATGGGTTGTAAATGACGGAACACATACCTGGACACATACGCTTACCCTTGATACTACAGTTTCTACCGGAATAAATACAATTCAGGAAGTTGGAAATGGAGTTAGGGTTTACCCGAATCCATCAAAAGGTGAATTCACCATACAGTCGTCAGTTGTCAGTGGACAGTTGTCAGTTGGGGTGTATAATATGCTTGGAGAAAAAGTGTTTTCAGAATTCAACATTCAGAACCCAACATTCAACATTGACCTGTCTTCGCGGCCTTCCGGAATTTATTTATATAGGATAACATCGCAAGATGGATCTCTGATTGGGCAAGGTAAATTGACGATACAGAAATAGATTCTTTCCCGCAGATTTCGCAAATCTTCGCTGATTTATTTCTGCGTTCATCAGCGTAATCTGCGGGAGATGTTCTACACCTTCACCATATTAAAATCAAGGTCCAGTATGGTTTTGTAGTCCATACCTGCCTGGTGCATGGTAGACTCATTTGCTTTGTAATACCAATGCACTTCCACCTTAAAACCTTTTTTAGGAAGATGCTCTAAACGCTTTAATAATTCAACAATACATTTGGCAGAAGCGGTATTAAAATAGTCAAAATGAATATGCACAAAAGTATGCGGGGCAGGTTTGAACATATAGCGTTCAACGCTATCGAGCAGGGGGCGGTAAAACTTAGCCGATGATTCGGAAAGTGATCGTCCTTTAATTTCAAGATAACCTCTTTCAGGGTGAAACTTAACTGCGGGAGTTTCGGGTGTAGCTGCAATTTCTATTGATTCCATATAGTAGATTTAGTTAAGAAAATGGAACGCGGATGACGCGGATTGCTTATGATAAACACGGATATTTTTTATTTTAAAATCATATATAATCTTAAACAATCCGCGTCATCCGCGTTCCAATGTATTTTTAAACAAGCACTTTAACGTTAAATAATGAGTAGTTATTGTCGCGGATGCTTGGGAGTTCAAACTTATATAAAATTGGCTTACCCGACTTTCTGCGGATATCAATTAAGCCTAATCCTGCAGTTTCTCTTGCTGCTTGTCCGTTATCCAGAATGTTCTGATATAGGTTTTTCAACTCAAGCGGGGCGAGGGTATTGAGGTAGTCAATCCGCTTTTGCAATACGGCGCATTTCTTCGTCCTCATAAAGTTAGATGCAGATATAATATAGTAATCCTTGTCTTTTTCCAGTTGAAAAACGCTTGCAATAATATTATCGCCGGGTGGTTGAGGGGAGGCGTGATGAAGTATATTCTGCAATAGCTCAACAGTAATACCTATTATTTTTTCCTGCTTTGCCGCAGGGCACTTTAAGGTGTTAAGGCACTCCTCAACCTGCGCTAAAAGGTCCGTCTCAATATTCGAATCAATCTCGCCAATGAATGAGATTAAGGTATTTTTAGAGATTATAGGTAACGACATAAAGGAGTATCTGTAAGATTATTAACGCTGTTCATACTAAAAAATGTATACTTTTGCTCGTAGACAGTATTAGGAACGAACCATAATACAAGTTACGCTAACATTAAACGAAAGTAAACTAAATCTATCCAATGTATTGGCTCTATTTAGCATTAGGTATTATTTTTGAAGTATTGGGCACAATTTGCATGAAAAAAGCGGATGGATTTTCCAAACTGGTTCCATCTATATTGGTGTTTGTTTTCTATGGATTGGCGCTTGGTGCCCTTGTTCTGGTGCTTGAAAAAATGTCGCAGGTAAGTGTAGTATATGCTATTTGGGCCGGTGCAGGAACAGCAATCATTGCGGCTGTAGGCATTATATGGTTTAAAGAGCCGGTGTCTGCAATGAAAGTTGTTTCCATATTATTAATTGTTTTGGGCATCCTCGGCCTCGAGCTTTTTGACTAAATAAAAGAATGAATATTTTTTTAACCGGAAGCACCGGATTTCTTGGTGGAGAATTGCTGGTTGCCCTTTCAAAGCATAAAGAGGTAAACAAAATTTATTGCCTGGTAAGGGCTATTTCCGAAGAACATGCAATTATACGCCTCAAACATGTGTTTGATTTGCATGGCGATGAATTCGATGCGAAAAAGATTATTCCCGTATTGGGAAATATTGGGGAGCATGATTTTGCAAATGTTCTGCTTTCCAATAAAATGATTCAGGATACCAATATTATTGTGCATTCTGCGGCCAACACATCCTTCTCGAAAATATATGACAAGATAGTAGAGCAGGTAAATATTGGCGGTGTAAACGAACTTATAAAATGGTCGCTTACATTGCAAAATCTCGATACATTTATGTATGTGGGAACAGCCACTATATCGGGTAAGGAGGCGAGGAACAGGGTAGTTTATGAGGAAGAATCACCAAACCTGAAAGTACATCATGTGGTGAAATATACCTACACCAAAATGATGGGGGAGATATTGCTTGCCAAGCATCTTCCAAAAGAAAAAGTGCTTATTGTAAGACCCTCGATTATTATGGGCGATAGCCGCGACTGGCTTCCTCGTTCCTATGTTATTTTGTGGGCTATCGAGACTGCCAATATGTTGCGTTTAGTGCCTGTTAACGGAGATTCAGCACTGGATGTAATACCTGTCGATTTTGCGTCTAACTCTATAGTAGCGCTTTTATTTGCAAACAGGAACTATCCCGTTTATCATATTTCATCGGGATTAAATTCATCTACCAGTTCAGGTAAAATAATGAAGGCAATTGAACCATCATTTCCTGGATTGCTACCATTTAAGTTTATTGAAAAACCCATGATTAACCAGATGAAATTATGGGCAAAAGGCAAACTACCCGAGGGCAGTGCATTATATCAATATCCAAACTATCTGGATTACTGGAAAAGTATTTTTGATGACGTAAATCAGATGCGGATATTACTTGCGGCACTTGAGCCATACCTTGAATTTGCTGAACTGGGACAGATATTCGACAACTCGAAATTATTAGCTGATATTGGCTTCGAACCACCTGAACCGGCCCATATTTACTTAGCACGCTCGGCCAAATACCTCAAAAATATTGATGTTTTTGCAGGGGCCGTAGATCCATAGTCAATAAATCTTAAAGATGATTCTATTACAGGCTGCAATGCTTGGGGGGCTTATTATATTAATGGTCTTCGGAGCATCAATTTTTATCGGGATTCCTTTAGTAGCCTATCTTATCTATACCATTAAGTCAAGAAGAAAAAATCCTGACACGAAAGGGGTGATGGTATTTGAAAGTATAGTTTTTGCAGTAGTTATTGTGGTTATAGTATTGGTTATAGCTATATGGGTCTTGTCATCTGCCTTAGCATATTCTTAAGAGATGGATTCCTCACTTCGTTCGGAATAACATGGCCTCCACTCCTGTAAACAACAAAAGTATTGTCATTCCGAACGAAGTGAGGAATCTCTAGGTAGTATACAAATGTTTTCTGAAACTCCCCAAATCCTATTCTGTTTATAATCAACTAGTTTTATAGGGGGTTTAAACTATTCACAATAATATTAGTCAAATTTGGTTAACCCATGTATGGGTTAAAATTTACATTAGAATGGATGTTGTTAACCTGATTTTAATATTGCAAGATAAATCATGTTAATCTTATAAGGATTTTTTTACATTTGTAATTATAGTAACGTTAAATAAAAACTACGAAGCATGTCTGGAGTAAACAAAGTAATCCTTATTGGCAACTTGGGTAAAGACCCAGAAGTTCGCTATCTGGAAGGCGGAATAGCAGTAGCAAATTTTCCACTGGCAACTACCGAGGTTCATAAAAACAGGTCGGGAGATAAAGTAGAATCAACAGAATGGCATAACATTGTTTTGTGGCGTGGATTAGCAGAAGTGGCTGAAAAACTCCTTAAAAAAGGTATGCAGGTGTATGTGGAGGGCAGATTAAGAACCCGCACCTGGGAAGATAAAGACGGCTCGAAAAAGCGTGCCACAGAAATAGTAGGTGAAAACCTTACCATACTCGGGCGTAAAGCAACTAATGGTGAACCTGCAAGCGATGTGGTTCCATCATCTGCAGATGATATGGAATCAGCCCCTCCTGCTGATTTGCCATTTTAATAGAATAGATATGTAGTTTTATTAAGGTAGTGACTTTGTCATGCTGAACTTGTTTCAGCATCCCACCCTATGTATAATTCTGAGATTGTTTGGATGCTGAAACAAGTTCAGCATGACTGGCCGCCTCATTACAGAGGGACGAACCGACTAAAAAAATTAGTGCTATATTTATCCCTTGACTTAGCAATAGGTCGAGGGTTTTTTGTTGTAATAATTAATTGAATTGAACGCAACTGTACTATTTCATCCTGTTTTTTTAAATATCATCGCTGTAGAAGTAGGCGAGGTATTTGCTTTCCTGCTGATATTTTCATTTATTGTTTTATCTGCCCTTGTATCCTGCTCCGAAACAGCTTTGTTTTCCATTACATCCTCGGAAAAAGCAATTCTTAAAAAATCCATTTCACGCAAAGACAGGCAAATACTTGTGTTGCTCGACAATCCCAAACACCTGCTTGCAGCATTACTTGTTGCCAATAATTTTTTCAACCTGAGTATAATTGTTCTGTCGGCATTTTTAACAGGGCATATTCTTAATGAACATTTACATCCAATACTTGTGTTTGTTATACAAGTTGTGTTGGTTACGTTTATACTGTTGGTTGTTTGTGATATTATTCCAAAGGCCTATGCATCGGGCAATCCGCTGAAGGTTACCAGCACAATGCTCTATTTTATTTTTCTCATCCGTGCATTTTTTTATCCGTTCGCTTCCATACTTACTACATCCACTAAATTTATGGATAAATATATCATGCGGCGAAACATGAAACTATCGAAAGATGATTTATCGGATGCACTTGAACTGGCATCGCAACACATTCCGCAGGTGCAGCAAAAAATATTGAAAGATATAATTCAGTTAGGGAATAAAGATGTGAAGGAAATAATGCAACCTCGGATTGATATTGTAGCATTTAATCAGGATACCAATTTTACAGAATTGCTTGCCAAGGCAGTGGAATCAGCATTTTCGAGGATACCGGTGTTCAGGTCCTCGCCCGATAATATGATTGGAATTCTATACACAAAAGATTTATTAGTTAACTCAGGAAAGGATAATTCCTTTAACTGGACCACCCTTTTGCATCCGCCTTTTTTTGTTCCGGAAAGCAAAAAAATAAGTGACCTTCTGGAGGATTTCCGCAAGAAAAAAATACACCTTGCCATAGTGGTTGATGAGTTTGGAAGCACGTCCGGATTAGTTACGCTGGAAGATATTGTGGAAGAAATCCTCGGAGAAATAAATGACGAGTTTGACGAGGAAAAAATTGTTTTCTCGAAACTGGATGAACATAATTATGTGTTTGAAGGAAAGGTAACGCTGGGCGATTTTTGCAGGACTATACAAATTGATGAAACTCTTTTCCATCAGCATAAAGGAGGGGCTGATACCCTTGCCGGATTAATTGTGGAAGTAGCCGGAAGAATACCCGAGAAAAATGAAAAGATAAAATTTGAGAACCTATTGTTCACAATTGAAGCGGCTGATAAGAGAAGGATACAACGTGTGAAAGTTACTATAGCTTACACCACCCCACCACCAGTTGAAGAAGGCGACAAAAAAGAATTTATAATTTCGTAATTAGTAAGAATAAAATTATTCCATGAAGCTCACAACTACATTGATACTTCTGTTTTCTGCAACAGTAGCATTCTGCCAGGATAAAGCAGTTTATGACCCAACGCAAGTGTTCGACCCGCAATTTTTAAATGCTCCGGGAAACGAATACAGGAGCGGAAGCGGAGCACCCGGTCCAATGTATTTTCAAAATAAAGCGGACTATACAATCAGTTGCACGCTTGATACAGTGAAAGATGAAATAAGCGGAACAGTAACTATTACATACACCAATAACAGCCCTGATGAATTAAATTATTTGTGGCTGCAATTAGACCAGAATATGTTTACCACAACATCCCGTTCACACTTTACAACACCTGTTGGTGGCGGGCGTTTTGGCAATGTGGAATTTCCGGGAGGCGACAGCATACATTCGGTAAGTGTTACAGAACATAAAAAAACCAGCAGTCCGCAATATCTTATTACCGATACACGTATGCAAATTATGCTGAGCGAACCATTGAAAGGTAAAGGAGATAAAATAACCGTTAAGATTGATTATAGTTTCCGTGTTCCGCAAGATGGCTCAGACAGAATGGGGATTACAAAAACACGTAACGGAAAAATATACCAGATTGCCCAATGGTATCCGCGCATGTGTGTATACGATGATATTGAAGGATGGAACACATTGCCCTATTTAGGTGCAGGTGAATTCTATCTGGAGTATGGCGATTTTGATTACTCGCTTACCGTTCCGGCAAATATGATTCTTACCGCTTCGGGTGAATTGCAAAATCCAAATGATGTATTGACTTCTACAGAAAAAGACCGATTGAACCAAGCGAAAAACAGTGACAAAAAAGTATTTATTGTTACAGCCGATGAAATTGGAACTACCTCTATAAGGCCTAAAAACAGTGGTAATTTGACATGGCATTACAAGATGCATCAATCAAGAGATGTATCGTGGGCATGTTCAAAAGCATTTATATGGGATGCGGCACGGGTGAATTTACCTGACAATAAAAAAGCGCTCGCTATGTCGTTCTACCCGGTAGAATCAAAGTCTGATAGTTCATGGGGCAGGTCTACGGAATATTTAAAAGTGTCGATTGAATTTTATTCTCAAACTTATTTTGTTTACAGTTATCCGGTTGCATCGAATGTGGCGGGGCGTGTGAATGGTATGGAATATCCCGGAATTATTTTTTGCAATATGCGGGCTCGCGAAGGCGGGCTATTTGGAGTAACCACGCATGAGATAGGGCATAACTGGTTTCCAATGATTGTTGGTTCGAACGAACGCAAATATGCCTGGATGGATGAAGGATTCAATACGTTTATTAATATTTATTCGCGGGACTATTTCAACAATGGAGAATATGGCGGAGATAAATCGACACGCCGGGTTGCTGAATTGATGAGCCATGCAGGTAATAAAACCATTATGACCTATCCGGATGTGATAGACGGAAAAGAACTTGGCAACTATGCGTATTTTAAACCTGCAACAGGGCTGCAAATATTGCGGGAAGTAGTGGTTGGACCGAAGCGGTTTGATTATGCTTTCAGGGAATATATTAAGCGCTGGGCATTCAAACATCCGATGCCTCAGGATTTTTTTAGAAGCATGAATGATGCGCTAGGTGAGGATTTGAACTGGTTCTGGAAAGAATGGTATTACAATAACTGGAAGCTCGACCAGGCTGTTGAGTCAGTGCAATACGTTAATGCAAACCCCGATGACGGAGCGGATATTACCATTACAAACAACGAGCAAATGGTGATGCCGGTGGAAATTGAAATATCAGAAGAGAATGGAACAGTGGGAAGAGTGAACCTGCCTGTGGAGGTATGGCAACGCAGCGGCAAATGGACCTTCCATTACAAATCTACCAGCATGATTGAACGGGTTGTTATAGACCCGGACAACAAATTGCCGGATGTAAACCTGAATAACAATGTCTGGAGTACACCCACTAAGTAGAAAGTTTATAAAGTGAAAAGTTTATAAAGTAAAAACATGAATTAAAACTTTTACCTTTACACTTTAAACTATACACTTGTGGACATTTTCCCAACATTCCATAAACTGCTAGGCAGGAGCGACAGAGAAGCCCTTCTTAAACAAAAAGGAATTGTAATCTGGATGACGGGATTGTCAGCCTCAGGTAAAACAACACTTGCAATTGGTTTGGAAAAAGTATTGCATGAAAAGGGCCATTTGTGTTATGTTTTGGATGGAGATAATGTGCGCACAGGCATCAATAGTAATCTTGGTTTTTCAGAAGACTGCCGCAAAGAAAATATTCGCCGTATAGCGGAAGTATCGAAACTTTTTGTGCAGTGCGGGGTTATCACTATTAACAGTTTTGTAAGCCCAACCAATGATTTGCGAGACCTTGCAAAATCTATTATTGGTCCTGACGATTTTAAATTGGTGTATGTTAACACACCTATCGAAGTCTGTGAGCAGCGCGACTCTAAAGGGTTATATGCCAAAGCCAGAAGGGGAGAGATAAAAGACTTCACCGGAATTAATGCACCCTTTGATACTCCCATTTCTCCGGACCTTGAAATAAAAACCGATAAACGTACGTTTGAAGAAAACTTGAAGGCGTTGGTGGAGTATGTGGAGCCAAGAATTAAGCCATGAAAAATGTTTTGTTATTTTTCTTTTTACTTTTCTCTGCATCTGTTTTTGCAAATAAAATTGATGACCTGAAAACGGGTGATGGTGTTTGCAAATTTCTTGCGAAGATTGAACCACGATTAAAAGATCTTCTTATAGATACGCATCTTGTTTACAGGGATTCCGTGGAGAGAAAAATTGCAGATTCCCTTCATGTAAAAATGTGGCAGAAAACTGATTTTAATAACGACGGACAAACCGATTTGTTGGTGTATGGACATAATGGCAGCGCACTACTTTTGGCTGTGATTAGTGATAAAGACAACTACAAAATCGATTATCTTACTTTAAGTTATTCTCCACCCGTTTATTATCCCGTAATAAAAAAGGATGTATGGGAAACTTCTCTATTACTATATAGCCGAAGGGAAAATGAAGATACTAATATAGTAAATGGGGACGTTGTTTGGCATGGTGCAGCTCCTCATAAATTAAGTTGTTTAAAACTCATTTACCAATACAATTCATTTATTGAAAGTAATCCAAATCCTGTGAAACATACTATTCAAAATATTTCATACTCTACCGATGGCGGCTTCGGCACGTGCCCCATTTATAATTTAACTATCAACTCAAAGCGTGAAGCAATCTATCAACCTAAAATGTACTGTGGTGATACTGGTACGTTTTATTTAACTATTGACACCGCTTCGTACAATCAAATTATTGAATTGCTAAATGCAACTAATTTTCCTGCACTATCGGATAAATATGCCGTGGAATGGACAGACGATGACACGTGTTATTTAGCGGTTAGCTATGATAATGGGAAAGAAAAGAAAATTGAAGACTATGGAAAGCAGGGAACGTACGGGTTATCGGCACTCTATTCGGAATTATCGAAACTGAGAAAAACCCAAAAGTGGAAAAGGATTAAGCAATGAAGTACTTAGTATTTCTCTTTTTACTTTTCTCAGCATCTGTTTTTGCAAATAAAATTGACAGCCTGCAATCAGACTCCGATGTATATAAATTTCTTGTCGGAATTGATTCAACCTATAAGGGTGTAAATGTAAATGCGTACGATTATATTATGACGATTCTGCAAAAAGAAGAATAGCAGATTCACTTCATGTTAAAACCTGGCAGAAGGCAGATTTTAACAACGATGGGCAAACAGGCCTTTTGTTTATGGGTGGCAAAGGATATATAACGGCGATAGTGTGTGATAAGGGCGGGTACCATTCCTACGACCTTACAATAATGCATTATCGTCCTACCTTATTCCCGATTATTAAAAATGAGGGTCATCAAACCACCATTTTAATTTACTTCAAGGATTTACCAGTAATAATGAATAATGAAGAGGTGTACGAGGGCCCAATTAATTCTTATTTTTCCGGAGGCGGCCCTAATAGCATTGGTTGCACGAAGCTAATTTATAAATTCAATAACTTTATTGAACTTAACGATATCCCGGTAAAACATAATATTAAACAAATTACGTTTACTTCAGGAGCTGCATTCAGTTCAACCCGCATATTTGAAATGAATATCGATTCGAATAGAAGAACATTTTACTGCCATAAGAAATATGGCGAGAAACCTGAAATTGGTAAAACTATCGTTGACACATCTTCGTTCAATAGAATAATAGGAATGCTTAATTATCTTGATTTCCCTTCATTGAATAGTCAGTATAGCGAAGGGCCTGTTACCGATCTTCCTACAGCAAACCTGACCATACTATATGATAATGGACTGGTAAAAAAAATAAGTGATTATGGCGATTGCGGCACCTATGGGCTAAGTGCACTTTATGATGAATTATTTGGTTTAGTAGATACGCAAAAATGGAAAAAGATTCATAAATGGCCGTTCAACAAAACATAATATCTGCATATAATGCCACCGCCGAAAACTATGGCAAGTAATTTCATCGAATTAGATAATATTTACATTTGTGGTTTAATAGTTGCAAGGTGAAAAATATTCTTGTTTTTTGTTTTTTTCTGTTTTGTTGCCGGTGTTTATATTCTCAGAATAATCCTTCTGACAGCACCGCATATTACGATAAAATATTTCTTTATGCCCAGCAAAAGCCTGTATTTAAGGGTGACATGTACAAGTGGTTGTCTGATAACCTGGATTACCCAATGAAAGCTATTGATAGCAATATTGAAGGTACTGTTTATGTTAGTTTAGTAATTGAAAAAGACGGTTCAGTTTCCAATGTAAAAGCGTTGAAGGGAGTGGAAAGAGGAAGCAGTCTTAATGATGAAGCAGTATTGGTAGTGTCTGCCATGCCAAAATGGGAGCCAGGCGTTGAACAAGGGCATATTGTGCGTGTGCAAATAACATTGCCAATAAATTTTAAACTATCGGAAACCCATGATACTTTATGGAGTTATAATCATGTACAAGTAAAGCCGGAGTTTCCCGGGAAAATAGGGAAATGGTTAGAGGATAATACAGATTACCCGAAAATAGCTATTGAGGAAAAAACCCAAGATACGATACTTGTATCTTTTATTGTTGAAAAAGACGGAAGTGTTTCTCATGTAAAAGTTGCGAAGGGGGAAAATAAATATCTGAAAAGGGAGGCCGTTTGGGTAGTTTCTAATATGCCTAGATGGAAGCCTGGCAAACAAAATGGACAACCAGCCAAAGTGGTTTGCTCAGTGCCATTTTATTTTATGTTGAGTGCTCATCGAACTTCGAAAAGTAAAATAAAAGTAGACACAAATTTTCAACAATTTGGGAAGAAACCAATGGATACTGTTTATACAACGGAGCACTTCAGAATTATTAGGGAAAACGCCAAATTTCCCGGGAAAATGAATGACTGGCTTGAGAAACATCTTAACTATCCAAAAATGGCGGAGAATAGGAATACTCAAGGAACAGTATACTTAAGTTTTATTGTAGAAAAAGATGGAAGTGTGGGGAATGTAAAAGTTCTAAGAGGAGTTAATAAATACCTCGATAATGAGGCAGTTTGGGTAATTTCAGATATGCCAAGGTGGATTCCAGCCAAAGAAAATGGTAATCCGGTAAGAAGTTTGTATACTATTCCTATTCATTTTATAATCCCAACTACGGATTCTTACTGAATAAATTCCTAATTTCATATTACTATGCCCACCCACCACCACATAATATCCGCCTACAACACCACCGCCGAAAACTATGCCAAACAGTTTATGGATGAAATGCAACATAAACATTTGGATAGAATATTATTGAGACAATTTGCAGAAGAGAATAAAAATGGTAATTGTATTGATTTTGGCTGTGGGCCGGGGCAAACGACCAAATTTTTGTTTGATTGTGGAATTAAAAACATTGTGGGGACGGATATTTCTTCCGGTATGATTGAAAAAGCGAAGGAGCTGAATCCGTACATAAATTTTGAAGTGGCTGATATGCTGAAGTTGCAATATAACGACGAATCGTTTTCTTGCGCCATTGCGTTTTATGCAATCGTACATTTTACGATTGATGAATTAAAAATCGCTTTTCGGGAAATAAGAAGGGTACTTAAAAAGGATGGACGGTTTTTGTTTTCATTTCATATTGGAACTGAAATAAAACATGTAGATAATTTCCTTGATAAAGATGTTGCTCTTGATTTTTACTTTTTTGAAACGGAAAAAATAGTGGCTCTTTTGGAAGAAACCGGATTTACCAGTATTGATGTGATTGAAAGGCATCCCTATAAAGATTTGGAGTACCCGAGCAAAAGGGCTTATATTTGGGTGAAGAAAACTAATTGAAATTATTTTTTACATTTGTATTTTAGATAAAAACTTAATGAAAATATTTCTCACATTCTGTTTGGTAATCCTGAGTTGTGTAAATGCTTTTTCGCAAAAGGCAAATCAGCAAAAAGCAGATACAAACGAGATATATACAATTGTTAAGACCCAACCCAAATTTCCGGGAGACATTAATAAATACCTGAGTGATAGCATTAGGTATCCTGATGAGGCTAAAGATGCGAATAAACAAGGAACAGTGTATTTACAATTCGTTGTGGAAAAGGATGGTTCGGTTTCAACTGTAAAGGTGTTGCGCGGGGTATGTCCGAGCCTGGATAATGAATCAATAAGGGTTATTTCCGCTATGCCACGATGGACACCGGGTATGCAGGACGGGCATAAAGTGAGAGTTTTATTTTGTGTTCCGATTCACTACATACTTAAAGATACTTATTCTATTCCTCCGCCCCCGCCCAGGCAGCCGGTGCTCCAAAACCCTTTTAAATAGGGGCTAAGCAAACTGTAACGACTTATTTTCAGTAAGTTGAAATTATTTTTTACATTTGTATTATATATAAAAGCTTAATGAAATTATTTTTTTTATTACTCATTTTTATTGCGGGCTACACAAGCCTTTATTCCCAGCAGGCTCCTGCAACACAAAAAAATAGCGATTCTATTTATATTGCGGTGGATAGCCAACCAAAATTTTTGAATGGAGATTTGATTTCATGGCTGGGCAAGCATATTGTTTATCCGCAATATGCAATAGAAAAGCACATTGAAGGGAAAGAGTTTGTAAGTTTTGTGGTGGAAAAGGATGGGGCGGTTTCATCTATAATGCTATTGCGGGGAGTGGATACAGGCCTTGACAGGGAGGCAAAGCGAGTGGTTTCTGAAATGCCGCCATGGAAACCGGCCACCATAAAAGGGCAAAAAGTTAGGGCGAAGCTGATGCTTCCAATCAGTTTTAAATTGATGGACTACGAGGAATATGTGAAAGCAAATAAAGTGTATTGTGATACATGCGTGCAGAAGAAGCCGGAGTTTTCAAAGGACTTAACAGGATATATCAAGAATCATTTAATATGGACAAAGGAGGCTTTGAAGAATCATGCACAAGGACGGGTTTTTGTTGGTTTTATAATTGAAAAAGATGGTTCGTTATCACACATAAGTGTTGAGAGCTATGAGACCCAAGCTTACATGTTACAAGATGCCGCAGTGAATGTGGTTTATGAAATGCCGAGGTTTGAAAAATGGACACCCGGATATATTGATGGAAAACCGGTGAGGGTGAAGAAAGTCGTAGAGTTTGACTATATCATGCGCGATTTTCAACGGTATAAAGTATCCGGTTTTGACCCGGCCCAGCCTTTGGGTAATTAGTCAGATGGAATAATTTTATATTTTTACTTCAACTTAAAATCAGATGAAAAAGATAGTTGCAATATATTTTACCCTGTTGGGCTTTACGAATATGTATGCACAGCAAGGCACACAGGTAAATCAAGCTGCGGTAAATACAGAAGCACCAATTGTGAAAGATACAAACAAGGTATATACAATTCTGCCACTGATGCCGAAATTTCAGGGAGACATGAATAAATACTTGGGAGATAGTATTAAATATCCGGACGATGCAAAAATGAATTCTATACAGGGAACTGTTTACATTAAGTTTGTTATTGAGCGCGATGGGATGGTATCGAATGTGGTTGTTATGCGGGGAATTCCCGGCGGAACTGCGTTGGATAAAGAGGCAGTGCGAGTTGTGAAAAGTATGCCCAAATGGACTCCCGGTAAATTGCAGAATGGGCAAACAGCAAGGGCGCAATATATGATACCTATTCACTTTATGATTAATGAAGAAACGCCTCCCCCTCCTCCGAAGCCAAAAAATAAATAAGGAATGAAATCATTTCTTGCATTTTGTTTTGTTTTGATTGGCTTTGTAAAAGGTTATTCCCAGGATATTACATACACGGCTGCGGACACGACTGATGATGCTGATAGGGTATTTTCAGTTGTTCAGGTGAATCCGAAATTCAATGGGGATATTAATGGCTGGCTGGCTAACCATATTGTTTACCCTAAGGCCGCAAAAGACAGTAACATTCAGGGAACAGTGTATGTCAATTTTATTGTTGCCAAAGATGGCAGTGTGCACAACACATCGGTTATCCGTGGAGTACCCAATGGAAAGATGCTGGATGATGAAGCATGCAGGGTAGTAAGGTCTATGCCCGACTGGAAACCTGCTATGCAAAATGGACACAGAGTAAAAGGCAGGATGATGCTTCCGGTAAGGTTTGTTATTAAATAAGCCCTTTTTATATATATGAAATCGATTATAGTGTTGTGTTTTATTCTAACGGGGCTTTCAAATTTGAATGCTCAATCAACTCCCACAACAACGGACACCAATAAAATATTCACAATTGTTCAGCAGCCGGCTAAATTTCCTGGCGATATTAATAAATGGCTAAGTGAAAATATGACATATCCGGAAGCAGCGTCGAAAATGGCAATTGAAGGAACGGTATACATAACTTTTGTTGTAGACACAGATGGTTCAGTTACCAACATTAAAGTTCTTCGAGGAGTTGATGATGTATTGGATAAAGAGGCAATAAGAGTAATTACCAAAATGCCTAAATGGACTCCCGGGATGGCAAATGGGAACAAGGTAAAGCAATTTTTTACGGTGCCGTTACAGTTTAAAATACGAAATAGTGGTAAGAGTTCCTTAACAAGTGCGCCTAAATTTCCTTTTGAATTGAATACATGGTTATCGGGGCAAATTCGTTATCCGGCAAAGGCATTGAAAAAGAAGATTGAAGGGGATGTATATGTAATGTTTATTGTACATGATGACGGGTCCGTCTCGGATGTTAGAATAGCCAAAGGCATTGATAATGGAACTTCCCTGGAAAATGAAGCAATACGAATTGTTTCGGGAATGCCTAATTGGACTCCCGCTTATCAAGATGGCAAGCCCGTTGCGGTTCAGTTAACACTTACATTAAAATTCAGGTTGCCAAGCGGTCCTAGCAAAGATGGAGAGCCGGTTAAACATTAAACACTAAAATGAAAAAGGCAACCATACTGTTTCTGTTCTTGTGTGGCTTCACTGTTGCGGATGCTCAATGTATTGAAAAAACCAAGGGCTATTTTAAGTACTGCATTAGAATACAAGATACATTGATGGGCAAGATTAAGTTATCGAAAATTCCGGAATTTAATGGCGACATCGCGCAGTGGTTCGCTGACCACATAGATTATCCTCAATAGGCATTAGATTCCTATGTATATGGAACCGTTTATATTGGCTTTACGGTAGAAAAGGATAGTACGATTTCAAATGTTAAAGTATTACGTGGGGTAAACAAATACTTAGATGATGAAGCTTTACAAAAAGTAACTAGTATGCCCAAGTGGAAACCCGGCATAAGAAACCAACACATTGTAAAAACAGTTATGGATATTGCAATTCTTTTCTTAATTAGGGATTACACCCCTCCTCCATCTAAACCTACCCGACCAGATATTGACTCGGTGCAGATACATCAAAACTAAAGGAACTCTGGTTAATTACGCCACTTCCACTTCTTTCTCTTCCACTATCGAAAATTACTTTAATAAAAAAGGTCGCAATTTAATCGACCTTTTCAATAAACTTAAATGATTGCCAGTCGGGCTTCCTACTGCGCCACTTCCACTTCTTTCTCTTCAACAATAGCGAATTCCTTTTTAAGTGTATCCATGTAGTCGAGCTTTTCCCATGTGAAGGTTTCGTAGGTCTTACCGTTTACTGTTTTGGTCCCGGGTATACGGCCGATGTGTCCGTAAGCTGCTGTTTCCGAAAAGATAGGATTACGCAGTCCGAAACGCTTTACAATTGCAGCAGGGCGCATATCGAATATCTGTCCTACTTTATGTGCTATTTCGCCGTCGGAAAGTTTGTGGCCTTCTTTGTTGCGCACTTTAGCTGTACCGTAGGTATCAACACAAATAGATACCGGTTGTGCAACACCGATAGCATAAGCAACCTGTACTTCAACTTCGGTACAAACACCTGCAGCAACCAAATTCTTTGCCACGTGACGTACTGCATAAGCTGCAGAACGGTCTACCTTACTGGAATCTTTACCTGAGAAAGCCCCGCCACCGTGAGCGCATTTGCCTCCGTAGGTATCAACAATAATTTTACGTCCGGTTAAGCCGGTATCTCCGTGTGGTCCGCCAATAACGAACTTTCCGGTAGGGTTTACAAAATATTTAATGTCTTCTTTGAAAAGTTTTTTCACTTTGGAAGGCAACAATTTCTTCACTCTTGGGATAAGGATATTGATAACATCTTCCTTAATTTTTGCCAACATAGTGTCGTCTTTATCAAAATCGTCGTGCTGGGTAGATACTACAATAGCATCAATACGTTCAGCTTTGCCTTTGTCGCTATATTGAACAGTAACCTGGCTCTTCGCATCAGGACGTAAGTACTTCATTTTCTTACCTTCCCTACGGATTTCAGATAATTCGCGCACTAATAAGTGAGCTATTTCAATTGCCAATGGCATATAGTTGTCGGTTTCGGTGCAAGCATACCCGAACATCATACCCTGATCACCTGCGCCTTGATCTTCTTCTTTCACTCTTTCAACACCTTGATTAATGTCAGGTGACTGACCATGAATGGTTGAAATAACACCGCATGAATCAGCATCGAACATATATTCCGCCTTAGTGTACCCAATCTTGCGGATTGCATCACGGGCTATCTTCTGTACATCAATATATCCGGTAGTTTTAATTTCACCGCCGATGACTGCTAACCCAGTGGTAACAAAGGTTTCGCAAGCTACTTTAGAGTTAGGGTCTTGTGTTAACAAGGCATCTAAAACTGCATCTGAAATTTGGTCAGCCACTTTATCAGGATGGCCTTCGGAAACTGATTCGGAAGTGAAGAAATACGACATTTTTAGTGTTTTTTAGTGTTTAAGAGGGGCGAATATATTTCTTTTTTGAATAAAAAAGGGCTTTTTTCGACAATTTAAGGTGATTTCATGAATTTCCAGCAGATTTTCCCGATTTAGGCACAAAGACCTCACCCTAACCACTCCTGTAAAAAGAGGGTAAAGAAACTTACTTAATCAGGTGCATTTCTTCAGCCATTTGGTTTTTGTAAACGAAGTACATAATGATATAAAGTGGGAATGCGAGAATAAAATAAAGAAATATGTCCCCGGCTCCCTGATCTTTTTTAATAGATTTATAAAATTGTGTTTGGTTAATTACGGAAAGAAGAAAAAACACTGCAAATCCGATAAAACAAATAACGCGGAGCAAAAAGAATACTACCATAAATGCATCGAAGTGCATGTGTGCAATTTCCACAATAAACATTACTACAGACAGTACATAAAGCATATAAGCAATTTTGGAATTCCGTTTATATGATTGATAAATACCTTTAGCAAACTCATAACTTGAATTATGCAAATTTCCGGTCATCTCTAAAAATGACTTATCTATTCCACGCTCCCTTAAAATAGCAAGGGCCGTGTTTCGTATGGCGTCGTCATAGCCATACTGCTTGTAGTTTTTAACTACATCAATAAGTTTATCGTTGTTAAATTTTTCAAGTATGGCTGTTTTATCAGACATTTATAATAGGATAATGTAGTACAAATATAAAAAAATATCTTTCCCGCAAAGAACCGATTTCTCGCAAAGACGCCAAGCCGCTATGTGAATACACGTTTTTTACTTTGCGTCTCTGCGTCTTTGCGAGAAACTGTTACTTAAATTTTAGCGAATGAAACGGTCCTTTCATCAAATCAGGAATATCAGACTTCTCTTCCGCCAGGTAAAAATAATAAGCATCGGCTACATTATTTTTATGAATACCAACAATCATACATGCGGTATAGTTCTGACCGAATTCCTTACCTAGTGTAATAAATACTGCACCACCCCAATCGGCATTAAATTCATTTTTCACAGCAGCCGAATCGAAAGGTTGTATTTCGGGCATATTTCCATCGGCAGGCATTGTTCCACCTCCGGCATTCAGGGCAATTACCAGCATCATTTTTTCATACAACGTATTAGGGTCTATCATGGTCTTGCTCGTGTCTTTAAGACTTTCCTTGTATTCTATAAGCATTGAATCGAGTGGCATAATGAGGTAGCGGACTTCAAATTTTTTATCGGGGTCTTTTAGCTTCAGTGCATAGTCATACGCCACCTGGTCGTTGGCAATTACTTTGGTGGAGGCGTATCCGCTTGGTGCTTCAAAACTCAAGTGCGCCCGCTCAAGAACTGCTTTAAAATCTTTTGGAAGATTATCAGAAACAAATGAGCAAACAATAATGCCCATTATTGACATGAACAGCCAACCGCGTTTTTTCATAGGGAGAAATTTGTGAACAAAAATAACATAATTGTGAATGGTAAATGAACCGTATCCGAATTGAATTAAAAGCACCATTACTGCCAACATTAGAATATCTTTACATTTATTCCATAATTATTAATTTTTGAAAGAACTTGAAGATTATAACTGGTTTCCTACGGTATTAAGGAATTTCCAAATGGAATACATCGGCTTTTTGGCTGATAGATTTAAAGTTTATGATGTTCTTATCAAATATTTTAAAGAGAGTCCCCAACCAATTCTGCCTATAGTAGATCTTTGTTCGGGAAACGGACAGCCAGCCATTAACTTTTACAAACAAACCAATAGCTTCAGCCGGCTTTTGCTCACTGATAAATTTCCCGGCAACTCGCCAGTAAATGATACGGGAATATCATACCAAACAAAAAGTAATGATGTCCTTAAAATGGAATTCGAGCCAGGAACATATTATACCATGTTCAATGCTTTTCACCATTTTAAAGATGAAGACAAGATAAAGATAGTGCAGAGAATTCAGGCATCGGGGTCTTACGCTTTAATAGTGGAGATTATTGAACCCGATATTTTTTGTCTGCTAAAAGTATTGTTTATAACAAGCATTGGTAATTTATTACTGACACCTTTTATGAGGCCTCTCTCCTTAAAACGCTTATTCTTTACCTATATAATACCTATAAATATGATTACCATTGCATTCGATGGATTTGTTTCGGTTCTGAAATCACTGTCGGTTAAGCAATATCAAAAGCTCTTTTCAAACTATGGTAATACAATTGAAATAGTAAGGCTCAATAATGGGTTGAATCCTGTTATTGTTATAAAGATTGGATCAAAGTAACTTGGCATGCAGCAGTGCGCCTTTGCAAGAAATGAATTTACTTCTCCCTTACAAAAACAATGTAATCCGTCTCTGGCATTTTAGGTAATTTGCCTTTCAGCCTTTCTACTATCTGCCCGCGGTGGTAGGTGCTATGGTTAAATATGTGTGTTAAAATTTGTGTAACGGTATTGCTATATTTTTCTCCCTTCGTGTTTTTATAATCTATAGTGGCGTTGAGGGTATCTTTGGTTTGCTTCTCGATAAATGGAGTGAGTATTTTTTTGTTCACTTCAAAAATCTCTTTTATCTGCTGAAATGATTTCTTCTCCCACACCGGTGGAGCCGCCACCCCCGCTATACGCGAGTACCATACCATTTGCACTAATAGTATGTGCGATATAAGTTCGAGAGACTTCTCGTCAGGCTCAGGAAGTTGGCCTAGAGCATCAATAATACGGGCATTAGCCCAGTTTTCATACTTAAATAAGGAGAGTATTTGTTTATTCATATATAATATAAGTAAAGACAAATTTAAGAAACAATAGAATGCTGATGACGCAGATTGTTTATGATAAGCCCTTATGCATTACCTTTTTCGAATCTTATCAAATCATATTTAATCTGCGTCATCCTCGTTCTATTATATATGTATCTAAAATTTGAAACATTTCC
>CAIUPO010000123.1 GCA_903901055.1 uncultured Bacteroidota bacterium
GGAACTGATTGAGAATACAACACCTGTTCCGGAATCTCCGCCCGAAGAAGTGAGGCCATACATTGTGAATTGCGCCATGCCATTAGTGGCGAATAAAGCGCTTATTAAACCGCAGAATAATAGTTTTTTACTCATAATTTGTTTTCTTTTTAAAACATTGGTAAATAGTTTGTGGTTCATAGTATATGTAGTTTAGGAATTTACAGACTAGTACGTGCTAAGTTTTTAAAACGTTGGGTAAAGCAAGTCTTTTTAAAAAATCTAATATAATAAATAAATGTAAACACTAATAGCTTTATTGAGCGGATGGTATGATTTTTTGGGCCAATGGTATGTTTTGCCATGTAACTTGCAAATTGCCATAAAATCAGTAGGTATAGATTCTATTGATATGGGATAACCAATATCTAATACCCTTAATTGCAAGTAACCGTATTTTTTAGTAATATTGCATATCATTTTCCCTAACGCTTCATTCCCCCAGGAAAATGACTGAAATAAATTATAATCAAAAACGCCCGATTTATTTTAAAACAATGAAAAAAATATTTACATTCTTCATTCTTGGTTCTTCATTTTTTACGCTGAAAGCTCAATCAGGAATCATAAGCACCGTTGCCGGAGACGCAGGTGTGGGTTATAATGGCGACAACCGCCAGGCCACTACCGCTAACCTGAACCAGGACGGAGGGGTAGCCGTAGACGCCGCAGGTAACATATATATCGCCGATTCTCAAAATAACCGTATCCGTAAGGTAAATACCTCAGGTGTTATTACAACCATTGCTGGTACCGGTGCAGCCAACTTCTCCGGCGATGGAGGACAAGCAACTGCAGCCAAATTGAACTATCCTGTTTGTGTACGTGTTGATACCCTTGGAAACGTTTATTTTTCGGATGCAGGAAATACCGTTATCCGCAGAATAACCCCGGCAGGTGTAATTAATACCGTAGCCGGAAACAATGGTTTAGGCTTCGGATTTAGTGGTGATGGCGGACAAGCTACTGCTGCAGAACTGAACTATCCTGTGGGAATTAGCTTAGACAGAAGTTTAAACTTATACATAGCCGATCAGGTTAACAACGTAATTCGTAAAGTAAATTACAGCACAGGCCGTATTAGTACCGTTGCCGGACGTGGCCCTGCTTTTGGCGGATATTCGGGCAATGGTGGACAAGCTACTGCGGCTGAATTAGACCAACCTACCGGTGTTGCTATGGATAATGCCAACAACCTATATATAGCAGATTATAATAACAACGTAATAAGGGTAGTAAATTCAGGAGGTGTTATTAGCAATTTCGCAGGAAACACCACCAACGGATTTACTAATTTCTCAGGTGTTCCAACAACCCTTGAGTTATCGAACCCTACAGGCGTTTCGGTTGATAATAACGGTCACGTGTATATTGCCGATGCCGGAAACGCAGTTATTTGGGAAGCATACACACAAAAAAACCAGATGTATGTTATTGCAGGAATTGTGGATGGTGCATTTAGTGGCGATGGAGGCCCGGCTTACAGTGCCGAAATAAATTATGCTTTTGATGCAATGCCTGATAAAAACAACAATTTATATATAGCCGATTTGGGTAATAACAGGATTCGCAAAATAACCGCAGGATGTGGTGGAGATAGCGTTACAGCCGTATCTTACAACTATCCGGAATGCCATGGTGGCACAGATGGGTTTATTGTTGCATTCCCGAATTCGCCTTTTGAACCTTACCAGTATTTGTGGAGTAATGGCAATACTACTTCACAGGATTCAATTGTTCCTGCCGGAACCTATACCATTCAGGTTACCGATGCGTTGGGATGTGTAGGCACAGGTTCAGTAATAATTACCCAGCCACCTGCAATTAATGTAAGTACCAGCAATTACATGGTTTGCCTTAACTCCGATGTGCAATTATCATCAAGTGCATCAGGAGGAGTAGGTCCACTGAGTTATACCTGGGACAGTGGCAATACTACCGACACAGTTACAGTGGCTCCAACCAGTGATCAAACCTATACTATTTATGTGAATGATGGCAATGGATGCTATGATTCTGCTATGGCTAATGTAACCGTGAACCCGCTACCTTCTGTAATACTAAATGCTCAAATTTATAGTGTTTGCAGTACAGTAACGGTCGATTCACTTATTGGCTCGCCTCCGGGAGGCACGTATGCAGGGCCTAACCTTACGGGAAATATTTTTAACCCTAATGCCGCAGGCTCGGGTACGTGGAATTTTACGTACACCTATACCGATGGCAACGGTTGTACTAATGTAGGCACACAGCAAGTTGTTGTGAACGTGTGTACAGGCATTGCCGATATTGATAATGGCGGACGCATAGCAGTTTACCCTAACCCTGCCAATAATGAATTTACACTTCAATTGCATAGTGGCGATGCTGCCCAGATGATAGATATATATGACATTACAGGCCAGCAGGTGTATGAACACAAATTTACTTCAGGTGATTATTCACAGCTTTCAGTGATTAATACGCAAGCTTACACAAGCGGAGTTTACTTTGTACGTGTTGTACTGCAAGATGGCACCATTGCTACCCAGAAACTGAATATTGTTAAATAACCGGAGAGGTTATTATCAGAAAAACCCTGGCTGAAAGGTCAGGGTTTTTTTATTTAGATTTGTTATATGAAACCCCACAGAATTGGATATATTCTTTTAATCTTGTTTTTCCCTCTACGGCTATTTGCACAAAATACCTATCCAAACTATTGTGGAATTCTTCAAAAAGCTATTGAGCAGAAAGAACTCTCTGTATTAGTCGACACGAATACTATACTGGTGGACACTACCGGTAAATTTGCAAAATGTTCCTTGAGCTTCAAAGGAAGGCCTTTGAAAATAACCAGGGAATGGTTAAAGGCTTACGATGCGAATAATAATGACACTGTAAGAAATTTCGGGATGCCCATAAAATACAAGAACATTATTATAATCCGTATAGAAAAACAATCGGAAAAATATATGTCACTTAGTTTTATGAGGCCTTTTACCCAAGACAAAGTTGACATGGAAATAAGCCGGATCAATAAAAAGCAGATTTATATATATGACGTGAGTGCCGGAAAATATTTTTTCGAGAGCGAGTAATTCAATTCTCCCGCCCGCTCAGCACACCCCTTTGTTCCTTTATAAACCGTTCTTTTATTTGCCGGCCGGGCTCCGGCTGTTCAAGCAGCACAACTATGCTTCCAATAAGTTGCTCGCGTTTAATAAGTGTGTAGTTGTTATTTTCATCCAGTATAAGCAGGTTAAGTTCATCTGCCTGAATAATCCATCCGGTAATAACTACAATTCCTAGTTCAGGAAGGTTGGCAGTTAGCTTGCAATATCGGTCTATAAATGTGTATGGCACTGGTTTTAATAATATCAGGTTTAGAACAGAAAGTTAGTAAACAAGAACCAAATAATTGGAATTACCTACATTATGTAGCTGGTATTTTTCAACCGGTAATTCTACGTTTTCCTTGTAGAAATTTGGCTTAGGTAAATTTTTCAGCAAAATCATTTCAATACGGCTAATTTCATTCTGCATCTTATTTCTCCAGCGCAGGTAATACTCCGCTATGGGTTCTATATTGTGGTATCTTGAACGTTTGTGGCAACGCCTGTACTCCATTTGAAATTCGTCGTAAACCTCGTAAAGCCTTTGCAAGTATTCCTGTAAGATTTCTATTTTATTCATAGTATTTGATTTTTCAATTCAACATTCACAATTCAACATTCGGTATTACCTTAGCGTTTCCCCCAGCCTGGTTCCTATTCCTCTCAGTTTTACGCCATCAGCACTTTCATTAAATAGCAACACCTCTGTAATAGTAAAGCAGTTGTAAGCCCACTCTGTAACCGCGTTTCGTGAGTATTTCCATTTACTATAAAAGGTCTGTGTGTTCCATTCATCTGGCAGGAAAAGTTTTTTCAATCCTGTTAAATGCTCGTAAATAGATACCCAGTCGGAGTTGCCCGGCAAGCATTGATTAACCTTAATAAACTGCACAAAAAGGGTATATTTCTCTTCAGGGCTTAGAATTGCAGGGCTGGCCTTTCCTGTATTTTTTTTCTGTTTGTTTTCATTGCATTTCTTGAAGTATTTTTTCATAAGCATGCTTATAAACCTAGGAGAAACATGTGCTTTCAGGGTTTCGGCATCTTCCAGTTCACCTGCAGCATATTTTGAAAATGCGTCGCTGAATGTATCCACAAACATCCATCCCTGGAATTTGTAAACCTCGGCTAACATAATTTTTACTTTGTCTAGCGAAAATTCAATATCCTTTCCAATTTTAAAGAATGATTCAGTAAGCAACTGAGCCAGTTCTTTTTCGCCGAGTGATCCGATTTTTGGCCTGTTATTCATATTTTATGATTCAATAAATTGTTCTATTGCAGATTTTTTAGGTGCCGTATATATATCCGGTATATGCTCATCCAGCCATATTCTGCGTGTTAAATAAGTAAGAGGGTTCTTTCTGTATTGCCTTTCAGGTGTGGCTTCAACATAAGCAGGCAATTTTTGGAAAATCAATTCTTTGTCTTGTTCAATAAGTTTTGCCCATTTTATTTCACAACTTTGTTTTTCGGTAGGTTTGTCATACATGCTCCAAAACTTTTCAAATGGATATTTTGCGTCTGCTTCAGCATTGGTAGTAAGAACTTCCTCTTTCAGTTTTCGCTTCCGTACCTTTGTTGGCCTTCCTCCAAGCTTCCCATTGTTTTGGCACACCGAATTGAATTTTCTGCGTTTTTCCATTTCTTCTTCCAGGCGTTCGTTATACCAAAGCCCGTCTTCATCAATTCTGAATTTTAATTTTAAATTATCCGAAATTTCCCCCACCAGTAATTTTATGGTGTCTTCGTTAATTCGCCCGTTATGATGCATATACGATAACAGGGTTATGTATTTCCCTTTATCCTCGAACGACATAACCAGCGTGCCAAGCAGAAAGTCGGAGGAATAAAAAAGGAATGCCGGATCTTTACCCATAAATCACTTTTTGTTTTTTCTGTTCCACCACCAAATCACAAATTCTTGCCAGCAAAACAGAATTGCAAACCAGGCAATCACAATGATGCCAACTGCTTCTGATAACCGGATTGGTTGCATTGCTCAGTTGATAGATGTTAGAAATCGAGATAAGCTTTGTATTTTTTCCCCGGCATAAAATCTTTCATCGAAAGCATTTTTTTATCCCGTTCCCTCACTTTTTTTCTTGCTCTTCTTACCACAGGTTTCCCATTGTACGGAAAATAAAGTGTTTCCCGAAGTTGAGGAAGTTTCATTCGTTCGCGGGTTATTTCATTTTTTTTGTAAAGGGCGCCAAGCAGCGCACGTAGCTTTAGCCGGGTAATTTTGCTTTGAAACTTATTGTGTAAATGTGTAAGTGAAATCCCGTCGGGAGATTGTTCCACAACTATTTTTACCTGTTGCCTTAATTCTTGTTTTATCATATCTGAGGTTGTTTTTTATTGTTCAGTATTTGTTCTTTATCGAGATAGCATGGATCTGCATGGTGAGTATGTAATGGCCTATGCAAAAGCCAAGCAGTAATACGGGTGCATTGCATACTTCGCACCGTCCGGTAGCCACGAATGGCATGGGAACGATGTAAAATATCGTTCCTTTGTAGTTGGAAAATAGTATCATATTAGTAATAAATTAGTGCTATAACTGTTAGTAAAATTCCCACTGCTGCTGCTATCCATAAAGGATTGAAGCCGGGGTTATTGTTCACATTGTATGAGCCGTTTGTGTAATTAAATTCGTAGTGTCTCATGGTTGAAATTGGTATTAACTACTTTGTATATATTCCCTTTAAAATTTACCTCTTCCAAACCAGGCTCCCAGTAGGTAATCCCGAAGTGCTTCAACACTTTTTGTTCTTCATCCTGCAGTCCGTCATCATCAGCTCTGAGTGCTGTGGTAGCAAGCAGGTAGCGGTAAAGAAACTCATCACCGGGCAGGGTTTGCCATTTTTGATTGAAATTATCGTTCACTGTTTGTCCGTTAGAAAGAGTTATCATAATAGAAAGCACTTTTAATTGTTTTGCAGGTATTGAATTATTTTGCAAAGGGCAAATACTCCATACGGTTGAGGCGTAATAATTTTTGCTTCATGAATTATTAATGTGTCTTCTGGCATATCCGACAGTCCTCCAATACCAGGTTGTTTTGTCTCCTGCTTAATAATGCTTTTAGGCATCTGTTCAATGGGCGAGCCAAATGTTTTTTGTTGTGTATTCATATAATTTTAATTTGGTTAGATATCTGAAATAGGGTAATGGTGGAATATGAGCCAGGTCAGCCAACCTAGTACAAGCAGTTCTGCAACTATTATTCCCGTTAAAAGAAGTGCAGGATGAATTTGACGTAGATGCAAGAGCCTTATTGTTTTTAATCTTTTAAGCATGTGTTTGTGTTTTATAGTTGATTGATTTTGTGTTTACTTTTAGTTTATTTTCCTTTATATAATTGAGAATAACTTTTACTGCTGCCGGATTTCGTGCAAGGCGTTCCGGATAATATTTTGCCCATTGGTAAATAGTTACTACAGCCATCGCAATTTCTTGGGCAATAGCTATTTGCAGGTTCCGGTCCTTTTGTACAAGTGATAACATTTGAGTGGTTAGTGTTGGATTTGTCATTTTTGTATATATTTGCGTCATAAATGCGACACAAAAATAGACAATTGTTTGTTGGAATGTCTAAAAAGTAGACAAAAAATTATTAACACTGATATTTCTATCTATGCATCAGGGAGAATACTTAAAAAAGCTGGTTGATAACAGCGTCCTTACTGTTACTGAGTTTGCGGAACGCCTCGGAATCTCAAGGCCGAACATGTATGTGCTTTATAAGAAGAAAAAACTGGATGACTTCTATTTAGACAAAATTAGACACATGGGGTTGGATTTAGACAATGTGAATAACCAAAAGGGATTGGTCAAAGAACCTAAAAGTTCTTATCCTGAAACGCAACAAGACACTGCGATTCCATTTTATGAGGCTAATGTTACCGGGGGAAACGTAAATAATTTTGGGGAGCAGGTTAAGAATGCCTCCTATTTTCTAACGATACCCCATTTTAAAGATTGTACAATTGCTGTCAGGGTTAACGGCCACAGCATGTATCCTAAGTATTGCAATGGCGATATTGTGGTGTGCAAAAAGATTAACGATCATAGCCACATCCCTTATGGTGAACCTCACATTGTGGTTATGGCCGACTATTCAGTTTTGAAATATGTGCATCCTCATAATACAGATAAGACCTTGTTTACACTTAAAAGCGCAAATGAAAAATTTGAAGCAATGGAAATAAAGAGGGCTGATGTGTTGGGGGTATATTTAGTGCGGGGAAAGCTTGAACTTACATAATAATTTAGAAAATGGAATCAAAGAATACTACTGGTGATACCCCACAAGCACAGCCACCACAACGAAAACAACTTATAATTTTTTTTCTGTTTCTGGCAGTAACAGTAGGGGTTGCACTATGGATGATGATTGCTGAAATTTGGCCGGCTGACAAATTAATCGAACTTCAGGCAGGATGGTTTGACGGGGAGTATTACCCGAAAGCCACTTTTGCCGTGATATGGATTATGCTGGTCCTCGCAATAGTTGTAGTTATAGGAGTTGCCGGCTGGTTATGGAAATGGATTAAAAAGTTGGCAGGTAAAAGTAATTAGCCTTTTGCGAAAGATGCCGTTTTGTGCTGTTATTTTCTAACTTTGTTAGATAATTGCTGCAGACATGAAAATAATACTTTTACCACTTTTCACTTTTACTTTTTCACTTTTCACTAATTTGTGCGGGGCTCAATACAAAGTAATCCTAAATTTTAACGATACCAACGGTGGCTACCCTTATTTGGGTGGGGTAACGGTATCGGGAAGTAAGGTTTACAGGATGACAGGTCAGGGTGGCATTTATGGCAATGGCTGTGTGTTTTCGATGGATACAAACGGCAGCAATTATAAGGACATACTTGATTTTAATGGCACCAATGGCGCAAACCCGAGCGGTTCATTATTGCTTTCGAATGGTAATTTATATGGGATGACTACGTATGGTGGGGGCGGCGCCAAGGGTTGTATTTTTACTATTGACACCGATGGCAGCGGGTATAAGGACCTGGTTGATTTTAATAGTTTCAATGGAGCCCGCCCCTATGGCTCATTAACACGCTCCGGGAATAAGCTTTATGGTATGACTTCGTATGGAGGTACAAGTGGCACCGGAGTGATTTTTTCATTAGATACTGATGGCAGTAAGTATAAAGTGCTGTTAAATTTATTTGGCAACAGTGGCTCTAACCCTAATGGTGAAGTACTGGTTTCGGGCAAGAAGATTTACGGAATGACATTTGCCGGAGGCACTATGGCTTATGGTAACGTTTTCTCGATGGATACCAACGGAACTGCATTTAAGAACCTCATAAGCTTTAATGGTGTTAATGGCTCCTTTCCCGATGGTGACCTCACCTTTATTGGTGGAAGACTTTATGGAATGACCGAGCAGGGCGGCATTAATGCAGTCGGCAATATATTTTGTATAGATACAAGTGGGACAGGATTTAAAGACTTATATGATTTCAATTTTACCGACGGTGCTTATCCTTATGGCTCATTAATTCAGTCGGGAAATTTGTTGTACGGTATGACAACGCAAGGCGGCTTAAACAGCGATGGCCTTATTTTCTCTATAGATACAAGTGGTAGCGGCTATACTGACCTTTGGGATTTTAATGGCGCTAATGGCTCCACACCTTACGGAACCTTAACTCTTTCTGATAATGTATTTTACGGAATGGCTTATTATGGCGGAACAGCAGGCTACGGCGTTATTTTCAGATCGGATGGTAGCGTTGAAACGGGATCAAATAAGTTGTCTGTTGTTAGTGATCAGTGGTCAGTATATCCGAATCCGGGTAACGGTATTTTTACAATATTGCCCGGTCACCCTGAACTTGTTTCAACATCGCTAGATATAGCGGTTTATAATGTGTTCGGCGAAAAAGTAACTGTTGGTATGTTGAAACAAGTTCAGCATGGCTGCATAATTGACATAAGTTCACAGCCTGCCGGAATTTACTTTTACAGAATTATTTCTGAAGGAGGGCAATTGATAGGGGATGGGAAACTGATAAAAGAGTAAAATTCATCTGAATACCGTTCATTAATTATTCATTTTTAATTTTATTACTACCTTTGCAGTCCTTAAAAAAGGATAGAAGTTAAAGGTTGAGTACTAAATAGTTGATTTCCATTTAATTTCTTATGCCTTTGGAAAAATTAAGGTCCTGTGGCCGAGTGGCTAGGCAGAGGTCTGCAAAACCTTGTACGGCGGTTCGAATCCGCCCGGGACCTCAGGGTAAATAAAAAAAGAGAAGTGAAAGCTTCTCTTTTTTTATTTGCAACTCGAGGAGGGCGGAAGTGAAACAATCCGCCCGGGACCTCAGGGTAAATAAAAAAAGAGAAGTGAAAGCTTCTCTTTTTTTATTTACAACCGGAGTAGAGTGAAGATGAAACTAACCGGGAACTTGTTCCTCTAATTGGATAGTTATTTTTTTATATTTGTCTACCTAACCACCAATACAAAAATGCGATGATAGAAGCTAATATGATACCAAAGTATGTAAGAATTCTTACCGGGTTATTTGCTCTGGCCAATGTTGGTTATGGGGTAGTTGGTTATTTCAAGCCATCGCAGATATTTGAAAATAGCGCCGAAGGAGTAGATGTGAAAGGAAAAGGGGCAAGGTATGCAGGATATGAATATGCATCAAGAAATTTGGCCATAGGATTAGGCTTGCTTGTTGTGGCTGCTTTCGGTGACCCGCATGCCATTGTAATGATTACAGGCATAAGGGCGCTGGTAGAAATACAATCGATATTCATAAATCTGTCACTTAAAAAAATCAACGAAGGCTTTATAACAGCTGTGGTCTTTTTAGCCATCGAGGCATTTATCATAACAAAAATGTTCATATAGATTTGCTGTTGCCTGCTGAAACCTTTCAGGGCTTCACGCTCCCTTCACTTTGCCCATTTAGTTTTGCCCCATAATTAGCAACGTGAAAAAACTGATTGTTGGTATTGTTATTGCCTTTTGTTCCCCGGCAAACCTTTGCGCGCAAACGGTGGAAATACTTAATGCCAGCAGGCAAGGCTGGAGCGGAGGAATAAAGGGAAATTACGGGACTAACTATTCAATTACGCTGAAACTATCTCCCAAAAAATGCAAGCTCGATTCTATTTATATTTATAACAAAGATTATAGGCTTGATTCAAACCCCGGTGGAAATGTTTTGCATGATACAACGAATGATGCGCTTATTATTAGTATAACTGATGGGCATTATAGAAATGATAACGAGATACCAACCTCAGTTCTGCCAATAAGGCATTTTGATGGTGTTGCCTTAATTGTATATACCTATAAGAGGAAACAATTTACTTTCATTGTAAAAAAAATAGAAGAGTTGCTTCCTTTATCGTATCCTTAATTCTTCAGGATATAAAAAAAAGGTCCCTAATCAGGAAAAGTGACAGGGATAACACATTTCTTAACCTAGATTAATTACTTTTACTAAAATGTGGTATAATTTTGCCTCATCAATTAATTAATAAATAAACGTAATGGAAAACACAGTTGCAACAAAAACAAAATGGGCGATTGACCCTTCTCACAGCGAAGTAGGCTTTAAAATAAAGCATCTTATGATAACCAATGTATCGGGATCGTTTGATGAATTCGGGGCAAGTATTTATACTACCGGTGAAGATTTTATGACAGCAGAAGTTGATTTTTGGATGAATCCTGCAACTATTAATACCGGCGATGAAAAACGTGACGGCCATTTGAAAAGCGCTGACTTTTTTGACGTGGAAAACCATAAACAAATAACCTTCACAGGCAATACGTACGAAAAGGTGGATAACGACGGAAGCTATAAGCTATATGGCGACCTTACCATTAAAGGCATTACCAAACAAGTGAAACTGGATGTGGAATTCGGCGGAGTGATGAAAGACCCTTGGGGTAATGATAAAGCCGGTATCAGCATTAACGGAAAGATAAACCGCAAAGACTGGGGCCTGAACTGGAATGCAGCCCTGGAAGCAGGAGGTGTTTTAGTGAGCGATGAAGTAAGAATTAGTGCCGAAATTCAATTGCTGAAACAGGCGTAAGCATTTATAGTTCTAATTGAAAGTGTCCTCGTGCAAATGCATGAGGACACTTTTTTTATTTCATTCCAAGAAATTCTATAATTCACTTACTCCGGAAACCCTTTTCCATCGTTTACCAATTTTTGCAAGCTATCCTTTATGTGGTGGGTCCAGCCGGGCTTGCAGCTTTCGTAACATTCCACATCGGGGGTTAAGCCTTTGTGGGTAAAATCAATGGTGGTTTTTCCATCTTTCTCGGTCACATTCCAGATGCATTCAGTTCCTTTCCATTCCTTCTTGGCCTTTATCCAGCCAAGGTTACAGTCGGTTACCAACCAAACAATTTTCTTGTCAGGTATTGCTTCGGAAATTTTAAAGTCTACGAATGTATCTCCAAAATAAACCGAGAATTCATCGTTCAGTTTGGCGGCTTTGCCTTTAAAGTCCTTTGCCCACCATTGATTTACTTCGCTTATGCGTTTCATGGTTTCTTTAGCCGATGCATTTACTGTAATGCTGTAGTTGAAATCTTGTGTTTTATTCATAGTTAATTTATTGATTTTGGATTTTTAAAATTAAGATTACTGATACCATTGGAGTCGCCCTTTGCCTGTGGTTATTAAGCTGTGTAGGCTTTTTTGAACAAATCCAGTCCATGCCCATTCACACGACTTGTAACAATCATAAGTTGGAGTTAATCCAATTTGGGTGAAAACCAATTGGGTTTTATCATCTTGTTTTGAAATTTCAAAAGTTATTTTATTTCCAACCCATTCACTTTGGTCTTTCGCATTTTTAAAATAGTTTTCCTCAACCAGCCAAACTACTTTTTTGCCGGGAATCATTTCAATGATTTTCATTTTGCTTCGATGATTGTCTCCGAAATGATAATTCCATTCATCATTAAGTTTGTCAGTTGTGCCTTCAATTTCTTCGCTCCACCATCCGCGAACATTGTTGATGGCATCGAAAACTTCCTTCTGTGTTTGGTCAACCAATATGGTTGTTGTAAAATCCTGATTTTTCATTTTGTTTTATTTTTCTTGTTATTATTTAATATGGTTTCCAGTTTCTTCAGTTTCGATTTCCAGAAGTCGTCGAAAAATTTCAACCACTCCTGCAAGTCCTTAAACCCATCTTCCTTCAGGGTGCAAACCCTTTCGCGGCCCACATCCTGTATGGATATAAACCCGGCACCATACAATATTTTTATATGTTTGGATACGGCGGGTCGGCTCATGTCGAAGTTTTCAGCAAGGGAATTTATAGTCATGCTGTCTTGTGTAAGCATGTTCAGTATTTGCCTGCGGCTAGGGTCGGCAATTACCTGGAATGTATCGAGGCGTGGTATGCTCATTGTTTTGCGGTGCTTAAAAGTGTAACAACCTTTTGCAAATTTTGCGCCCAGCCGCCTTGCATTGCATTGAAGATAGAGATGTTTTCTTCCGTATAGCCGGTTTGTACAAGGTGCAATTCAGTACCGTTGTCTTTGGCTTCCAGCGTCCATTCCACCATAGTGTCGAGCGTTGTTACTCCCTTTTCCGGTCCGGCTTTCCAGCTATAAATAAGTTTTTTAAATGGGATAATTTCTATCACCTTGCAGTACATTATTCCGTCGAGGTTTAAACTTGGAATGGGTTTAGCGCGGAATTCAAACTCGCATCCCAATTCTGGCTTGAAATTGTTCGGCATAAGCCATTGCGCAATCAGTTCGGCGTTGGTTAAATACTCCCAAACGTCTTCGGGTGAGTGCTCGTAGCGGATAGTTTGATTGATGGTGTTTTTCATGGGTTTTATTTTTGAATGATTATACAATAAGTAACTTTAAGGTTACGCAAATATATGTAACTTTAAAGTTACGCAATACAAAGAAGTTTAATTATTTTTTAGTTTTCAGAGGAATCATCTAATTATCAGTGAGAAATAATGCTCTGGAAAAGGGATACGGGATACTTATTCCCTATTTCTTCCATGAAAGCATTTAAAATAAAGGAGGCTAACTTGGAATTAGGCTCCTAATGCTTTACTCATCCATCATCCAAAAAATTTAAAACGGGGAGATTTTAGTTGATGGAAGCCCAACCCTGCAAAACGCAGAGTGTTTTTTGATGCATTCTGGCGTAGAACCTGCTATAACAGCGATAAAAGCCGGGCTTCACTATTTCCTCATTTTGAAGTATTAGTTTAGCGGTTGTACAATGAAAAAAACGCTGATATTAATAATAATTTCTTTCTTTTTTCTGGCAAATGCAAATGCCCAGGACTTAAAAGTAATCAGTGCTACAAAGCAAGATTGGAGTGGTGGGGTTGAGGGTAATTATGGTACTAACTATACTATAGTTATAGGACCTGTTTCAAAAAAAATAGAATTAGATTCTTTGTATACAAATATTCTGGGAATAAAGCTTATTCCGGGTTCAAATGTGAATATAGATACCGTACAAAAGGCTTATATAATTTATGTGCGGGTAATGCATACGGAGGAAGACCTCCAATATTTAGACCGTCAACCTCCTGTGATAGTATCCGATAGGTTCAATGGAGGGGGCTTAATTTTATATCGATTTAAAAGAAAGCACTATTCGCTTGTAGTAAAAGAATTGCAAGTACTAGAGCCCCTTGCTTACCCTTGATTTATCTTTTTGGAAAAGAACTAAAATGAAAAAAATATTTCCCGGAATTATAATTATGTACTTCTTGCCTTCCCTTGTTCAAGCGCAGTTTTTACAAGTGGTAAGCGCTACCAAACAACCCTGGAGCGGTGGAATGGCAGAGCATTACGGTATCGATTACTGTATTACATTAACACCGGTTACCGAAGGCATTGTATTTGATTCAGTTTATATTAATAATCAGGGAACCCGGCTTGGGCATGGCAATACAGAAAATGTAAAGACTGATTCAATTCATAATAGGTACACGATTTATGCAGGCGCATCAAACATTTTTCGGAAACCAACGTTTGTTTATACTGAAGATCCGCCACCTTTACCTGCAAAGCGGTTTGATGGAGAGGCTTTAGTTTTATATACATACAAAGGGAAACATTATACTGTTATTGTAAAAGAAATGCAGACTCTTTCACCTATGGCGTATCCTTGATGAATAAATTCTGAATTCAGGTGATTACAATAAAAAAAATACTTGTTGCTATACTCTTTGCCAATTCCTTTGCTGTAAATACATATGCTCAGGAATTAACCGTAGTGAGTGCTACTAAACAACCTTGGGACGGAGGAGTGGCAGAGCATTATGGTACCGATTACTTTATTACATTTACCCCTGTGATTGATGGCATAGTATTCGATTTACATTCATAACCAGAGAACCCGCCTTGGGCATGGCAACACATAAAATGTAAAGACTGATTCAATTCATAATATATATACTATTTATGCAGGTGTATCTAATATTTTTGGGAAACCAAAATATGTTTATTGGGAGGATCCGCCAAGCAGTTTGATGGAGAGGCTTTGGTATTATATACATACAAAGGGAAACATTGATAGAGTGCAATGTTTGTTTAATGTCTTTTGCATAATGAGTAACTTTAAGGTAACGCAGCGATAAAAAAATCAATTATTTTTTATCTTTACGGGTAATTATCCAAGAATCAGTCATGAAATTTAATCTGAAATACCAGAAAGGCGGTTTATTCCTGCTGATAATTTTCGGAGGATGCGTTTTATTGGTTGGTGGAATTATCGCTCTTGGCATTTGGTTGAATATAAATGAAGCGCTTGTTGCACTGTTAATGATTGGCGGGCTTGCGGCAATTATGTTTATAGCTGTTAAAACAACATACAAGGTAACCCTTATAGACATTGAAAGTGATAAGATGCTGGTGAATAGGAGGGAAGTCTATTTTTCTGAAATACAATATTATTATATAAGAAGAGAAACACCTAAAATAGAAGTTATAGATATTGGCCTGCAATCGGGTCATGAGATTACCATAACCGGTATTAATCACGGACAATACGGAGAAGAAATTGGTAAATTTATTTCAGTTATGGAAGAGCGTTTTAATTCACCCGGTTCGCATGTAGTGCTTAAAGAATCGAAAGCTGCCGTTAGGTTTGAACGAATGAAACGCCGTGGCAAAAGGGTTATCAAAGGCATCATTTATTTCTATCTGTTGTTTGATGTTTTTGTAGTAGTAGCTTATTTCGCCGGATGGAAAGATGTGCCTATTTGGTCCATATTGTCTGGCAACTTAATATTACCGATGCTAGTGGTTTACGCATTCGGGAAAGACTAACCTACAGTTAGAATATATTACTGATTGATATTTGAATGAGGCTTTCTATAATGCACCCAGCCTTTCTGGATGTTAACGTGATCTGAATGGTACATAGAAGGCTTGATGCTCATTACCGGAATTTCGGAATGATTGGCTACATGCCTTGCCAATACTCCGGGAATAAGGCTGCCGAGAACAGATTCATGTTCGGTGAGAACAGCTATCAGGTCGGCTTTTATTTCTTTTGCATAAATCAGTGTTTCATTTGCTACATCATGGCTTGTAATCACTTTTCGCACAAAAGGGATTTTTGCTTCTGTTAAAATTTTTTCTGCTGAATCAAGCAATACTAAAACCTTTCGCATCTCCGGTTTTTTACGGCTTTCAATAATGCCCAGCAGGTGCACCTGCGATTGATATGCCTTTGCTATCTCAATAAGGTAATCCAGTTTTTCCAGCGAACTGCTCCAGCTTTCCAGAGGCAAAATAATCGTATGCATATCTATATTTTCAGATTGCTTTTTAAATGTAATTACCGGGCAAACCGAATCATTTATAATATGCTGTGCATTGCTTCCTATCAAAAACTCTTTCATGCCGCCTGCACCGTGAGTGCCCATAATAATCAAATCAATTTTATTTTCTTTCACAGCCTCCTCAATGGTTTTAACTACTTTCTTCTCTCCGAGCAGGGTGCTTACTTCAATTTTATATTCCTCGGCAGCCTGAGATAGCTTTTCCAGTTTATCCATTATTATCTTCTGATAAACTACTTTCTCGCGCGGATTTTCTTCCGATCTTACCAACTTGTAGGGAGATTCCTCCAACACATGCATGATATATAGTTTGGCGTGTAATTTAAATGCCAGTCGCGATGCATTTTCTATAGCATATATACTTGTCTCAGAAAAATCGGTTGGTACAAGTATTCGTTTTATTTCAATTTTCATGGCACTTTTTATTTAGGAGCAGTAGTAATTTTAGTTGGGATTATAACATTACAAAAGAAACGTATAAAGGGTATACTGACTATGACAGGAATTAATACTTTGTATGATAGAAGTCATATCGTATTCCCTCGCTGGTAAAGGAATGGCAATTAAAAGCCTAAACTAAAATAATGTGCGGAAACTCATTTTTTTACGCGTGTCCGGCGTTGGCTCCAATCTTCACGTTTTGCTATAGTGGTATATATTTGTTTCATGCCCGGGTATGAATAGGGTTCTTGAATGCCATTAAATTCTTTAAAATAAACGGTATCTATATTTGTGTAAGTTAACTCATTGTGTAAAATCCGGTATCGCTTAGCCAGCAAAGGCGGTTCGTTATATATTGTATCATCACCGCGCATGGGGTATTTGCCATCTTTTGCAAAGTAACCTGATTCTTCAATAATGGTATTCTTAGTCAGGTCAGCGTATAAATAATGACTTTCGGTACGGATAATTTTGGAAGAAATATCAAACGAACTGCCGCTTCTCCTAACAAGGAATAAATTGGCATTCCGGTTTCTGTCGGTAATATTAAAAAGTATTACAGAATCTTTCATTACAAACGAAACGGGATTCTTTTTGCCCGGAACAATTATCCTGTTACAGTCAGCACCTCTCCAAACTTCATATCCCAACCATGTATCTTGCCAGGTTAACGTGTCGGCATCACCATTGAAGCTAGCTATTATGTTGCCTTTATTCGTGTAAGATATATTAACCTTGTCCTTCCCGATGGTAGTATCTAAAATCACTGCCCTTTGCACATTGCTTGAATCATATCTATCGCGTGCCCAATTTTCCCGCATTGAAATAGTGTGATAAAACGTCCAGTAAGTGGTATCATTGCCATCACCAAAATAAAAGTACCTGAATTCAGGGAATGAAAGTGCAACATAATCGGTTTGCACAAATTTGCCATTTTGTATTTTATACCGCTCCACAATGTAGCGGCCATATTCCCCGTCAAACTCGCCTGCATCTTCATAATCGCTAATCTCATGGTTGAAGTCCTCTAGAATTTCATTTTTTTTCAAATCAATATAAAGGTCATCTGTCTCGCGGCTTATGGGGTTGTCTTTATCCCGTTTTACAAACTTCAGCGACTTTTTTGTACGGTGTAAAAGAAAGAGCGAAATGCCGCAATCCCAGTCTGTATAACCATATCCAATGGTGAATAAAAACATTGTATCATTAAGAATAAAGTTAACAGGGCTAAACCGGTTTGGAGTATAAATGGCTCTATAATTAGCAAAGGATTCATCCCAACTACCCCTGATAATATGTGCTCCGTTCAGGGTATCTGCCAAACGATTTATAGAACAACTGATCATGGTATCGTTGTATAGCGTTACGTTAATGGTGTCGTGATTTACAATGGTATCAATCATTACATATATCGGCCCATCTGTATCGGAATCCCCTTCCTGTGCTATTGGTTTTACGGTATCCATTTTCTGTACGACAGGCTTTATTGAATCTTTCTTTTGAATAGTCTTCAACTCTTGTTTCGGTGTGGGCGAATGGCAGCCAGCGAGGATTATTCCACAACAAACTTCCAATATTAAAAAGACTTTTGGGACTTTACAGATGGGCATTAACCGAGACTATTTATATCAAAGATAGATAAAATATATACGGAGGATGACTATGGAATGTAGTTTTAAAAATGTTCTTCTCTTTTCTTCCCGCGTGCTTACTAATTGTGTTTATTTGAACTTTATTTTGGATGATAGGTGATTTAGATACAGGGGTTATTAAAAAAACTAAGATTTCTTATCTGATGAAAAGCATATTTCTTTTTCTCCTCTTTATTTCTTCTGCCTGTGTTGCACAGCAAACAACAAAGGAAGAATTTCTAAACGATTTTTTGGCTTCAGGCCAATACGTAAGTTTAGATGACGAAACACGGGATTCCGTAATTTTTATTTATCGTGAATGCAGTCCAACTTATGTTGGGGAAAACTATTTTGAATGCCAATTTTTGCGAGGGGAAAAGCCTTTGGATAGTAACTATAAGCCTGACTATTGCCTGCCCGACAGGTATTTTGCACAAATACTAATCAATTATTATAAAGACACAGGCAAGGTTTGTTACTGGAATCAAAACGCTGTTAAGAACCCTCCGGGTAAACAAATTTTTTTTGTTACCGGGGAAGAATTGAATTTATTGTTTGATAAGGATTATAAGCTCAAAAAGTGTTCGGCACAACACAAAGATTCGTTAAAGAAAAGTATGAAGCAACTTGAAGCAGCCAAGAAAAGGTATAAAATGAATTTTAGTGTGTATGATTTTGAGATGCCCGTAGTTGATGCCGGCGGAAATTATGCAGTTCTCTATCATGCGCATTATTGCCGGGGATTATGCGGAGACGGGCACTATGATTTATATAAGAAAACAAATGGGCATTGGGTTTATATTACAACCGGATATAGTAGCCATAATTAAATAATTCAAGCTGTCGCTTGGGGTTTCTTTATCATATAAATATTCGTATAAAGAGTGAAGAGAATAACGGAAGCGAGTTTTATATTGAATTTCCGAAAGCATAGATGAACCTTTTCTGAGTTTATCCGTAAAACAAATACGTTTGCTGATAACTTTACCCAAACCTTCCAAATTAAATCTGCGAAATATGAAATTCACACACCTGTTATTAGGCGTACTTATTAGTTTTTCCCTTCATGCCCAGGACGAAGATTACAACAAGAAAATAGAAAAGCAAAAAAACAAATTTGCTGCTGAAAATTGGGAGTATGATAGTGGAAATGAAGATGGCGTTTACCGCGCCCAAAGCAAGAAAACCCATAAATGGGGAATGTTTCAGCTTACGGACGATATGGCAGAGATGTTGGTCCCAATGAATTATGATACGTTGAAGTTTTTTGGTTATAACAGGCCGTTTACATTTGTTTGGAATGATGGCAAATTGGGTGTTTATTTCTCGCCCTGGCTTGATAAAACAAAAGGTCAGACGGTAGCATGTATTTACGACAGCGGAAAGATTTTTCACGATTCCGAGGACTACTATTACTTTGCAGCTAAGAAAAATGGAAAGTGGGGATGGGTTGATTTTTATACCGGACAAGACCAATCGCCCTTTATAGTTGAAGCCGTTTCTGAACTGAGACTAAATGGAAATCAGGTATCAACCTATTACAAGTAAATCCATCTTCCCTGAAATTTGAAGGACGCTAAGAGCCTGTTACCGCACTTTCTGTTATCTTTGCAAACATCCTCCTACTAAACAAGGGGTAAAGTATAAACAAGTATCAGATTCCATTGAATTCAATATTCAAAATTCAACACCCAAAATTTTAGCGTGAAAGGCATAGGCAAAGTTCTCCGTTTTATTAAAGGCTACAAAAAGTATGCTTTTTGGAATGTTATCGGCAACACCTTTTCTATCATCTTCGGGGTGTTCTCCATATCTATGCTCATACCTTTCTTGTTTGTCCTATTTCCATCGAAGGATAGTATGGATAAGCAGGTTGTTTTCACCGAAAAGCCCGTGTTTCATGCCAGTGGCACATGGTTATCCGACATCTCGAAATATTATATGCAACTTTTTGCACATCAGTATGGCATACAGTTTGTGTTGGTTATGCTATGCCTTTTCTTTATATTAATAATGTTCCTTAAAAATGCATTCCGCTACCTGGCTGCATACAATATGGCGCCAATCCGTAACGGGGTTATAAAAGACCTGCGCAACGAAATTTATGACAAGATTCTGATACTTCCTTTATCATATTATTCTGCCGAACGCAAAGGCGACATAATGGCTCGCATGACGAACGACCTTACGGAAATTGAGTGGTCGGTTATGCAGTCATTGGAAATGATTACCGTAAGCCCGCTTAATATTTTAGTAATTATCGGGGCGCTTATTTTTATGAGCCCGCAACTAACATTGCTTGCTGTTATTTTATTGCCCATAACAGGATTCCTAATTGCAAAAGTGGGAGGTACATTGCGCAAAAGTTCTTCCAGGTCCAAGGGCTCGATGGGTATACTATTCTCCATGATAGAAGAAACTATTGGCGGCATCCGCATTATAAGGGCTTTTACAGCGGAAAAGATTATCCACACTAAATTCAGGGAGGAAAACGACAAGTACACAACCATTATGAACCGCGTTTACCGCAGGACTGATCTGGCTTCTCCGCTTACTGAAGTGCTGGTTTCTATCGTGCTTGGCATCTTGTTATATGTTGGCGGGCATTTAGTAGAAGGCCCCGGCCATGCGCTCGATGGACCTGTTTTTGTTGCGTATGTTGCTTTGTTTTCGCAATTGGTTCCTCCGGCTAAAGCCTTTTCTACGGCTTATTTCAATGTAGAAAAAGGGCTTGCATCTATGGAACGGATAAATAAAATACTTAATGCCGAGGTTACGGTTACCGAGATTGAAGAACCACGCCAGATAAAGACTTTCGATAAGGCAATCGAGTTTCATCATGTGGCATTTGCATACCAACGCGGCGATTCAGGGTATGCACTGCAGGATATAAATTTAAAAATTCCGAAAGGAAAAACGATTGCCATAGTTGGGCAATCGGGTTCCGGAAAAAGTACGCTGGTGGATATGCTGCCCCGTTTTTACGACCCATCCGATGGGGTTATAACAATAGATGGTGTGGCCCTTAACCTGCTTAGTATATCGCAACTCCGCAACCTAATGGGTATTGTAACCCAGGATACCGTTTTGTTTAACGATACCGTAAAAAACAACATTGCCTTCGGTATGACAGATGTGACCGACGAGCAGGTGATAAGCGCGGCGAAGGTGGCACACGCCCATGAATTTATCAGCCAGATGGAAAAGGGCTATGAAACCAATATTGGCGATAGGGGAGGAAAGATGTCAGGTGGCGAACGCCAGCGTATGAGCCTTGCACGGGCTATCCTTAAGAACCCGCCTATTTTAATTTTAGATGAAGCCACCTCCGCACTCGATACCGAATCGGAAAGATTAGTACAGGATGCGCTTACCAAACTAATGACTAACCGCACCAGTATTGTAATTGCCCACCGGCTGTCGACCATTAAAAATGCCGACGAAATTATTGTAATGCAAAAAGGCACCATTGTTGAACGTGGCACGCATACTAACTTGCTTGCGCAAAATGGCGTTTACAGGAGGCTTTACGACTTGCAGAGTTTTGTTTAAAACAGTTCTCAGTGGTTAGGAATCAGTAGTGAGTATGAAGAAATCTTCCCTTACATTATTTTTTATTATTACCATTTTTTCATCCAAAGCCCAAAAACATACTAACGTAAACCAGCGTCAGCAGGACTCTGTTACTAATGCACGTAATGAGAGGGTGCTTGGGAAGCCCCTGCAAACCTTTGTTGCATCAGGCGATAACGGGGTTATAAATAACGACAGCCTGAAAGGGAAAGTAACCTTCATTAATATGTGGTTTGCGGCCTGTGCCCCATGTATGGCTGAAATGCCGGCATTGAATAAACTTTACGATACACTTAAGTATTACCCCGAATTTCAGTTTGTTTCTATTTCACCGGATAATCAGGAAACTATCAAACAGATTGAAGACAGGTTCACAACCCACTTTAAGGTATATCATTTAGACGACGAAGGTTGTTTTCAACTTAACCAGGGCTTGGGTTACCCTACCAGCATTATCCTTAATGAGAAAGGCCAGGTTACATTTATCCATTCCGGCGGATATACCGACAGCGCCAAAGTTTGGCAGTTTATCTTTAAAGATGAAATTTATCCAGCTATTGTGAAGGAGCTTAAGTAAAAGATTCCTTACTCTGATTTTGTACCCGGAAGGTTTGAATTATCGAATTTTTGGGTTTATTTTCAGAGGTTCCGAAAATTGATAAGCTCATTTCAAAGGATTATAGGAATGCAATTCCAAACCTTCAATGAAAACGTAGGATTTATTTGATTGTAACTTTTAAGAGAAGGTAATCGTCTCAGAAATGTATTCTGCAAGTTAATGTAAAAAGGGGGATGATAATAAAATAGAGAACTATAAAATAAAGAAAAGATAACTATTTTAAAAACAGCCCATTAACTGAAAAAAATAAATCTCATAGCTTTACACAAAAAACAAACGAGTAATGAAAAACATTTTAACGCTTTTAACCTTATTAATTTCCATTACATTTTACGGACAAACAGCGGTTATCGTATTAGGAAGTGTTCATGAGCCGACAAAATTTGTAAATGCCGACACTATTTTTAATATCTTTAAACAAGTTCAACCCGATATAATTTTACTTGAGGCTGACACAACACTTTATTCATTAATCAAAACTAATTTAGATGAGAATGAAATTAATGCCGTAAGAAAATACCTGGAATTTAAACCACAAACTATTTTGAAAGCCGTTGATTACGTGGGGCGACAAGAATTTTATAAATCAAACAGGTCATTTGAATTAAAAGACAGTTTGAACAAAACATTAGGCAACTTAATAAGTTCAAATAAGCTTGACAGTAATTCTTTACAAATATTGCAGACATACAGCGATTTTGACGAACTATGTTCTACGCTTTCAAAACAACCTCTGAGAATTGTAAATAGTGAATTAGCATACCAACTTACAGAGAAGTATCAAACATATACTTACGAAAAGCTTCAGGAAATCATTGACAAGGCGCTTGAACTAAAAAAATATTCATCCTATTATAAAAGAGAAAGCAAATTTTGGTTTGACCGGAACAAAGCAATAGCAGTGAATTCATTAAATTTCATACAGCAATACAAACCGAAAAAAGCAATTATTATAACAGGCTTTTTCCATAAAACATTTGTCCTAAAAGAACTCAACGACAGGCAAAAAGATTACAACATTACTATAAAAGAGTATTGGGAATGAAAGCTTGAAAGTAATGGAACAGTGTACTGAGAACAAATGCACTTCGTAAAAACAAGTTTTACTTTTGTACCCGGAGTCGGAATCGAACCGACATTCTCGTGAAAGAACTGGTTTTTGAGACCAGCGCGTCTACCTGTTCCGCCATCCGGGCAAATGGTAAAGGGCTGCGAAATTAGAAATTATTTTGGAATGCAAGTAATTTAATGTCGATTAATCCCGATAGCTATCGGTGCCGACTCCGGGCACAAAATGCCGGTTTTTGTAGTAAATTGTAGCAACAGGTTGATTTTTGCTCAAAAAAGTCCAAATTTGTTCCTGACAAAATCGTACGATATGAAAATGAAAGACATTAAGGAGATTCCATTGAATTTTATGTATCAGTATACCAGACTTTTTAACTTAGGACTTAACAGAAAAAAATTTGTGTGTGTTTCGACTAATGACAAGCTGTATGCAATGAATACTTCTAAAAACACATTCCTTGCGCTATTATTTACTTTATTTTCTTGCGGGCTTTTATTCTCAGGATTTATTGAAGCATTTGTAAACAAAAATGAAATAACTACCGAATTTGTAATAGTGTTTTTTGTAATTCATATCATAGTTGGACTTATTGGTCTGAGACAATTTTTGTGGCTACTACGTGGCAGAGAAGAAATGACAATTGAAAACGGTTATCTAACCTTGACAAAAAAAGGTACATTTCTTACAAGCCCTAAAATATATTCGCTTGGCCTAATTACAAATATCAGACAAGCAATTAACGAGGACAATTTATCGTTGGTTGAAAAAATAAAAGTGAACATGTCATTAAACATGAACGTACTTTTATGGCAAACGATTGGGCAAATAGCGTTTGACTATAAAGGCAAAACGATTAATGTATTCAATGATATGGACAATAATGAGAGAATTGAACTAATAGCAGAAATGACAAAACGAAAATAATACCAGCCATTAACGGTGTATCCGCATTAGTTAAAGCTGCAACTAAATCCTCCTATACTCGCATTGACACTCACTCTTTCCTTCCAATACTTTTAGGTTCGATAATTTTTAAAAGGGTTATTGGAAACTTTTTTTTTCAATAGTTTAAGAGGTTAGACAGGTAAGGGGCGGATATCTCAGTTGCTTCTTCTTTTTCCTTCCTTCCTATTTAGCTCCTGAGTTAGTAATCTCTAAAGGCTTGTTTACCGGCAAGGTAAAATAAAAGGAGGAACCTTCACCTTCAATACTATCCACCCAAATTTTACCGCCATTTATTTCCACATAACCTTTTGATAATAATAAACCTATTCCGGCTTCCTTATCTTTTTTCCAGGTGTCTGAAATGGTAGTTATTTCGGGGGTGAAAAGTTTGTCTTTTATTTCTTTTGTTATACCTATTCCGGTGTCCTTTATTTCTATTATAATTTCATCCTCCTTTCTTTTCGCTGTAACCGAAACTTTTCCATCTTTATGCGAATATTTTATAGCATTGGAAATTAAGCTTCTAAGTATGGATAGCAACATTTCACCATCAGCAAAAACAGTTGTATTTTCTTCCACTTCATTGGTAAGATTTATGTTACCCGCAAGTGCCTTTTCATTTAATTCATCAAAAACTTTCTTCACATAATTGAAGAGTTCTATTTTAGTGGGTGCAAATGCATCCGAAGCATATTTTATTCTTGCCCATTCTACTAAATAGTCCAGCAGGTTCAATTCATCTACTGATGTTTTATGAAGCAATTCCAGCATTTCTTTTGCTTTTGCTTTCTCCATTTTATCAAAATTCTTATTCAGGTATTCAGCTGTTCCGGTTACTCCTGTTAAGAGACTTCTTAAATCGTGCGAGAATATAAAAAGAATACTTTGCTTATGAACACTGAGTTCTTCCGCTTCTTTTGCAAACTTCTCGGCATTTCTTCGCTCGGTTAAGTCTCTAAGTATTTTAACATACCCTTTCACTTCCCCGTCCTCCCCAATAAGCGGGTATACCTGGCCATACGCATAAAATTTACTGCCATCTTTACGAATATGCCATCTGTTATCTGCAGCCTGGCCTTCTTTTAGCGCTTTGGCGATTTCTGATTTCGGGGTGCCTTTCTTTTTGTCTTCTTCGGTAAAAATTATCTCAAAATCTTTCCCCATTATTTCCTCTACATCATACTGAAACAATTGGGTTGAGCCCGAACTCCAGCTGTTAATCTTTAATTCTTTATCCACCGTAAAAATGGAGTAATCAGGTAAACTGTCTATTACCCGGCTAAAAAACTCGGCTGAAAGTACATGTGGACCTTGCAGTCCTTTTGATTTTTCGTTCATTAAGATTAAAGTTTGTCTTCGGTTTTAGTACTGTCTGTTTTGTCCAATGGTTTGTCTGTCGGTAATGTGAAATAAAAAGATGAACCCTGGCCTTCCACACTTTCCACCCATATTTCTCCGCCGTTTTTTTCTAAAAATCCTTTTACCAATAATAAACCAATACCTGCCCCTTTATCGTCTTCTCTGGCCTTTGAAAGAGACTTTAACTGCGGAACAAATAGTTTATCCTGTATTTCTTTCGACATCCCGATACCTGAATCTTTTATTTCAACTATCATTTTGTCATGGTTCTTTTTAGCGGTAATAGTAACGTTCCCTCCATCATTGGTATGTTTAATGGCATTGGAAACAATGTTTTGAATGATGGAAAGCAACATTTTTTCGTCCGCAAATACACCGGCCTTCTCTTTTATTTCGTTATTCAGATTTATGGTCTTAATAGCTGCGGTTTCTTTTAACATCTCAAAAACTTTTTCTACATATTTTGTAAGCTCAATTTTTGCGGGAGTAAATGCATCGGCGGCATATTTTATTCTGGCCCATTCCACAAGGTAGTCCAACATGTTTAACTCATTAATGGTTGAATTGTGTAGCTCATCCAGCAATTCTTTGGCCAAAGCGGGTTTTACTTTATCAAAATTTAATTTAAGATACTCGGCTCCCTGAATAATTCCAGCCAAAGGGCTTCTTAAATCGTGCGATAGTATGGCAAGTATACCTTCCTTATGGGTATTGAGTTCTTCCAATTCTTTTGTATACTTCTTTATCGCGTCTTCCGCTTTTTTTCTTCCGGTTATATCTCGTAATATTTTTACATATCCTATTACTTCTTCCTTTTCATTTTTAAGCGGAAACACCAAGCCGTCGGCATAAAATGTTGTTCCGTCTTTGCATAGATGCCATCTGATATCTACCGACCGTCCCACTGTCAATGCGATTTCAATTTCTTTTTTGGGAATACCCGCATTTTTATCAACTTCGGTAAAAATGGTTTCAAAAGGCTTACCGATCATTTCATCCGTTTCGTACTGAAATATTTTTGTAGCTCCCGAATTCCAACTGTTTATTTTTAAATCTTTGTCGACCGTAAAAATGCAATAGTCCTGCAAGCTATCTATTATCTGGCTGTAAAATTCAGCCGTTGGTACATATTTTTCCTTAAGAATATCATGATTTTTTTCTTCGTTACTCATTTCAGATTTATTAGATAAAGCAAGGCATTTTTATCCTTCATTTGGTGCAAAGGTCTGTCTTTTAATTTTGAATTGTATTACAGTACTTTTAAAATTTGTTGTATAATTCACATATTTATCTGCCAATCCGGAACTATTAGTTCTGAAATAAAAGATGGTGTAAACAGCGACCTTCGGGTAAAAAATGGGTGTGAGTGTGGAAGCGAATTATCTCAGTCTCATTTTTCCTCACACTCGCTTTTCTTTTCTAATGGTTGAACACTTTGTTTAACTTTCAGAAGTGGTTTAAAAAATAAAATTATATTTTTGGCTTTTTTGTAACGCGGATTGAATGTCAAATACATTCCGGAATTGTTTAATAAGTACACCTTTATAACTGTTAAAAACCAACCCCTATGAAAAAACTCAGTATTAACCTCTTCGTTGCTTTGGCGGTATTTTTAAGCGGATTGCAAACCATTAAAGCCCAATGTAACCATGTGGTGGTGGGGTATTGGCAAAGCTGGAACAGCGGTTCGCTGAACCCTACGTATTGGTTAAGAGATTTACCTTGTTCGTATAATGTGGTGGATGTTGCCTTTCTGGCTAATGTGGCGCCAAATGACCCGACAATGTATTTTCCGCTCGATTCCAATGGGGTTGAATCTACCGCCCAGTTTATTTCAGATGTGGCTTATCTGAAATCGAATGGAGTAAAAGTGCTTGCATCCATTGGCGGGGCAAATGCAACCATCACCATTCCGGATACCACGGCCATGAATAACTTTATCAATAGTCTTGAAGGTATCATTAACAAATTCGGGTTTGATGGCTTAGATCTGGATATCGAAAACGGAATAGTGATTAATGGTGGCGACACCAGTTTTATAAACCCAACCACACCTACTATTGTTAATCTGATTACTGCAATTAAACGTTTGAAAGTACACTATGGCAATGGATTCTATATTACCATGGCTCCTCAAACAGCCAATGTGCAGGGCGGCAAATCAGCTTATGGCGGTGTTTGGGGAAGTTATTTGCCACTTATTTACGGCCTTCGAAATGAAATGAATTTTGTGCATGTGCAGTATTACAACACCGGTTCTTGCCTGGCAAACGATGCGAATATTTACGTTGAAAGTACGGCCGACTTTATTGTTGCCATGAATGATATGTTGTTTAAAGGTTTCACACTTTCTAACGGCAAACATTTTCCTGCATTGCTTCCCACCCAAGTCGCATTTGGTTTGCCTGCTACAACTGGCGCGGCAGGTGGAGGATATACACTTAATGACACCGTTAAAAAAGCCCTTGATTATATAATGAACGGCACTTCGTTCGGGGGTAAATACGTGTTGACAGGTACTTATCCAGGCATGGCGGGGATAATGACCTGGTCTACCAATTGGGATTCTTCCGCTAATTATTCCTTTTCAAAATACTTCTCGCAATATTTTTGCGGCACCACTAACTTCTGCACTCCTACCGGAATAGCAGAAAATGTTAAGAATGAGAATTCCATTTATACGTACCCCAATCCGGCAAACAAGCAATTATTCTTTTCAAAGCCTGCCTCGTTTAAGCAATTGGAGATTTTCAACATGGCCGGCGAAAGAGTGATGTCTGTTAACGATTACAATGGAAGTTCTATAAATATCGGTTGGCTGAAACCGGGTGTGTATTGTCTTCGTGCAATCGGAGAAAATGTAAATATGAAGCAAGTATTTATTAAACAGTAAGGTATACTTTAGAGGTAAGGGCACAAAATCAGAGTGGGTGCGGGAACAATAGCTCAGGCACCCAATCTGTTTTTCCTTTATACTTCCTCAAGCTACTTGCTGGCTATAAATTAGTAGAAGAATTGTTCATGAACAACTTTACCATCTTTCACTTCATACACGCAAAGTTCATTCCAAACTACTCTGCCCATTCCTTTCAGGTTCGCATCTAATTTGCAAATAAAACAGAAATGGTTTCCTGCAACAATCGGGTCTTCGAACGAACCGCTGTGGCGTTCTTCAATTAAGGATGCGAAATGCTTCCCTTTTGCAAGCACAGCTTCTTTGCCTATTGCAGGCGGCGTTGGAGAATGTTTAGGCTCGTAACTTTCAACATTATCGGCAAAAAGTTCTTGTTGCGATTCCAGAATTTGGCCAATACGGCAAAGTTCAACTAATCTGTTTGCTACCTCTTGGGTTGTCATTGTTTTTGTAGTCATTTTAATTTTTTTAATGATTTGGAAAATTTGAATTACACTACAATAACGAATGGGATTTCTATAACCGGACAAATGGAGAGAAATATTTTTTTAGTAGGGGAGAAAGGGATTCCATTCCCCTCTCTTTTGGTCTTTCCAAATTTAATCTCTATATTTGTTCCAACCAATAATATGTTCCCCTTATGAAAAAATTACTACTTCTCACATTTTTAGCTTTTAACTTTTCAGTTTTATCGTTCGCTCAGGGATATACCATAAGTACATTTGCAGGCACCGGTTCTCTTGGTTTTAACGGTGACGGAATAGCTGCTACTTCGGCTAAATTATTTTATCCTTATAGCACAGCGGCTGATGCAGCGGGAAATATTTACATAGCCGATATTGACAATGAACGTATTCGCATGGTGAACCCGGCAGGAATCATTTCAACCTTTGCAGGGAATGGAACACAGGGCTTTTCGGGAGACGGATTTGCTGCCACGGCTGCTGAAATAAATCAACCAACAGAGGTTTATGCTGATGCAGCAGGTAATATTTATATTTCCGGTGACGCACGCATACGGATAGTAAACACAAGTGGAGTTATATCAACCTTTGCCGGAAACGGAGTTACAGGCTTCTCAGGCGACGGCGGACAAGCTACTGCGGCTGAGTTTAATACGGTTGGAGGAGTAACCCAGGACCCATCAGGAAATATTTATATAGCAGACGGGAACAATCACCGTATCCGTATGGTGAACACGAGCGGCATCATTTCAACCTTTGCCGGAACCGGCACTGCCGGATATAATGGCGATGGTGCACCCGCCACAGCAAGGGAACTGAATTACCCTGTTAGCGTTAGCGCTGACGCCTCAGGTAATATTTATATCGGTGATTATTTTAATAACCGTGTACGTATGGTAAATACGTCAGGAGTCATTTCCACTTATGCAGGTAATGGTACTGCCGGATTCTATGGAGATGGAGGCCCTGCAAGTTCCGCTGAGTTAGATTGGCCCGATGGGATTTTTGTAGATGGTTCCGGAAATTTGTTTATCTCGGATGAAGTAAATGACCGGATTCGTATGGTGAATACTGGCGGCACTATTTCAAGTATTGCGGGTAACGGGGTTCATGGCTTTTATGGCGATGGCGGCCCTGCCACTGCGGCTGAAATGGATAACATCATGGGTGTTTCAGTAGATAGTTATGGAAATATATACATACCGGATTATACGAACGACAGGATAAGAAAGTTAACGAACGTTACTACCGGTGTAAATAATTTAGCAATAGATAATGGTCAGTTCGCAGTTTATCCGAATCCGAGCAATGGCATATTTATGTTAGATGGTATTGCAGCAGGATCAACTGTGCAACTGTATGATATAACAGGCAAACTGGTAGAAACAAATATCAACGGGGAAGCAACCCTTATGCAGATTAATATTTCCAACTTCGCAGATGGAATGTACCTTGTGAGAATCGTATCGAAAGACGGCAAAATAATGGGGCAGCAGAAAGTGCTGAAAAACTAACAACAGAAGGCTGCTAATCGCCGCAGGCCTTATCAATTCTCTACCCTTAAAAATCTTACCAAAAGTTTGCTAATTGCAATCTTCCGGTGACAAGATCACCTTGAGTGTATGAGCGAGACCGAACACTAATTTATCGGCAATCAAGTTCTCATGCCGCTTCTCAATCCGTATAATTTTTAAAACTATTGCCTAGTTTCAATTCATTTAAAGTTAATCGGTTGTGAGTTTTTTCTTTGATTGTTTTCGCGCCGTTGCTTAAACGTAAAACGTAATATCTATAATCTTTAAGCAAATATGTGTAAGGCATTAAATACCTTAAACATCTTCCTTTGTAAAATAATTATTAACGCCTTTAAAACGAAAAAATATGACAACAACAGCAAGCCTAAGAATGAAGTCCATCCCTGAAATAATAATAGAAGAATGCCAGGAGAGGGTTTATAAAAAAACTAACATAAAGCTTTACAGCGATGGTGTTTATTATGAAGCGAACAAACTCTTCATGTATTACAGAGTACCAACAAATGAATACATTATTGTACTTCACACGGATAACGGTTATCTTGTGAATACGCTTATAGATTTACGACGTGCAATGAATGAAATTGAATTCCTTTCTTCTGCTGATAATTCTGACAAAATGGATACGCCAATAACTATAAACTCCTTCTTTTATATCGATGATAAAAATATATCAGAAGAAGCTAAAAAAGAAACACCCTGGTCACCTAGGGCACTACAAATAAAATAAATTAGAAATAGTGTAGGGGGTGAGAGCGAACAATCTCACGCTGATTTTTCTTCCCTCTAGCTCGTACACTTGCTCTGATTTCTCTAAGGATTTGAATAAATTGGTTATAGCCGGATTATTTAGGCTCTTTCATTTTAGTAACCTTATAAACCTTTCCTTTTTTGTCGTAAGTGGTCCATTCGCCAATCTGTTTGCCTTTGTCGAAATAGCCGGAACGCATGATTACTCCGTCTTTTCGATACCATTCAAAATATCCGTGCGGTTCACCACCAAGCATTTGCCCTTTAGCCCAAAGGGTACCGTCGTTGTGGTACTTTACAAATTTTTCTTCAGTTGATTTTTTAGATTTTGCCGGCATTACATTCAGGATTTATGTATTGCAATACTACAAAATTTCCCTTTTTTCTAAGGGTGAATTTAATTTATACGGGTTCAAAAACTCTTCATTTTGCAATTGTAAATCATTCATTCAATCCATTTCACATAATCCAAAATCCCGGCCTGAAACCTTTTTCGACAATATATTCACCTTAGGAATAAACTTCTTGATGGGTTTACTTGTTGTGTCTTTCTGCGAATATTAAAACAGCAGAGAAACAAAAAATGCCATTACTTTACCACCACTACTTTATAAGCCCTTGTGAAGTTTGTCGTAGTAATGTTCAGAAGATATATGCCATTCTGAAAAGCATTATCACTCACATCCCAATTTAGTTGATGTTCTCCGGCTGTTAATGAACCCTGAAAGAGATTTTTTACGAATCTTCCTGTGATGTCATACACCGAAACGGTGATGTTTTCAGGTTGGGAAAGAGAAAATGAAATAGGGGATGATTTTGAAACCGGATTAGGAATGATCAATCGGGTAATAAATGTTTCAGGGCTTGGCGTCGCGGTAAGGAGGGCTGTTATCTTCATATTGTCTGCTAAGAATACAGGCCCCCAGTCCTGGCATCTGGATGGGTGGCTGTAAAAGTGAACCACCACACTATCAAACCCGGTAAGGAAACTGATTTTCATGGTATCTACCGGCCATGTGCCGGGTATGCTTGCAATGGTATAAGTAGTTGCTACCAGGTTACCTTTCAAATATGCTTTTGCCTGCATGGTAGCCGATGTGTCGCAGGCCAACTCTTGCACCGAGTACATAATGGAGAAATCGGTAATCTTCCGATCGAAACTGATAAGCAGGTCTGAAGGGTTGATACTGCTGGGGTATATAACATTCCCTGAAAAGCCTGCCGGGGTAAAGCCAAGCACGTTGGCGGCTTGTATAGAATAGGATGAGCCTGTTCCTGAAAGATGCGCAGTAATACCACTAACCGTTGTGCTTACCGGCAATGGTGTATACTGCGGAATATTGTCGAACGTAAATAGGACCGTTTGGGCACATACAGGTGAACTACTTGCCATAATAACTGAAAGGATAAAAGCAGTTCCGGCTTTTAAAAAGAAATTCTGTTTTTTTATGGTAAAAGTTTTCATAACATCAGGGAATTGGGTTTATTTATCACGCAAATTTACCATAGAGACGCCCCTAATGAAATGATAAGCGGCAGCCTGAAAGATGATAAATGTTATCTGAATAATTTTTTCAGGCTGCCCTTACCCAAAAGTAAACCCTTACACAAAAACCATGTTAATGTGCTGGCATTCATCAAACATTTCAGCAATTTCGTCCGCCTTTTCCATGGTTATGTTTTGCCATTCCGGCGGGCAACTCACAATCTTATCCGTATGTTTCCTATTCACCGGGTTGTACAATGTGCAACTGGTGGTAGCGGGGTTTTCGCCCTTTTTAAAAGTAGCCGAAAAGATAATGTAGCTGCCTTTCGGGTACTTGGTTTTTACTTCTTCATTCAGCAGCTTGGCTGCCTCCTTGTCTTTCGATTGGTTTTCCTTTTTTTTATTCATCATTTTCATTTTTTAAATTTTCCTGTACTTCATCAATAATGGCCTGCCTTTCTTCCTTCGTCATGGCTATAAAGGCTTCCAGTTTCGGAACTTCTTTAAGCTCGGCAGTAGCGGGCTTGGGAAGAATGTATTGCATCATGGCGAGATAGGTGAGGGCATAACTTCGGCCATGCATTTTGTTCATTTCATCTTCAAACTTTTCTTTGTTTGCAATTAAATAATCACGCAGGTAATCGCGGGTTTCAGCACTTATTTTGTTGGTTGCTCCTTTGGGTCTACCTGTAGGATTAGTAACTTTCCCTTTTTTAAATGGCATAAATAATAATAGTTAATAATAGAATTAATAATGAATTTATAATGAAATAATAATAAATTGTAATTTAGTAAAATTTATAACATATTGAATATAAGTATGTTTTAAATTAAGTTCATTATTAAATATAATAAAACACACTTTTTTGAAAAAGCCATCAAGTTTTCGTGCTGATTTTTGAGAAACTGTTACTGAATAATTTTTCATACTGCAAAATTAAAGCATGAAAAAGTGTTTTTTGAAAAAGTCAATGACTTTTGGCGGGGATAGTTATTAACAGTGGTATTTGTTTGCCATTTATTGAAGGCTATCCTCATCTATCATTAATATATTTAATTTTGCTTAATCAACATATGGCGACTTGAAGAAAATTTTAATACTGATATTGATTATTCCGCTGGCTAATAATTTGGCTATGTCACAGGCATCACCAACGTTTATACCCGGCAAAACAAAATCTGTGAAAGTGTTAGGTTTCGATAAGCGTGACTCGGCAAAGCATAGGGTTAAGGGAGAGGCGTGGTTCTCGGAATACTATGCCTATGATTCAGCAGGGAACAAAATTGTAGAAGCGCACTATGACAAGAAGGGGTTATTAGATTTCCCCTGGAAAGATAGCAACGTTTATGATGAATTAGGAGTTTGGCTTAAATGTATAGCGTATAGGCCTGATGGAGAGAAAACTGTTTATGAATATGCAAGAAAGTTAGGAAAAAAAAAGTACCTGAAAATAACCCGCAACTATAACAATGATATAGATAGTTCCCACTCAACGATTGAGAAATACAGCCGCAGATTTTTAAGAAAAGGGTGGAAAATAAAGGAATACACACTTGAGGGTAAAAGGAAAAGGCGAAGGAACTTTAGAGAAGAAAAAATAATTTATCACGGAGATTCTGCAGTTAAATCGGACATATCGGGAAATAATATTGTAAGCATAAAAGATGCACATGGTAGAAAATGTAAGGAAAGAATTTATTCGGGAAGTCAACTTATCCGCGAAACCGATTATTATTATGACCAATATGGACACGATACCTGCAAAGTGATTAATGTTTACAGCTCAGGGAAGGTTGTTAAGGAAGGTGTTTATTCAACCGGTTATAGTGGAATTCTGAAAAGGAAATGCTACTTTGAAGGCTTTGACCTGAAGCCGAAATATGCTGTCTTTTATTCTTATTTTCAACATGGAGATACTGCCAGTATTACGTATACGGATTTACAAACAAAAAAATTCAGCTACACAGAAGATTTTCAATATAACGCGCATAGAATTCTTACAAATCTTACAAGGCGTAATAGCAAAGGGAAAATAGACTATGAAGTAAATTGGGTTTATAACCGCGCTCAACAAGAGATATATTCAACCCGCTCGAGTTATGACTCCACTATGAAATTAATAAGCCGTGATATACAATATTCGGAATATGACCGATACGGTGGTAAAGTAAAAGATGAAAATAGCCGTATTATTATTTACTACATCTATACCTATTATCATCCCGATACAACCAATTATGAATGGGATAGCCTCAACTTCACAAATAAGGCAGATGCAAAAAACCAGACCTTAAGTGGTGAAAGGTTTGGAAAATGGGTAGAGTATTTTAATTATTCTGATAGGCCGGTTTCTGCGGATAGTAGTTACACATATTATTACCTTACCTATTATAAGATGGGCCGGACGTTTGGTGTGCCGGCCGGAATAAGAAGGAAGTATTTTGCAACGGGAGTGTTATGGAGCGAGGAAAATTTTGGCGACCGGAGGAAATGGATATATAAAGAGTATTCTTTGATTGACGGATACCTTTACAAATTAGGGACCTATAATAAAAAGAGGCATCGGTATAATGTGAAAACCTATTATTATAATGGCCGCATTAATTTTGATGAAGACTATGAATATGATTTTTCGTATGAGGATGGCTGGTCGAAATGCTACTTGGATGATGGAACATTATACTGGAAAATGCATTACAAGGATGGTAGAATGGATGGCAAGTTTGTTCAATATTATTTCAACGGGAAAGTGAGATCTACCGAGAACTATAAAGAGGGGATTCAGGACGGAGAAACTAAAGAGTATTACGAAAAAGGCAACTTGAAAAGAGTGGCTATGTATTCGAATGGGAAGGTTGTGAAAGAAATCAGCTATGATGAACACGGGAAGCAAATAAAGCAATAGCAGTGTTCACTGTACCCCGGAAGTATATCTTCTCAGCTAAGGCATTTAGTTAAAAGATTATATTTGCCTGAACTTATAAATTTTAATAAAATACAACATGAAAAAACTACTCTCATTACTCAGCATTGCTTTACTTTTATTTGTTTCTACAAACACGCTATCAGCGCAGGAAATCCGCAATTCATCGGGCAGCAGCACCGGGAAGATTGAATCAGACGGAACTATCCGCAACGGTTCTGGCAGCAGTGTTGGTAAAATTGAATCAGACGGAACTATCCGTAACAGCTCGGGCAGCAGCATTGGTAAAATTGATAACGACGGAACCATCCGCAATGGTTCGGGAAGCAGCGTTGGCAAAATTGAAGATGATGGCACTGTACGTAACGAATCGGGCAGCAGCATTGGTAAAATTGAATCGGACGGAACTGTGCGTAATAGCTCGGGCAGCAGCATTGGAAGTGCAAGTGGTGTTCCTAAAGCATGGGCAGCCGTTGTGTTTTTCTTCTTCTATTTCAACTAAAAGCCTCTAACAAAAATTGGTAAGTAGGGTGGGTGTTAATACTCACCCTTTTTTTTGTGCTCAAAAAAGTATCATGAAAACGTAAACCCGGTTAAATAGTTTTTAGAGCGGTAACTCAACTGTGAATGTTGTGCCTTCGTTTACTCTACTGGCAATGCTGATAGTGCCTCCAAGGGTTTCTATCTGCACTTTTGTCATAAACAGGCCTACACCTTTACCCTCTACATGCCTGTGAAAGCGGCGGTATAGCTCAAATAATTTTTCTTTGTTTTCTTCCGTATCAATGCCCATTCCGTTGTCCTTAAAAGTAAGGATTACTCTTTCTGGAGTTATAGTAGAAATAATTTCTATTAATGTTCGCTTGCCTTTCTGTCGGAATTTTATAGAGTTCGAAATGAGGTTGTAAAAGATGCTGTAGATGTAACTCTTAATGGTATATAGCTCGTCGGTGGGTTTAAAATCATCTTTAATTTCAACGTCTACATCTTTAATGAGGTCCTTAAGCTGGTCTTTTATATCGGCTAAAAGTTTCGACAGGTTTACTTTTACTTTTTGTTCATTTATTTGTCTTTTGATATAGAGAACTTCGTTCATATCCATCACTACTTCATCGAGTCTGTTAACAACACTGGCCAGTCCGCCCAGCATTTCCATACGGTCTTCCTGGGGTATTTCCGGATTGTTGAATTCCTGTGAAAGCGCTATAACATTGGCTACCGGGGCGCGAAGATTATGCGATACAATAAATGCAAATTGTTCAAGATCTTTGTTTCGTTGCACTAAATCATTGGTCAGTTTTTCACGTTCAATAATTGTTTGCTCCAGTTCTTTCTGCCGCTTGCGAAGGTTGGCAGTTCTCCACTGGATAATCAAAATTAAAAGGGTAATGAAAATGATGGCATACAGCGTATATGCCCACCATGTGCGGTACCAGGGAGGCCTTACCGTAAATGTATAGGTGATGGGTGCAGACCAAACACCATAAGGGCTCTGGGCCTTTAATTCGAACACATAAGTGCCTTCAAACATGTTACCAAACGTTGCTGATGTTTTTGTTGTTAAGGGGCTCCAGTCTTTATCGTAGCCGTCTAACTTGTACTGATAATGGACGAGGTAGGGTTTGGCGGGTTCAATGGCAGTGTAATCGATAGTAATGTTGTTGTGATTATAAGGGAGTGCAAGATTCCCCGGCACGGGGAAATACCTGTCGATACTGTCGAATTCAACATCTGCAAATTTCCTTTTCATTTCAGCTCTTTGCGAAGTGCTTAATGCTTTTCCAAAAGTGGTGTGCTCCTCCACAATAACTTCGGATGTAATGGAAGTATCTTTTTTCGTTTTTTCGTTTTGGGTATTCGCTTTTGCACTCCGCAAATAATTCCAGCTGATATTTTCGTTATCAACTTTTACCGTTTGTATGGCGACATTCAGCGGACTCTTGTTTTTATGAAGGGCAGCATAATCAAACCTTACAATGCTATTTTTTTCGCTTCCGGTACCCATCCAAATAATGCCTTTACTATCCACAAACATTGAGTTTTGTGAAAAATTTACATCCTTCACCGGGTAACCCGTTTTAGAACTGTACACTTCAAAAACAGGCTGGTAATTTTTAAGTTCTTCGTTTGTTAATGTATTTACAGGAGGTAAGGTAATGGTGCCGCTATCTCTCTCCGCATTGCGTGTGAACCCTTTAAGCAAAGTTATTCCGGCATCCGTTCCCAAAGCAATTGTATGCTCTTTTGTAAGTTTAACCTGTATTACATTATTATCCGACAATCCGTTCAAGGTAGTATAGGTTAAAAACGATTTTCCATCAAAACGGCTTACGCCACCACCGTTGGTAGCGAACCAGAAAATTCCCGGAGAATCCTCTATTATACATAAGATACCTTCGTTGGGAAGGCCCTGTGTAGTGTCGTAGTTCAAAAAAGTGTGACCGTCAAATTTGCTTACCCCGCCCATGTCGGTGCCAAACCAAATATTCCCGCTGTGGTCCTGAAAAATGCAATCGATATCATTATCGGGTAGCCCTTGTGAGGTTGTGTAATTGGTAAATGATTTCCCATCGAATTTGCTTACCCCGCCGCTTTCCGAACCCAACCAAATGTTTCCCGCCTTGTCTTCAATCATGGAATAGACCGAGTTTATGGGCAAACCTTGTGTTGAATTATAATTTAAAAAGGTCTTTCCGTTAAATTTGCTTACCCCGCCAGCTTCAGTTCCAAACCAGATATTACCTTCTTTATCCTGCATTATGCATCTTAAATTATTATCGCATAATCCTTGTTCAGTTGTATAATTGGTAAATGTTTTTCCGTCGTATTTACTTACGCCACCGCCTTCGAGGCCAAACCAATAATTCCCGGCTGTATCCTCTTCAATGCAACGGGCTGTTTTATGCGAAAGTTCACCTGCATTGGTAACAGACATAAATGCTTCTCCATCGTAACGGCAAACGCCACCGCCAAATGTTCCGAACCAGAGATTACCGGTCATATCTTGAACAATTGTCATAACCTGGTTGGTTGAAAGGCCTTCCGAAGTAGTGATATTGGTAAATGATTTCCCATCAAATTTACTTACCCCGCCGGCACCTGTCCCGAACCATATATTACCGCTTTTATCCTGAATAATGCTGCGTATATCATTACCGCCAAGCCCCTGAGCAGTAGTGTATGAAGTGAATGATGTACCATCAAATTTACTAACGCCCCCGCCCAACGTACCAAGCCATATATTTCCTTTATTGTCTACAAGTATTGCACGCACTTTATTGTTTACAAGCCCCTCTTTGGTTGTATAAGAAGTAAATGGATGGGAACCCGCCTTGAGCGCAGCCGAAGGATCAAATTTACTAACCCCTCCGCCAAATGTACCAAACCACATATTGCCGGATTTATCTTCTGCAATACTTAAAACAAGATTGTTTGTAAGGCCATCTTTGCTATTATAGGTGGTAAAAGTTTTTCCATCGAATTTGGTAACTCCGGCATAAGTTCCGAACCACATATTTCCTTTAGAGTCGCAGTAAATGCCGCGCACAGTATTATCTTTCAATCCATTTCCTTTAGTGTATTTCGTAAAAAATTTCCCGTCGAATTTGTTAACCCCGCCACCGTAAGTTCCAATCCAGATATTGCCTTGTTTATCCTCGGTTATGCTTCCAACACTATTATAAAGCAAACCTTCCGTCATGGAATAATTGGTGAATGTTTTCCCGTTAAACTTGCTTATCCCACCACCATCCGTTCCAAACCAAAGATTTCCGAAATGATCCCTGCATGAACAAAAAATGGCATCGAGGGCAAGTCCATCATTCGACGTGAAGGTTTGAATGTTTGCATAAAAATCGTAAGGCTCGGTAACAGGTGGCACCAGGTTAATAACCTTTTCAACACCATTCACTTTTTCAGTAAAGGTAATGCCATGGCTTGTTGGCAAAGGAATTTCAAAAGGTTTTGGCATTGTGTCGCATAAACGCACAACGGGTGGTTTCAGGCTGTCTTTGGGTTTTGTAAAGCCTTTTCCATACATTACCTTTAATGGCTCCTGGGATAAATCAGCCTGGTTTTCGTGCCTGTTGCAGGAGGTTAAAACCGAAAGTAATAGTATGCCAACAATCAGATTCTTCATCATAATTTTCTGCGCGGATACGCTATATTGGATTTATCTCTACAAACTTACAATTCTTTTATTGATAGATTAAAAGAATAAAGGGTTGCTGTCCTCCAATATTCAAAAGCCTGATACGAGCCACCAGCAGGAGGGAGGCGAGCAGAAGGTGTGAAATATGTAAATAAAAACAGGCATTTTATAATTCCCCGGAGCTTTCATTTACTGTGTTTCCTTGGTTTCTACCTGCCAATAGGCTATCTTTGTAGAAAATTCGCAGAAAAATGAAAACACTCAAAGAACAGTTAGAAGCCGAGGCAGCAGAAAGACACAGACCGGCCGCTCCGAAAATAGTGGTACAGGAGAGCGCTCCCCGCTTTGGAAACCCATACAGGGAAGAATATCTGAAGAGTGCTGAAGCCATAAAAGAGAAGCTTATTAAACGTGGTAAATCGGCAAGGCCGAGCAAGAAATCTAAAATGAGGTAGGTTAGCCTGCCCTTAGTGCTCTTCCAAAATTTATAGGTGCAACCTAAGGAGGAGAAATGTTTACATACAAGCTAATTTCTATCTTTGTTGCATGTTCAACAACCGTGCAATTTATCTTGTTTTATTTTTATTCATCAATTTTACCAAAAGTATTTTTGCACAGGAAGATTCTGTGTTTACTGTAACATACTTCCAGACTCTTCCAAAAATTAGCATACGAGCATTGGAAGCGGTTAGTGAGAAGAAGGTATGGTTTGCTGCCAATCATGGGGTTTGGGGCTACACCGAGGATGCCGGAAAAACCTGGCACATTGATTCAATAAAAGTGGATACCACCTATCCGCAGTTTAGGTCGATTGCCGTTCTGAATGATTCCACTGTTTTACTGCTAAGCGTAGCATCGCCGGGATACCTGTTCAAGACTACCAACAAAGGGAAAACCTGGCAATTGGTTTTTACCAATCCTGATAAAGATATTTTTTATGACTGCATGTATTTTTATAATTCAACCTGCGGAATTGCACTGGCAGACCCTATTGGCGGTTGCTGCCATGTTATAAGAACATCGGATGCAGGCGCCACATGGACGTTGGTGGATTGTGGAAATATAACGAAACCTGCAAAGGGAGAAGCTTGTTTTGCGGCAAGCAATTCGAATATTGCAGTTTATTCAAATAATGTTTGGTTTGTAACCGGGGGAATGCGCGCCCGTATTTTCCATTCCGATGATATGGGTAACCATTTCCGGGCATATAATACACCATTGCCGGAAGGGGACAAGATGACCGGGATATTTTCAGTTGACTTTTGTGACAACCTTACCGGGGTGATAGCCGGCGGAAACTATGTGAAATCGGATTCAACAGATGTGACCATGGCTATAACCAATAATGGTGGCGTAACATGGAAACCAATCAGCAGTAAAAAGCCAATTTTTGGTTCCTGTATTAAGTTCAGAAATGCAAATGAGTTTTATATCACAGGCAGCGATGGGACATACCTTTTCAACCTGAAGAGCAAAAAAATAACTGAAGTAAAAGATAATACTAAAACTGCATTGAAGTATAATACGCTCAGGTTTTCACCAAATGGGAAAGCCTTGTGGCTGGCGGGCAACAAAGGTACTATTGCATTGGTCGATTTAAAAAGAAGGAATGTCCTTCATGTAAGCCCCAAGCCTCGAAAAGGAATTAAATAATTGGAGTATCACTTCTGCTTTTTAGTATTAAAAATATTTTGTAATATTGATGGCTTAATGCTTGCCTCTAACTAATTTTTCAAACCAAATGCCATTATGTTCAGTAAAAAGGTATTAAAAGAATTAACCGTTGTTGTTGGTGTGTTTTTTGTGGTCTCCGGATTTAGCAAAGCCATTGATACTACCGCTTTCAGTAACCTTATCGGCAGCTACGGATTTCCATTTTTGAGTTTTATGGCTCCGTTTATGGTAGTGGTGGAAATTGCCCTTGGCGTATCGCTTCTTTTGTTGTTGAACCCACGGCGCGACACGCTCATAGCCCTGTTATTCCTTATAATGTTCACCGCGGCATTTGCATTTGCGCATTTTCATAACGGGATAAATGATTGTGGTTGTTATGGGAAATTGCGCCCTTCTTCATGGGGCCCAGTGGAATCTTTTATACAAAATGCGTGTTTAATTCTGATTTGCATTACAGTGAGGCTCAAATATCCGAAAGATGAAGCAACGGGTAGTGTGGGCGCATGGAAAAAAGGGCTTATGCTTTCTATGGTTCTTGCAGGAATGTTTATTTCCGGATTAACCTTCAGTATGCCTGCCGGAATAGATGGACTTACGCATAAAAGCAAATTCAAAAATCAGAACATAAAGAACACAGAACTGGCGAACTATGTGAAAACTCAGCCCGGCAAGACGTATATGATTTTTTGTTTTTCCTACACCTGTACCCATTGCTGGAATTCATTTGCAAATGTTCAGGGGTTCAAGAAAACAGGTACGGTTGACAGCGTGATAGCATTGGCGGTGGGTGACGACAGCAGCCGGATTTTCTTCAACCAGAATTTTCAACCTGATTTTAATATTCGTACCTTATCGGTGGAGGCATTTGACAAAATATCTACCAGTTATCCGATTGGTTTTTATGTGAAAAACGATACTATAAAATATGTGATAGAGGGAGAAGTGCCATCGTCAATGACCTTCAGGAAAGCGAATAATATTGCGTTTAACCCTCCAAAGTCAGCCACAGTAGAGACTTCCTGCACGCCTACTTCCTGTGGGCATTAAAATGTGTTTGCTGCTACAAGAATTTACTTAACTCTGAAAGATACCACTCTTTGTCATCGTACATAATAAAGTGTAATCCCTTATTAGCATAGACAAACTTGCCTGTTTTAAGGCCTTCGTATTGTTTATCAGCGGCAGGATTATTCTTGAAAGATGGCTCCAGCATTATCAAAGCGGGGCATTTTATATTTGATATTTTGGAACGTAAGTCTATATTTCTGAACTGGCAAAAAATCTCGCCGAGTGTGTTACGGTCTGAATTTACAGCCCACTGAACAATCATATCAATTTTCGAAGAGTCCTTCACCATGCTAGCCATTGACATTTTTTGCATCGAACGGAACCAACCTGTATCCATCGATTTGTAATAGCCTACCATAAAAGCGCAATTTGGGTTTTCATAGGCTTTATAAGTACTATCGTTCAAGGCAAAAAGGCAAGGCACGGCATCAACCACCACAATTTTTGAAATCTTATCCGGATAATCTGCCGCCAGCCATTCAGCCATTATTCCGCCAATACTATGGCCAATAATAATCGGTTTGGTCAGGTGTTCGTTTTCAATATATCGTTCAATCGAGCTGATCCAATTTTTTACACTGGGGGCTGTATCGGCTTTGGCTCCTGCAAATCCAGCCATTGTTAAGGTATAACATTTATATTTTGGCTCCAGTTGTTTCAACGTTTCTTTCCAAACATTACCCGAGCATGAAAAGCCCGGAATAAGTATAACAGGTTGGGTGCCTTTTCCTGTGATGTTTACTTCAAAAGGATAGGAAGATTGTGCGATGGACGAGGCAGCCAAGGCAACCAACGCAAGCAGAGTAAACGTAATTTTCTTCATGAATTTCCGGGAGATTGATAAGGTTTAATCCTCAAATGTAATAATTATAGAAAAACAATTCGGCTTGGTTGAATTCCATCCTAAACTGAAACAAGAACAAACTTATATTTGCCTGAAAATATACTATGTCGGAAAGTCCGCTTATTGCAATTGCTAAACAATGGTTTGATGCATTTAATGAACATAACCTCGAAAAATTATTGGCATTATATTCTGATGATGCCCGGCATTATAGCCCGAAATTAAGGATTCGGAATCCTGAAACAGGTGGCTTGATAAAAGGGAAAGATGCGCTCCGTGCTTGGTGGAAGGATTCTTTTGAGCGGTTGCCAAGTTTGAAGTATTTGCCACAGCAATTCATAGCTGACGATTCCAAAATATTTATGGAATATATCCGCTATGTTGATGGCGAGGAAAACCTGACGGTAGGGGAGGTACTCGAAATTAAAAACGGGCAGATTGTAGCGTCAAGGGTTTACCACAGTTGATTTGTTCAGGTATTCTGCCAGCTTATAACCCATACTGAAACTACCTTGCAGCAGGTAGCCACCTGTAGGCGCATCCCAGTCGAGCATTTCGCCAATTACATACTGATTGGGTAATTTATGCAATTGAAAATTAGTATCTATTTCGCTTAATGAAATTCCACCGACTGTTGAAATGGCTTCATCAATTGGCCCTGAGCCAATAATTTCTAATGGCAGTTCTTTTATTTTAGCAGCAAGGTTTTCGGGGGTTAAGAAGTCTTCTTTAGTAGTAAGGTTTTTCAGTAACGCCAGTTGAGATTTGGAAAGATTTAAAACATTATCCAAATACTTGGTCATGGTGGTGCTTGAAGGTTTGCTTTTCAATAATTCAATTAATGCAGAAGAGCTCAGTGATGGTTTCAAATCAATATAAACAATGGCTTTGCCATGCTCATTCAGTTGTTGGCGTATTTGCGGACTGAGCGCATAAATGGCGCTTCCTTCCATACCAAATTCAGTAATTACTACTTCTCCTTCTTTACGTGTGTTTAGCGATTTTAAAGAAATATTTTTCAAAGGTAATCCGGCTGCAAGACTTAGAAGATTTTTAGGCCAGTTAATTTTATAAGAACAGTTCGATGCCTGAAATGGGATAATTTCAATTCCTTTATTTTTGAAATAGCTTGTCCAGCTTCCGTCAGAGCCTGTTATTTTCCAACTGGCGCCGCCTAATGCAAACACGGTAATATCAGCGTCCATTTCCTCGCCCCGCCAGTTGTATCCGGTTTGGATGTTCACGTTTTTATCTTTCAGTACTTTCAGAATGGCATTCAACACTTCTATAGGTTTGATACCTTTTTGAGGAAATATTCGCTTGCTGGTGCCTGTAAAAGTGGGGATGCCGATTGCGTTGAACCATTCCTGCAAATCCTTATTGGAGAAGGCATGCAGAATAGGTTTAAAAAAGGATGATGGAGTATATCGTTTAATAAATTGCTCTAAAGGTTCTGAATGGGTTAAGTTTAAACCACCATCACCTGCTACTAAAAACTTGCGTCCTGGAGCGCTGTTCTTCTCGTAAATGGTTACATCAAACTTTATGTTATCAAGCCTCGCAGCCAGCATTAATGCGGATGGTCCGCCGCCGATAATGGCTATTTTTATTTTTGCAGGTGTATTCACTGGATTGGCAGTTCTTTATTTAGAGCAGTTTAATTACAAAGATACACTTCACCCATAATTAAATCAGAAACTGATTTGATAGAGGGCTTGTAAACAATCCGGAAAAAATAAGAGTTTTGCAATTCAATTCAGATTGAAAGTTAAAATGAATAAGGATGTTTTTGAACAATTGAAAATTAGCTCACAATTAAGTGATGAGGAGTTTAACTCTATTTATCCAGAGCGAATCAGAGAGTTGGATAACAAGCACTGGACTCCAGTGGAGGTTGCCAAAACTGCATCTGAATTTCTTGTAAACAGAGACGGAATAAAAGTTCTGGATATAGGTTCAGGAGTTGGGAAATTCTGCATGATTGGTGCTTCATTAACCAAAGGACACTTTACCGGAGTGGAGTACCGAAAAGATCTAAGTGCTCTTTCAACGGAACTTTCGAAACAAGTTGGTCTATCAAATAGTAATTTTATTAATGATAACATAACAAACATCAATTTTAACAGGTTTGATGCTTTTTACTTTTTCAATTCCTTTATTGAGCAGATGTCGGAGACAGAGGTGATGGATAATGCGGTTGCAATTGATAAAAGCCTATATGGAAAGTATAATCAATATCTGAGATTGCAGTTTGCAGGAATGCCAATAGGTACGCGCCTTGCAACCTACTGGACTAATTCAGAGGAAATACCACGTGGATATGTTTTACAATCCACTGCCTTTGAAGGAGAGCTTAAAATGTGGGAAAAATTATTTTAAGTAAAAATGGTTGAACATTTTTATCTTTGACCATCTTTATTATTTATAATGCCGCAGCATCAAACTCATTCTGAAAACCCGGACAAACATCCAAAGCAAGATTTCCAGGTAGAACGGATCGCATTTTTTTCGGATGCTGTGGTGGCAATTGCAATAACATTGCTAATACTGGAAATTAAAATCCCACATATTTCAAAAGACAGTACCTATAGCCAGATTCTGGAACAATTGGCGGGGTTGCAATATGGCTTTTTAGCTTTGGTATTGAGTTTTATTGTTATTGCAAACTATTGGATCGTTCACCATTTATTATTCAAGCATATTATTAATTACAACCGCAGGATACTATGGTCGAATATGATTTTTCTTTTTACCATTATTATATTTCCTTTTACGATATCTTTATTTGCCGAAAGCGGCGATAATAAAGAGGTATTCAGCCTTGCCTTTAAATTATTTTTTCTGAACAATGTGCTGTCGCTGCTTGCCCTTAGCTCTGTTTATTGGGTGGCTTTTAAAATTTACAAAGGCTTCAGTTATGTGCTTTCCAAAGAAGAAGAAGCAAAAATAAAAAATGATCTGTTTTTTCCGCTTATTGCATTTTCCATTCTACTTATAGGCTCATTTTTCACGGATAGAATGGACATTCTGCTCGGCATTAATTTTTTTATCGTTATCGGAAAAAAAATAATTACAAGGATTACAAAAGCCAAAAAGAAAGCGGCTAATTAACCCCTTAAATCTCCTCTATCTTTTTTGAGTGTTAGTTATAAAGATAAAAGGAGTATGAGCCTCCAAAAAGGGAATTTTATTTTAACCGCTTTACCCTGCGACAGTGCGGTGCGCAGATAACCACTGTATAGCTCCAATATTTGGTAGAGCCTGTGCCATGAACATAAGCAATACCTACATCGGTAAGAGCGGAATTAAAATCGCCTTCACATAAAATAACTTTGCGGCCTTCGTTGTTTGTTTTTGCCTGGTCAGTCACAATATTTTTAATTGCCATTTCGCCTGAAGGCGCACCACCTTCAAGGGCATCAAGGGTGCTTGCTTTTTTATCCAATACCCAATCAGCAGGAATGCTGTCAACTTTGTTTATATAGTAATTGATACCGTTGCCTTGCGGATCTACATGGCCGTAATACCCGCCCATAGCCATGCTGAGGGCTTTATGCTCTGCAATAGCGGCAAGTGAGTCATCCCACACAAGGGGCATTCGCGGTGGAATATTTCTAAGCGAAACTCCATAACGCTCGCTATAAGCATTGGGGTCTTTACGAATCTTATTGAGAAGTACAAAAGCTTTTTGGCCTTGTGCCCTGTCAAGATATACACCTTTTTCAGGATTGTTAATATAAGATGGAAGCAACAAAGAGCATGCAATAAGTAGTCCAAAACCTGTTATGATTGAGAGTTTGCGCAGCATATTTGAATGGTTAATTGTAAATTGTTAATCCTAAATGGTATTGCAAAGGTAATAGTTAGCGGGCACTTTTAGAAGCGCCCGCTGGAATTATGCTTCTTCAGTTAAATCTATCATCACCCAATCATTATCGGGCGAGTTGATTTTGGCTGAACAATAACTACATTCGGTAACGGTGGTATCCGCGTAAGGAGCGCCACAACTGGCACATTCAAATCCCCACAGTTTATTCTTCTGCACAGCACCCACTTTTTTGCCCAATTTCATTATTAATGTATCCGGCACAACGGTATCATCCATCTTCGTCAAACCATTTTCAGTTTGCTGCAAACGCATAGAAGAGAATATAATACGGATTGTTGCCACCCACATGTTGTTGTCTTGCGCCATTCCCACCAAAGCCACGTCATTCAAGAAAAGGCGGTTATATACAAACGGACCTTGTTCTTTAATAAACTGCTCTAATTTGGCAAAGAGTGCATCGTCGGTAAAGCGGTTCAGGTACTTCAAATCCTGGGTTGTTTGAGAAACAAAATATTGCATCACCGCATTCGATGCCTTGTCTTCCATCAGTTGTATACAGAAGTCACTATCCTTTTCAGTATAAATAGCTTGAAGTTCTTCTGAATCTTTGGTCAAGCGATAATTGCCTGCATTGTAATCATCTTCCTGGATTATTTCGCAAAGCACCCAGTCGTAGTCGCCAAGGTAGGTAACCGTTCCGCACGATTCGCACTTGCTAACCTGTCCTGCATCATTCTTCAATGCAAAGCCGCAATTAGGGCAGTTGTTGGTGTTGTATAAATCTTTTTCGGCAACACCCGATTTTTTAATGAATGTCCAGTACTCGGTTGCAGTATCGCCGGTAAACCGTTCGTTGAATGAAGGGTCTTTTTTGCAGATGAAATTGTCATCCATACTGAAATAAACCGAAGCCGTAATAATGCTGTAAGCGCCATCCTGAATAGTTGATTCAACGCGAATCTGCCGTATATTAATGTTGCTTAAAATATTGGTCTGCTCAAGGGCATTCATCATAGTGAACTGCGCATTGAAACGCTGATAAACACCATCACTAATCCATTTGCGCACTTTACCCAAATTCTTATTCATCCAGGCATCCTGTATACCAAGGAAGGCGGTCTTCACTTTTTCAGAAAATCCTTCTGTGGTAAAACCCGGATTGGCTGTAAAGAATTCAGGAGCAATTGGATCAGGTTGTCCAACTGGTCCGCCGGAAGTACCACTTACAAGGTCCGTTCCGCCTGAGTTTTTCTTGCTCGCAAATCTGGTATAAGCTACTACGATTAGTATAATAATAAGCACAATGCGACCGGGCCAACTGGCTAGAAGGAAAAATAAGCCGAAGCCACCGCCACCTCCGCCGCCATCATCGCTGCCGCCACCACCAGAGTGGCCACCACCGCCACCGGCACGGGAATAAGCTTCAGTAATTCCTAAAAATAATACTACAAGTAATGCTAAAAAATACTTTGCTTTTGATTTCATCGGCGAAGGAAAGGGTTAGGGGAATATTAAGATGGTAATGGTGGAGGTGTAGAACTGAAAACACCTGAAATTTCTGCTACTTGTCCGGCCTGTGTCCAAGCGGCCATACCGGTTTTCCAAACTAAGGTATCGCGTTGCAAGGTGCCTGCGGCAACCATTTCAGTTAATTGTTGTTCATTAAACGGGCCTGTTTGTTTACCTCCGGCAGCCACAAAATACTGCACCGCCTGTGGAACTGGGGGAGGCGTATTTACATTTTGCTGCATCTGGTTCATCGACTGACTCAGGTTGTTGGCAACCATATTGCCCAAGCCTAATCCAACACCTATGCCCATACCTGCTCCACCAATACCGGGGTTCTCCGCGGCTGTTTGAATAGAGTTAGCTGCATTCATCTGGGTAAGTTTCGACATGTCAATCTTATTAAGCCTGCTATACTGGAATATTTCTTTTTGCAGTTCAGGCGGCATAGATACGTTCTCGAGTACGAATTGAGTAAGCGCTAATCCAAAGCCATCAAATACAGAGGTAAGTTTCTCTTTGCAGAAATCCGATACTTCACTCACGTTGGCAGAGAATTTCTCAACGCCTAAATTACTTTTTGCTAATTCTTCGGTAAGCTTAGTAACCATAAGGCTTTTCAACTGTCCGGCTATATCTTCAGTTGTAAAATAACTGTTGGTTCCAACAATTTCTTCCATGAATTTTTTAGCGTCCACAACACGAAAAGCATAGGTCCCAAATGCACGTATTTCAACCATCCCGAATTTATCATCATTCAGCATGATAGGATTTTTTGTTCCCCATTTCTGATTGGTAAACTGGCGGGTGTTTACATAATATATATCTACTTTAAAAGGGCTGTTGAAGCCATATTTCCAGCCTCTGAGGGTAGTTAGAACCGGAATGTTTTTTGTTTCCAACGAATAAGTGCCCGACTGAAATACATCGGCAATTTTACCTTCGTTAACAAACACGGCTGCCTGCGCCTGACGTACTACTAACTGTGCCCCGTTTTTTATTTCATCCTGGAAACGCGGGAAACGCCAAACTAAGGTGTCGGTCGAGTCGTCGTTCCATTCTATAATGTCAATTAACTGGTGTGAAATTCCACTGAATAAACTCATAATTTTATAGGATTATTTATTTCACAAATGTAAAAAAAATAGATTACGCCAACCTGTTAAAATATGTTGTCTGGTAAATAAACTTCGTGAACGGAAACCGGGCTAAATAGGCTTTTCAAAATTGCCTGAATTAATCAGGCTTTCCTACTTTTCAATTTTTTCTTCAACAATGTGCAAGGGGGCCGGCAAGCCACCGGCAGAAAGTAATGCAGCAAAGTCACTCGCTTCTGATTTCGTAAAGCTACCGGAGATAGTACAACGCCCGTTGGGGATTTCATTCTTAACTATAGGACAGAAGTAAACCTGATTGTCAATTGTCATTGCAATAAACTGCTCTAAATTAGCTCCGGTCAATCGCTTCCATTTTAATGCACCTGATTCATCCATTTTAAACGCAATTTCATAACTACCGGAACCTTCATTTCCGGGGCCAGAATGTACATCCAAAAAAGAAGGGTTATACAATGCAGGTTCAGTTCCTTTTGCAACGTAAAGTTCAATCAGATCGCTCGACTCCTTTTGCTTTTTCCCCCATAAAAAATGCATGTCCCTAGGTAAAATAAATTTACGGAGAAGGGTATTTATTTGAGATGTATCGTTAGCGTAAGCACTTCCGAGTGCAGCTTGATTCTCCGGAATTTCACGGGTAATGCGATTTTGGTCAATGGTAAATTGAATTCTCAATAATCTGAATAATTGGCTTTGTATTGATTTCAGGCTATCGTACTCGTAAGTATTTCCGGGTTCAAATAAAAAGGCAAAAACGCGTTTTGCTTTATAGGTTTCCCAAAAACCCAAGTTGAAAGTCGATTGTACTATTTTACGGATTCGGGATAGGTCTACAGAATCTGCTTCGGGTTGCCAGAGTTTAAAAGTTATTAGATTGTTCGTATCCTTAAATTCCATATTATTATCTTCAATCCCCATTTTAATCAACCTCTGCCGTAGCACTACAGCAGTCTTTTTTGCAAGAAAACGAATGTTAGCCAGGTTACTTTCGCCAGGGTGTTTGTAAAATCCTGTGGTATCTAATTGCAGTACAATTAAAGTATGTGGATTTGTGCGGGGCACAGAGCTTGGATGGCAGGCATACAATTGTAAAATAAAAATAAAAAACAATATTTGCAAAGGTCTTATTAATCTCATGTTGCTTTTTTATTTATTCTTTTATCGAATCCTTTCAAATCCTTTTAATATTGAAGTGTAGTTTTCAATTAATTTGCGCTCTTCCTAGTTTTCTATTTTCTGTTCAACTATATTTAATGCAGTTGGCATTTTTCCGCCGGCAATAAGTGCAGCAATTTCATTTGCTTTTTCTTTGGTGAAACTTCCATATATTGCACAATTGCCGTTTTCTACTGTCCCTTGTATAAATAGACTGGTAACAACATTGTTATCTATTGTGATTGCAATATTCTGTTCGTGATTTTCATTTGTAATCCTTTTCCATTTAAATGCTGTAGCCGAATCCATAATGAACTTAATGTTATACCACTTTTCAAAGTTTGGATCAATGGCAATTTCAGCATCCGTGATAACCGGGTTCAATAAAGAAGGGTAATGGCCTTTTGCAGGATAAAGAATTACAGATTCATCCCAGCTCTGCCTCCTGATACTCCATAGAAAATGTAAATCGGGTGGAAGAATGAATTTAGAGAGAATTGCATTAATGGAGCAAGTATCCGCTATGCGTGCATCTCCAATATAATTTGCATTTTTGCCAGGCTCCTGAATTATCTGACTGCTAATATTCAATAATTTGCTCAGTACCTTGTGGATGCTATCATTTTCAAAATTATTTTTATCAGGAAATATCATTGGGAATATCCGTCTTGTATCATATACATTCCAGAATTCAAGTTTGCCTTTTGCCTGCAAAACTTTAAGTATATTGTCAATAGGCAGTGAATTATTAGGCGGCTGCCAAAGTTTGAGGGTGATCAAGTTCATTTCTTCCGAAAGTTCAAAGTTGCGTTCATCAATGCCCAATTTAATGAGCCTTTGCATAATAACATCGGCAGCCTTTTCAGAAAGGTGCCTGATATTCGCAGTGGAACTGGCAGCGGGTTGCTTGTAGAAACCCGCAGTATCAAGTTCAAGAACAATTAGCGTATGCGGCTTAGTGCGGGGCACAGCATGGGGCTTACAGGCATACAATTGTATAATAAAAATAGAAAACAATATTTGCAATAACCTAAGTGCCCTCATGATTGTTGTTTATTATTTCAATTTCAATTCTGTAAGCCCTTTCGTTTTTATATCAAGCTGGTAGAAGCTTGCATCGGTAGCATAGTGCCTGTCTTTAATTGCAAGTGTGGAAAAAAGTATTTTATCGCCAGTGTTAAAAAAGCTGCTGCACATGGGCATAGCCATATCATCTTTGGCGAGTGTAGTCCATAATTCACTGCATTTTAAGGTTGCCATATCCATTAGCAAGAGTTGGTAAGGAGCCATGAAGGTTATAGTTTTTCCATCCGCTGAATAGTTCGGGGTTTCATAAAAATCTGCCCCAATTTCAGGCCTTGGATTATTAACAGTTTCTATTTTCCGTAACGTGCCGGTATCCTTTAACGGAACCAAATAAATGCCTTCTCGGTCGCCTGCATTTAAAGCACAAAGAACAGAGTCTCCTGACTTGTCTGTGGAAATTGAATTGAGGGAATATGCTTTAAAATTGGTAAGTTTTTTTAACCCTGTGCCGTCCGGATTTATTGAAAATAAATCCAAATCATGGGGTGCTTTCCTTCCTAAAGGAGAATAGTTTCCTACAAATTGGGCTGCGCAGAAAATTATTTTATCTCCTGCTTTTGAAAAAATTGCTTCTGTAACATAAAAATCTCCTTTGGTAATTGAAATTGCTTTTCCGGTATTCAGGTCCATTAGAAAGATATTCTTGCCCGCTGCTGTTTTTGAAAGATATAAAAGCATTTTACCATTTGAAGAAAAGCTTGGCCGGATAAAATAATCATCGCCTAGACCGGCCAACGGTGTAATTGATTTATCCTTAAATGAATATTCAAACAAAAAGGAAGATTGCCCGTTACCGGCTGAAAATGCAATGGTTTTGTTATCGGGTGAAAGGGCAAAGATAGGAGAGATATCTCCTGTGACTTTATCCTGTGCTGTTAAATTAATTGCAGCAAGAATAATTATCGCAAAAAGCAATTTCCTCATTGTATGAATTAAAATAAGCAATTAAAGCAAACGTCGGGCAAAACTATTTTTTGTCGCTCAATTCAATTCTGGGCTGGTTGCTCATCTTAATTTTAAATGGCTTCCACTTAATACTGTCGCTGTTAAACGATCCGCTCATTCCGGCCTTAACAAATGTCATTTTAATATCACCTGCAACCTTTGCCAGTTTCCCGGTAGAGTCGTTTTCGAATTTGGTAATTTTAAAATCAATGCTATCCTTTGCCCATGCAGCAGAAACACTATCTAACTGATGTTTGGTGGTCATTGATGTAATTACTAAATCCCAGTTTTTTGGGGTTGTTGTTGTTGTTGCGGTTGCAGTTGTGGCTGTTTTTGGAGCATCGTTACAAGCAATCATACTTAATAATGAAAGTGCAGCAATGCCGGAGGATAGTTTTTTCATGTTGGATAGTTTATTATAGCCTACAAAGGTAAATTTATTTATGAAATACAAAAGATAAAAAGCAGGAAAATGCCGGGATGTTTAATCCCCTGTAATATTCATGCCTATTACCAGCCAGGTAATCCACAGCAAACTTATAATAATAGCAACCGCCAAAGGAAACCAAAAAGCGAGGATAGTGAGCGTAGTGTTAATTGCCAGAGAGTAATAACCTGTTTTGTGGATATTACGAATTGTATTCATTGATTTCTCACTGTTGGTTAGCGGGTTGTTAGGGTTAAGAGCAGCGCGTGTAACCAGATGCCAGCTAATGGACATCAATAGGTTTACCGCCCCGTAAAGTACTACAGCGGGGGCCGCATGGTCAGTTAAAATATAATCGCCCATAAGGGAAGTTGGAAAAGGGATAAATACAATAGCAAGCAGCATTAGCCCATTAGCATAAATAAATGGGTGAGAGGATTTATTTATCAGTTTAAATGTGTTATGATGGCTTACCCACGTAATAAGAATGGTAATAAAACTTAATAGAAATGCTAAAATGGTGGGTAAAAGATGTTTAATTGCCAGCCATAAATCAGCTGTTGTGCTGACGTTTTCCGTTGGCGGGATTTTAATATCAATAATAAGAAGGGTTAATGCTATTGCAAATACCCCGTCACAAAACATTTCCAATCGTGAGTTAGCAGTTTCTGGCATCTCGTGTTCAATTGTCAGGCAATTATACTGAATAAATTTATATCAAGAAGCTGATCCGCAAATTATGCTTAGCTAATCCATATTAATTAATTACGTAAGAAAAGTCAAAGTGGTTTTGTCTATTAAAGGATTAGGAAAAGCCGGGCCATGTTAATTACTACATCTGCCACTTGTCCATAGTCATGAACATTGGTTTTTATGAGAAGGTGTAAATAGAATTACTTGGAATCCTTCTTTGCCAAAATTTCGTTGGCATCCACTAAAAATGCAACTTGCTCTTTCCCCGGTTGGGCATTGCCCGGGTAACCGGTAGAACCCAGGGGAGTAAAATTTAATGTCTTAGTTGCTGTGTCAGCAGAAACATAAAACATCCAGCAGGTAGGAAACCCCTGTACTTTAAAGTGCTGGAGCAAATCGTTGTTTTGTTTTTTTAACTCGGGGGTTTGTTTTATTATCCTTGGAAAATCCAATTCAAGCAGCACAACGTTTTTCTTTGCCCAAGCAATAAATTCCGGCTTTTTAAAAACGTCATTTTGCAGTTTTCTGCACCATCCGCACCAATCGCTTCCTGTAAATAGTGCAAATATGGGTTTACCTGATGAAGTAGAAATTTCAGTAGCCTTCATAAGGTCTGTATACCAGGTTAAGCTGTCCTGCACATGCGAAGTTTCCTGCTGAGCCATTATTTGGCGGCTAAAAACCAAGGAAAACAGGATTACGAGATATTTTAATGATTTCATTTTAAGGAAGTTATTTGTTAGTGCAGGGATATATTAAAAGAATAGTACAAAGCTACTTATAAACCTGATAGTAACTCTTATCGGGCTTAAAAATACTCCTGAAATTGAATGCTTCGGAAAATAAATGAAGGGTAAAAGCAGATAATGGATAATTTATGTCGAATTTGTCATTTAAAAACAGTATCTTTGTATCTTAATCAATTTATATTAATTTTTATGGTAAACATTTTCGTGTCAAATTTAAGTTTTAAGTTCAATGAAGACGCATTGAATCAGTTGTTTCAACAGTATGGCACAGTTAGCTCGAGTAAAATCATCACAGATAAATTTACAGGTAAGTCCAGAGGATTTGGCTTTGTAGAAATGCCAAATGATGAAGAAGGACACAAAGCTATTGAAGCTCTCAATGAGAGTGAGCATGATGGCAGAAGCATTTCCGTATCGGTTGCAAAACCACGTACTGAAGGCGGAGGCGGCAGAGACAGAAACTCAGGCGGCGGCGGTTATGGCGGCGGCGGAGGAGGCGGAAGAAGAGACTACGACAAGAAGTGGTAATTTCTTAACCGTTCCTTAACAAGGAAACAGTATAACACCCTTTATCTACGGATAACGGGTGTTTTTTTATTGTTTTTATTAAAGACTTAATAAAGTTAATTAAATCAACTTTTGTTATCCGATCTCATTTTGCTTACCCACAGGTAAACCGACCAGATAACCGTTACACTGAATAATACTATTAAAGGAATATAATAGTTTCCAACGAAACTATGGAAATAAGCACCTACAAGAATATATGCCGAAGCTATGCAGAGTTTTAATATTATTAACTCCGCATTCGACCAGGTTGTTTTAATCTTGAAAAAGTTCATATCGCACTATTTTATTGCTTGCTTATTTTTTGATAAAAGTTGCCATTATCGGTAATAACCTCTACCATGTATATTCCTGCTGACAAGCCATTTATATCAATTGCTTCCAAACTGGATTTTACCTTTCCGGAATGATTTTGAGTGCTCATAGCTTCACCGAGTATATTATATATAGTTATTTTCTCAAGTGAACCGGAAACATTTTTCAGGTCTATGGTTATTTGATTTTTTGCCGGGTTAGGATAAATAGAGACGTTGCCCTTATCATTATTAACAGTATTTACACCCGTTATCAGGTTATCGAAATTCAAGTTGTCAACATATAATACGGAATTACCATGTGGCATATAATTAAATCCATTGGCATAATATGCTGCAATAATAATGCTTCCACTATCGGCTGTTGTATATAATGAAATTGGGATATTAAAGGAGGTCCAATTGGGGGCAGCTACAGTTGTTGTCAATTGGGCGAAACCCACTCCAGAGCCATGATAAAATAATTGAACCTGGATATACATGGTGTCACCATTCACTGGAGCAAATTTGTAATAACCTGTTAAACTGGTTGGGTGTCCGCTTATCGCGAAATTCGGGCGTGGTGGAGGTGGTCCAGTAAACAATGCTCCTCTGCCTGCAAAACTTGGGTTTTGGGTAGGGTCATTTTCAAGCCGTAAAGAATAGGAGCCAACAGAAAGTGGGTAATGGTCGGTTGACTTGGTACATGCATAAAATGGCCCTGAAGAATACGAATTTGTAGAACCCCAATAGGTAGGGTCTTCATAACCAGTGAATGATGTCCAATTTTCAAATCCATTATTGGGGATTTGAGCTTTTACGCTTATTGTTGCACCGATAAGCAAAACTGTTAAGCAAGTAGATATTTTCATAAACTTAAAATATTGTGAGTTAAAATTCGGGTACAAAATTATAGCTGCCGTCAATTGGCACGAATGAGCATAATCACAGAAAATCGTGATTAATATCATTAGGGTTTACCCCTTTGATGGGCATGGAATTTTAGGCGTTTAAGTTGTAAAAACAGGATAATTTTTGAAACATGAATATCTTAAATACCCACTATGCTGGTAGTTGTTGGCGATTAGATTTGGGTTGTGATTTTGAGTTTTGACAAATCAAACCCTTTTGCTTTTAAGCGGTCAAGTATTTGCCGGTAAATAGCCGGATCCATTTTAGATGTACGAGAGAGTATCCACAAATATTTTTTGTTCGGATGACTAACAACCGCATAGCTATAATCATCGGCCAAATCTATTATCCAGTATTTTGCTCTGAATGGCCAGAAGAACTGTACTTTCAGTTTGGCATTGCTCGAATCTTTTTCCACAAAAGCCTTTCCTTTTATATAGGAAAGCTTTCCGTTTACGCTATCCTTGTTGCAGCGGTTTTCAACTATAACATATCCCTTATCGCTAAGCGTGTATGTGGCGGTGGTGCAGTTGCAGCCCTTTTCAAATATCTGCGGGTATGCTGCAATTTCAAACCATTTGCCGGCATATTTTTGTAAATCTACATGCGCTACCGATTGAACAGGTTGGGCGTTTAATGTTGCTGTTGCCATAAAAATGAGCAGTATAATAAGGTTATTTGTTTTCTTCATTGTATAAAAAAAGTTCATTCAAAAATGGGTGAGACGGCTAGCCCAATATATTCCTTCAGGTAGCTTTTTAGCACACCCAGCAATTTTTCAGCGGTCTTCATATCATAACTTTGCGGGGTAATTTTTTTTACCTGTTTCAAATAGTAATATTCACCTGAAACCAGTTTGCTTTTATCTTCCCTGGCAAGGTATATCAGTGTTTCAGCGCCTTTTGCCGGAGAAATACCAAAAACGCGAAAGAAGAGATTTGAAAACCAATTAGCGTCGCGCCCCAATTGTGTATTTACAAGCCCCGGGTGTTCACAATAAAAACCAATGTTGCCTTTATTCGGTTTTTTAGCAAGCAGTCGGCACAGCAAAATCACTTCTAATTTTGATTGGCGATAAGCTTTAAATCCGCTGAATTTATTTTTAAACTCCAGGTTATTGAAATCCACATCGCCCTGATGAAGTCCTGATGCGGCGAATATGGATTTAGCATCCGCAGATTTTGACAATGTTTCAAACAGTAAATGGTTTATCAGCAATGGAGCCAGCACATTTACCTGAAATATTTCCTCTATTTTATCTTTCGATTCACGGTAGTGGAAATTCCATGTGCCGGCATTATTAATAATGGTATCAATAATTGAGTGTTTGCTTTTTACTTCTTTGCAGGCAGATACAATGGATTGAAAAGAAGACAAATCGCATATCACAATTTCAATAGTTCCTTTCGCTGCAGGGTTGCGGCTTTTAGATGCATTTATTAGTAGTTGGCCTTTTTCTAAATTTCGCGCTGTTGCAATTATATGATTGCCATCGGCAACCAGCGCACAAGCTGTTTCCAACCCAATACCCGAAGTAGCTCCCGTAATAAAAATTGTTTTACTCATAAGGATAGTAAAATTCCTTATTAATAGAGGGAATGTCTATGAGGGAAGTCATACTAAAGAATGATTCTAAGGGACGCACTTTTAACTGCATTCCCCATCCGGAGTGCAAACCTCGCCTTCGCCCATTTCAGTGAAGGTCATGGATTTGTTCTTCTTCCATTCTCCAAATGATTTGGTAAGTACTTGTGTAAAGGTTTGGCTTTCCTGTGCGCCCGAAACAGCATATTTACGATCGAAGACAAAAAATGGCACCCCGTTAACACCCAATTGATGCGCTTCTTCAATATCGGCGGTCACTTCATCTCCAAAACTACCTTTCTCTAAAGCGGTCCTTACTTCCATAGGCTCCAGCCCAATTTCCTCGCCCAATTTGATTAAGGTATTAAAATCATCTGTATTTTTCCCTTCAGTGAAATAGGCATAAAAAAGTTTTTCTTCAGCCTCGTTTTGTTTGCCTTTTTCTTTTGCAAAATGACTGAAGCGATGTGCATTGAACGAGTTAGCCACCACCGCTGTGTCGAAATTATAAGTAAGCCCCACTTTGGCTGCCATGGCTGTAACATGGTCGTTCATACGCTTAGCATCCGCGAGACTTAAGCCCTTGTGCTCCGACAGATATTCATGTATTGTTTTACCTGGAGTAGTTTTCATCTCAGGAGCCAACTGAAAACTTTTCCATTCCACTTCTATCTTATCTTTATCGGGAAATGCAGAGAGCGCGTTTTCAAATTTGCGTTTGCCTATATAGCAAAACGGACACATAACATCGCTCCAAATTTCCACTTTCATTTTATTGTTGGTTGAATCCATAGCTGTTATTTATTGCGCAGTAAGCGCGATTGTCTCTAAAAGACGATTTACAGGGAATTTTCCTTTATCAGTTTCAACCCTTTGGTCCATCGCAATAATTCCTTCATCATGGTATCCGCAGATTTTAGTGATATTTCATTTGGAGCGAATTTCCCATCAACTATAAATTGGCTGAAAAATGGAATATGAACAGCTTCTGATAATGGAACTATTTTCATTGTGGCTAAGTCACTCTTGAGGCTATTGGCAGCCCTTGTGCCGGATGAAACTCCGCCATAACTCACAATACCTGCCGCTTTATATTGCCATTCCAAAGCAAGATATTCTATAGCATTTCTTAATGGAGCGGGATAGTTATAATCGTATTCGGCAGTAACAAATATGAACGCGTCAGCTTCTTCGATAGATGCGCTCCACTTTTTGGTATGCTCATGCTGGTACTTTTTCATCAGCGGATGGTTGGCTTCATCCATCATAGGTAAATTAATGATGCCAAGGTCTAAAAGCTCCACATTAAAATCTTCATATTTTTTAGCATGGTTCAATATCCATTCTGCTACTATAGGGCCTTTTCTTCCGGGGCGTACGGTTGAGGTAATTATTTTTAAGTTATACATATATACAAGTTGTTTTTTTAGAATTCACAAGGTACAAAAGTAAACAATGCGAATTTTCAAACCTGTGATATATGTAAATCTTATTTTTGTGGAATTGATTAGGACATGCCCCCGATAAAGGCAATAAATGGTTAGCTTAGAATAAATCTGTTTTATTACTTTTGATAATTGGTATATAACTTTGATTGTGAAAAAGTATAGCATAATCTTATTTCTCTTAATTGGTTCAATTAACTTATTTGCCCAAGAGCAAGGTGATTTCAAGAATTTCTTGAGTTTGTTTCCGCAAAAAAAATTGCCTTTTTATGTTATTTATTCCCATAGTGATTTTAAAGAAGAACATTATAAAAGAAGTGAAGACGATACAACAGATGGGTGTACAGGTTATACTGGGGAGTTGACCATAGATTCGGCAGGGCCATTGCCATTTGAGCAGGTTAGGAAATATTTGTTTGACTCTACGAATAATGCAATTTATAATAGGTTAGATAGTGAATCACGGGTAGGATGGGGGGAGTATTATTCCATTGGTTTACTTAAAGCCGGAAAAAACTATTATGTTTTGGCACTAGGCGAGGTTCAAAGATTTAGCAATGAGGAATCTAATGAAGACCAGTATTTATGTACAATATCAAAACAAGGACACTTAATTTCAAAAATAGAAATTGGGGAGGCAGGATACCAGGGAACAGGTATTTGTGGAAATGATTCCGACTATATTCGTGTTCCTTATTATGGACCAACTTTGGAATCCTATATTGACAAAGATTTAACTATTAGGACAGGTTCAGATCTTATGGATTCAATGGAAGAGACATTAAAAAATATTAAAGAACGTTATCCAACGTATTTTATTGATAAGGAAGGAAACATTAAAAAATATATTATCAAGCACTGATAATTGGCAGTCGGCCACCGACCTTTCCCCCCAAAAGCCTATCTTCGCACTTCCAAAAAAGAAACCTGAAATGATTACTGTCAACAACCTGTCCTTACGATACGGAAAAAGATTACTGTTCGATGAAGTGAATTTAAAGTTCATGCATGGCAATTGCTATGGCGTAATTGGTGCAAATGGCGCGGGAAAGTCTACCTTTTTAAAGATACTTTCTGGCGAAATTGATGCCAATACGGGCACTGTGAGCATTACACCCGGTGAGCGTATGAGCGTACTAAGCCAGGACCACTTTAAGTTTGATGCCATTCCTGTTTTGCAAACCGTTATTATGGGTAACAGCAAACTCTGGAGCATTATTCAGGAGAAGGATGCCCTTTATGCCAAGCCAGATTTTAGCGATGCCGATGGGCACAGGGCCGGCGAACTGGAGACCCATTTTGCCGAAATGGAAGGCTGGAATGCCGAGAGTGACGCAGCAAACCTGCTTAGCGGGCTTGGTGTGAAGGAAGAATTGCATGCCACGTTGATGGGTGATTTAAACCCTAAAGAAAAGGTACGTGTTCTGCTGGCACAGGCTTTGTACGGCAACCCAGATATATTATTACTCGATGAGCCTACCAACGATTTGGACGTAGAAACCATTACCTGGCTTGAGAACTTCCTTGCGGATTTTCAGAATATTGTAATTGTTGTGAGTCACGACAGGCACTTTTTAGATGCGGTTTGCACCCATGTTGCCGATATAGATTTTTGTAAAATTAAATTGTACACGGGTAACTATACTTTCTGGTACGAATCAAGCCAATTGGCCCTTCGCCAGCGTGCCGACCAGAATAAAAAGGTTGAAGATAAACGTAAGGAATTGCAATCTTTCATAGAACGATTTAGTGCGAATGCCTCCAAATCCCGCCAGGCAACCAGCCGTAAAAAGCTGTTGGAAAAACTGGTTGTGGACGATATACAAGCTTCTACGCGCAAGTACCCCGGCATTATCTTTAAAGCCGACCGTGATTGCGGTGACCAGATACTGAGTGTTACCAAGCTTTCTAAAACATCTCCCGAAGGTATTCCGTGGTTTACGGATATTACTTTCACAATGGATAAAGGTGATAAAATTGCTGTTATATGTAAGGAACACCTTGCTATCACTGCATTTTTTGAAATTATTACAGGTGCGTCGCAACCCGATTCAGGTGAATATTTATGGGGAAGTACTATTACCAAATCGTATCTGCCGAATGAAAACGCTTCCTTTTTTAAGCGTGATGATAACATGGTAGACTGGTTGCGTGAATATTCTTCCGATAAGCTGGAAACCTATATCCGTGGCTTCCTTGGCAGGATGTTATTTTCAGGAGAAGAAGCATTGAAAAAAGTAAATGTATTATCAGGCGGTGAAAAAGTACGTTGTATGATTTCACGCATGATGCTCACCAATGCCAATTGCCTCATATTGGATGAACCTACAAATCACCTTGATTTGGAAACCATCACTGCATTTAATAATGCCTTGAAGGATTGGAAGCACGTTGCACTTTTCACTTCGCATGACCATGAGTTTACCCAAACAGTTGCCAACCGCATTATTGAATTAACTCCAACAGGTTATATTGACAAGCGCATGCCTTACGATGAATATATTTTAGATGAAAATATAAAGGCGCAGCGGGAAAAGATGTGGGGTGGGGTAGTTGTTGCATAAGGCTAATTATCTTCATTATGAATATTGAAGAACTTCGCGAATATTGTTTAAACAAAAAAGGTGTAATGGAAACTTTCCCTTTCGGAGAAGAGACCTTAGTTTATAAAGTAGGCGATAAGGTATTTTTATTGGCTGGCTTAGATGAAGCGGATCGTTTTAATGCCAAATGCGACCCGGAAAGAGCCATAGAACTGCGTGCCGAGCATGAGGAGATAATACCCGGCTGGCACATGAACAAGAAACATTGGAACACGGTGTATATGACTGGGCGGTTGACTAACAAACAATTGAAAGAGATTATTGACCATTCCTACCAACTTGTGTTTGATGGTTTACCAAAGAAAATAAAGGCCGAAATTCAAGAATTATAAATTACCGCAAAAATCAAACAAATGAAAAAACTTCTAAATATCTTTATTATATCCTTCCTGCTTTATTCCTGTAATAGCAGTAATATTAATACTGTTAACACAGCACCTGCAACAAAGCCAATTCCTTCCGGAAAGAAGATTTTACTCAGTAGTATTATTCCTCACTTCTTTTCCGATTCGTTAAAGAAGGATACCTTCAAACTAGTATTGACAGGCGATTCTATAACAACTTCTAAGGCAGTTTTGTCAATTATATCTCATAAAGGTCAACAAATTTATGTCGATACATTTGATTCGTATTGGCTTGAGGAAATATCTGCTGAGCATGGTGAGCCGACGGTTTCCCAATATGAAACATCGATTAAACATAAGGTATCCCGTTTTTTTGATGACAGTAATTTTGTGAATGCCTTAAGAATTCCTGCCATCGGAACTTGTGGCGACCATGGCTATCCTGATTCTGTTAACTGGTTTGATATTCACTCCGATAAAAAGGTCATCGGGTTTCACTATTGGTTTGATGGGGCCGTTGATGACAATTACCTGGCCTGGTCAAAAAAGCAACAAAAAGTTGTTATTTATTGGTACAATAACGATTGATTAATATCTCAATTTATTGAGTGAGGTTTATTAACCGCGTCAGGTGGAAATGGTGCGCGAGGTGCAGGGGTAGTGGTATAGGTTGGTCCAGCCGGAAATGGTGGTGGATTAGTTGCCGGAGGTGGTGATGTTTGTTGTATTACAGGTGGTGTTGTGTAAGGCGCAGTTGAGCCCGGTATATGATTTCCATAAGGAACCGGTGGTACAGCATTTGGGACAGGAGGAGATGGTGGCGTGTTCGCAGGAAGGGGTGCCGGCGATTGTGCAAATAGACTAAAAGAACCAAAAATTATCAGTCCGGTTAAAAAGGTTGCTGTTTTAGTATTCATACGGCAGGATATTAAATAAATTTATATGGTGCAAAAGTGATTACATTAAATCAAAATGGTGTTACATAACAGTGCCTGAGAATTACAGATATCACACAAAACTTAAAACAGGCTAATGTAAATACCTATATGTATAAAATAAAAATAGAGGAAGAACTATGTTCCCCCTCTATCTTATGCTTCCTTTGATTTACTTCCTTTAACGTTGCTCCTTGTTAACGAAGTATGAATTATTGAACTTCATAAGAAATCCGTAATCCTGTTAATGCTTTTGTTCCTGAATTGGTCCAGCCAGCCAGTGTTCCATTGCTCATAGCGCATGAAGCTACATTGCTTCCGGCCGTATAGGTTATCACTCCGGCGTAAGCAGTAGTGCCATTATTTGTGTATTGCCCATAAATTTGAAAGTCAGTATTTTTCGGAATAAAAGGTAAGGTAAATGTTAAGCCTGTAGTATTAGATGTACCTGTGATATTCACATTTAATGTGCAGGTTTTATGGCTCAAAGTATACTTGCAGGTTTGTGTTGGAGTTCCTGAATATCCGGTAATAGTGCTTGTCCACTTAATGCCTGAACCAAGTGTAACACTATCCACTTTTCTTCCGCCTGTTGTATTTATTGCCACACACTCGGTAGTATCTCCTCCGGTTTCGTAAATCCATTTTTCTCCAATATACTTGGGGGCGTAAGCTGCATTGTGAATAGGTATTTGTATGGTGTCAGGAGAAAAGTGCACTTGTGTTGTTATTCCGGCAGGATTCATAACCATAACCAAATTGCTTTTATTTAAACCTCCACAAGTAAACTTAATACTATCAACTCCATTTGAACCTGCATTAACTGTACCAATATCCACATTCGATTTGTTGCTGTATAGATATACATCTCCCGGACTTTGAATTTGGTATCCGGCTTGTTTATAGTTGGAAGAGTTAATCCCAAAATCGCCATAATGCGTGCTGTCCTGGTCATCGTTAACAACTAAGTCAGTACTTGCAGAAGCACCTGTATTGGTATTTTGCAATAGCAATTGATAATAATTATTTGAATTTCCAAACATATTAACTCCTGAATTACTTTGTAATGGTCCTGTTCCTAAAACCAATGTTCCATGATTCGTATTATAAGTCATATTCGCTGAACTTGTAAGAGGGGAAGTGGTAGTAGGTCCTTCAAAAATTAAAGCATTCGCTATATATGAAGCAGAACCGGTTCCTCCAAATGCAACGCCAACAGTACCCCATTGCGGTGCCGCGCTGGTACCTTTCGATATCAATGCTTGTCCTGTAGTTCCTGCATTGTAAGCTGAACTATAATAGGGCATTAATGCTCCGTTAAATTCAAATTTTGTAACAGAGTTATTGCCAAATACCATTGTGTTGCTTTCTGTAACTGTTGCACCGTTTCCCAAGGCTGTAGTATTTGTTAAACCACCTGAACCAACATCTGCCCCGTATCCTAAAGCGGTATTATTATTCCCGGTAGTTATTGATAGCAGTGCATTGTAACCGACAGCAACGTTTCGGTCGCCATTTTGGCCGTTATACAGCGCATTCCATCCAATGGCCCTGTAATTACTAGCGAAAGCCATACCAACGTAGGATGTAATGGTGGAAATGATGGTACGATTACTATCAACTCCGTTACCGGTGGAACAGGTACTTTGCAATACAGTATTAATGGTACTGACTGGCAAACCTCTACTGCGTTTACAGGTTTGTATTCCGGAGTATATACAGTTTTAGTTAAAGATGTAAATGGTTGCACCGGCAGTGTTATTGAAACATTGACTGAACCAAATCCGTTTGTAATTGTTCAATCTACTTTAGATAACAATTGCTATGGCGATAATTCAGGTTCAGCCACTGTAACTGCTTCAGGTGGTTCAGGAAATATGGCATATAGTATCGATGGTGGTATCAACTACCAGTCGAGCAGTATTTTCAGTAATCTTACTGCGGGTACTTATACTGTAACCATTCGTGATGGTGCAGGATGTCTTGCCACAACCAGTTTTAGTCTTACACAACCTCCTACTTTGATTCTGTCATATAAAGTGCTGAATGTAACATGCCATGGAGCTAAAGATGGTGTAATATCACTATTTGCTTCAGGTGGTACAGGAGCCTATTCTTACAGTATTAATGGCACTACATATCAATTATCAAATACCTTTACAGGATTGCGCGGAGCAACCTATACAGGATATGTTAAAGATGTGAATGGCTGTGTGAAAATAGTGAAGGTTATTGTTAGGGAACCGGCTGCTCTGAACATTATATCCACAACTGGTGATGTAAGTTGTTCTGGCGGAAACAACGGGTACATTTCATTAACAGTGAATGGCGGAACAAGTCCGGATTCATTTATTTGGTCGAATGAGTCTACTACGCAAAGTATTTTCGATCTTGGCGCAGGCACTTATTCTGTAACCGTAACTGATAACAATGGATGCCAGGATACTGCTACCTTTAGTATTACTCAACCTGCAATGCCTATAGTTGTTAACGGAGTTGTTAATGATGCTTCTAGCTCATCCAGCACCGATGGTGGAGTTTTAGCGAGTGTTACAGGCGGAGTTACTCCTTATACCTTCAGCTGGTCAAATGGTGAAACAACTCAAAATCTCACCAATGCTGGTGTAGGAACCTACACCCTCACAATTACAGATGCCAATGGTTGCATTAGCACCTTGGTATTTAAAATTGATGTGGCTACGGGTATTCAATCCATAGGAGCAGCTACCAACAAGGTAAGTATATATCCTAATCCATCAAATGATGTGGCTACTGTAGATGCAGCACAAAACATCATTACCAACCTTAAGGTGGTTGATATCCTGGGTCAGGTTGTATTCCAATCAGAACCTAAACAAACAAAAGCAGAAATCAAATGCAATGTTTTGGCTCCAGGTGTATACCTTGTTCAGATTCAGGTAAACGGTAATCTGATTAACAAGCGACTGAATGTTGTGAGATAACATCCGGTAAACCGTTCTTTAAAAAGCGCCCTGTATTTATACAGGGCGCTTTTTTTGTTAGTTGCAAATACCAATCAGTGAAAATTAAATTCCTATATTCGCTTAAAATAAGAATTATGAAAATCGTAAAGGTTACATATACGGCAAAAGCTGAATATTCAGAACAAAATCAGGCCAACATTAAAATCGTAATGGCTGATTTGCAAAAGATAAATAATTCGGGTATTAATTATAATTGCTGCCTTAGCCCTGACGGGAAATCATTTACCCATACGGCCTTTTTCAAATCTGAAGAAGATGAAAAGGTTCTTTTAACGTTACCTTCATTTATCAATTTTCAGCAACAACTTAAAGCCAGCGGCCCTGAATCGCCACCAAAGCAGGAATACCCAACTTTGGTGGGTTCATCATGTGATGTTTTTAAGGCTTAACCCTTGCTGTTCTTAGCGAGTGTTGTTGCATTCGATGGAATTTAGTATTTTAAAATATTCGATTGTTTCCTCACATTAAAGTGTTAGAAGTTCGCTAAAAGCGAATATTTCTATAACCAAATATGTCGAATGCTCGTATATTAACACCATGAAAAATAAGTTTGCATTTCTTGCCATTTTATTGGTTCAATTTAAAATTGGGTTTTCACAAACAGGTATTTTTTATTGGACTGATTCCACAATTGCCAATTATAGGCTGCATAACATTGTGCAAACAAAAGAAGGTGATTTATATATGGTGGGTATTACAACCGATGCAAATGATAAAAACCAGCAACCCTTGTTTATCAGAACAGATAACAATGGTACCCTGATTACAAAAAAGGTAATACCGGCAGATGACTTGTACGAACTTTCAGGTTTTTTGCTACTGCCCAAAATGTCTGACTGCACCACAGGTTGCTACCCGCTTAAGTTGTTTGGCACAAAGGTTCAATCGAACATTCCGGTGTTTTACACCCAGCCTCTCAATGTAAATGGCGAGCCCCAAGGGTCTGAGGCTACCCTTGCTAGTTCTCCGCAAATCATGGGTAGTATAGCTTCTGTTAACGATTCAGAAAACTACTTTAGTTTTTCAAAGCTTACTTCTCAGTCGGTATACAATGTAAGGTTAGTGAAAGAGAAATACAGGGAAGTTAAAGGTTATTCCGGTGCTTTTGGCTCCGTGGCTGAGCAGGAAAAATACATTGCGGTAAAATCACCCTATACAGAACTTTGTGAAGATATAGTTCCGGTTGGTGATGAGTCTGTTTACCTTTTATGTCGTAGGAATTATTCAGATACATTGAGTGATTATATAATTTACAAAGTGAGCAGTAGTGCCGACAGTGTTGTTTGGAAATGTGAAATAAAAAGCAGGAAGAATATGGCTGCCGCTAAACTGTGCAGTGCATCTGGCTCAGAAATGATTTTGATGCTTACTTATTTGGATAACTATGACCTGAATAGGTATAAAGCAGGGTTGCTACAAATAAATTTAACCAACGGCGACACTATTGCTGTTGGTAATTTGTATGAAATGCGCTCCGATGGATTGCTCAAGCTAAAAAATGGCAACTATGTTCTTTATGGCGGCGTTACAAAGGCTGAGAAAGGGATTGGTTTGTATATGAAAGCGAAATGGGTATTACTGGATAAGAGTTTTAATCTGATTAAAGAAGATGAACTCGGGATGTTTGATGCCCCTGATGCGAACCTGCCAGGGCTTGCCATGTCTGTGAATCCTACTATGTCGGAACTTGCTCAGGCTGTGCAATTGGCCGATGGGCGTATAGCTTTTGCAGGCAGGGTATATATGCCAAATCATATAAAGCCGAATGAAATACTTTATTCGCAACGATTTAACAGGCCAATGCTATTAATCACCGGCGAGGATGGAAAATTTAGAAAAGAAGAATAAATCAGTTTTTACTGAAAGTTATAGTTTGTGTATAACTGCTTTTTGAATTCAGGTCCATACTAAAGCCCTGCATTTTCATTTTCATATTCATATCCGAGGTCTCCTGGTAATAGCAGTAAAATTTGTTTGCAATGTCGTATTTAACCTGTCCTGAGCCGGTCCCGCCACCTTCGGTTGTGAACTCATCAAGGGTAAAATTGTACACTTGTGTAATGTCGAAATAAGCAATCCCGTTATCTATTTTGGTAAGTTTATAAATAGTTGATATATTCATTTTAACAGTTAACCCGCCAATAGGAATAGATACAGGTAGCTGATGTGTAAAGGTATCGCCTACATTCAGTTTTTTTGCAGGGAAAGTTATTTGGGTGAACAGATTACCCATTGTTTTTAATAAAACTTGCTTCATATCGTCTTCCATGCCCGGGGATGAAATAGAATCAAGCACGGGCATACTGTCTATAGTACTTTTCCCGTAAATTATTGTGCCATCGGGAATTACTTTTTTTCCATCGCTGCTTGTTGTTGAAATAAATTCCATCGACAACGGGAAATGTACTCCATCCGTAAGTTTGCCTGTTTTAAATTCAGCCAGTGTTTTCGAGGATTTATCTGTTACCGTCGGGTTTTTAATCCCCTTATCCTCCAGTCTCTCAATGAATGCATCGTCACCGTGATATTTAATTGTCATGTGCGAAGACTGCTCAAGTATTTCACTGTATTTAGTCTCCGGTTTGTATTGCACTTTAAAAAGTACTCCGTCATCCGAAACAAACGACAGTAGGGCAATTAATGTTAATAAGGCGGTAATCTTTTTCATTATAAAGCGTTATTTAAACTCTCACAAATGTCGCATTTTATTTTAATGGGTATCCTGTATTTTTCTTGTAAACCTAAATGAACTGATTTAAAAATGACGGAATTAAGGCACAAAAATTAATGAAAATGGAATAGGTGGTTACAATTAATTGAATTTCAATAAATAAATAATTTTCAGAAATTACTGAAAGTTCAGAAATAATATATACTTTTGTGCCATGGAACTGAAAGAAGCAAAAGAGAAATTCATACAAGCCTGGGGTACGCTGGGCTCTAATTGGGGGATTAACCGCACCATGGCCCAGGTTCACGCATTATTGATGGTTTCACCTGATCCGCTAAGTGCCGAGGATATACAGGACGAACTGAACATTTCAGGTGGTAATGCCAATATGAATTTGCGTGCCCTTATTGATTGGGGCCTTATAAGTAAAGTACATAAGCCGGGCGAACGAAAGGAGTTTTACGCTGCCGAGAAAGATATCTGGAAGGTGTTTAAGCAGGTTGCAAAGGAAAGAAGGAAGCGTGAAATAGAACCTATTTTTCGTGTGCTTGAAGATGTGAGCAAGATATCCGGCAATCCAAAAGAGAAGAATAACAAAGCTTTTCTGGAAACCGTGAAAGGGATTCACAATTTCGCATCTAAAACTGATAAAACCCTTGAAACCTTGATTAATGCTGATGAGAATTGGTTTATGAGTTCATTTATAAAACTGATGAAGTAATTTTTTTTAACAGATACTTTCATAAATTACTGAAAGTACAGAAAATTAATAAAAATGAAAAAAATAATAATTGCAGGTGGTAGTGGTTCTCTTGGAAAAGTTTTGGGTGATTATTTCTCAAAACAAGATTATCAGGTTATTATTTTGTCAAGGAAGGTAAAGCCTGCAAAAGGAAACATATCGTTTGTTAGATGGGATGCCGAAACCCTTGGCAATTGGGCAACTCAACTGGATGGCTCGGAAGCAATCATAAACCTTAACGGACGAACGGTAAATTGCCGATATACTGAACAGAACAAAAAAGACATAATTGATACTCGTGTTAACTCTACATCAATTATTGGAAAAGCAATCGAACAATCTGCAAATCCTCCAAAGGTTTGGATAAATGCAAGTTCTGCCGCTATTTATGGGGATACTGGCGGCAAACTTACAGATGAATCTTCACCTTTTGGAAAGGGATTCTCAACAGAGGTTTGTATAAAATGGGAAGAGGCACTAAATAATGCAAACACCCCTAAAACAAGAAAAATTGCATTACGCATCGGGCTTGTTTTAACGGAGGATGGTGGAGTGCTAGAGCCCATCTTTAACCTTGCCAAATATGGATTGGCAGGAACAATTGGGAATGGCAAACAATATATGAGTTGGATTCACGAAGATGATTTTATCGGTGTTGTAAACCTTTGCTTGAGAGATGAAAAATTTGTTGGCCAGTTTAACTGCACTTGCCCAAACCCTGTTACGAATGCGGAATTCATGAAGTCTGTGAGAAAAGCAACAGGAAGTAGAGTTGGATTTCCTGCCCCTGCGATATTTGTAAAAATGGGGGCCTTCTTTATGGGCACGGAACCTGAACTGGTATTAAAGGGAAGAAGGGTGGTCTCAAAAGTTCTTGTTGATCATGCTTACAAGTTTAAATTTTCGGATATTGATAAAGCGATGACGGATATTGTAAGCAGAAAAGATAATGGGAGGTAACTTATTGATGAATCTTAAAGAATTAACTCAATATATAATTTAATAAAAGATGAAATCAAAAACAAGTAGAATTTGGATCGGAATTTTGGTTGCTAACGCTTTTGCGATGGCTGTTATGGGTTTAACCGCATTCGTTTTTACTTATTTATATCATTATAGCAATGGTGCCGGAACGCAGTTTTTTATTTATTCCGATTTTATTATTATTCCAATGGCCATGGGAATTATCTGCGCATGGTTTTGGAAAGACTTGGAATTAAAAAATGGATATTACCTCGTTAATGCTCTGCTTGCTGTAATAGTAGCAATTTTATGCAGCTTTTTATTTCTCGGCGAGGGAGTGATATGCCTTATAATTGTTTCTCCTTTGCTTATGGCTTTTATCGTTGCAGGTGTATTCATTGGTAAAGTGATGTTCCAGAAAAAGAATAATAAATTGAACGTAAGTGCTTTATCGGTATTGGTAATAATCTTTACAGTTGATTCTTTATCCGAGCATCATTATGAGAATCTGGTTACGGATACAATAATCATACATGCTGCACCAGCTGAGGTGTGGAAGCATGTTGCATCTTTTGAACCAATCACTGAACCTAACCACTATTTTTTATTTAGACTTGGAATGCCGAGCCCTGTGCAAAGTACTGTTGATGGGTATTATGAAGGAGCAGACAGGAAATGTATTTTTAGCAATGGGTATGTTTTTGATGAAAAAATGGTTGTGTATAAACCATCCGAGAATTTAACTTTTGATATAATTAGTCAGCCGCGCGACCCGGAAATAATGGGACATATTGACATAAAGCGTGGTCAGTTTCTTCTCCACGATAATGGTGACGGAACTACAACGCTTACCGGTAACAGTTGGTACCAGCTATATGTTTTTCCGGTCTGGTATTACGATCTGTGGGCTCAAAGCATCACTCGTAATGTTCATACCCGGGTAATGCAACATATTAAAGAGCTTAGCGAAAAAAAATAAATATGTTTGTTTTTGTTGTTAAGTATTTTGGATTTTTAAAGAATATTGTATTCTTACCGCATCTTTTCGAAGGCTGGCTAAAAATAGTAACTTTCGTTAAGTCACCGAAGGTTCTGGATACAATGGATGAGATTGAATCGGAAGTTATGAGTTGGGAAAAAGTATCTGTTTCTATTCACAAATATGGCGGAATTCAATTTAATAAAGGTAGCCATGAAATCGGACACATACATGGTAATGGCTTATTGGATATTCCCTTTAGTAAGAAGGTACAAGCACATTTCATTGAAGAGGGAAGGGTACTGGAGCATCACACTATATCGAATTCCGGATGGAGCAGTTTTTATATTCGCACATTGGAAGATAAGGAGTATGCGATAGAATTATTACAGGCATCCTATTTAATGCGGCAATAATGGACACAAATAAATACATATTGCTTTTTGATGGTGAATGCAATCTTTGCAATCGAACAGTTCAGTTTATTATAAAACGAGATAAGAAGGGGCAGTTCGTATTTGCCTCCTTGCAGTCTGATACAGGAAAATTTTTGCTCGAAAAGTACAATGTAAATGTAATAGGACTAGAGACCTTTGTGCTTATCAAAAATGATATGGCTTATCTCCGCTCCGATGCTACTATGGAGGTACTGAAGGGGATTGACGGTTTTTGGAAGTTGCTTTATGCTTTTAAAATTATTCCAACTTTTATTCGCGATGGGGTTTATAAATTTATTGCAAAAAGAAGGTATAGATTATTTGGAAAGACAACCTGCATGGTACCTACTGCTGAATTAAAATCACGGTTTTTAGAATAATAATCCGGTAATATGGATAATTCAAATTTTTTGACTGCACAATGGAATGACCTTCTGTTGCTGAATTACGAGGTGCCTTCTGAAATTTTAAAAAGGCATCTCCCATTTAAAACTGAGCTTGACTCCTGGAATGGCTCCCATTACCTCAGCATAGTTGGGTTTCATTTTAAAGATGCAAGATTAATGGGAATTAAATTCCCTTTTAATCACACTTTTGAGGAAATTAATTTGCGATTTTATGTTCGATATAAGCAAGAAGGTAAGTGGAGGAGAGGAGTAGTGTTTATTAAGAAGAATGCTCCGAAGCGATTGATTGGCTTGGCTGCTAACTTTTTGTATAAAGAGCAATTCCGCATTGTTGAAATAGCGCATTCTGTAAAAGATGAAGGACATGCTTTAGCTGTAAACTATTTTATAAAACATTCCGGCGATTGGGAGAACATTCATGCTGTATGTGATAAGAATGAAGCCAACATGTCTGATTCTTCAGAGGAGAAATTTATAATAGAGCATTATTGGGGTTATACCAAAGTAAACGATTATAAAACAATAGAATTTAAAGTTAAACACCCTTCTTGGAAGTTACATAATGCTTTATCATACTCTTCCGATTGTGATTTCGATTGGTTGTTTGGAAACGAGTTTCATATTCTTTCTGAATCAAAACCGAAATTGGTTTTTTTTGCAGAGGGCTCTGAAGTGGCGGTTAATAAAGGAGAGTATCTGGATTAAATGACAATATTATTTCACTTTGAAAGAAGTCCATTCCACTTTAAAAAGATTCTCAATTGTACCGGGGCAGTTTACCAGGATACGAACAGATTCAATTTCCGGACCACTTGGCATATTTGTGATATCTGTACAATATGGGCTCGCCCACAGACCTGAAACTGCATTTCCGGGTATAAACCTATAGGTCCTAACTGTACTTCCACCCTGCAGTTTATACTGGATGTAATAAATGGCATCTTTATAAAGTGCTTTTCTAAGCGTACCCTTAAACGTATTTGTAAATTTTATTCTTGCCCTGACTACATAGTCTTTTTCAACCGCAGGCACAGGCATCCATTCGTTCAGGCATCCAAGGCCTGATGCAATAATGTGCTCCGCTCCCAGCAAAGCCGTATCTGAATGGGAGAAGATAGCAACTTTTTTATCAAACTTATCCCAATCATAATGATTTAAAAAATTGTAAATAGTTTGTGGTTCATCGTTAAATAAATAATGTTGGTCTAACGAATAATTGTAATTATCCACAGGGTATCCGGATGATTGCTCCAACTCCCAGATGTAAAACTTAGGTGCATCCTTTGAAGAAATGAATTCTGCATTATGTTTATCGAGCCAGGGCGTGTAAGCAAGCGTTTGAATATTGGGTCTTGGGCTCCAATTAAGGGTATTTGCGGCCACGTAACCTAGTTCAAATGGATAGCAATCTACAGTGTTATTATTAATAAGTGCCCGTTGTTCAGGTGTAAGTGTTTTGCTTCGAAGTGTAATCGAATCTTCTTGCCTGATTGCTTTTATAGTTGAATTGTAATCCGTTACAAAAGTTATAAAATTACCAATCCCTGTAATTCTTTTTTTATCATCAATATTGTAAGAGTTTGTCATAACCATATTGGCATATAACAAGCCTATGGTGGCTAAGGGCATCATAACTGCAAAGGCTTTGGCATTGCTGTTAAGCAATAAATACATGGCTCCGAACATAATTACAAACGTAAACAGGAATACCTGGTGCCAATCCTCTTCCCTTGCAAACGAATACTTGAAAGCCGCAAATAATGCAGCAATAGTAATGATGTAGAGTACTTTTGTTAATTCATTTTTTGTAAAAAAAAGTGGAATGTAAAAAAAGATTAACGCTAAAAAAAGAATACCCCAATGGTTAGTTGCATCCAACTGGTAAGCATTTGAATTGTCTTTGCTGAATTGATACATCGACCAGAAATAAGTGGACATTCCGGAGACATTATGATAAATCAGAAACCAGCTAAAGGAGAAGAAAAAGGGGATAAACAATGTAACATAAATGAGTATCCACGGACGTTTGGTTTTAAAAATAGAATAGATAGTATAAGAATAAATTACGCTAACACTAACTAGCCCATAAGATGATTTAACAAGCAGGGCAAGCGAAGCAAGAAGGCAGCCGGCTATAATCCAGATAATTTCTTTGCGCATGTGGTAAATTAGCACGGCAAGTATTGTACCACCTATAAAAGCCATATCAATGTACATCATATTGCAGAAGCCAATAACCAGAATAATATGAAGTACCCGATATGCTTTGTTAATTACATAACCTAAAATTAAGAAACTGTAAATAAAAAATAAACGAATAAAACTTGTGAGTATTATTGTTGTAAGCAGGTTATTACCGATGCAAACAGGATTGCATAAAAAGCCCAGCGGGCCATACGTGAACACCACTTGCGAGCCAAACTGGATATGATGGGCGAAAAGATAATTGAAGGCAAAATATTCAGAACCATCAACCCCTAACTGAATTTCAGGGAAGAATTTTGGGAACGTAAAAATTAAAATCAGCAGCGAAATCAAGGCATATAGCAAGTATTGCTTCCAATCTAAATTTGTGCCATTCGTTTCTGATGGAGGAAAAATTTTATTTAGTATTGTTTTAAATCCTGCCAATGGTAGTAAATTATCTTGTTCCTTCTTTTACAAGACTATCCATTTTATAAACACGCACATAATCTACATACATGGTGTCAGGTAAATGGGTTCTGTGCTTTGGTTTTCCGGGCCATTCGCCGCCGACGGCCATATTTAGCAAAATATAAAAAGGCCTGTGAAATGCAAACGTCTGGTTAATATTATTTTTCACCAGCCCTTCCCAATATTGTTTATCATCAACAAACCATTTTATTGAATTAGAATCCCATTCAACGGTATAAATATGAAAGTCATTTGGATTATCGACGATGGTAGTTCCGCCATAGCTGGCCAATTCATGATTGCTTTGCCAGTGCATAGTTCCATGATTAGTGCGGTCTTCATTCACATATTCCATAATGTCAATTTCACCGCATTGCGGAAATCCTATATCATCAATGTTATTCCCCAGCATCCAGAAGGCAGGCCATAAGCCTTGTTTCATAGGTAACTTAATACGGGCTTCTATTTTTCCGTAGGTGAAAGTCTTTAAGTCCTGTGTCTTCAGGCGTGCAGAGGTGTATTTGCATTTGTTAAAGCGTTCTTTTTTCGCTACAATCAGTAAATTACCATTTAGTATTCTTGCATTTTCAGGTCTCCCTGTATAATATTCCAGTTCCTGGTTTCCCCATCCATCGCCATCTGTGCCTGTGTCAAAGGTCCAGTTCTGGCGGTTAATGGCAGAATCATTGAATTCATCATGCCAAACCATGGTCCATGTTTGGGCATTGCAATGCGTAAAAAAGGGTAAGAGGAAAAGTAAAAAGGAAAAGCCAAAAACTACTTTTTTCATGGTTGGGTTTTCTGCCAGTGCACAATTAACTTTCAAGCCTGCGTATAGGTTTATTAGGATTCAAAGGTTCCAGATTGGCAATTATCGCCTCTTCAAAATCTTTTTCTTCATGTACCTTAACTTCTATAGGTAAATAGAACACAGGTGCTGTTCCGAAAGCTTTCATTAATTCGCCCAAATGCAACCTCACAGAGTCCTTTTCTGTAGTAATAATAACTTTATTCTGATTACTTATGTTATTATATGATTTAATTACATTGGCTATATCAGAAGAGGTGTAAAGATGGTGGTCGGCAAACGGAATATGAACTACGTCTCTCGCAATTTCAGCGATATGATTATATAAGCTGTGTGTATTTGCAATTCCTGTGAGTAGGAGCACCGAATAGTTTTTATCAATAACCGGCACCGGATAATTTGTGTTTTTAAATACTGGCAACAGGGTTTTATATGCAATACTCGAGAAGAATATTTTTTGGGTTGACTTCGGATTAATATTTTTAATAATCAGTTTTTTCTCAATGTCTGTAATAGTTGCCGGGGTGTTAGTTACTATAATAAACTGCGCACGCTTGTATCCTCTGCTTGGTTCCCTAAGGGTTCCGGCAGGCACCATTTTGTCGTTATAAAATGGCGCATTATAGTTTGTTAAAAGGATTGAGAAATCCGGTCTAACATACCGATGCTGAAAGGCGTCATCCATAATAATCATTCGCAGTTGCGGATTCAGGCTCAGTAACACATGTATTCCTCGCACCCTGTTTCCATCTACACCCACGTATACCTTGTTTAGCCGTTGTTTCATTTGCATGGGTTCATCACCAACTTCTTTTGCATTACTTGAATTGTTTACAAGCAGAAACCCTTTGGTAACGCGTTTATATCCTCTGCTAAGTATTCCTATCTTGTTGAATGGGAGTTCAAGATTTTCATATTTATGCGTGATTTTTTCCATTAGCCGGGCTATATATTCAGTATGCGGCGATTTTCCGGTTCCGCCCATAGACAGGTTACCTATAGAGATAACCCAAATTGGGAATCTGCGTGATTTAAGAACCTTTATATCAAATAGGAAATTGCGGATGCTGATAACTGTTCCGTATATAAGTGCGAATGGATATGCCGCGTATTGCAATGGTTTCACAAATCTATTTTTTTTCTATCATTTTTAAAAAATCATCTTCACTAATAAGCGGGATGTTCAGTTTTTTTGCCTTTTCAGCTTTAGCGGGTCCCATGTTCTCTCCGGCAACAATATAGCTTGTTTTGGAGGATATGGAACCTACATGTTTTCCGCCGTTTTTTTCAATCAGGTTTACCATTTCATCCCTCGAGTGCTTTTCAAATACCCCTGAGATTACAAATGCTTTCCCTTCAAGAACATTGCTGAATAAAGCGATTTCTTCCTCTCCCAGTGCAAATTTAAGCCCTTTCTCTTGCAAACGCTCAACTATTTTTTTGTTGTGCGGATCACTGAAAAAATCTTGAATGCTTTTTGCTACAATTTCCCCAACGTCGGCCACATTCAAAAGTTGCTCTGTACTTGCCTTCTCAAGCGCATCCATAGTTTTGAAGTGATAGGCTAGTTTTTTGGCCGAAGTTTCACCTATATGCCTTATGCCAAGCGCAAAAAGAACTCTTTCAAAAGGTACCTTCTTCGATTCTTCAATGCCTTCTATAATATTGGTGGCAGACTTCTCAGCCATCCTTTCCAGCGGAATAATCTTCTCCGCGGTAAGGTCATATAAGTCTGCAATAGTATTGACAAGCCCGGCTTTATAAAGCGAATCAATTGTTTCCGAGCCCATACTTTCTATGTTCATGGCCCGTCTAGCAACAAAATGCTCTATTTTTCCTTTTATCTGGGGTGGGCAATTTTTTTCATTCGGACAAACAAAAGCAGCTTCACCTTCCCTGCGGATAAGTAGTGCATTGCATTCAGGGCATTCTTTAGGGAATTCAACGGCAACAGAATTTGTTTTTCTTTTTGTTAAATCAACTTCCGTTATTTTGGGTATAATCTCCCCGCCCTTTTCAACCCATACTGTGTCGCCTAAGCGGATGTCTAATTTCTTTATTATGTCTTCATTATGAAGGGTAGCCCGTTTTACTACAGTGCCGGCAAGCAACACCGGATGCAGGTTTGCAACGGGTGTAACTACTCCCGTTCTACCCACCTGGAATGAAATACTGTTCAGGGTTGTTGATGCCCGTTCTGCCTGGTATTTGAAAGCAACTGCCCAGCGTGGCGATTTGGCTGTTAGCCCCAGCATTTGCTGCTGCCTGAAGGAGTTTACCTTTATTACAATACCATCAATATCGAAAGGTAAATCGTGGCGTTTCTTTTCCCATTTTTTAATGAACGCATGAACTCCCGCCATATCTTTAACAACCTCGGCATATTCCGAAATTTTAAATCCCCATTTCTTTGCATGTTCAAGGCTTTCGTAATGTTCTTTATATGGCAGGTTTTCTCCTAATATATAATAGAGTGTACTGTCTAATTTACGGCGTGCAACCTCCGCCGAGTCCTGCATTTTCAAGGTTCCTGAGGCGGAATTGCGAGGATTGGCAAAAGGTTCGTCTCCTGCATCTTCCCGCTCTTTGTTTATCCGTTCAAATATTTTTAAGGGCAGATAAACTTCTCCGCGCATTTCAAATTCACTTAGAAAGCCGCTCCCTTGAAGCTTCAATGGTATGCTCCGTATGGTTTTTGCATTCGTGGTTATATCATCGCCTTGTGTACCATCACCGCGGGTTATGGCCTGATCAAGTAATCCATCTTTATAAATAAGGCTGATAGCAACTCCGTCGTATTTCAGTTCGCATACGTATTCCAAGCCCTCTGTTACCACTTTTCGCACCCGTTCGTCAAAATCATTCAACTCTTCTTCTGAATATGTATTGGCAAGGGAAAGCATCGGATATTTGTGCTTCACTTGTTGAAACTCTTTCGTTACAAATCCGCCCACGCGTTGCGATGGGGAATTGGGCTTTACCAGTTCCGGGAATTCTTTTTCAAGTTCAATAAGATTCACAAGTAATTTATCGAATTCAAAATCGCTTATAGCGGGTTTCGATAGGGCATAATATTTGTAATTATGCTCTTCAATCTGTTCCGTTAACTTTTGAATTTCCTTTTCAGCTTCGTGTTTGTCCATAAAAACAGTGCTCAGTTATCAGTGGGGAATGTAATATTAGTTAAAAATAGCTGACCATTGATAACTAAACGCTGACTGCTAAATTTGGCATTTAAGCATTCTGTTTTTCCCGTTCAAGTCTCTTTTTAAGTCTATTTCTTTGAATGACAGCTTGTTGAGAAGCTCGGTTAAATCATGCCCAAGGTCTTCGTTTATTTCAAAATAAAGGGTAACGGGCTTCGTCTTTTTTGCAAATCCTGCAATCGATTCATAAAACAATAATGGCTTTTCATCGGGTACAAATAAGGCCGTGTGTGGTTCATACATCCAAACATTTTTCTGCACATTATCTTTATCCGATACAGGTATGTAGGGCGGGTTCGCAACAATAATATCATAGGATTCACCGGCCAGTTCTTCCTCCAGTTTAAGGGCATCAGCCTTTTTAAAGTTAACCTGAAGGCCCAGTGTTGCCATATTCTCCTTTGCTACAATCAATGCTTTTTCCGAAAGTTCAATAGCCGTAACTTCACATTCAGGCAGGTTTTTTTTCAATGCGAGTGCAATGCATCCGCTGCCTGTGCAAACATCCAGAATTTTTAACTTTTTCCCTTTGTTTTCCTTAATAATCAAGTCAACCAATTCTTCCGTTTCCTGTCGGGGAATAAGAACATCGGGAGTTACCTTCAGCATTAATCCATAAAAATGCCCAACCCCCAAGAGGTGTTGAACAGGTATTCCTTTTTTTAAATCCGCTAAAAATGATACAACTTTTTCCGCCTGATTTTTGGCTAATTCCAGTTGTGGTTGAGAAAGGATAGTTAATTTTGAAATTCCAAATGCATCAATTAGTATATAATCAAGAATGGTCTGTGTTTCCTCCTGAGAATAAATGCCCCCAAGCTCCTTACTGAAAACCTTTTTAAATTCGTTAATTTGCATGTGAATATATACTTGGAATACTATAAAAAGTGACGAAAATAATTAAATATCAATTGAAAATACATGATTCATATATGAGACTTTGCATCAACCTTGCAGCTAAAGGGTTTGGGCATGTTTCACCAAATCCGATGGTGGGTTGTGTTATTGTCTATAATGGTAAAATAATAGGGGAGGGGTATCATAAAAAATATGGGCAGGCGCATGCGGAAATTAATGCAATTAGGTCGGTAAAAAATAAAACTTTGCTGAAGGAATCAACCTTATATGTTACCCTTGAACCTTGCGCCCATTATGGTAAAACACCACCCTGTGCCGATGCAATTGTTAAACTCGGAATTAAACGAGTGGTAATCGGCAGTGTTGACCCTAACCCGCAGGTAAAGGGAAAAGGAATTGCAAAACTTGTTAAAGGTGGATGCGATGTTGTAACGGGTGTTTTGGAAAAAGAATGTATTGATTTGAATCGAAGGTTTTTTACTTTTCACCGTGAGAAGCGTCCATATATTATATTGAAATGGGCAATGACCAAAGATGGGTTTATGGATAGTATACGTTCACCAGATGAGAAGCCATTGAAAATTACAGGAGTAGCTGCAGACAAACTTTCGCATACATGGAGAAGCGAAGAACAGGCTATTATGATTGGAACTAATACGGCATTGATGGATAATCCGTCGCTTACTACACGCCTTGTGAAAGGGAATTCGCCTGTGCGCGTTTTGATTGACAGAAGCCTGAGAGTTCCGCTGAATTCTAAAGTATTTAATAACTTTGCAAGTGTTATAGTGCTGAATGAAAAGAAAAGTTCGAAAAAGGGAAATGTGGAGTTTGTAAAAGTGAAATTTAAGGGGGATGAATTGAGGCCTTTGCTCAACGAATTATACAAGCGCAATCTTCAGTCGGTGATAGTAGAAGGAGGTGCGAAGTTGCTTAATTCATTTATTAAAGAGGATTTGTGGGATGAAGCGCGTATGTTCGTGTCAAACAAGGAAATTGGAAGAGGAGTAAAAGCACCACTTATAAATTCTTCTCTGCTATCTAAAATAAAAGTGGGTAAGGATACGTTAATACTAATAGCCAATAGGAATAGCCAATAAAGCCATGAAAAAAATAGTTGTAATCTCATTCTTTGCACTTAGCACTTCATTCTTCACCTTATGCCAGGCACAATATGTAAGGCCAAGTGATGGACCGCCAACAACTGTGGGAAGCACTACAAACCCTGCTTTGCAAAGTGGCGGTTTCGGCGATAACTTATCGATTGGCGGAAGTTTTGGTTTGTATATTGGCAACACAACTTATGTTGGCCTTGAGCCACTTTTGAGTTATCACTTCAATAAAAGCTTAATGTTTGGTGTCGGACCCATATACCAATACATAAGTGAAGATTTTGGCCCTTATGGCACCTATTCATCCAGCACGTATGGAGCCCGGGCGACTGTTATGTTTTTTCTGCCCGAAGACCTCTCAAGGGTATTTTTAATGGGCGAATATGATTTACTCAATGTTCCTGAGGAGAACTTTAATACAGGCTATATCTATCGTGGCACACTTGCTATGCCCATGCTTGGCCTGGGTTATAAAGACCAGGTTACCGATAAGCTTTTCTTTTGTGTGTATGGCTTGTGGAATTTCAATACTTCCTATTTCAATCCATTTACCAACCCCATTATTAATGCCGGGTTCGATTTAGGGCTTTGGAAGTAATGCCTATAATTGAGAATTATAAGGACAGTGAGATTGTCATTCTGAGTGAAACGAAGAATCTGATTTTTCTTGATGTCATTTAGCAACTGCCGAACTAGCATTAAATGCAATTTTACCTGCATCCAGAAACTTTTTGAATTCCTCTATAGTAGAGGTATATCCTCCTTGGGTTAAAACTGTTCCGTTCGAATTCGAAACAACATAAAATGGCTGAGTGTTATTTTTAAAAACACTTACTTCCAATTCTATCCATTTGTCGCCAACAGTTTCAATCTTATAATTACCCGTTTTTGAAGTTGTAACTTTATCTTTCGGTAGCTTGGTTTGATCATCCACATAAAGGGAAACAAAAATGTAATTGTTCTTTATTCTTTTGTAAATGGATGTATCAGGCCAAATATTAGTTTCCATCTTACGGCAATTAACGCATGTGTTTCCTGTGAAATATAGCAGAATTGGCTTGTTGTCAAGCTTTGCTTTTTTCAGTGCTTCATCATAATCATGCAGGCAATCATTATAAGGTGGACAGCCATAATTTTTATATATTCTATATACTTTTGTCTTAGTGCTATCGGATTTTACAATAGCTGTATCATATTGGCCGGACGTCCTTGAACCCGCTGTGACATTTGTCCAAGGCAGCGCTGACAAAATCGAAAAACTAAAAATGAAGAATGAAAAAAAGAATAGCTTTCTCATTAAACAAAGATAACAAAAAATATTATTTCTGAATAATCAGTTTGCCTTCACTAGCCAATTCACCGTTCTCATCAATTACACGGTAGAAATAAATGCCTGATGGCTGCGCGCTCAAGTTAACCGCTATCAAAGCCCCTTTAGGGTTTTGGGGCTGAAGCGATAAGGTCTGCACTTTTTCACCCATTACGTTATACACCTCAATATTCCTAATTCCTAATTCGTAATTCCTATTTGAAAAAGTAAATACGCCTTTCGATGGATTAGGGAATACAACCACTGAACCTTTAGAATTTGCAGGTTGCTCCCCCGTTTCAATAATAGTATTGCAGGGTAGCCATTCAGCCATAAATGGAACTTCATAAGCTTGCATAGTTAATGTGTCCTGCCCGAATTGTGCGTTGCTCCAGAAGTCTCCTCCAAAATAAACATAATGCCCGCCGGCATTGCATGCAACTCCATTCTGGTCGTCGCCACCACCGCTTACCACACTACCGCATACCAAATTCCCGGCAGTATCAAGTTTCATAATTACCGATGCTCCGTCCTTTAATGGTCCAACATGCGTAAGAAAAACAGTAGTGTCATATTTTATGCGAAAGGTATATCTTCCTTCCCCTCCAAGTGATATATAAAGGTTTTCGTTCGTATCTACAGCAACACTATAAGCCTCCCAGGTAGAAGAGTCCATCACAACGGCTGTTTTAGCCCATTTGATAGTACCCATAGAATCATATTTCACAATGAAAATATCATAAGGAGAGCCTTTTGCAACTAATTTATAAGGTCCAAACGAGGTACTATCCATAAAAACTCCTGTTACATAACTGTTTGAATACTTATCTACGGCAATACCCGTTGGGCCAACTATATCCGAAAGATTATAAATAGTTGCCTCCCTTGCCCACACTGCCGTACCGTTTGGTTTATATTTTGCAATAAACATATCCCCGGTGCCACCTAAAGGCAGCGTTGTAAGGGTATCCGGCCCTATTCGAATACTTGATGTAAAACTGCCGGCAACAAACAAATTGTTTTTTGAATCGGCGGCAATATAGCCTCCCGATGAAGTAGCAATCGGCTTCACATTGGTGGGTTTCACTCCCCAAAGCGGTGTACCGGTAGAGTCGTATTTAACTACAAAGGCACTTTGCCCCGGAGAAGCAAAAACAATTGTGCCGAAGCTTATAGGCCCGGTGAAATTTCCTGTTATTACCGTATTTGCATTTTTATCGGTGCATACCCCATTCGATGTAGAGCCTTTGCCATTTTTAGATTGTTCCGCCCATAATACATTGCCGTTGGTAGTATATTTCACAACATAGCTGTAGGTGTAGGATGATGAACTGCCTATTAAGGTATCTGGCCCGAAAAACACCGCTTTACGAAACACACCCGTAGAATATACATTATTCAGAATATCAGTGGTGGTGCCATTTGCATCGCAACTGCCGGGACCTTTCGATTGTTCAGCCCAGTCAACTGTTCCGGTCTGGTTGTATTTTATAAGATAAGCACGGTCAACTAAAGAAGTTGACCTAAGTGTATCGTTCCCGATTTTTATCCGGCCGTTAAAGTATCCGCATCCAAAGGAATTACCCAGGTTGTCTGCAGCCACACCCATACCCTCGGCAAATGCGGAACCGTATTTACTGCTTCCCTGTGTTCCCCATATCCAACTTTGACCCTGGGCGAATGAAAAACTAAAAAGGAAAATTGAAAAATAAAGTAGTTTTTTCATTGGCTGGCATTTTACTATAACAAAGATAATAAAAAAATGAAACGGGAATAAACCTTTTGCAACTATTTTATCGTGATGACAACCTTCAAAACTTAATTCCGGCTTTTCCCAAACCGATTTTTTGGCGTATTTTTGCAAACAATATTTCGGAAATAACTCATGCCCTTTAATTTGTAACTGATTTTGAAAGTCGCTGTTGTAGGAGCCACAGGCCTTGTAGGCCGGACCATGCTGAATGTTTTGCAGGAACGCAACTTCCCTGTTGATACTATTATTCCGGTTGCAAGCGAAAAATCAGTTGGTATGGAAGTAACTTTTAAAGGTAAAACACATAAAGTAATTTCATTGCAGGATGCGGTTAAAGCTAAACCAAACATTGCTTTGTTCTCAGCTGGTGGAAGTGTGTCGCTGGAATGGGCGCCCTACTTTGCCGAAGCAGGGACAACTGTTATTGATAACTCCTCCGCCTGGCGCATGGACAAAACCAAAAAGCTTATTGTGCCTGAAGTGAATGCTGATATTCTAACCAAAGCCGATAAAATTATTGCTAACCCCAATTGCTCTACTATTCAAATGGTGGTGGCATTGTACCCTCTACATAAGCGATATAAGATTAAACGAATTGTTGTTTCTACGTACCAATCTGTATCAGGCACTGGCCAAAAAGGTGTCGGGCAAATGATGGACGAACGCAAAGGTGTGAGTGGTATAAAGGCCTACCCACATAAAATAGACATGAACGTTATCCCGCATATTGATATTTTTCTGGAAAATGATTACACCAAAGAGGAAATGAAAATGGTGAACGAAACCAGGAAAATTATGGGCGATGATTCAATTGGTATAACGGCCACAACGGTGCGTGTCCCTGTAACAGGCGGACATTCCGAATCGGTGAATGTGGAATTCGAAAACGAGTTTAATATAGACGAAGTAAAAATGCTACTTGGCGCCAGCCCCGGTGTTATTGTGAATGATGCACCCACGAAAAACTTCTACCCTATGCCAATAGATGCAGAAGGACGTGATGAAGTTTTTGTAGGACGCATACGCAGGGACGAATCGCAACCGAAGACATTGAACTTATGGATAGTGTCCGACAACCTGCGCAAAGGTGCTGCCACTAATGCCGTTCAAATAGCAGAATATTTAGTAGCACATAAACTGTGTTAAATTAAAATGACTTTGTCATTCTGTGTAGAATGACAAAGTCATTTTAATAATTCCCGACTTAAAAAATTACTTCTTTGGCGGAGTCTGATTTAACATTGAAGCAGGATTATTACCCGCAGCAGGAGCGCCAGCCGGTTTCTTTTCGTCTTTCTTGTCTGCCGGTTTTGAATTATCAACCGGAACCGGTGGAGGGGTAACCTTTGAAATTGTTGTGCTGGTTACTTTTCCATCAGCATATTTGGTTGTAGTAAGTTGGTTGAAGGCATCATTATATTCGGTCCATTTGCCTGATTTTTTACCATCAGCATAAGTGCCTTGTGACTTCACTCTTCCATCTTCAGCATATTCAGTCCACTTGCCGGTTTCTTTTCCGTTTTTGTATTGGCCTACTTTTTTTGCTTTGCCACTTTCATAAAATTCAGTGTAAGCTCCTTCGTAAGCATTGTTCAGGTGCATTCCCTGATTTAAAATATTGCCATTTTCATAATAGCTTTCAAACGGGCCAACTAAAATCCCCATAGAGTAACGGTATTTCGACGCAATTTTACCATCGCTGTAATACCATTTGTAATCGCCGTCTTTCTGGTTCATTTTGTAAGTTCCTTCTTCGCCCACCATGCCCGAAGCGCTGTATTGCATATAAATGCCATTCAGTTTACCCATTTTATAGGTCTTCTCCGATGTTACTTTTCCACCCGGGGAGTACTCTACATCAAGCCCGTCGAGGGTATCGTTCGTATAGTTTTTTTCGCTGTGATAGTAACCGTTGTTATCTACATTATAATCAGGACCGTTTTTCAAACCGCTTTTATAGGTCTGAATTTCATCCAGAATTCCATTGGAGTGGTGGGAAACCCAGATGCCTTCTTTTTTACCGTCAACATAATAGCCTTGCCATTTGGTAGGCCCCAGGTTTTCAACCCAAAACCCTTGTTTGTGGCCCATAGCATCCATTTTATTCGTGTCGGCAGGCATGTTTACGGAACCCGCAGATGCTTTCGAGGTGAAGCAAAAAATAGCTGAAAAAACAAAAATTGCGAATGTTATTTTACGGTTCATAGAATTGTTATTTAATGTTTTGTGGTGCAAATATATAAAATAGAGATAATTGAAGACTTATAAGAGATACGTGAAAAAATGTTAATTCTCCTTTCCTGCCACAATAATTACAAACTCACCTTTAATTGTGGATGTAGTAAAATGAGTGATTATTTCTGCAAGTGTGCCACGTACATTTTCTTCATGAAGCTTGGAGAGTTCACGCGACACAGCCACCCTGCGGTCCGGTCCGAATGTTTCTGCAAACAACTCAAGGGTTTTCATCACCCTGAACGGGGACTCATAAAACACCATAGTTTTGGTTGAATCCTTTAGCGATTCCATTATTTTATGCCTGCCTTTTTTATGCGGAAGAAATCCCTCAAAGTAAAATGAATCGCATGGCAGCCCTGAGTTTACAAGAGCCGGCACAAAAGCGGTAGCTCCCGGCAGGCACTCAGTTTTAATTCCTTTAGCAACACATTCGCGCACTAGCATAAATCCCGGATCGGATATGCCGGGTGTTCCTGCATCGGTTACTATTGCTATGTTTTCACCTCTGCCAATGCGGTCGGCAAGTTGCGCTGTAAGGTGATGCTCGTTATGCTGGTGATAGGCAATTACAGGCGTTGTAATCTCATAATGCTTCAACAGGATAGATGTCTTTCGGGTATCCTCAGCCAGTATCAGGTTCACCTCTTTTAATATACGAATAGCCCTAAGGGTAATGTCCTCAAGGTTGCCAATAGGAGTAGGGACGAGATATAACAAAATAGTTACGAGTTATAAGTTATGAGTTATTCCATGAATTGCACAAAGGTATGGATAAGTTACGATTGATTAGGTAAAAGATTCCCCTCGATTGGAGGGTAGGGTAGGTTGGCCGTTACGTGCGAAGATCATCACAAACACTTCGTCCTTAGTTCTTATCTCTTTGCTTCGGGTAGCCCGCCCAACCATCGGTATATCTATTTCATCTACTCATTAAATCTGCAAATAAAAAAATGTGAAAAATACAACTAACTCTAATAATTATATAACACCCGCCTTGTTAAAGGAACTTAGTTTTGCACGATAAATATATTAATTAAAAATAAACAAAATTTATAAAGATGAAAAAAACGACATTCAGTATACTTTCAATATGTATCGCAATTACGTATGGATATACGAACGCAAATGCCCAGACAATTAGTGCCGGTTCGTTCCATACAGCCGTAATTTGCAGCAACGACAGTGTGGTAAGTGCTTGGGGTGCTAATGCCAACGGGCAATTAGGAATGAACGATACAACTCAGGAACTGTCGCCTTTGCGGGTGCATGGTCCCGGAAACGTTGGGTTCCTGAAAAATATAAAACAAATTGTAATCCGTGAAAATTTTTCGATAGCCCTGATGTACGACAGTACGGTGTGGGCATGGGGCTTCAACGGAGATGGAGAACTTGGTAATAATACCACCACCGATAGTTGGGTTCCGGTTCAGGTTCATGGCCCCGGCAATGTAGGGCATCTTACTGGTATAACTCAAATATCTGCAGGATATGCACACGTATTGGCTTTAAAATTTGACGGCACAGTATGGTCATGGGGCGATAATTTTAATGGAGAATTAGGCGACAGTACCACCACGAACAGAAACACCCCTGTGCAGGTACATGGCGTATCAAACATTTTGTTTTTAACGGGGGTTACCCAAATTGCCGCAGGGCAACAATTCAACGTTGCATTAATTGCAGGTGGAAATGTATTGGCTTGGGGACTCGATACTAACGGGGAGCTTGGCGACAATTCACTTAAAGACAAATATGTTCCTGTTCAGGTTCATGGTGCAAACAATATAGGTTTCATTACCGGAGTAACAGCTTTGGCTGCCGGAGGACAACATGCACTCGCATTAAGAACCGACAGCACAGTTTGGTCATGGGGATTGAATGTGAATGGAGAATTAGGCAACAATACGGTAATGATTGATAGTGTGCCTGCTGAAGTTCATGGTCCGGGTAATGTTGGATTTCTTACAGGTGTTACGTTTATTAAGGCCGGCGATTATTTCTCCGGTGCAATTAAAGGTGATAGCACTGTGTGGACATGGGGATTCAATTATTACGGGCAACTCGGAGTGAACGACACTACAGAACGCAATACTCCTGTTCAGGTACATGGTGCGGGTAATAGCGGATTTTTACATGGCATAGTTGAAATCGCTTTAGGCGACGAACACGCTATTGCAAAAAAGAGTGATGGCTCATTTTGGTCATGGGGATGGAATGGAAACGGCCAATTAGGCGACGGTTCTTCTACCGACAGATGGACTCCTGTAAGTGTTATCAGCCCTTGCAGCCCTACGCTTGGTGTTCAAAATCTAAAGAATGCAACCACAGTAAATGTTTATCCGAACCCTGCATCTGCTATTATTACTATCGACTGTGGCAAAAATCTGGTTACTGAATTGCGTATTTACAATACACTCGGACAACAAGTGTATGGCTCTACTCTTTCGCACAACTCAGTTCAATATGTTAATGTAGCTTCTTTCCAATCCGGAGTTTACTTAGCCCAACTATATACTAATAACGGTTTAATTCAAACTAAATTTATTGTTCAGAAATAAAAAGAAAACCCAAACCAAAGGTTATTCGATTTGAATAATCAGGGAGAGGCACTGCCGGTTTAATTACCGGCAGTGTTTTTTATTTAATCTGGCATGGTATATTATTGCAAGGAAATTAGGTACACTTTATATTTATCGGATATGAAAACGAGTTTATGCCTTGCCTGGCATATTTCGGTACGTATTTATTTTATATAAATTGATAGTAATATTTAATTTAAATAGATATAATTAAAAGAAATAAAAATTGTGTCATACCCATTTTTACACTGACAGGCAATAACTAGTTGTTATTCAGTTGATAAACCCCTTAATTTAACTTTCAAAAACTTAATGTTTTATGACACAACCGCGATTTTCGATTAGTCAAAAATTGGTTTATCCGTTTTAATAAATAAAAATAATCCGCACTTTATTTGTTATTCTTCATTTTTCTTTCTTACTTATTCATTCCCAAGTAAGAGGTCAATGACTTTTTTAAAAAACAACATTTGATGCTTTATCTTTACGTCATGGAAAAAAAGAGCACGGCATATTTCAATCAAATTTGGTGCGTTTTGGTTTTGGTCATTCTCTGTTCCGTCCTGTTAATAACAGGGAAAAATATTGTAACTTCTTCATATTCAATCAGTGTTAATAACTCGGTTTCCTGTTGTTTCTCTGATATTCCCCTGTTAGTTCCCCTGTTATGCTCCTGTTATTTTTGATGATTATTATATCAAAAAGTTGTGATATATCATTAAAAATAAGGATTGAAAAGTATAGTAAGATAGCTAAGATAATTTCCCCGGGATTCAGAATTACAAACTATTTAAACTTTCGCTGATTTATGTCGCTGGTAAATTGTATCAGTAATTTGTAAACCTCATCAAACTTAGTGAGGGGAAGAGTTTCACGGCGGTCAAAAATATCATGATAGGCCTTTATACCTCCCATAGTGTAAATGAAAAAATCGGGAACATGGTTTTTGTAAAAGAAGTAATGGTCGCTGTTGGCGGTCTCCCCACGGAGTTTAACGGTCTTTAATAAATGCTGCGAGTCGTTAATTTTTACAAGGTCTTTAAAAGCCCCGTCATATATGGTCCCGTTGACAACCGTAATGCCTTCATCGCCCGTCCCCATAATATCCATATTGATAAGGAACCGGATTTTTGAAAGCGGAAAAGGCGGATGTTCGGTATAATATTTTGAACCGAGCAGTGCAATCTCCTCCCCGCTGAATGCCATAAATGCTACCGAGTAGCGCAGGCTGTCAGAGTGTTCCGCATAGTATCTGGCAAGGCTCAGCAGCATAGCAATGCCACTGGCATTGTCATTAGCGCCGGGGAAATAAATGCTGCCCATTTTGCCAAGGTGGTCATAGTGGGCTGTGAATACAATAAACGAATCAGGCTGAACCTTGCCCTTGATATATCCAATAAGGTTTTGGGTCGGGAATGAAGCTATAAGTTTATTTTTAATATCGATAGAAATGCTTGTAGCATATCTGAAAGGGCTATTGCGCAAGGCATTCAGGGTGGCATAATCGGCAACGGTTTCAGATGTTTCCTCGGTTAGTTTGTCGCATAAATAAATAATCCCTTTTGCTTTAAACGGGTTTGATTTCAGGCTCTCCCAAATTTCCTTTTCCTTTTTTTCGGTAGCCCCTGAATCATCTATCATCACAAAGGAATTGGTGTAATCATGGGTAAAGAACTCTTTCACTTTCATGGTGTCTGACAAAATGCTCCTATCGAATCGTACTACCGAAAATGTACCATTGGTGGTGGGTGTAGAGGGTATCACAATATAATCAGCTCCTGGCTTGGCTAGCTCGTCATTTATCTTTACGGAGTAGGCGGTAGGGTATGTATTTACCGGGTATTCAAACTTCTGCTCATAAGATTTTCCGAAAGGTATCAATCCCAGTTTTTTAAACTTGTTATTAAGATAAGTAGCTGCTTTCAGGTTTCCATTATCTACATAACCTCGTCCGCACATATAGGGCGACGCAAGGGTATCAACTATTCTATGGGCTTGAGCAACTACATTAAGGTCCGAGAAATCAGACTGGGCATTAGTAACCCATGTCATAAGGATACAAAAAACTGAAAGAGCTGTTTTTTTCATACTGAATAAATGCATTAATTCCAAAAGTAATAAATATGGCGATTAGCGGGAAGAATAAAAAGCTGAGAATTTGGAACTTATTGGGAATTGAATAAAATGTCAATATGAAACAGGGTACTGATAAGAAGTATTGTGTACTATTGTTGAGTTTGAAAATTAATTAAATCAAAACCCCCGATGAAAATTCTAAAAGCCTTTCCGTTAGTTTTAGTGTTATTTGTATACCATTGTTATGGTCAGAATAATGTTAAACGTTGGTCTCTTAAGAATTTGAATGTATCCACTTTCAATAATGGTGACTCGATACCTGAAGCAAAATCAAATGAGGCGTGGATAAAAGCGGCTATTGATGGCAAACCTGCCTGGTGCTATTATAAGAATGACCCTGCAAACGGACCTGAGTTTGGTAAGCTATACAACTGGTATGCGCTAAACGATATTCGGGGCCTTGTACCAAAGGGGTATCATATCCCTACAAAAGAGGAGTGGAGCAGTGTAATTAACTTTTACGGAGGTGAGCAAACAGCAGGCCATGTGATGAAAAGCAAAAATGGTTGGGATAAAAATGGTAATGGCAATGATTCAATTGGCTTCTGCATATTGCCTGCAGGATTCCGGTTTAACCTTAAGGGTGAGTTTTTATATCAGGGCAAATACGGAATGTTCTGGACTTCATCATTAGCAGAGGATGACAATGCATGGGTGTTTTTTCTTAGTGCTGCTGATTCCACTGCTACAAGTGTATATTACAAGAAAGGCTTTGGGATGTCTGTCCGGTATATAAAAGACCAACACAAGTAGCAACTTACCGGATATATAGTATTCTTATTTCAAAATGTTTAATTTCAACAGGCTAAAGCTTGTCCTATTAAAAAGGAGTGATGGTCAATCTGTTTATTCCATTATATTTGTGCTACAATAACAAAAAAATATAATTATGAAGAATTACAAAATGATACCTATGTTGACGCTTTGTTTTGTTTCATTTAGCCTTGCCGCCCAAGTAAGCAAAGATAGTAACAGGTCATTTTTGTTCCGTTCCGGAAACGCTGTTACACCTAACCTCGAAACCCGCGAGCTTTTCAAACGAAAAGGAAGTTTTTTCTTCTATTGGGGCTATAACCGCTCCATATACACTACTTGCGATATTCACTTTTGGGGTGATGGATATAATTTTACCCTCCATAATGTTACAGCCAAAGATAAGCCTGTGCCATACTCATTGTATTATGCTACCCCAACTACAATAACCATTCCGCAATATGATGTTCGCCTTGGTTATTATATAAACGACAAGACGTTTATTTCCTTTGGAAATGACCACATGAAATACCAGATAGATAAGCAAACCACGCTGCTTACGGGTGTTATTACAAAAGATAATAATGGCGGCAAGAATATTGGAACCTACAATAACAAGGAAGTATTGGTGGGTGAGGGGCCCGGAAACACCGAATCAAATGGCTATAGCGGTCCTTCAATAATTGATTCCCTTCCTAAAGGGTATGTTTCGGATTATGAACATTGTGACGGACTGAATGATTTTAGTTTCGAGATAGGAAGGGTTGAGCAGATTTGGATTTCTAAAAGCCATCATCAGTCTCTATCTGCTGAAGGCACAATAGGTGCAGGTATGATAGTGGCCGATACACGTGCAGATGTTTTAGGTTATCCTTCGGGGCATGATTTGAATGGCAAAAAAACGTTCCATTTGGCAGGTTATAGTTCTTCTGCAAGTATTGGTCTTAAGTTTTATTTCCGGAAAAATTTCTTCCTGCTAAGCCGGATCAAAGGAGGGTTCATAAATATGCCCGATATTAATACAACTACTACAGGAGGGAAAGCCAGCCAGCAATTCTGGTTTTTTGAACCAATGGTTGTGTTGGGGTATTCCTGGTCGTTCACCGGGAATTAAAATAATCCCCTAGCCAATACGTACTCTAATTTTATATCTTTGCCGCCCGATTGGGGGATTAGCTCAGCTGGCTAGAGCGCTTGCATGGCATGCAAGAGGTCATCGGTTCGACTCCGATATTCTCCAC
>CAIUPO010000124.1 GCA_903901055.1 uncultured Bacteroidota bacterium
GCCTGGGGGCCGGTGCTGCATACCAATGGGTTACGGATAACCCGTATGCAAAACCAACTTATAATCTTGCAAGTATGACCTGGGCATTAGAAAAACTGACGCGTTATAATGTTTCAACAAGGATATTATATCATTTCAACCCTAAGAAAACGCCATGGTAAAGGTGCGGGTATAGTATTAACAAAGTAGAAAATATTTTTTTACAAAGTTGGATAAATAAAGGAAGAAAGTGTTTAGCTCAAATGAATAATCAGGGTTAACTAATACTATTTTAAACAGCTAATTACCGGAAAGTGCCTAACGGGGAAATTAACCGAGTTGGCAATAAAGCACATTTTATTTGCCTCTTGATGTAATGCAAGAGCTTTATCAATCATCGTTTTTTCAGTAACCACAATGGTAGGATAAAGGGAAATTTCCTCAAATCTTCCACTTCCATCCGGGTTTTCAATCATTTGGCCGGTAGCTTTGTCGGTATAATCAATAACCACAACTTTATTAACCGCACACAAGTGCAAATACCAAAGCATGTGGCATGAGCTAACCGAAGCAACAAGCATCTCTTCGGGGTTATACCTTTCAGGATGCCCACGGAAAGCTACATCCGATGATGCAAGTAAATCCGGTTTGCCATCTACCATAATAATATGTTCGCGTGAATAAGCCCTGTAAGTCTCAGTTCCCGCACCTAAATTGCCTGTCCATTGAAGGTTTACAAGGTAGTTATGGTAAGTGCTCATAGGTCAAATATAAAACAATCCAAGTTCTTGAGGAAAGGTTCGGTCAGAAAGTTTTACCTTTGCAAAATACATTATACATTATGATTCACAGGGAAGGATATAAACTTATCGGGGGGTTCTTTATAATACTGGCATTATTGAATGCCGTCGTATTTTATTTCGGCCCGCCGGCATGGGTGAATTATGTACTGGGTGCTTTATCATTCGGCTTCTGGATGCTGATAGTGCAGTTTTTCCGCAACCCTAAACGGAATACTCCCAAAAATCCGAATCATATTATTGCTCCGGCTGATGGTAAAGTGGTAGTAATTGAAGAAGTTGTTGAAGGGGAATATTTTCAGGATAAACGTAAACAGGTTTCCATTTTTATGTCGCCATTGAATGTGCATGTTAACCGTTTTCCGGTTGGAGGCACTGTTAAGTTTGTGAAATATCATCATGGATTATACCTGGTGGCATGGCATCCGAAATCCTCCACCGATAATGAACGGACAACAGTTGTAGTTAAGACTGATAACAATGAAGAAGTATTATTCCGCCAGATTGCCGGGGCAGTTGCCCGCCGTATAAAATATTATTGCAAAGAAGGTGACCTTGCTGAGCAGGGCGCTGAAATGGGATTCATTAAATTCGGTTCACGGGTAGATATCTTTTTACCATTAACTGCAAAAGTGAAATCGAACCTCAACGATGTTGTAGTAGGAGGGGAGACAGTGATTGCAGAATTCTAAATTCTAAAAATGAAAAAGCTATTTTTCATAGCAGCATTTTTTTGGGGCGTAACATCCGTCAATTCCCAAAACCATGCAACATGCGATGATGCAATAGCTGTTACCACTGCATCCTATGGACCCATTACTCCAATGGGCTGGGCTGATTCTTCCTTATGTGTGAAGGGTAATGAAAACATGTATTTCGGCAAAACGCATAAAGTAATTTGGTTTTCATTTATTGTTCCTTTTGATACAGTGCTCACATTTCAGGTGGTTCCGGAAACCCCCACAGACGATTTTGACTTTATGCTTTTTAAAGCAGACAGGGGTGATTTTTGCGTGAAAGAAAGACAGCGTAAAATAAAACCTATACGCACCAATTTTGCAAAACCAACTGCTTATAGCAAAGGGGCAACGGGGCTTTCCGCAAAGGCTACAGAAGCGTATGTCGCGCCTGGGTTCAACTCTCCGAACAGTTCAGTTGTGAGAGTTAAAAAAGGAGAGTGGTATTATATTGTAGTAGATAATTACGAAAGCAACAAAGGCGGATTTACATTGAATATTCCTTTTTTTGCTATACCAGCTCCAGCTAGCGTTGATTCACATATTGATGCAAGGCCTGTTGAGCGGCCACATAATGTTCCGCTTTCAACTTCCAATTTTTATATCCATGTAAGGGATAGTGCCAACCATCCGATTAAGGCAACGCTGATTTTGGATGGAGCAGATGCAGGAACATCCATTAAAGTGGATACCGATGCTTATGCAATGATACTGGGAAAATATAAAACCATTAAAATACGGGCTAATGCTCCCGGGCACATGCCTTACCAATCGAGTTACACTTCAGGTGGTGACACTTCTTCTGCAACGTTTTGGGTAAGATTAGAGCCCATTAAAGCGGCACAAAAAATAACATTGAAGGACATTAATTTCAAAGGAGATAGTCCGGATATTCTGCCGGATTCCAAGCCTGCGCTTGATTATGTACTTCAGTTTTTACGAAATAATCCGAACGTGAATATTATTATCAAAGGATATACCAACGACCCGCAAAATAGCGGTGGAGAGAAGTATGATCAGGTCCTATCAGAAAAAAGAGCCAACTCAATCAAAAACTATCTTTCATCTAACGGTATCGATAAGAAACGAATAAAGTGTATTGGTTACGGAAACACGAAATTGCTTTATCCCAGGCCGATCAATGAAGAGCAAAGAGCGGCTAACCGCCGTGTGGAAATAGAAATACAGTAAGTAAATTCTAATTCCGTACTTTTGAAGTATGAGAATCCTTCTTATAGAAGATGAAAAACAACTTTCAGATGCTATGCTTGCATACCTGAAAGGGGAGGGATATGATTGTGATACCGCAGCAGATTTCAATTCGGGAAATGAAAAAATACACATCAACAAGTATGATTGCATTTTATTGGATATAACGCTGCCGGGCGGGAGCGGGCTTGAAATTCTGCGTGAATTGAAAAAGGAAAACCCCAAAGCAGGAGTGATAATTATCTCGGCAAAAAATTCATTGGATGATAAAATAAAAGGGCTTGATTTAGGTGCCGATGATTACCTGGCAAAACCTTTCCATTTGTCGGAACTGAATGCAAGATTGAAGTCATTAATACGGAGGAAATTCTTTAATGGCAGCGAAGAAATCAAATACAAAGATTTTAAAGTAAACATTGCAGAAAAGACGTTGGTGGTAAAAGGAGAAATGATAATGCTTACCAAAAAAGAATTTGATCTGTTGTTGTTTTTTCTAGCAAATCCTAGTCGAGTTGTCACAAAGGAATCAATAGCAGAACACTTGTGGGGAGAGGAAATGAATGCTGCCGACTCACTTGATTTTATTTATTCGCATGTAAAAAATCTGCGGAAGAAAATTATGGATAAAGGTGGGGCAGACTACATTCAAACCGTCTATGGAATGGGCTATAAATTCGCTGAAAAATGAAACTGCTGACAAGGACAAATATTTATTTTATTGCTATCACTTTAATAGTGTTCTCGTTGGGCGGAGAGGTCTTTTATGAGCGGGTTCATGCCATTAATAAATTTGATGCATCAGAAAGATTAGAACAGGAAAAACAAGAAGTAATAAATTATATTCATGTTAAAAACGCTCTTCCACAAAATTCAATTTTTTTAGGAGATTCAGTATCTTTTACACAAGTTTCTTCCGCAACAGAAATAGAGAATAATTATGGTCACACCAAGCTCTATAATCCGGCTGAAAAAGAATGGGAGCCTTATGAGACTATAGAATTTGCTGTTGGAGTGAATTCAGAGATGAAAATTTACAAAAGCATTATTTATCGGCCTTTACTTGAGGTAGATGACCTGACTAAGGGAATTATAGAAGCAATGCTTATAATAGGAAGTTGCCTTCTTATTGTACTGCTCATTTCAAATTTCATCATTTCAAAATTACTCTGGGGTTCATTTTACAAAACATTAGGGAAAATAAAATCTTTTGATCTTACAAAAGAGAGCCATGTCGAATTTGACAAAACAAGCATAAAGGAATTTAAAACGCTCAATGAGGTTTTGAAAGCTATGACAGAAAAAATTGCTAAAGATTACCGCAACCTGAAAGAGTTTACAGAGAATGCTTCCCACGAAATGCAAACCCCTTTGAGTATCATTCAATCAAAACTTGAATTACTCATTCAGTCAGAAAACCTTACTGCAGAACAGATGCAGGAGGTGCAAGTTATATATGAATCAGCAGCTCGATTGGCAAAACTTAATCAAGCTTTGCTATTACTCGCCAAGATTGAGAACAGCCAATTTGCGGAAGCAAAGCCGGTAAAACTGGATGAAATAATTAAAACGAAACTGCTCTTTTTTGAGGAATTGATAGCACACAAAAATATTTCTGTCGAGGTAAATCTGGAACCTCTCACTATCAATATCCACCCTATACTTGAGGATATTTTGGTGTCGAATTTAATTGGCAATGCCATCAAACATAATCTGGAGAAAGGTAAATTAATTGTTAAGTTGAAGGGTGATGAACTTGTAATACAAAACTCGGGAAAACCATTAACCATACCTCCTGAACAATTATTTCAACGATTCCGAAAGGCTGATCCTGCCTCTGATTCGCTTGGCTTAGGCCTTGCAATTGTAAATGAAATATGTATTGTGTACAACTATTCTATTGATTATAAATATGTGGATAATTTACATTCTGTAAGTATCGGATTCTGAAATCCAGAATTTCTACAGAATCATAGACTATAATTGCCGAAGGCAATTAGAAATCTATCCCATGTTCAAAGGTTCCCAAGTTTTTGTTTATTTATTTTTTCTTGTAACTACTCTACTATCAAGTAACTCAAGCCTCACTGCACAGGCGAAAACGTTGGATGATTATACCAATGCTGCTTTGAAGAATTCGCCTGTTCTTAAAGATTACTACGGACAGATTGAACAAAATAGAATTGATAGTACTTCCACGAACGCCAACTATAAGCCTCAGGTAAATTTTACGGGACAAGCATTAACTGCACCAAAGTATGGTAATTACGGATATGACGACGCAATATCAAATGGAGGAAGCTACGAAGCTTATGTCAGCGTAACCCAACAAATTGCGCCGCGAAAAGAAATAAATGCCAACCGAAAATTAAGTAATATAGCGCACCAATCCCTTTCTAATCAAGCAAAGCAAACGGAGTTGCAATTGAGGAAAGATGTTGCTGATAAATATCTTGCAGTATGCCTTTTGCAACAACAACGAGTTTTTATTTTACAAAGCGATAGCTTTTTAGTTAGAGAGTTGACCGTACTGAAAGCCTTTACGGAGAAAGGTATTTATAAGGTATCTGATTATTATGAATTACTCGTGGAAGAGCAATCGGAGCATACACAAATAGCACAATTGAACCTCCAACTTTCACAATCATTCAGTGATTTAAATGAAACTTGCGGAATAATAGACACAGCATCCTATGAGCTGAACATACCGAAAATAGAGGCATACAGGCAGAATGATTACAAACAACTAAACGGTTTTCAAAAATTTCAGGTGGATAGCATGCAGTTTGTTTTTCAGAATCAATTATTGGATGCACAGTATAACCCACACTTGTCTTGGTATGCCGATGCCGGTATGGAAGCTTCTCAACCCAATTTGATTTATCGCAGTTTCGGAAACAGCATAGGGCTCAATCTTTCTATCCCTATTTATGACGGACATAAAAGGGATTTAAAGCACCGCTCACTCAAAATTTCTGACAACATCCGTTCAAACTACGAAGGTTTTTTCGTTCAGACTTACAATACGCACACAGGTATGCTGGCAAAGCAAATCGAAGATATGGCTAAACTTATTATTCAAATAAGAAAAGAAGAAGAGCAAGTGAACAAATGGAAAAAAGTAAATGAGGTACAATTAGAGGCCGGTAATATTTCTGTCACCGATTTTCTATTAAGCATTCGAAAAGAATTGGAAGTGAAAAATAATATCGCGCAGGCCATGATTAATCAACAACAATTGCAGAATGAATTTAACTATTGGAATCATTAAACATAGCAGGAAGAAATTTTTCCTGAAATTTTTCTTAGCATTGTGCACAGTGCTGGCGATACTTCCGGGATGCGCTAATCATGCAGGTAATAATGTTGACGACGATGACGAACCAATAACTCTACCTGTAGTTAAAAGCAGAATAGAAGTGACTGTAACCACTCCGAGAATTGGCACAATCTCGCAATATGAAATGTTTAATGCTACAACAACTTACATGCTTAATGCGTCTGTGCGTGCGCCAATCAGCGGATATATACGGAAGATGAATGTTACTCCCGGACAAGAAGTAAAGAAAGGAGATATTTTATTTTCAATGCAAAGCAAAGAGGCGGCAGCAATGAATATTATTAAAGATACATCACTGCATATTGCCGGAACTGTTGTGGTGAAAGCAACGGAATCAGGTATAGTGAAAACCACCTCCCGCCAACTAGATGACTATGTTCAGGATGGTGATGAATTATGTACAATAGCTAATAGTTCAAGCCTTGTATTTATGCTGGATGTACCTTTTGAAATGCGGAAGTATATAAAAGATGGAGGAAGTTATACGGTCATTCTACCAGATGGAACAATTATAGAAACACACGTTGCATCAACAATTCCGGAGATGGATAAAGCAGTGCAAATGGAACGTTATGTATTGCGTGCTTCTTCAACAATCAATCTTCCGGCAGGGCTTATTGCTAATGTTAGAATCCCTACAAATAGCCAAAGTGATGCAGTAATACTGCCTAAGTCAGCCATACTATGCAATGAAACACAAGTAAAATTCTGGGTAATGAAAGTGCTGCATGATTCCCTTGCGATAAAAATCCCGATCGAGAAAGGTGCTGAAACAAAAGATAGTGTGGAGGTTAAAAGCCCTGTATTTACAGAACAGGACAGGATACTTGTCACAGGAAATTATGGAGTGGCAGATACAGTACGCATAAAAGTGATTAAGTAGCTGATAGTAAAAACATGAAGCAGCATTTTTTCATAAAATTTAAAAATCCTATACTGGCTATAGTGATTTTTTCGTTGATGGGCGGATACTTTATTTCACGCAACACCAAGACAGCGCTGCTTCCCAATGTAAGTTTCCCGAAAATAAAAATCATTGTAGATAACGGCGAACAGCCAATCGACAAAATGATGATTACGGTTACTCGTCCCTTGGAAGAAGCTATAAAGCAGGTTCCCTTTTTGCAAAAAGTAGTAAGCACAACAAGTCGCGGCGAATGTGAAATAAATGTTTATCTCAACTGGGATGCTGATGTAGACCTCAGTCAGCAACAAATTGAATCTCGCATTAACCAGGTGAAGAATTCCCTTCCCTCCGATGTGGATATAAAGGTGGAGAAGATGAATATGTACACTGTTACCACCGTTATGGGCTATGTTTTAACGAGCCCTGATAAAACGCCTATTGACCTCAACTGGACAGCAAAATATACTGTGAAGCCTTTTCTCTCGCAAGTGGAAGGAGTTTCAAGAGTAGAGATATTGGGCGGAAAAAATAAGGAATATTGGGTGAACCTGAATGCCACTAAAATGAGCAGCCTCGGAATTACTCCTGCAATGGTACGCGATGCAATTCAGAAAAATGATTTCATAGAATCGAATGGATATTCTTCTGATTATAATAGGATGTATCTTTCTATAACCGATGCCAGTGTATACAATGTTCCTCAACTGGAGAACATCATTGTGAACTCAGATAGTTCGGGATATGTTCGGCTTGGTGAGATTGGAAAAGTTCAGGTGCATGAAGAGTTTGCTTTAACACGTGTGACCTCCGACGGAAAACAGGCATTGCTTGTTGATGTGCTCCAGCAGCCGAATGCCAACCTGGTGGATTTTTCAAAACGAATGGATGAGAAGATGAAAGAGTTGCAAAAAATTCTTCCTTCCGATGTACATATTTCCAATTATTACGATCAGTCTCTTTTTGTGAATGATGCAGTGTCAAGTGTGAAAGAGGCGCTGCTCATAGGTTTGCTGCTCGCTATTATTATGGTCGTTATTTTTCTGCGTTCGCTAAGGGCATCTATAGCGGTGCTGCTTTCTATTCCTATTACGCTCTCATTAACTTTAATGGTAATGTATGTATTCGGATACACTTTTAATATTATGACATTGGGCGCAATTGCAGCAGCCATAGGGCTTATCATTGATGATGCAATTGTAGTTGTGGAACAAATTCACCGTATACGAGAAGAGTTTCCCGAAATAACTTCAATGGATGCTTCGCATAAGGCAATCCAAAAATTACTCCCATATATGATTGGCTCTTCACTTAGTACAATTGTAATTTTTGTTCCCTTTGCATTTCTGTTGAGTGGTATATCCGGAGCCTATTTCAAGGTGCTTACTTATACCATGCTTATTGCTTTGGTGTGTTCGTTTTTTGTAACATGGCTAATACTTCCTGTCATCTATTCTTATTTTTCAAAAGCAATAAAAACGACCAAAACATCACACAAAGTCAAACAACAGAAGTGGGTGCTATTTTTTGTGAATCATCCATGGGCAAGTCTAATCATAGTTGCAATTATGGTGGGAAGTTTCGTTTTCATCATCCCTTCAATTAGAACCGGCTTTCTTCCTGATATGGATGAGGGAACAATTGTTATGGATTACTTCACCCCGCCCGGAACTTCGTTTGAAAGAACAGACAGTATTTTACTAAAAGTGGAAAACGCAGTCAGGTCAGTTCCTGAAGTAAAAACCTTTGTAAGGCGCACGGGTGCTGAGATGGGCTTTTTTGTAACCGAGCCCAATGCGGGTGATTTTTTGATTCAACTGAAGAGTGACCGGAAGAAAAAAACAAATGAAGTTATTAATGATATACGGATAAAAATTTTGGAGTCAGGTCAACCGGTTCATACGGAATTTGGTCAGCGGATAGAAGATATTTTAGGAGATTTAATTGGGGAAGTGCAGCCTGTACAGGTGAAAATATATGGCGATGACCCCGACCAACTTAATGCAATTGCTAAAATAGTAGCTGACTCTATTGCAAAAGTTCCGGGCATTGCAGATATATTTAACGGAGTAAAAATTGCAGGACCTTACATAGATATCCAACCAGATTTAACCAAGTTAAAGCAGTACAATATTTCTCCGGATGATTTCCAATTTCAGTTGGCCACACAATTGAATGGCTCTTTGGCGGGCACAGTTTTTGAAAAACAGCAAATGACCAATATCCGCCTTGTGCAAGGTTCTTCCAACTACTTTCAAAGTTTAGATGAATTAAGTAAGAGCTATATTTTCTTTCCTGATGGAAGGCTACAACCCATAACACACCTTGCAACAATTACACCGACAGAAGGTATGCCGGAAATCAACCGTGAGAATCTTCAGCCAATGGTGATGATAAGTGCCCGGTTGAATAACAGGGACCTTGGCAGTGTAATGAACGATGTACAAAAGGTTATGAAAAAAGCAGCCTTACCACAAGGGTATCATTATGCATTTGGCGGTACATACAAGGAGCAGCAACAATCCTTCCATGAACTGCTGATGATATTAATAACCTCATGCCTATTGGTTTTTAGCATCATGTTATTTTTATTCAAAGATTTTAAAGCGGCTTTTGTTGTATTAATAATTGCTGTTTTAGGAGTTTCCGGAAGTTGTGTTGCTCTATTCCTGACGGGTACACCACTCAATGTTGGCAGCTATACGGGGCTTATTATGATTGTCGGAATCATTGGTGAAAATGCAATTTTCACCTTCCAGCAGTTCGAGGAGAGCAGAGAGAAAAGTGGAGTTAAAGAAGCGCTGGTTTTTGCTATTTCCACACGGTTAAGGCCAAAAATAATGACTGCGCTTTGTGCCATCATTGCACTATCTCCACTTGCATTTGGAATAGGGACTGGTGCTACATTGCATCGACCGCTCGCTATTGCTGTAATAGGTGGCTTTGTAACAGGACTACCATTATTATTGATTGTATATCCTTCCTTCCTCGCAATGGTATATAGAGATAAAAAATAAGCAGAAGATTTATTAGTCTTCGTCTGCTTCTTGTTTAAGGTAATTTCCTTTAGCGTCGAAAATATAATCTACCTCATTAACTTCAGCTTCGTAAGTAATGGTTCCATCAGCGCTTTTTATTTCTGCTGCTTCCTGTATGCGTTTGCCGCTAACATTTTTTGCGAGGTAGTCCGTGGCTGCTTTAGGCAATCCGGTAGATGCAATAACTTTTTCTAAGGAAAGGAATTTTCCGGTAGCATCATAAACGGCCGTTTCAACGGCAGCGCCATCTTTAAAATGAGCTTCGAAGTTGCCGTCTTCTTTTTCCCATTTGACCGTTGTTATAGAAGGATATGATTTTTTGAATGCTGTTTTGGCATCAGCGGGAACTTTCGATTCATCAAGGTTTTGCGCCTGAACTGAAATCACACCCAGTGCAAGTGCGATAAGAAGAAATGTTTTTTTCATGTTGTGTTTTTTAATTGCCTTTGGCAATTATAGTAATTAATTCTGTAGGAATTCTGGATTTGTTAAATCAGGGTTTTTTAATTATTGAATTTTATCCAATACAATAATTCCGGTGCCGCATTAGCATCAACTCTTCCCGTACCCATATTCAAAGGTATTACCAATAGTCCAACATACTTAACTTTAGATTCAAAGCAGAACATTTTTTTGTTAAATGAAATTTCCTCTTGTATTTCAAGCCCGTTAAGTTGCTCAGTAGTAGTTTCCACTTTTATAACCTCTTCATTTCCACTTTCGCCACCACCCCCATCTGTAACAGTATCATATCTGGTTTTATAAACCAATACTTCTTCATGGGTAAGTTTCTTGCCGATGCCTCCGTTTGGATCCGGCGCAAAAACATCATGAGCACCGCTTTTGGCATCATCCCACATCCATTCGTCCAATGTTCTGTTAAAAGTAGTTTTCACGGGAGTTGTGAAGCAGCAATATACCAGGCTCTTATGGAAATTAGGATCAGAGAATCCGTAATAGAAATATCTTACAATATCATCCCTGTCTACACGCTTGAAAACAAACAAACTGTCGTCATTATTATTTTTATCCGATATAATCGGTAAAGACATATTTCTGCTCCACACAATTTCAGGGCGAGTTACTTCTTGTTGTAGCCCGAGGCCGAAATTCGAACGACTACAAAATTCATAAGCGCCATACCCTTTTGTGTAAACTCTATCGGGTGGATTTTCAAGTAATACGGCATCAGTTGTTTTAACTGAAAGTTTACGTTCTTTTATATTGTACATCCACTCACGGTTCATCATAATACCTGTTATAATATCACGGTATAATGCGCTTGAATCAAAAATAATTTTGTTGTTTCCTATAAATCCTCTTTCCGCATAGGAACTCAAACCAATTACTTCATACAATGCTGCCTCCGCATCGACTGTTTCACTAGGATACATAAAAATAGAATGAAAATCTATTTCGGGATTTGAAACCTTGCCTTTTGAGATAGAATCCTTCAATAAACTTATTACATCCTTCAGATTTCCCGATGGGTTCATTTCGCCGAAATTATAAACATAAGCGCATTCTTGTTGAATTCCGTGTGGGGGTAAGAATTTATCTGTTTGTTCTTTATTAATACAATACGTCAGCGTTGCTTTCCACACCGTATCATTTTGCTGTGAATATGCAGGAAAGCATAATGCAATCAGGCAGACGAAAACAAACAATTTAACTTTCATGATATGAAAATGAAGTTATCAAAGTTATTGAAAAAATAATTGCCACTTAATTACTCATTGCTAATTATTAATTACTAATTAACGGAGCGGTCAATGACTTTTTAAGAAACAGCTTTTTTGTAAGTTATCTTTGTATCATGAAAAATAAAGGGAAAAACATTTTGCAAATATTTTTAGGAGTTCTGCGCCCGGTAATTTATTGTTATTCGTTGTTATTAACAACGAAAATTTACGTAATGCATTCACAACCAATCGGTATTAATAACTATCAACCTTGTTATTTTGTTGTTATCCCCTTGTTATTCGCTTGTTATTGCCTTGTTATTTCGTTGTTATTCCACTGTTATTTTTTGAGGGTTTTTACGATATTAACAGTGTAAAAAATGCATTTTTTCAGGCGTAAAAAATCGATGTCCCGATTTAGGCTATAGCAAATAATAATAAAGTTTTTAATTACGCTAAAATCCCTCTGGAAATAACAATCTTCTGAACCTCCGTAGTGCCTTCGTAAATCTGGGTAATCTTGGCATCGCGCATTAAACGCTCTACGTGGTATTCTTTCACATAGCCATATCCGCCGTGAATTTGGACTGCCTCAACGGTTGTGTCCATAGCTACTTTCGAGGCAAATACTTTTGCCATTGCGCCGGCTTGTGTATAATCTAAATGACGGTCCTTCATCCATGCAGCTTTCAAGCAAAGTAAACGGGCAGCATCAATTTGTGTTGCCATATCTGCCAACTTAAATTGTATTGCCTGATGCTCGCAAATAGGTTTACCAAATGCTTTCCGTTCTTTGGAATATGCAAGTGCCAATTCATAAGCACCGGAAGCAATTCCCAATGCTTGGGATGCAATACCGATGCGGCCTCCGCTTAGTGTTTTCATTGCAAACTTGAAACCGAATCCATCTTCGCCAATACGGTTTGCGGCAGGCACTTCCACATCCTGGAACATGAGCGAATGTGTATCTGAACCACGTATGCCAAGTTTGTTTTCTTTTTTGCCAATAATAAATCCCGGCATTCCTTTTTCAACAATAAATGCATTGATGCCTTTATGTTTTTTGTCAGGATAACTTTGCGCAATCACAAGGTAAACCGAAGCACTGTTGCCATTGGTAATCCAGTTTTTGGTTCCGTTTAAAATATATTTATCGCCTTTTGGAATAGCGGTTGTATGTTGTGATGTAGCATCTGAACCGGCCTCAGGTTCCGACAAACAAAATGCTCCAATAATTTCTCCTTTAGCAAGCGGCACTAAATATTTTTGCTTTTGTTCTTCGGTTCCGAACTCTTCCAGACCCCAGCAAACAAGCGAATTATTTACCGACATAGCCACCGAAACGGAAGCATCCACTTTAGATATCTCTTCCATTGCAAGAACATAAGAAATAGCATCCATGCCACCACCTCCGTATTTAGGGCTTACCATCATACCAAGGAAGCCTAATTCCCCAAGTTGTTTTATTTCTTCTGTCGGAAATTTTTGATGTTCGTCGCGTTCAATTACACCCGGTTTCAGCACGTCGTTTGCAAAATCGCGTGCTGCTTTTTGTATCATCAGGTGTTCTTCGGAGAGTTGGAAATTCATGGATAAATTTATTTTTCGTGTCGCAAATATAAATAAAACTGTGTGGCCTAAATGTAAGGGCTTTTATTCGTTCACAATTATCTGATTCAAATGGTGTTTCAAGTGCCCTACATAATCCTCAATTATAAATTCAAGTGTCATTTCGGCAAGATTGCCGATTTGGGCGGTATTCAATAATTTAGTCTTGTCAATATGCCAGAGAATATGAAGCAAATGCAGGTTATAAGCTTCCCAAAGCCTTATCAATTCGTTCCACGAGACTGTATTATAATGTTGAACGGAAACCCATTTTTCCTGTTCATAAGAAGGTAATTTCAGGTTATTTTCGATTTGCATTCTTACAAACCGCTGGTGGTTATTTGCAGCCGAATCAATTAAATGTCCGAGTATTTCTTTCTTGCTCCATTTTTCCGGAGCCGCTTTTTTTGTGGCTTCGTCTTCCGAATATTTTAGTAATTTCTTTGCCGATTCATCCAGTACTCTTTCAAATTCAACAATCGTGTTTTTTATGGTGTTCATCAGTGATTCATTAGGTGAAACATTTCTTCTCTTTTTGCCCGCAATCCTTTCGACTGCCCAATTGGAGCCTCTAGCACATCATTCTTTAATGCGTCCATAGCTTCGGCAAGAAACTCGTGTAAAGGCATCCCGCCGTGGCTTTGAGTTTTATCTGTTCTGCGCTGATGGCCCAACTCAGTATCGGTAGAAGGGGGAATAATCTCAAATACTTTTACGGAAGTATTTTTTAACTGGTGGCGAAGAGACATGGTTAACGAGTGAATTGCTGCCTTGGTGGCGCAATACACAGGCATAAAAGAAATGGGCACAAATGCTAATCCGGAAGAAATATTAATTAAAGAGGATTCGCTTTTTGAGGCCAGGTGTTTAGCAAACAAGGAACCCAAATGCAATGGTGCAACAAGGTTAGTTTCTATTTCTTCCCTAACCCTGTCAAGGTTGGCGGGCTGGGTAAGGTCGGTAGCGAGCTGTATACCGGCATTATTCATCAGGATATTTGTTTCCGGGTGATCTTTTAAAATGGTGTTGAATAAATCTTCCCGTTGCTTTGTGTCTGCAATATCGCAGACAAGGGTTATTAATTTAGGGTGTTTTATTTTAAGAACATTCAGCCTTTCAACGCGGCGCCCGCAAATAATTACAGTGTTTCCAAGTTTCAGAAACTCCTCTGCAAAAGCTAATCCAATTCCGGAAGTGCCTCCGGTAATTAGAATGGTATTGTTGGATGTATTCATAATAGGAAAGTTAAAATGTAAATATACACATTGTTTGAATAATTACCTATTGGGTAGGAGTATCCCGCTAAGAACGAGTAAAAATCCTATACCCCCGATTATAAAATGCATGGGGTTTAATTGTTGCAAAAGAATTATTTGTATACCAATCCACCCAATTAGAATGCATCCTTGCAACCAAATTAAATGAGGATATGATTGCAATTTCCTAATTGTGTAAATGGCAATAAAAATACTAGCCATTCCAATTACACTAAAAAGAATTATACCCGGAATTAGAAAGCTGGAAAATGGTGAATGTTTTAAAAGTTCAGCAGTTACTCCTAACAATTTTCCTGATGGGGCGACAATGAATAAAGCCCCCGCGACAAGTGCATTAATTCCAACAAAAAACAATAGAACGATGGAAATTATTCGAAGCCGATTCGCTGCCTTGGTATTCATACAATATTCAAAATTGAATATTTATCACTAAGTGAAGAATGATGATCTGTAGGTTTTAAGCTGATAGAAATCAGGTTAAAGCTATCTTTTTGTCCAGGAATTTTCCGAATTTATTAGCAGCATTCTTTATTAATGCTTTTGTAGGTTTAGTATGTGGTTGAAATAAATCTGTCTCGATTAAAACGGTATCTTTTTTAACCATGCGTTTCCATGTGCCTGTAACATGTCCGTTAATAACAACTACCGGGCGGAAGATTCCGTTGTTCGTTAAAACTTTTTTATGGTTGCCAAATGGAAAAGAAGCGCTGCGGTCTTTGTAACTGATAAGAAACTCATCGAAAGCAGGCAACAAATAAACAGAAGCGTTTTCCTTTTTTGGAATGGAAAAATTATTCGTGAGCAAGTATGTTTCCTCTCCAATTTTTTCAGAAATGAAATCCTTTTTCACCATTTCCAAGGCATTTCTTGCATCCTTGGCAGGTAAGCCAGACCACCATCTGAAATCATTCAGAGTTGCCGGACAGTGGCTAGTAAAATAGCGTTTAGCTAGTTTTGCCAATGCTTCATCCCTGCTTAATTTCTTTTGTTTAGGAACTCTTTTAGCCAGCAAGGCATAGGTGTGGTTTTTGCCTTTACGCGCACCATTGCAAACAATTCCATTAAGTTCAGCATGAAACATTAAATGTGTTGACCTAAAACTATGAGTAGAAATTTTTGCTTTCTCTAATAAAACCATTATTTCCTCGCGGGTTAAATGATTGCCACCTGATAATGCTTTTTCAATAATCCGGTTGCTTTTAGAAAATATTGAATCGGTAAGTTCAAGCATTTTATTAAATGAATTCACTGAGGATTTAACGTGCGGAGCCGTCAATTCAAGCATCCAGTAAATATCTTCAGCCGAAACAAGATGCCATGTAGGCCTTAATAAATGGGTGCGGATAATTTCGCCTTTGTCAATTGCTTTTTCAATTTCTATGTCTGTGAAATTTGGAAGCCTTGTGCCAATTGCCCATTTAGACATGTGATAATCCTGTGCCTGCATTGCGCCCATCCATGCAACTATTTCCTTAGGTGACTTGAGTTTTGTTCCTGCTATTTGCTGGCTTTGAAGGCGGAGAGTGGCGATGTCGGATAAAGTCATGCTATTTCACTTGGGTTTAAGTCGTAAAGATAAGTTTGATTAATCGAGAACAAAGTATCTGCGCTATTTTTAATATCTAATATCGAAGGAAAAAGTATATTTACAGCACAAATCCCAGGAGAAAATAAATAGTAAATGAAATTTATTCGACAACTTTTTTTGTTTTCAAGTAGTTACTTGTTTTTTATTTTTTCTTCCTGTACAAACCCCGGAAGCACTACTGATAAAGGCAATACGGCTGGCCCTCCTAAGACAGAATGGGTAAAATTGCCCGGGAAAAGGCCTATGCTTTTACTTACTGATCGCCCAATAAATGCAGAAACTCCTTTAAAATATTTCTTAGAAGATTTCACTCCCAACGATGTATTTTTTGTTCGCTGGCACTTGGCAAATCTTCCGCCTTCGATTGACTCGGTGAAGTTCCGCTTGAATATAACGGGTAACGTTGATAAGGAATTAACACTCTCCCTGAATGATTTAAGAACTAAGTTCAAGCCTTGCACAGTTAATGCTTTGTGTATATGTGCCGGCAATGGGCGCGGTTTTTTTACTCCTCACGTTCCCGGGGTTCAGTGGGACAATGGTGGAATGGGCAATGCAAAATGGACGGGGGTAAGATTGAAAGATATTCTTGATTCGGCAGGTGTAAAAACAGATTCAAAATATATTTCGTTCAACGGGATGGATTCACCACCGCTACCTGCAACCCCTGACTTTGTTAAGTCATTGGTGTATGACCATGCAATGGATGGAGAGGTTATGATTGCTTATGAGATGAATGGCCAACCTATACCTTACTTAAACGGATACCCGTTGAAATTAGTTGTTCCGGGCTGGTACGGCACCTATTGGATAGGAATGCTCAATGAGATAAAATGCTACGCTGATACCTTCAAAGGCTATTGGATGAACACAGCCTATTTAATACCAAAGGGAGAATTAAATGGAAATGAAAAACCTGATTCGTTGAAAAAGCAATTGATTCCGATAAATAAAATTGACGTGTCATCGCTTTTTGTTTCTCCCGAACCGGACAGTACTTTAAGAATAGGTAAGGAATATGAAATACAAGGCTTGGCTTTTGATGGAGGAGATGGGATTACGAAAGTTGAAATTAGCCAGGACAGCGGCAAAACATGGAGTCCGGCAGCTTTAGATGCGTCATTAGGGAATTATTCATGGCGCAGGTGGAGATATAAATTCACACCTGTACAAGGGGGGGTGTTTAGTTTTTTCTTAAAAGCAACAAACTCAACTGGGCAAACTCAACCCTGGCATCAATGGAACCGGAGCGGATTTATGAAAAACGGAATTGAATCATTGGCATTAAAAGCCGAATAAAGAATGAAAAGGAACTATTTTATATATTTCTATGTGTTTATTTGTTTCGTACTTGTAATATTTTCTTGGTATAGTGTAAGGAAGAAAACTATTCCTATTCAGGTGAAAGATCTTTCAGAGATAACTGTTCAATTACCCGATTCAAACGGAGTAAAACTAGTGCAGGCAAATTGTGTTACCTGCCATTCACTTCGCTACATTCAAATACAACCTAACATAACCAAAGCAGCATGGAAAAAAATTGTGAAAAAGATGGTTGTGAATTATGGTGCGCCTATTCAGGACACAAATACAGTTAACCAGATAATAACTTATTTGGCAACCATTAAAGGCAAAAAGTAATTCAGCAGAGCTGAATTAAGGGCAACCGGTTATCTTTTAAAGTCTAACGTCTGGGTATAAGTCGCTCTGCTGTCGCTGCTATGCAAGGAAAATTTCGATTCAGTATCATTCCTTATATCCACATCAATGGATTCATACCACCACATTTTTGTGCCTGCACCTTCAATTGGGCAAAGGCCTTTGCGATTAATAAGTCCCGCACTCCCTTTTTTATTTGTTACCATGGAAACCCCCATTGCATCAAAGTCCTCCGCACTATAATAAATAGGTTCAATTAATACATTTCCTTTTTTGTCGATAAACCCATAGAGTTTACCAACTTTTACTCGGGCCATGTCATGATAATCAAAAGCAAAAGCCGAATCATATTTAGCCTCTATAGTAATGTTGCCGGTAACCATATCCACATAACCCCACTTACCATTAATCTTCATAGGGGTATATTCAGCATCGCTGCGGCTATAATCATCCACATCATAAATACCATAGCTTTCCCTCAAAATATGACCGAAATTATCGTATTCCCGTTTGCCAACATTATTACCTTTTTTGTCAATTACAATTGCTTTTCCATTGTCTTGTAAAACGAGGGCTTTGTCGTCCTTGCCAAAATTATGTTCATCTTTAAACTGGGGCTGAATAACCCAATTGTCGTTTGCATCAATAAACCCCCACTTGTTAAATTTTTCTGCCCTGTATAATCCGCTACCATCATCTTTCGAAATTTTCTGCTGATAAACCAACTCTTTTATCAAGTTCCCTTTTATATCAAGCAATAAAGGCTGGCCTTTTATTTCTGCATAAAGGGTATATGTTGAGTCTTTTCTTCTCAGTTCCAAATCTTCATACTTATAATCAATCAATATTTGGAAATTGGAGTCGAGCAAGGCATATAAGCCATCTTTACATACAGTGTAATATCGCCCGAATCCTGAATAATTAACGTGTGTGTAAATAGGTGGAAGAACAGTTTTAAAAGTTCGTACATCCATTATTCCGAAGTAAGATGGATTTTTTGTTTTACCCGGCCAAACCCTGAAGAATACATATTTAAGATCCGGCAAACCAAACGCAGCATAATAAAAACCGCCCTGCCCGAAAGTGAAATCATAATATTGGGGTAACTCTACATTATCGCCTGTTTTCAAATCATAAATAAATGCTCTTCGTTGAGACAAATCTCCGATTCCTATATAGCCACGGGTATAGCGTTCACCATATCTATAATCTAACGACCTGAAATCTTTCAGCGGTTTTCCGGTTTTAATTTCAATAATTTGTTCATTCTGCCATTTTACCGTGTACTTAAAACTGCTGGTATCAAGCGGCTCTTTTTTTATTTGGGCACTTGCTGCAAAGCTTAAAGTTGCTGTAATAAAAGGAAGGATTAATTTAAATTTCATACCGGCCGGATTTTATATTTGGTGATGATAATTGTTAGTTTAATGAAAACCCGAAAGAGAAGGAAAGCTCAGTATTTGAGCCGAAATTGTTGACATTTATATTGGGGTTCACATCGTTTGTTTCGGGAATGAAAGAGGAAAAATGATCAAGGGTGATTCCAAAATATTCATGGTTGTCTTTTCCAAATCCTCTGCGGAATGTACATGAAAAGTAATGTATGAATTGGCTATCAACAGAGCCCTGTTTGTATTTCCAATCCAATCTTCCACTATATCTGCCAACATTTCCGAAAATACCCATAGCCCAAATTTCATCTTGTGTTGTAACGGCACGTAATACATCTCCCTCGGCCCGGTAATAGTAACGCAACCCAAAGCTATAATCATCACTAATACGGTAACTTGTTTGCAAGCCTAAGGACACGTGAATTACATACCACATAGAAGATACATCTTCGGCAGGGCCAGACATTCCTGTATATCCCTGATAGATATTGCCTGTTTCAACACTTCCTTTACCATTAACATGATTGAATTGCTTACCCATTCCGGCACGGAATGAAAAAAAGTCGCCAATAAAAAAATGAGCATTCGGTCCACGCTCTACAAAACTAAGCAGTGACCAATCACTTCCTACAACTGCTCCGAGGCATTCATAATTTTCTGTTGTAGGGAAATCCGGACGGATAGAATAAAAGCCATCAGAGCGTAAATGGTCGAAACTGCTAATTCCTGTTCTAACCTGAATATATGAATCGGTAACTTGTGAAGACCCGGGTGAAGTGGCGATTGTAACTAACAACAAAACACCCAATTTTTTAATGTGGTTGAGCATAGCGATGTAAAATTTAATTTTTTACAAAACTAAGGGAACAACAAATTCGTTCCAATCACATTAAAGTAGTAGGGGGGGGAGTGGTGTATATGTTTTTAAAAACTCAGATTAAATAAAATGTTTGCTAATAAAAGCTCTACCTGAACCTGATTTCAAATATTTTTCAAAAGTGAATGTTTTGTAAGTATCCTCAAAGGAAATAGAAAGTATCAATTCGACTGGTAAACGACCTTTAGTAGCTGGGACATGTCCATTTCTATGCCTTATTAATCTTTCTTCTAAATCTTGAGTGCAGCCAGTATAATGCAAATTGTCTGAACACTTTAATATGTAAACTATTTGAGGCATATGGAAACAAAAATAGAGAAAATCCAATAGCGGACTTTGTCCGCCGAAGCTCATAGAAAATGTTGCGAACCGCACTTCTGTAAATAGCTCGTCAGGCGAATCCCGCCGTCGCTAAAGCTATGGCGGGCGAAGGCGGAGAGGGGGGGATTCGAACCCCCGGTACACTTTTGGGCGTACGACAGTTTAGCAAACTGCTCCTTTCGGCCACTCAGGCACCTCTCCGGGTAAGTTATAAAGTAGAAAGTTTAAAGTGAAAAGTACAAAAACATCTTTCTTTATACTTTTAACTTTATAACTTTTCCCTCTTTTGGGGCTGCAAAAGTAAAAAAATGTTTTTGACTAAGGGTATTTCCCTCTACTATTCTTGTTTTAGGCTTAAATAAAGGCCTATTGCTTAGGCGATGAGTGCTTTAATACCCTTGCTTCAGCATAAAAGATGATTTCTTCAGCAATATTCTTCAAATGGTCGCCAATTCGTTCTACCATCTTCATAATGCTTATGACCGGAATAGCCTGGGTAATACTGTCGGGATTGCCCTTAGTATATTCTTCTGCTATTGCTATTGCTTCATCGGTAATATTATCTATTGCTTCATCTTTAATAAGTATATCGCGGGCAAGCAGGGTGTCTTCTTTTTCAAAAGCCTGCAACAGGTTTTTATACATATCTAACGATACTGAAAAAGCTTCTTTAGCGTTGATTTTTTCCAACAACTGTCTGTCAAAACCGGGTTTGGTATGGGCTACCATACGGGCAATGTTATCAGCAATATCACCAATACGTTCAAGGTTGATATTAATTTTTAAGGCAGAAAGAATAAACCGAAGATCGACAGCGACGGGCGTGAAAAGTGCCAGAATGGTTTCGCAACGGCTATCGATTTGCAGTTCTTTTGCATTTACAAGCTTTTCGTTGTATGCAATTTCTTTCACAACAGAAAGGTCGTTTTCAATCAACGCATTCCTTGACCGCTCAACCTGCGATAAAACCAGTTTATACATTTCCAGCATCTCGTTTCTGAGTGCATCCATTTCGGCTTGAAGGTGTTCCATGTTAGTTCATAAAGTTATAAAGTTCGTAAAGTTATAAAAACCAAAAAAATTATCCCAGATCATCCAAATCTTCCTGTAATATAGTTCTGTGTTTTTTCATTTTTTGGATTTGTAAAAACTTTTTTAGTATCGTCGTATTCCAGCAACTCACCAAGGTAGAAAAAGGCTGTTTTATCGCTGATACGGGCAGCCTGTTGCATATTGTGTGTTACTATAATGAGGGTATAATTGCCTTTTAATTCATACAACAAATCTTCAATTTTTGCAGTCGAAAGAGGATCAAGTGCTGAGGTTGGTTCATCCAGTAAAATAACTTCAGGTTTCATTGCAACTGCTCTCGCTAAACACAAACGTTGTTGCTGACCACCGGAGAGTGATGTCCCTTTCTTTTTCAAATGGTCTTTCACTTCATCCCATAATGCTACCTTCCTTAATGCGTCCTCTACAATCTGCAGTTTTTCGGGACCTTTTAGCTTAATGCCATTCAGTATGAATCCGGAAATTACATTATCGGCAATACTCATGGTTGGAAATGGATTGGGGCGCTGGAATACCATACCCACTCTACGCCTTACGGTCATAGCTTCCATTTCATATACATTTTCGGAATGAAGGAATATTTTTCCCTCTACTTTAGCTTCAGGTGTTAGTTCATGTAAACGGTTTATGGCTCGCAGAATAGTGGTTTTTCCGCAACCTGACGGACCCATGAAAGCAGTTACCTGTTTCTCGGCAATCTCCATGTTAATACCCTTCAGCACCAAATTATCGCCGAAGGATACCTTTAGGTTTTCTGTTCTTAAAATTGCACCTTCCATTTGCGTTCAAATAGTTTTATAATTGCGTTTAACAAAATAATAAATACCACTAAAATCAAGGAGCCACCCCAGGCAATCCTTCTCCAATCATCATAAGGGCTTGAAGCATAAGCAAAAATTACTTTAGGCACAGTATCCACAGGTTTAAAAATGCTTTTCACCATGGCAGGGTTACCAAAAGCCGTGAATAATAACGGAGCAACTTCGCCTGTAATACGTGCTATGCCAATAATACATCCGCCGAATATACCACCAATTCCTGTTGGCAGAAGTATCTTCATAGTGGTTTTAAAATAAGAGGCACCTAACCCTAGGGAGGCTTCTTTTAATGTATTTGGAATAAGCACTAATGTTTCTTCTGTATTTTTTATAATCGGAGGCAACATCATAATGGCAAGGGCAACACTACCGGATAAGGAGGAGAAACTTCCAACCGGTTTTACAATCCAGATATAAATTACAATACCTATTACAATGGATGGAATTCCTTGCAATACATCAACCGCAATAGCTACCCGTTCTGCCCATTTTTTGCCTCTGTTATCGGCCAGGTAAATGCCAACCGAAACTCCCATTGGGATTGCAAATAAGGCAGCTACTACCACCACCATAAGGCTTCCAACAATAGCATTTGAAATTCCTCCACCCAGTTCTCCAACCGGTTTTGGCCCTTGTGTAAAAAGTGCCCAGTTAATGCTTCCTATGCCTTTTTTAAATATGTAGAAAAGAATAATAAACACAACCAGCAAGCATGAGAAGGTCAACCCCCAAACAATAGATGTGAAAATCTTATCCTTGAAACGTCTTCTTTTAAGTCCTCTAGTATCGAAAGGGGTCATGCTATGGCTCGTTTAATAATTAATCTTCCTATCAGATTAATAATGGTTGTTACTACAAAAAGTAAAAGGCCAATCTCAATCAAGCTTCCTGTATGAATTTCATCTACTGCCTCAGTAAATTCATTGGCTATTACACTTGCCATTGTATAGGATGGGCTAAAAATACTGTGCGGTAATTCAGGTGCGTTACCAATAAGAATGGTTACTGCCATAGTTTCGCCAAGTGCGCGGCCCAGTGAAAGTAAGAATCCGGCTGATATACCTGATATATTTGAAGGGATAATAACCTTAGTTATTACTTCCCGGCGTGTGCTTCCCAGTGCATAAGCAGCTTCTTTAAGGGGTGTCGGGGTCATACTTATCACTTGCCTGATAAGAGATACAGAATAAGGAATTAGCATAATGGATAATACAATGGATGCGGTAAATATCCCTAAACCAGATGCTTGCAAATGCATTTTTTGCTGAAGATGGCTTATCAACGGGGCAATTGTATATAGCCCCCAGAACCCATAAACTACAGATGGGATAGCAGCAAGCAAATCAATTACGTTCCGGAAAATATTGGGGATAACACCTTTTGGATAAAACTCACCCAGAAAAAGAGCTGCAGCAATTGAAAAAGGAGCGGAAATGAGCAATGCTAAAAAAGAAGTAATAAGGGTGCCTATTAAAAATGGCAACATGCCGAAATGGCTGTTTACCGGGTCCCAGTTTTTGCTCCATAAAAAGCTAAAACCATTGGCTTTTATGGCAGGCCATGATGATACTAAAAGCGTAAGAAAGAACATAAGAAGCAATACCATAGTAAGTATTGCAGAAATACTAAGCCAACGAACAAATATTTTATTTTCTAATATCCTCCAGCGATTCTTCATAATCCTGACAAGTAGCTTATCTCATTTTAAGTTTACAAAGGTAAAAAAAGGGAGTGCCCGCCTGAGTCTCCCCTTTAACCAAAACACAACCTCACACGAAAAAGAACTTTTTAGCGGGCTTTTGTGAGATTATTTCTTTAAACAGTTGTCAGTTAACAGTGGTCAGTAGTCAGAAATGACTGACAACAGACCACTGAATTCTGATTACTGTAATATCGGTTGCCCGCCGTAGGTAACAGACTTCAAAACACCTTCAGCAGCAGCAACAGCCTTTGCAGGAAGAGGAGCATAATTCAACGGTTTCGCCTGCGCTTGACCTTCGTGAATCATCCACCATAATTCCTTTACAAGGTTGGTAGCTTTATCTTTGCTTCTGTTGTTATAGTTCTGTTCTTTGTATAGTAATACCCATGTAAAACTGCTGATAGGGTATGCCTGATCAACATTCGAGTTTACGATGCTAATGCGGGTATCGGCAGGAATGTCGCCATTAGCACATAAACTTGCTGATTCCAAAGTAGGCGTAACGAAGTTACCCGCTGCATTTTTTAATGAAGCGCTGGTAAAGTTATTTTGAAGGGCATAGGTTAACTCAATATAACCAATTGCACCGGAGGTTTGCTTAATAAAACCTGCACAACCTTCATTTCCTTTTTCTCCAATTTCGCCTTCAGGCCATTTTACGTCTTTGCCTTTTCCAACAGTTGATTTAAAATCATCGCTAACTTTTGAAAGGTAATCAGTGAAGATATAGGTAGTGCCACTTCCGTCTGAACGGTGAACTACAGTAATATCCATATCAGGAAGTTTAACACCTTCGTTTACTTCAGCAATTTTCTTGTCGTTCCATTTGGTAATTTTCTTCAGGAAAATATCGGAAAGAACTTCTGGAGTTAATTTCAATGCCGGATTCTCAGGTAAATTATAAGAAATTACAACTGCACCAAGGCAGGTTGGGAACTCTACTACTTTGGCTGAACATGCGCTGTCTTCTTTATTGCTTAAAAAAGCATCAGAAGCTCCGAAATCAACCAATTTGTTCATCAGTTGTTTTACACCTGCACCTGAACCAATAGATTGGTAGTTGGTTTGAATACCGCTGGTTTTGCCATATTCGCTGAACATTTTTGTATAGATAGGGTTACCGAAAGTGGAACCTGCACCTAAAATTTGTTTGTCAGCATCATTTGCTGCATTTTGATCGGTAGACTTATCTCCACCGTTGCCGCATGACGATAGTCCTATAACAAGGACTCCGGCAAGGGTTAATGTTTTTAAAATTGAGTTTTTCATTTTTTTTGTTTTTATAGAGGCGTTAATTTTCATTTTTAAGCTATAAAAGGGTTAAGAACATTGTTGCTCCTAACCCCTTCATAGTCCTACACTTAGTTTATTTAAAGATATAATGTACTGTTAAACGGGCAATCATATAGTTTGCTGATTTAAGTGATCCTGAACCAGCATCGCCTACATAAACACCTGAAGAATTCTTAGCAGCTACACCTTGGTAACTGATAGCATCATACCAAAGGTTTGGCTCGATATGTACCTTTTTATCTTTAGTTGGGGTCCAATCAAAACCGAATGACATAAACATTTCAGTATACGTATTGGCTGGAACAAAGGTGTTGGTAAACATTTTGGTATTGCTGTAGTTATTGTCTGGGTTAAATCCATCAACTCTAGCAAAAACATTCAGCTTATCAGGCATAATAGTTCCGCGTGCAAACACTGACCATCCTGATTGGGTAGCACTTCCTGTATCATGTACAATTGGTGTAGCTTTAGAATTTGGATCATAAGAATATTCAGCATTTGCTTTTGATTGCATGAAATATTCAAAACCAATGCCAAACCATTTGGAACTATAGTTTACATAACCTTTAACGGTCATAACATTTGAATTATATCCTTTTGCAGTGCCATAATAGAAGTTACCATAGTTGATATAATCTGTATAAGCGCCTACTGTTAAAGCTCCATTCAGTGCATTTACATACAAATTAGCTCTGATTTTTTTTGCCTTATCGGTTGTTCCGTTAAACGGATTAAGAGAAGCAGCAGTAGTAGTAGTAGTAGTGGTTTTTGATGTTACAGTGAGTGTAGTATCTTTACCTGTTGAAGGTGATATTGCCACTACTGTACCTGTCGTGGTAGAGGTTGAAGTTGAAGTGATTGATGCACCGCTTAAACTACCTGTTGTTGGGTCAAATCCTGGTATTGGAGAGTTGCCAGAGTTGTTACCTACTTGTACCATATAACCAATCATAGTTCCCATTTTACCTGAATCAGCTTTTGCTTTCCAGATTGAACCACCGAGTCCGATTGCCATATCTGTTGAACCATCTATCTTACGCATATCCATAATGGTTTTGTCCATTGAACGGTATCCGTATAAAGCTTCAGTTTGGTATGGGGTAGCAAAAGAACAGGTTGGTTGTTGGCCTAACATTAAATTGCTTCCCTTGAAAATGTTCTTCCATGTGAAGTAAGCATTCTTTAAGAAAACAGTTTTGTTTCCATTAACATCTTGGTCTCCTTCATAAGCCAATAATACGGTAGCAGAAAATTTGTCATTTATAGTATAGTCATATCCTAAATAAGCTCTGCGGATATCAAAAGCATTTGGATTGGTTTGTTTGGTTGACGCAGCTCCTAAACCCTTATACAGGATATTGTTGCCTCTTCCTGCTGAATCTGCATTCAACATATAGGAATAGTCGGCATAAGCATAACCCCAAAGTTTTCCACCGGTGGTGGCAGGGGCTGTTTGCGCGTGCAGTCCGTTAGCAGCAAGTGCAGCTACAGCTAAACCAAGCGCCAATTTCGTAGATTTGTTTGTTTTCATTTTTTGTTTATTGTTTGTTGTGTTTGCCTGTTTTTGACGATGCAAAAGTCATATCTAAACATTAAACCGAAGTAACCCCAATGTTACCAAATTGTTAACTTATGACCTAAATGTTAAGAAAAGTGATGAGTTCTGTAACAAAGCACCAGAAAACATAATATGCAGAAAAGATTCAGTTAAAATAGGTTGGTGATATTAATCAGGCATTCTGCCTGAGAAGTATCATTATTAAAACAATAAGGAGAGCCGACCTTTACAAAAATATTGTAAAGGGATGAATATCGAATCAATCTTTAACAAAGCCTATTCCTATATTGAATACCGAAATGTAGTTGATAAGTTGCTTTATGAAGGTAAAACTACCGGAAACGAGCAAACTCCTGAAAAGGTAGAATATACCAAGTTGAACATTCAACGCATGAACCGTTTGGATAAAACAATTCAATTACCGGAAACAGTAAAACATAAATTAGAAGAAATAGAAAATCCAATGCTTTGGTTATTGATAGGTGATGCATGGTGCGGAGATTGTGCCCAGATATTACCGGTTATTAACAAAATGGCTGAAGCAAGCAATGGTAACATTAAACTTAAAATTATTTCGAGGGATAACTGCCCTGAATTATTACAAAACCTTTTTGAGGGAAACAGAGCTATTCCAAAATTAATAACGCTTGATGAACACTCATTTGAATTTATATGCACCTGGGGTTCCCGCCCAAAGCCTGCGAATGAGATAATGCTGAATTGGAAAGCAAACAAGGATAAGATCTCAAAAGAAGAATTTGAAAAGGAATTACATCTATGGTATGCAAGAGATAGGGGCGTTACAATAATAAATGAATTAATGAACCTTATTGAAAATTGCGAAAAGAAGAGCAAGCACTATAGTATTTCAGCATAAGAAAGAATGGGGTTCCATTTCGCAAATTATTTTTTTCGGATTTAATAACCGATTTGTATTTTACTAATCCGGAGTTTCAGGTATAATTCCATATTCCTTTTTATAATAATCTGTTTCCGGAGTATAAATTTACCCGTATCCTTCAATGCCTCCGCCTGTTTGATATTGGTATCTCCAATGTTAAGAAATCGTTAAGCTATTAATTAATTGTTAAGTCAAAGATTATTACATTTATTAAGTATAATTTTGCATCGAAATCAGTTAACGCAATGTAATTTTCAAATAGAATCAATGAATAATTTAAGAATACTTTTAGTTGACGATGAACCGGATGTACTCGATTTTCTATCCTTCAATCTTCAAAAAGAAGGATACGAGGTTTATACTGCATCGGAAGGCAGGGAAGCGGTTCAGATGGCAAAAAAAGTTGCACCTAATTTAATTTTGCTCGATGTAATGATGCCTGAGATGGATGGCATTGAAGCTTGTAAAGAAATAAGGTCGTTGCCGGAGGGTAAAGATGCACTAATTGTTTTCCTCACTGCCCGCACGGAAGACTATTCTCAAATTGCAGGATTGGATGCCGGTGCCGATGACTATGTTTCTAAACCAATTAAGCCAAGAGTTTTAATAAGTCGTATAAAGGCATTGTTGAGAAGAAGATTCCAATCGGAAACCGATACCGCAATTTTTGATGTTGGCGGAGGTATTAAGATTAACAAAGAAAATTATTCTGTAAAAGTCGATAACAAGGAAATGTCCCTTCCTAAAAAGGAATTCGAGCTATTGTATTTGCTTGCTTCCAAACCCGGAAAAGTTTTTACCCGTGAAGATATTTTACACAAAATATGGGGCGAAGATGTAGTGGTTGGCGACCGTACCATAGATGTACATATACGCAAACTACGCCAGAAATTGGGCGATGAAGTTATCAAAACCCTGAAGGGTATTGGGTATAAATTCGAGTTTTAATGCCGGAGTTTATAAAGATTCCATAGTTTATAAAGTTGTTCTTCTTTGCGTTTTATTGAGCTTTATTAGATATAGTTTTACAAATTATCTACCGGCTTGAAAAAGGAATCGTTCATTATTGCATTCGTTAGTACACTGCTTATTACAGGCATTATTTATGTGCTGAATACAACGGTATTTCAACTTCCAATTACACCAATTGTTGCAGCAACACGATTTGTTGTCTGTGCTTTATCTATTTATATTGTTTACTATTTATTTGTCGGACGCAGGCTTCGTTCCATCCATCGGCTTATTGCCAAAAAACCGGAGGAAGCTGAGAATACTTCATTAAATGTAATTGAGCAAAGAATAAAAACACTTATACGCGAAAGGAAAGAAGAATTGGAAAAAATTGAAAAATTGGAACGCCACCGTCGTGAGTTTTTAGATAACGTATCACATGAAATGAAAACGCCTCTTTTCCATATACAAGGCTATGTTTCAACATTGGCTGATAACCATATTGAAGACCCTGAAATGCGCAAGCATTATCTTGAACGGGCTGAAAAAAGCGCAGATAGGCTTATACATATTTTGGAAGATTTAGATACTATTTCTCAGCTTGAATCAAAAACAGTTAGTTCAGACCTTGAGCCGTTTGATATAGTTGAGTTATGCCAGGAAGTGCTGGAATCAGAAGCCATTGATGCCGAACAAAAGAACATATCACTAGTACTCGAAAATATAATGGAGAAAGCGGGGGTTATAGGAGACCGTTTCCGCATCAGGCAAGTGTTTGTAAACTTAGTTGTGAACTCCATAAAATATGGAAAACAAGACGGGAAAACGGTTATCCGCCTAAAAAACAGCCCCGATTTTGTTTATATAGAAGTTGCCGATAATGGCATTGGTATTGCCAAAGAACATTTGCCACGTTTATTCGAAAGGTTTTACCGTGTGGATAAAGGACGTTCGCGCGAACAAGGTGGAACAGGATTAGGCTTATCTATCGTAAAACATATTCTGGAAGCACACCACCAAACTATAGAGGTGATGAGTACCGAAGGGGTTGGAACTACCTTTTCATTCAGACTAAAGAAGACGCCTCAGAGCAGTAGCTTTACGCATTAGAATATTTTAGTCACCGCAAAATAGGTAATTACTGAAACCGAACCGGTCAGTACCATTCCCCAAATAATATCAATGATTACAATTTCAATTGGCCAGTTGGCAATAGTTGCCATATTGGTGAGGTCGTAAGTGGCGTAACAAATTGCACCAAGAACCGCTCCATTAAGTAATGCAACTTTCCAATCCATATCTTTTAAAGAGGGATTAATGGCGAAAAACATAATTCCTCCGATATAAATTAAGTAGAATACAATAGCCGCCGCCCAATTCGGATTTGGGGATAGAATGAAGCCAAGCTTCTCCTTGTAATAGTTTTTCGAGATTACCCCAAGCCATACCATATCAATAGCGAAAAAAGCAATTAATGCAATAAAATAAGTTGAAATTAGTTTAATCATAAGTGAAAAGTTAAATTACAAAGATATAAACCATATTTTATATTACTTTTGAAATGCCAAAATATTAAAGATAAAAAGTATAAATAAATGAAAAAAATACTACTTATTCTTATTATTTTCTCGTCTTCCTTAATAAAGACCAATGCTCAAAACTGCCATTTCTTATGCAATGGTGATTTTGAAAATCCATCATTTGGCCACTGGCAGGATATTCCGGATACTCTTTTTCAGTGCTGGCAAACTACGGAGCCAGACAGTATTATTGAAGTATGGTGGACAGGTTTTCATAGTGTTCCTGCTTATCATGGGAGCCAGTTTGTGGAATTGAATGCCAATGCAGTTGGAACGTTGTTTCAGAATTTTTTAATTGCGCCCAGTACAAATGTAAATATCGGATTTGCGCATCGCGGCAGGGCAGGTGTGGATACCATGAGTGTATCAATCGGACCGGTTGGAGGCCCTTACGTTACCCTGGGTAAATATGCAGATGGTACTGCTGCATGGGGTTATTATACCGTTAATTACACCATCCCTACAAGTTTAGGAAACTATTATAGTCTTCGTTTTAATTCAATATATTCCGTTGGCGGAGCTACAATCGGCAACTTCCTGGACGATATATCCGTGGACATATCTCCTCTTTTAACCCTGTCCTCATCGTCTAGTAATGTTTTATGTTACGGCGATTCAACAGGTATTGCCACTGTTAATATATTGACTGGATTAGCACCTTATACCTATAGCTGGTCTCAGGGTGCAACAACCAGTTCTATTACAGGTGTTCCGGCAGGAGTTTACATTTGCTCAGTTTCCGATGGGAACGGTTGTATAATACCTGATACAGTTATAGTAACCCAGCCATCAGCCAAATTAAATATTACAATTCCACGGGATTCGAATCTATTATGCAGTAATTCAAATACGGGAGGTGCTTATGCCATTGTTACCGGGGGAACAGGTCCCTATAACTATAATTGGGCACCGGGAGGGGGAACCACAGCAACCATACGTAACCTGAGTGCCGGATCATATTCCGTTACCGTGAAAGATGCTAATGGTTGCCTGAAAACCGATACTATTACAATTTTTCAATCACCTACATTGAGTTCTATTCCATCCGGAACAGATGTTTTATGTTATAATTTTAACAACGGAAGTGCCACTGCGACAGTAAGCGGAGGTGTAGGTCCATATACCTATAATTGGTCGCCCGGTGGACAAACAACTGCAACCGCAAGCAACTTAAGTGCCGGAACATATACAGTTACGGTAACAGGTTCCAATGGATGTAATACAATAAATACGGTAACCATCACTCAGCCTGCCCTTGCCCTGAATGCTACAATTCCTACCATAACCGGAAATTTATGTAACGGAGTTAGTGCAGGCAGTGCTAGTGCAAATGCAACCGGAGGAACGGGAACGTATACCTATAGCTGGGCTCCGGGTGGAGGTACAACATCTGCCATAAGTAATCTGAGTGCCGGAACATATACCTTAACAGTGAAAGATGCCAATGGATGCACCACTTCTGCCACTGCTACCATAACACAACCTGCAAATGCATTAATTGCAACTATTCCAACATCAACAGCCATACTTTGTAATGGTGCTGCTACAGGTACTGCAACAGTAAATGTTTCCGGAGGAACAGGCCCTTACACCTATAGCTGGGCTCCCGGCAGCGGCACAACCGCAACTATCAGCAATTTAAGTGCCGGAACATATACAGCAATTGTGCAAGATGCCAATGGGTGTATTACCACAGATACGATTACACTTAAACAATCACCTATATTAACTACAACTATCCCTGCCAGTACTAATGTGCTTTGCTTCGGCGGGAATACTGGTAGTGCAAATGCAAGCGCCAGCGGAGGCTTATCTCCCTATACATATAGTTGGGCTCCTGGTGGACAAACCACGGCTGCTATCAGTAACCTGAGTGCGGGAACATACACTATAACTGTTACTGGAAATAACGGATGTACATCTACAGCAAGTGTTACCATAACACAAGCCGCACAGATTAATTGCAGTATTCCTTCCAGTACAAATGTCAATTGTAATGGAGGTGCTACAGGCAGCGCAACAGCAACTGCAAGTGGAGGAGTAACACCATATACCTATAATTGGTCATCGGGTGGTGGAAGCAATGCATCTGCAAGCAATCTCAGTGCAGGGACTTACACCGTTGCTGTAAACGATGCCAATGGTTGTGCATCTACGGCTTCTGTTACAATTACGCAACCTGCTTTATTGAAGTGTAGTATACCATCCATCACAAATACTGGGTGTAGCAAGGAAGACACTGCCGGCAGTGCAACAGCTAAAGCAAGCGGAGGAACAGGATCGTTTACCTATTTATGGTCACCCGGAGGGGAAACAACAGCTACCATAAGTGGCTTGAGTGCCGGAACATATACCTTGACAGTAACAGATGCTAATGGTTGCAAGGGTATTAGCATAGCAACTATTACAACACAACCCCCGGCATTATATGCTTGCTGTAGTAAAACCATTTTCCAGGGTGCTTCAACTCCGATTACCGCGGACAGCGCTGTGCGCTATGTTTGGTCTCCATCCACCAGTTTAAATTGTGATACCTGTCAGACGGTTATTGCCACTCCGAGTGTTACAACTACCTATACCGTTACCGGAACCGATGCAAATGGATGTACTACGGAAAGAATAGTGACTATTATTGTTGACATACAATGCGCAGATTTTACGGTGCCTAATGTATTCACTCCGAATAATGATAAACGCAACGACCAACTGACTATTAAGGCTGAAAATATGGATACTTATTCCATTATTATTTATGACCGTTGGGGAAAAGAAATGTTTAAGACCACAGACCCTACAGTATATTGGAATGGGCTAACCGAAGGTGGCTCAGAAGCAGCCGATGGGGTTTATTATTACCTGATTACTTCAACCTGCAAAGGGAATACCTATAAAAAAGATGGGTTTGTGCAGTTGATAAGGTAGGTCAAGTTAAAGCTAAACTCACTTCCACCATTTCTTGGCATCTTTCAATGCTTTTTTAACTTCGTAATCGTTTTCAAAATTAGATTTATGGGATTCCCAACCATATTTTAAGTATTTGGTATTAGGAGTAAATTCCCCAGCACCCCAATTAAATTCCCCTGAAAAAGGTATTCTGTAATCCCCCCAGTTGCACGTTTCTTTGGTTTGCGATTTATAGCTCTGCCAAGTTCCTGCAAATTGGTTATTACAAGATTCATCTGATTGGTCATTGTCATCATCATACTTTAATATTCCGTGGTTA
>CAIUPO010000125.1 GCA_903901055.1 uncultured Bacteroidota bacterium
CCCCCCCCCCCCCCAACAACCCATCATAAAGGTTAAAACATATTGTCATTCCGAACGTTGTGAGGAATCTTTTCTATCCTAAAAGAAAACGATAAAGAGAACTTCATTTTATATGAATCGTAAAAAAGCCGCCGTTGCAATCTCCAACTAGCCAAACAGTGTATGAGCCAGCAGAAAGTTTAGTTATATCCATTTTACCTTCTTGGCCATGAAATACATGGCTTGATCTAATTGGAGTATGATGGCTGTTAAAATTTATTGAATCTCCCTTGAAGAGTGCATACTTTGCTTCCGTGCCACAATCCGACCAAAGAATGATATGCAAACTGCAATTAGTATTTCTTATAAGTGTTGTGTCGAAATGAGGCGTACTTGGCAAATCAATATTAGGGGGAAACTCAATAGAATAAAAGCAGGTATCCTGTATTTTATTCTGGGCTTTCAGAGAAGGATTGACCAAAAATATAATAAGAAAAATGGGCAAAACAAACTGTAAATGAAGTTTCATTCTGTTAACTAAATGAAGTATGAATTATTTTTACCGTAAATGGATTTTTAAGTACTCACCCCACCTCTTCTTCCTCTTCTACCAAAGCCACTTTATCTAAATAGACAAGTTTCAGGATTAGTTCTTTGTAGAGGTCGCCCTCATCCATAGAGGTGTTGCCAAGCCCTTTTGACTTAAGGTCATATTCTTTAAGAATGTGTATTGCCTTTTGTATGGATGCCATTGAATAGACTTTGCCCGCTCCTATATAATCCTTCACAAAAAAGGGAGAAACACCTAAAGCGGCTGCCACGTTATTTTGCGATTTGTCCTTCAGCGTATGATAAATTAGCAACTTACTGAAGTAGCTGTAAAGCGCGCCCATACTAACCACAAATGGGTTGTCTTTGGTGTTCGATGCAAAATAATTTATGATGCGCATGGCTTTTGCCGTGTCCTTACTGCCGAGGGCATTGTGCAGTTCAAATACGTTATAATCCTTGCTGATACCGATGTTTTGCTCAATATCATTCACTGTTATTTCTTGCGGAGGAGCAATGTTTATCATTAGCTTGTTCAGCTCATTCGATATTTTACTCAAATCGTTACCAAGGTATTCTGTAAGCAACGCAAGGGCTTTGTGGCCTATTATTAGGCCTTTGTCTTTTAAATAACTTTCAATCCATGCCGGAATCTTGCTGTCGTAAAGTTTTTTCGATTCATAGAAGACGGTGCTTTTAGCAAGCTTCTTCCCAAGTGTGGTGCGCATATCCACAGTTTTGTACTTGTAACAAAACACCAATACAGTAGTTTTCTGAGGGCTGTTGAGGTAAGACAATAAGAGAGGCTCTTTATCATCTTTCCCTTTACTTTTTTCGTTGCTGCGCGGAAACAAATCCTTCAAATCCTGGGCCTCTTTAACAATAATAACCTGGTAGTTCGACATCATAGGGAAGCGAATAGCGGCATCTAGTATGGTGGCTAGGTTATTATCGCGGCCATAAAAAACAAACTGGTTGAACTCACGTTCGGTTTCATCCAGCACGCTTTTTTCAATGGCATTTGTAAGCATATCAATGTAAAAGGGCTCTTCTCCACAGAAGAAATAAACCGGGTGAAACAGTTTTTTCTCTAAATCTTTTATAATATCCTTGTAGTCCATTGATTAAATTCCGACTTCAAATATAGTTTTCTATACTATACATACCTTTGTATCTATTCAACGAGATGTCCACACTTTTACCAACAGGTTTGCCTGCCCTTAATTTTCCGAGCTACGAACTGCGTTTGCAGGAGGAAAGCGGTGCATTGAAAATTTTTGACGCTGCACGTAAGAAATATGTGGCATTAACGCCAGAGGAGTGGGTCAGGCAGCACCTTATCCATTACCTGAATAAAGATAAAGGTTACCCGCTAGGGCTTATGAAGGTGGAAAAGGAATTCAAGTACAATAAACTTAGCAAGCGAGCCGATATTATAGTGTGCGACCGCACCGGAGCACCTTTGCTGATGGCAGAATGCAAAAGCACTGATGTTGAAATAACGCAGGGTGTTTTTGACCAGGCTGTGCGGTATAACCTTGTTATGGATGTTCAGTTAATGATACTCACCAATGGCATCAAACACTTTTGCTTTAAGCTGGATAAGCAAAACCAGACCTACATAGCCCTGACTGAGATACCGATATGGGAGAAATAAAAAAAGCCCCCGGCATTATCTGTCGGGAGCTTTGAGTTGGGGGGAAGGGTGTGTTATCTTGCACGTGCCACGTATATCGGCTCGTAATTCGGTTGGCAATTGCCGGTCATCAAAGGAGTATTTAGTTGGTCGAAGGCTTTTAGTAATCCCATTTGTTCAGGGGTTAGTTTTCCTATCATTGATACTTCATAATCCCATTTGTTTTGTTTAACCGCTTTCTTTAGTTCTTCCGGACTATTGTGGTACTTTTTGTAGGTCTCGTCCCTCTTTTGTTCAAAAGTTGTTACAAGGGGCTGTACCAGGGCTATTTGGTCAGGAGATAGTTCGCAAAGCTTGGTGAGCTGGTCAGTCAAGGTAGCCTCGGATGTTGTTTGTTGTTGCGCGTTCGAAATAGCAATTCCGCTTAGGAATACGGTGAGTGTTAATAAGAGTGTTTTCATGGTCTTGAGTTTTTAGGTGGTTCATTTTAAGTGAGTAGTTTGTGTGTATGTATATCTTCTACGGTGAGAATTCGATTTTGTTTACATAAATCCCACTTTTTTTCAAATATTGATGAACATCATTTTCAGGCCCAACCTACAGGAGGAAAACATCATCTTGAAATGGCTCGAAAAATGACCTGAATCAGTGGATTTGCCTATTGGAAAGGCGAAGGGAGCGAGTCTTTATAAGGTATTATGGAAGGAAAAGAAGAGATAAACTACACCTTCTGCACCCGCGCAACCTCGTGCTGAGGCTGGTATTGCAATGCGGCTTTCACAAAGCCTATGAAGAATGGATGCGGATTGGCAACCGTACTTTTGTATTCCGGATGGAACTGCACACCTACAAACCAAGGATGCGTCTTTAACTCCATTATTTCTACAAGGCCAGCTTCCGGATGTGTTCCAGAAGCCTTTAAGCCTGCCTTTTCGAAGTCTTTTAAATATTCGTTATTGAACTCGTAGCGGTGGCGGTGGCGCTCACTCACTTCTTTTTTGTGTCCGTACACTTCCCAAGCTTTGGTTCCTTCTTTAATAAGACAAGGATAAGCTCCAAGCCTCATGGTCCCGCCAAGGTGGGTAATCTTTTTCTGAACTTCCTGTAAATCTATTACAGGATGTGATGTTGCAGGGTTCACCTCTGTGCTATGGGCATCTTTAAAGCCAAGAACATTACGCGCAAATTCAATTACAGCGCATTGCATACCTAAACAGATTCCAAGGAATGGAATATTGTTTTCGCGCGCATGCCGAATGGCAACAATCTTACCTTCGATACCTCGTTTACCAAAACCCGGAGCAACTACTATACCACGTATTCCTTCAAAGAGCGCACTTACACTTTCGTCATTCACATCTTCCGAGTGAATCCATTCTACTTCCACCTGTACATCGTTGGCAGCGCCGGCATGTACAAACGATTCAGCAATGGATTTATAAGAGTCCTTCAGTTCAATATATTTTCCAACAAGTGCCACTCTCACCTTCTGGTGCGGGTGATGCAGGCGTACTAAAAATTCTTCCCAACTCTTAAGGTCAGTAACAGTATCAGTTGGTAAACCAAGTTTTTCAAGAACAACTTTATCCAGGTTTTCCTTAGCCATCAGCATGGGCACATCATAAATACTTTTTGCATCAAGGGCTTCAATAACCGCATCGGGAGCTACGTTACAGAAACGAGCAATCTTCTGGCGAATATCTTCATCAATTGATTGTATGCTGCGGCAAACCAACACATCAGGTTGAACCCCATTCTCCAGCAACATCTTCACAGAGTGTTGTGTAGGTTTGGTTTTTAATTCGCCGGTAGTATGTAAATAAGGTAATAATGTCAAATGCACAACCAGGCAGTCTTTGCCGTGTTCCCATTTCATCTGGCGAACTGCCTCTATATATGGTAACGATTCAATGTCGCCAACAGTTCCGCCAATTTCAGTAATAACAAACTGGTATCTGCCCGATTTGCCAAGCAACTGAAAGCGGTTCTTTATTTCATCTGTAATATGCGGGATAACCTGTACGGTCTTTCCTAAATAATCTCCTTTACGTTCCTTATCAATAACACTTTGATAAATGCGTCCTGTGGTAACGTTATTAGCCTGTGAGGTAGGTGTATTAAGGAAGCGTTCGTAGTGCCCAAGATCCAAATCGGTTTCTGCCCCGTCGTCTGTAACATAACATTCTCCGTGCTCGTAAGGATTGAGCGTTCCGGGGTCAATATTAATGTATGGATCGAATTTTTGAATAGTAACGGAGTAGCCTCTTGCCTGTAATAACTTGGCCAATGAAGCAGAGATGATACCTTTACCTAACGACGATGTAACGCCCCCGGTAACAAAAATATATTTAGTAGTAGATGAATTCATATCAGTGGAAGGCTTGCCTTTTTAACTTTACAAAGTTAGGTAATTTATGTTTGCACCCGTTACAGATAGTCATCAAAATTAATAGTTTTGCACCTGTTGACTCACTTAAAGCGGGCATTCAGTTAGTAAAAGGGTTAGATTGATTGGTATTATTTTAGTTTGAACATCAGCACTATATAGGCAAGGAATGAAAAAAGGGTTTAAAATCATGTATCTTTTGGAGGGACCTATTATTATGAGTTATTAGTAAGTAATGAACACAAGAAGCGTAATCATATTTTCGATTCTGGTAATGATGGCTGGGAAGCTATTTGCCCAAACGTTGCCACCCGACAGCCTGCCTTTGTTTAAGGCGGATAGCCTGAATGCGGTGTATGTATATGCAGATACAGGAACTGCTTTGAATAAAATAGGCAGCGATGGAAAGCGGCAAGGGCTTTGGGAAAAGAGGTACGACGATGGAAGCATACGCTACCGCGGGCATTTTTGGGATGATAAACCAAGGGGCGTTTTCAAAAACTATTACGATAATGGCGATAGCCTTGAGGCCCTAAGGGTGTTTTCGGATGATGGTGAAACGGCCTATGCACACTTGTTTTACACTACCGGGGCGCTTTGGGCGGAGGGTAAGTACATAAACCAGGTTAAAGATAGCATCTGGAAGTTCTATAACGAGAACCAACAGTTAATACTGAAAGACCAGTTTAAAATGGGCATGTTAGAGGGCAAGCAGGTGGTCTTTTACCCAAGTGGTAACCCTTTGCAGGTAAAGAACTGGCATAACAACGTGGCTGAAGGCCCCTATACACAATATTTTGACGAGGGCGGTATAAAGGAAGAAGGCACTTTTGTAAATAATATGCTGGAAGATACCTTATATGAATATAACCCCGACGGCAGACTTACCATAAAAGGCAGGTACCTGCACGATTTGAAGGAGGGGAAATGGTTGTACTATGCAAACAATACCAGCAAGATAGATACCCTTATTTACCACAAAGGCAAGTGCCTGAACATTGCCAAGTACACGCCTACCAAACACCAGACAGACTCACTGAAGATGCACTTCCAGCAATTGCAACAGCAACTGGACCACCCCGGCAGCCTTGAGGATGAATATAAACAGCCCGGAGGAGAGCAATAGTCGGAGCCCGACTGGCAATCATTCAAAACTCCTTTAGAGCATGTCCCGAATTTATTTCGGGAGGTTTGGGGCGAGAAGTAAAAAACATCTCGATTTTTCTGCAATTTATATGTCACAATATGTCACGGTTTTTTATGTTTCAGTTATAGCTAAAAGTAAATAAATTATGATTTATTAATTGACATACAGCTAGTTACTATATGTCGCACATTTTATAAATAAAAGTAGAAGTACGCTATAATTTTTTTGTGTGGCAAATGTGAGGCAATTAACACGCACATATTTTTATTAGCAAACCATTATTTTTTACCTTTGAGATGAAATTTAAAGGATGAAAAGGATAGTTATTGTTTTTTCAATTTTGGTTTTTTGGGGTTCGCTTTGTGACGGGCAGAGTTGGGTGTGGGGTGCTGAAGCAAAATACCAATGTTGTAACGGCAATAATGGAGCAAGTGCAGACAGCAAAGGAAATGTTTACCTTACAGGGGACTTTGAAGACACAATATCCTTCGGGAGTATTTCCTTGACTGAATCCTTACCAAGTGTGTATCTTGCAAAATATGATAGTAATGGGAATATATTATGGGCAAGCCAATCCACAACCCCTTCACCAAATTGTGGAGCTTCGGCTTATTCTATTGCATGTGATGGTTCAGATAATACTTATGTATGTGGTTACTTTCAAACTGGAACATTAATTCTTGGTGCTGATACATTATATAACTCTTCTGTATACGGAGACATATTTTTAATGAGAAGTACACCAAATGGGAATGTTATTTGGGCTAAGCAATCAACAACTATTCCCTCATCTTCTTCTGGTGGTAGGGCAATTTCACTGGCTTGTGATGACTCGGGACATATTTATACAACTGGGAGTTTTCTTGGTTCTGTAACTTTTGGTTCGACAACTACATTAACAGGGCCAAGTATTTTTCTTGTGAAATATGATACTCTTGGTAACGTGATTTGGTCCCGACAAGCTACAAATCATAATCAGCGACTAATAAACAGTAATTCAGTTGCTGTAGATCATTTTGGTAATACATATATTACAGGTTATTTTAGTGATACTGTTTATTTTGGTTCGACATTATTGAAAAGCAATTCAAAATATGGAGATTTATTCCTTACAAAATATAGTCCTTCGGGGAATGTATTATGGGCAATTCAATCAAATACAAAAACTGATACCGATTACACTCATGGCGCCTCTGTGATATGTGACACAAAGGGGGATGTATATGTTACTGGTATGTATAATGGACAATCAACAATTGGGAGTGATACTTTTAGAACTTCATATTATAAAACAGAGGCTTTCCTTACTAAATATGATTCAATGGGGAATTTTTTGTGGGCTGAAAGTTCGGAATGTAATTATGGGGCACAAGGATATTCCTTGGCTATTAGCAATAACCAACTTTTTCTTTCTGCTTCTGCAGGTTATACAAAAACTGCAGCGATAGGTTTTTGTGGCGATTCCCTGAACTTGAATAATTCATTAGACCCAGCCATAATTTTAAAACTTGACACTGGAGGTAAGGCACTTTGTGGTTCTATAATTCGCACAGGAGGCACTTTCCAAAATAATGTTGTTTGTTCTACGAATGGTAAATATGTTTATTTGGGCGGGAATCAAATGGATTCAATAGCATTTTATAAAGATACACTACGTTTAACAGGTAGACTCGGCTCTGCTCCTTTTGTGGCTCGGTGGAATCCTTGTGGTAGTATAACTGGAATAGATCAAATAAATTCAGTGGAGAGTAAAATTCAGGTTTTCCCCAATCCCAACTCCGGTATTTTTACCATTGCGCTTGGTCATCCCGCAGATAATGCGGGGGAGAAAACGAGGGCGGAGATTTATAATGTAATGGGGCAGAGAGTTAAGAGCGAAGAACTAAGAGCTAAGAGTGAAGAAATAGATTTAAGCAATCAGCCAAGCGGCATTTATTTTTACCGGGTAATTGATACCCGGGGTGGTTTGCTTGGTGAGGGGAAGTTAATAATTCAGAAATAACAGGAAACGAAAATCAAACTGAATTATAATCCCGTAGCATTGCGGGGGTGATAATTCAGAAATAGTAGTTTGCTATATTAATTGCCTTCTACTTAGGGAGCCTTATCCTTTTCCCAACTGTAAATATTACTGAAGTTGATTGATGCCGAAACAAGTTCGGCATGACACCAATACCGCTTTTAGTAAAGGGGAAGGAGGGGGCGGCGAAGCCGCCCCCTCCTTCCCTCATCCTTATCAAAAACAGATTCTGTCATGCCGAACTTGTTTCGGCATCTCAATATTCATATATAACAAGGGGCAATAAAATATACCTATAGCGAGCCCTAAAACCTTCAAATAGTTAAATAATTGCCGGTCGGGCTCCGACAAGTCTAAACAGTTTTTTACTTTTGCACCTGTTAACCCTCATGAAAATGGAAAAGGTATCGACGAAAAAAAAGGAAGCAACTAAGTTTCCGAAGGAGCAATATCTGAAGTGGCATGAAGATATGTTGCTGATGCGCAGGTTCGAAGAGCGCTCGCAGCAAATGTATCTGCAGCAAAAGATACGTGGCTTTTGCCATATCTATAGCGGACAGGAAGCTGTTGCGGCTGGTTGCATAAGTGCTATCCGCCCCGATGATAATATCATTACAGCCTACCGCGACCATGCTATCCCATTAGCTAAAGGAACCGAACCGAAATATGTGATGGCAGAACTTTTTGCAAAGGCTACAGGCTGCTCAAAAGGCAAAGGTGGCTCAATGCACATATTTGATGTGAAGCATAAATTTTTTGGCGGGCATGGTATTGTAGGCGGACAAATTCCGCTGGGTGCCGGGCTTGCTTTTGCCGATAAATATAAGGGCAACGATAATGTTACCCTCTGCTTGATGGGCGACGGAGCAGTGCGCCAGGGTGCATTTCACGAAGCCCTTAATATGGCTATGACATGGAAACTACCTGTTATATTCATCATTGAAAATAATGGATATGCTATGGGTACTTCTGTTGAAAGAACCAGTAATGTAAAAGATTTATACGAATTAGGAAGGGCATTTGACATGCCTTCGTTTGCTGTTGACGGTATGCATTGCGAGCCTGTTCATGAAGCTATTTCAACGGCAGTTGAAAGAGCAAGAAAAGGAGAAGGCCCTACCCTCCTTGAAATGAAAACCTACCGCTATCGTGGTCACTCAATGAGTGATCCTGCTAATTACCGCACCAAAGAAGAAGTAGAAAAATACAAAGGCGAAGATCCGATTAACCAAACCCTGGAGATTTTAAAGAAGCACAATTGGATTACTGATGCTGAGGTTGAAGCAACTGAAAAGAAAATTAAAGATTTGATTGATGATGCAGTTAAGTTTGCAGAAGAGTCACCCTATCCCGATGCATCGGAACTTTACAAAGATGTATATATGCAAGAGGATTATCCTTATATAATGGACTAAAACCAACTAGTTATAAGTTATGAGTTATAAGTTATTCCATATTTATTTTGACGCAATATCTCAAGAAATTTATGGCAAAGAAACTTCGGTCATAACTAATAACTTATAACTCATAACTAAAAAACTATGGCAGAAATTATTAAAATGCCCAAACTAAGCGATACCATGACAGAAGGGGTGGTGGCTGAATGGCATAAAAAAATCGGAGATACTGTTAAGAGCGGAGAACTGCTGGCTGATATTGAAACCGATAAAGCCACTATGGAATTTGAATCATTCCAGGAAGGGGTGTTACTTTATATCGGAGTAGAAAAAGGCAAAACCGCTCCGGTTGATTCTATACTTGCAATTGTTGGTAAAAAAGGTGAAGATGTTTCAGCTTTAATAGCTGAAAGTAAAAAACCTGCTGCACCTGCTGCAGAGGCTCCTGCCGCTAGTACTCCTGCACCCGAAGCTAAAAAAGAAGAACCTGTCAAAGCTCCTGTTGCTGCTCCAGTAGCACAAACTCCAGCACCAAAGGTAACTTCTGCTCCTCCAAAAACAGCTAATGACGGACGTTTTAAAATTTCTCCGTTGGCCAAAAAATTGGCAGGCGATAAAAATATCAATGTATCGTTTGTTAAAGGAACAGGCGATTATGGAAGGGTGATAAAACGTGATATTGAAAATTACCAGGGTGGCCATTCATCATCCGTTGTAATGGAAGAAAGTTACAGCGATGAACCGGTAACACAAATGCGCAAAACTATTGCACGCAGATTAGCAGAGAGTAAATTTTCAGCTCCTCACTTCTACCTCACCATGGAAATTGAAATGGATGAGATGATAAAAGCCCGTGAAGCAATCAATCAGGTAGCGGCTCCTGTTAAGATTTCTTATAATGATTTAGTAATAAAAGCGGTTGCCTTATCGCTAAGGGAAAACCCGAGGGTAAATGCATCATGGAGAGGCGATTTTATCCGTTACAATAATCATATTCACATTGGTATGGCAGTTGCTGTGGAGGATGGATTGCTGGTTCCGGTAATTCGTTTTGCTGATTCAAAAACCTTATCACAAATTTCTGCTGAAGCAAAAGAATATGCCCAAAAAGCAAAAACCAAAAAGCTTCAACCTGCCGACTGGGAGGGAAATACATTCACTATATCCAACCTGGGAATGTTTGGAATAGAGGAATTTACAGCAATAATAAACCCACCCGATGCATGTATTCTTGCAATTGGCGGAATAAGTGCAAAACCTATAGTTAAAGACAATAAAGTAATACCGGGCCACGTTATGAAAGTAACCATGTCCTGCGATCACCGTGCAGTGGATGGTGCAACGGGCTCTGCCTTCCTGCAAACATTTAAACAATTAATGGAAAATCCCGTGATTCTGCTTGGGATGCAGAGTATTTAAGAAAAATAGATACTGATATTAATTTTTTTTTACCTTTGTAAAAGATAACAAACAAAAACCTAATTATAAATTACCCAAAAATGAAAAAACTACTCCTTACAGCCGGAATTTGCCTTTGCTCATTATTTTTTGTGCAAGCTCAGCAAGCTGTTCAGCAAACTGCTCAACCAACAGCAGATCAACAATCTGAAAAAATGATGACCGGGCTTACAAAAGCCTGTGGGCTTTCTGCTGATCAGGTAACTAAGGCTAAACCAATTGTAACCGAGTTTGTAAATGCAAGAATTGCGAACAAGCAAAAACTTGGCACAGATAAAGATAAATTTAAGGCTGCTAATCAGGAAAGCATGAAAACCATGAACACCAAATTGAATGCAATATTAAATGCAGATCAACAAAAACAATTGGTTGCTTACGAAAAAGAAAAAATGGCTGAAAAACAAAAAGCAAACGCTAAAGCTACCCCTAAAAAGGCAGGGAAATAACCCATTAATTTGAATATTATTAAACTCTCCGGCTCAGCCGGGGAGTTTTTTTTTGCACCTAATCAATCCTTTACTACTTTTGATAGGTCTTGAAAGGTATGAAGCATAAAAAAATTGTCCTGTTTTTATTCAGCATTTTTTTAATTATTCACGGCTACTCGCAGGAGTCTGCCATTGAAGGAAAGGTAATTGATAAAAATACTGGGGCACCTTTGCCCTTTGTAAATATGATTGTTACCGGCCACCCCCAGTTGGGTGCCACAGCCGACATTGATGGCAATTTCAAAATTTCTGCCCCCTTTCAGATTACTTCCCTCAACTTCTCGTATGTGGGCTATAGGGATACAATATTTCACCTGACTAATACTTCCAATAACATAAAGGACCTGGTTATTAAACTACAGGAAATAAGCCACCAATTAAAGGAAGTGAGGGTTCTTCCCGGAATAAATCCTGCGCTAAGAATCATCCGTACTGCCATTAATAATAAAGATAAAAACAACCCGGAGAAAGTACATTCGTTTATGTACGATTCCTATAATAAGCTATACTGTACAGCAGATATGAAAGGGGCGAATGATACGGTAAACTCATTGGATTCAGTTAAGCAACAGTCTGCACAAAAAGATACAGTGCACCGCCGCCGCCATCATTCGGTAAAACGCATATTAAAAAAACAATATTTATTTTTGATGGAATCTGTAAGCGAGCGCAAATATCTTTATCCTGGTCATAATTACGAAAAGGTAGTAGCCTCACGTACTTCCGGGTTGAAGGATTCTCCATTTGCGTTGCTGGCACAGCAATTACAGTCGTTTTCTTTTTACCCTGACAATATCAGCATTTTTGATAACGAATATTTAAACCCTATATCAGACGGGGGAATTAAGCGATACTATTTTATCATTGAAGATACCTTGTATAATGGAAAGGACAGTGTATTTGTGATTTCATTCAACCCAAAATCAGGTAAGAATTTTAATGCCATGAAAGGGGTAGTTTATATAAACACGAACGGATATGCATTTCAGAATGTGATTGCGCAACCCATAAGGGACGACCAAAGCATGAGCATTAAAATTCAGCAGAAATATGAATTTGTACCTCCGCCACCGCCATCCCCCAACCCCTTAGAAGGGGCAAAGGAGATAAAAGGACAATGGTTCCCTGTCCAGTTGAATACAGACTGGTATTATAATAACTCCAGAGTGAGTGATACTGCAATTGTTTTGTCGAATAACTCAACCGATCCGGATAATGAACATAACAAACTCAAAGTAGTTTCGCGCAGTTATATCAAGAATATAGTGTTGGATACAGCCATACGCAAAAGGGAATTCGGCCGTGTAGAAGTTGAAATAGATAAAAATGCTTCTGACAAACCGGAAGAATTCTGGAACAAATACAGAATTGATACCTTATCAAAAAAAGAGAAAAGAACCTACCATGTAATTGATAGTATTGGCAAGGCAAATCACTTCGACAGGAAGCTGAAATGGTTTGAAGCACTATCCTCAGGCGAGTTGAAAATCGGTTGGCTCAATTTAGATTTGAACAAGATTCTGAATTATAATGGTTACGAGAAATTCAGGCTGGGGGCGGGATTACATACCAATGATGATGTTTCGAAATTTGTTTCAATTGGTGGATATGGTGCCTATGGTACGGGGGATGGAACCTTTAAATATGGTGGAGATTTGGGGTTTGTATTTAATCCCTATAACCATGTGAAACTTGACTTTGCCTACCAGCATGATGTTATAGGAGTGGGCACGGTAAGTTTCTACAATAACCAAAGCTTACTCTCTACGGAATCATATTATGATTATTTCATAAATAACATGGACAAGATGAAGAAAGGAACGGTTTCATTATCCTTTGATGCATTGCGGTATTTTCAATTCAATTTCTTTGGAGATGAGCAGTTGAGGACTGCCACTAACTCATATGAGTTCCTTCGGTCAAGTAATCCTGGTTTTTTCTTCCGCAACGATTATTGGTTTACAGAAGTAGGTGTTGGATTCCGATTTGCGTATAAAGAAAATTTCCTGAAAAGCCCCTTGGGTATGATTTCACTCGGAACTAAGTACCCAATTATATGGGGAAATATTACCCAAGGATTAAACAATTTGTTGGATGGTGAATATAAATACACCAAGTATGATCTGAAAATCAGCAAAGATTTTCATATCCCACAAGCAGGCTACTCATCACTTGAAGTGCTTGCAGGATATGTACAAGGGGATGTGCCATACACGCTTCTTTATAATGGCAAAGGCTCTTACGAACAATATACCATTGCGGTGGATAATTCATTTGAGACGATGCGGCTGAACGAATTTTTATCAAGCCGATATGTCGATATATTTTATTTCCATAACTTTCAATCTGTCCTTTACCGTCACAATCATTTTAGGCCGGAGTTGAAACTTGTTTCACATGCAGGATGGGGTTTGCTCGATTACCCTGCAAGCCACTTTGGCATAACTTACAAAACTATGACCAAAGGCTATTATGAATCAGGAATTGAAATTAATAACCTTGTAAAATCAAGTATTTTCCGCATTGGAATTGGAGGCTACTACCGCTACGGGCCTTATTCATTAAGCAAGCCAATAGATAATTTTGTGTTTAAGTTCACAATTAGCCCATCTTTTGAATAGGCATTACAACTTAGCCCCAAACCCCTAAAGGGGCTTTGAAAAGCCCACTATTCAAACATCGATTTTTCTTTATCCATCTTCAAAAATTTCAAACCGGTGAACTTGTAAGCCATATTATTTATGTCCGGCGAGAACTTGAAAAGAAGAATGCTGCCAAAATATAAAATCCCAATTACAGCAGAGTTTAAACAAAGGCTGATGTACTTGTTGTGCAGGTATGGCATGAAGTGAACAATTCCCCAGGTCCCAATCGTAATTAATAAAATCCAAAAGCAATTTAATGTAAAAGGTTGCATTTTAAAATTCACCCAAACAAAAATAAGGCGCAGCAAATTATAAACTACCAAACTTATCATTGCAGCAAGAGCAGCGCCAGTAATGCCATAAAGAGGTATGAAAACAAGATTTAGAATGATGGTTAGAATAACAAGCACCAACATGAAATACAGATCGTATTTATACTTTTTTGAAGTGATGGTGATAATGCCATTCAAGCCTGCAACCATATCTACATATTTAGCTATGCAAAGCAGATAGAAAGAGTATCGCGCCACCGAATATTCGGCAGGGATAAACCTGAAAATGGAATCAATATTTCCAAATAAAAGCAGAATAAGCCCCCCTCCTATTATCATCATTACAAGTGTTGTTTTGTCATACAAATCTGAAACAGCTTTCATATCACGGTTCTTCCAAAACCGCCCTACAAGCGGGTAAGTAATCTTTTGAATGGAACGATAGGGCACAGTCAGCCCTGTTGCAATTAAAAAGATAGTTGTATAAATTCCTGCCTGTGCCAAATCAAGTTTCGAGGCTATCATCAGGCTGTCAATATTTACAAGTATACCGCTACCAAGCACCGAGAGAATAGTAAATGATCCGTAAAGCAATATAGGCTTAAGCAAGCGGTTGTACATCTTGCTTTTTTCAGGCTTGAAGAAAAACTGTTTGAGATAAATTATATACACCAACAGTATTGCCGTATTCAGAAAATTACATCCTATGTAGATAATTATCAGTTGATGGAAGTCAATCCACTTTAGTGCAAATAGGGAGATGCAAATAGTGACCAATATTTTTGAAAATACCTCATTCAGGAAAGTCGGCACTACAGTTTTAAGCAGCGAGCGCAAATACGATTCGAAGAATTGAAAATAGACTGATGCAAGTGCTAAAAGTATGAGGTAATAGTAGTAGTCTACTATCATAGGAGAATTTTTTGCATACCACCCTGCAATAGCGGGTTTAAACAAAATGAATAATATAGTAGAGAGCAGAAATCCGGCAAAAACGAAAACATTCCCCCAAAAGAAAAAACCATGATGTCGCTTTTCCTTATTATGGAAAAAAGGGAAAAACCGGTTGCTGATGCTTGGGATTCCTAGTGTTGCAAACTGCGCATACAAAACCGCAACACTTGGTAAAATATTTATTAAGCCCACTTGGGTTGCTGTTAAAAAATTAGTCAGGAGAAGCACTTTGTTTAAATATCCAAGCGCTGAGCCGAGATAAATAACTACCGTAAGTTTTACACTTTCCTTTTGTACAATCCCCATTCTTTGTGGCTAACAATATGCAAATATGACAATAAGTTCCCTCTTAAAACCGATATAATGCTGATGTATTATGTATTTTTGTCTTAAATAGTGTTAATGATGCCGTTTTCCTCGCAGAAAATATTTCTCAATAAACTCAAGTGGTTTGCCTACGAAAAAGCCACATCGGCGGGAGATTTGCTGGCATTTTATATGAATATTTCCGTTGGCGGAACCAACACTATTAAAGGGGAAAAGACCATTATTTATGTGGGGGAATCTTTACCACCACGCATACCACGGCTTGCAAAATGGTTTAAACGGAGTGGCGATTTCACAACCGTTTTAGTTTGCCATAAAAGAGGATTTGTTGAAAAATTTTCCAACCCGGATATTGACCATACATTTCTTTTCCGCAACGAATGGCACTTGAAAAGAATAATGAAATCTCTTAAGAATCCTTATATGGTGCATGGATTCGCACCTAAGAGCAAGTTTCCGTTTATTGCAAAAGAGGCAAGTAAAAAATACTCTCCAAAGACTCCTTTCATTATCGATTACCAGGATGTTTTTGTTATTTACTATGGCAAAAACCCTGCTATGCGCTGGTTACAAAATGAATTACCTTATGAAGATGGCTGCTTTCACGATGCAGATGGAATAATTGCAAATAGCCTTGAAGCTTGCGAGGCGATGAAAGTGTGGGAAGTTAAAAAGCCCGGCAAACGCATATTTTTTCCGCTTTACAGCGACAACGATTATTTCTGTAACACTCCTAAAAAATTCCCTGAAGGAGAAATTCACTTGGTGTATGCGGGTGGTATTTATGGCTCCCACCGCGATAAGAGCCACTACGGTATTGCACAGCTCCATTGGCTGATTGAATACCTGCAACCTCAAAAAGTACATTTGCATATTTATCCAAGCCCCTCCTCTATTGGAGCCGATTATGAAGAGTACGCCCAAATGGCAAAGACAAATCCCTATTTGCATTTGCATCCTTCGGTTTCACAATCGAAATTGGCAGAGGAACTTTCTCAATATCATTATGGGTTGATGCCTTTCTTTTCAACCTCTTCGAACCAGAGCGATATAAAACTAAAATATGCCACCACCCTCAAACTCTTTAATTATGCCGAAGCAGGCATTCCCATATTAGTGGCAGCAGATGTTATGTACCAAAGTTGGTTAGTTACCCGTTATGGCTTAGGAATATCAGTTGCACATAAAGATGATTTCAAAGATGTGCGCAAACTAACTGGAAACACTTCATACGCCGAACAGGCTGCAAGTGTTATAAAAAACAGGGAAGTATTATCGTTGAAAGAGCATATTCCGAGATTGATTAAGTTTTATGAAAAGATGAGGGAAAAGGTATGAAGAAGTTTTTGAGTTTGATATTATTTATTTCATTTACTGTTGCAGTTTTTGGACAGCAAATTTCTAAAAAGCAAATGGATAGCATTCCTGTTATTAGTGTTGTAAAATACGGAACGAGAGAGTTAGTTCTTTCTCCGGATGGCCATTTTTTTCACCGATGGACTAACAAAAGCGACACATTGAATATACAAGATGATGGGTTATGGGCAAGAATTGATACCATAACTATTAATGGAACAAAAGTAAGAATACTCAACTACGGGAATGGCTCTGGAGTTGCTCCAATGAATTTTTCTGATACAATATATTCAAGTGATACAAATAAGATAAAACCTATTAAGGTCATCTATCTGAAAAAGTGAATCCCGCCCAAATTCTTATCTTTGATTACTTCTATTCAATAAAAATGAAGACATTATTAATTCTGATACTATCCCTTTCGATTACTATTACTGCTTTTGGGCAGCAATCTAATAATACAACCACTGCAAAGATTGATAGTTCGAAATTATTTATTGTGGATATAAGCACAGATAGTTTAGTGGTCAGGCTTAGTAATAAACTGACAAAACTTTCTAATCTGAACCAGTTGGATGATTTTATAAAAACTAATATTTCACAAATTGTAAACGAAGCATGCTATTTGGTATGCAACCATAAGCGTAAGCATTATAAAGTAAAAGACATCACGGCCCTGTTTAGTAAATATAACATGAAAAACATTGACCAGATAACTTACTGAGCCCCCTTGCATGCATTGGAAAAGACCTCACCCTACCCTCTCTTATGAGGAGAGGGTAAATTCCCTTATCTTTGTCCGCCCGGATGAATCGTTCGGACGGGCAGCCTTTTGAAAAACCAATACTTCGATGGAGAAACTTCACAACCTGGACGAAAAAGATTTTCAGGATATATTAAAATATAAGGACTTGTTGCTTTCCAATGGCAAAAAGCTAGCTCAGCTTGACCCTAACGACTACTATTGGCAAGACCTTTCCAATGAAACCAACTTGTCTAGAAACGGTATTTTTCTTGAAAGCAATATGGTGGAATCGTGGGTTGGCGCTACCCGCAGACCCAAACGTATTCTGGAAATAGGAACCCGTGCAGGCGGTTCACTCATTGCGTTGCTTTGTGTTTATTCCAAAGAAGATTATGATAAAATAGAAGAAGTATTGAGCTTCGATATGTGGAGGGAATATGTGAGTATAACTCCTTTTGCTACATTTCTTTCCAAACTAATGGGCAAGAAGCGCAACATCAATATTTCGGAACGATTTACCAAATTTATAGGAAACTATGTAGAAAAAAAATCTACCGATAAAGTCCGTAAGAACCTTGCAGCATTTAATATCAAGACCGATAAAATAAAATTCATTTCCGGCGATTCTACTATTAAAGTGCCTGAATACTTCAAGCAAAACCCTGATAAAAAGTTCGATTATATTTTAGTGGATGGCGGCCATACCGAGGAAATTGCAACCAAAGATTTGGATAATGTAGTGTCCCATTGCGCTAAAGGAGGCATAATTCTTTTTGATGATATTATGCCTGAAAGCTATAACCTGCAAGGCGTTTGGAATAAATTCAAAGAAAAAAACATCAACGATTTCGATTTCTTTGAAATCCGCCACCGTAAGGGGATTGGGTTTGCGATAAAGAAGTAGTTCTCGTCATTGCGAGGCTCCACGAAGCAATCTTTCCCTAAATTTTAATCATAAAAAAAAGTCCCAAACTTCCGTTCGGGACTTTTTTATTTTAATCCAACAAAATAAATTATTTCTTGTCTGATGTGGTGGTAGTGGTGGTTGCAGCAGCTTTTTTGCCGTCCTTATCGCAAGTACCGCCTTTTTTGCAGCATTTTTTATCTCCTGAACATGATTTGGTACAGGTCTTAGAATCTTTACTGTCTTTAGAAGCTGCTTTGTCTTGTGCAAAAGCGAAATTGGTCATTCCCAGTATTGCGGCAGCTAAGATTAGTTTTTTCATTGTGTTTTTGTTTTAAGAGTTTGTATTAAGGCAAAGGTAATACTTGTCAGACGAATGAGTTGTTAAAATATTGTTAAAGTATCCCAAACCCCTAAAGGGAGTTTTAAGGGTTTTGGTGTAATGTACTTTAATTTATCTTATTGTCTCTTGCGTTTCGCTATTGAAGCGGCTTTTACCGACTTCTTGCGTATTAAAATACTTTACGCCTATCTATCGCTTATTGATTTATACAGGGGTATTTGTACAAGGTTATACAGAGTGTAAAAAACCTTGTCAAGCCAAATTATTATGCCGAACTCTGCAATAAATAACTAAAAAAATCAATAAGCAATGAAAACAGATAAAACAAGCGTACAACTGATTGATGATGTTTCAGCCTATACAGGTGAAGTATCTTTCAGGTTGAGATACACAAACAAGGGTAAAATTTTAAAGAACATAAAACTGTCTTTTACAGCACCTGCCAAAATTAACAAAAAAGATGTTAAGGCGGTTATGACTAACCCATTTTATAAAAAGGCTATGGATGCCTTAATAGAGGCTAAAAAAGAGTTAGGGCAAGATATAAAGCCCACCAACAAGCCCAACGACTTTATAGGGTGGGGCGAATATGAAGCCTCTTTAATTCAGAATGAGAGAAGCAGACAAAAAATGCTGCTAATCTTTACGAAATTAAAGGCGTTTACAAGTCGGGTAAAAGTGAATTTTGACGAAATAGATTTCACCTTTTGTATGAATTTTCAAACCTACCTGCATAAAAATATAAAAGGGCGCAACCATGCCGCCGAATTATTCCGAAAATATATGATGCACACAAGGCGGGCAAAAAAACAGGGGCTTATAACTATTGACCTTTCAGGGATTAAGCGTATTCAGATACAACCTTGTTATAAAGTCGGTGTAACATTAACCGAGAGTGAAACTAATATACTGTTTAACACCCCTTGCCCCGACCATCAAACAGAGGTTATAAGCAAACTGCAATATTATACAGGTGGGCAGCGTATAAGCGATATACTGGCATTGACTTGGGATATGATAGAGAAACAGGGCGACCATTACACTATACCTGTTTTGGTGCAAGAAAAGACAGGCAACAAGGTTTACGATATAATACTATCCGCCGACCTTGTAAACAGTATAAAGGGCGAAAGAAAAGGCAAGGTAATAAAAGGCTCTTTTGACTGGAAAGAACACAATAATATACTGGATAAATGGGTGGAAATGGCAGAAATTGACAAGAAAATACGAAGCCATTGTTTCAGGCGTACCGCCGCAACTCACTTGTTTCGCAATGGGGTTAATATTGTTACCATTGCAAAAGTATTAGGGCATTGCAGCAAGTCGGGTATTCCTAATCCTATGCAAACAATGCAATATATAGGGGTTCAGCCTGACGATATGAAGCCTGTATTTTCAATGTTACAGTGCATAACGCAAACAAGGGTTAAACGGGTTGCTTAGGTTCTGAATTACAAAAGAAAAGGGGCGCAATTTGCGCCCCTTTTTCTTTATTTATATAACTGCTTAGTGATGTTACAAAGGTTTTCGGGTGGGCAAAGTTACAATTTTCAAACCAATTAATTGAGCGTTTTAAACAAATATATGAATTTAAAGCGTTTTTTTCGGCTATCTGAATTAGTAATTATATGTTTTTTAATATACTATGCCTAAGAAAACTTAAGATACAGATGTTTATTCCGCTATCGTTGTTGATACATAAATAACAAATTGCGAATTTTCAATTCTTGTATATCCTCTTCTTATTAATTCTGTCGCAATTGTTTCGGTATGGTTGCCTAAGTTGTTTCGTCTTCCCCATTCTACTAATGGTAATAATGATAAATTACCATTTTGATTTTCAATTAATAAATGTTGTCTATTCATAATTATTTGTTTTTAATTATTACCATCTTTTGAGTGTATTGTATTTCATCAGCAGTGATAGTGAATACATAAACTCCGTTTGTGAGTGCACTAACATTTGCAGGAATAATATATCTACCCGGTGTTTGCTTGGTATTGTCCATAAGATTCATCACTTTTCTTCCGCTTAGGTCATAAATGGCAATCTTTACTGCTGATGAATTTTGAATAGAATATATGACAGTACATATATCGCTTGCTGGATTAGGGTAAGGCGATTCAAGAGAAACATTATTTTCAATATTTATAACCCCAGTTGGATAATTGAAATTGAGGCTATCAACCAATACTCCTTCCCCAGGTCCGACATTTGGTGTAAGGTTAATATCTATTTCTGCTAATTTACCTTGACCGCCTGCTGAATAATTAATCGGGGCAGTAAATTGTGTCCATGATGAATAAGCCGGAACAGCATTGTAATTTCCCGTACCTATTAATATTCCACCTTGTTTCCAGATATTTACTGTTACATTTAACGAACCAGGATTAGAACTTTTAACCCATCCTGTTAAACTTGTAGGATTACCCGAAATAATAAATTGATTATTACTAATGTCAGTACCTGTTGTTATTTCTGCATTCCCACCGGAATTAGTTAGATATAATGAAACAGCATAAGGTGAACCATTATACCCTGGTGAACTTTGAGTTACAGTACCGAAGGAACTGGTTGTTGTAAACCAGCCATCTGGAACGCCAGATGTCCAATTATTAAAATCGGAGTTTGGAATTTGTGCAAGTAAAGAGTTTACTGCCGCAAATCCAAGTGTAATAAATGTAGTTAATATTTTCATGTTCTTAAATTTAATTGTTTTTAGGTATGTTTATGATTAAATTGATTAATTCATGAATAAGGTTATAGCTGAACACTGTTTGAAGAGCAAAAATACGATTTTTTTATTATTTCAGATTTTTTTTGTATATCTTTGCGACATGTAAACAGATATAAATAGAATAATCATTCTATTTTGTTTATAGAATACACCCAAGTATGGGTGTAAATAGCTAAGATACTCTCTTATAAAAAATCAAAATAAGAGAAATATCACCAAAAAATCAAACTGTTTATAGAATACACTCAAGTATGGGTGTAATATCAGTCATTGCTTTTAAAAATGCTCTAATATGGGTGTAACATTAGCAATACCGCACTTTTAAAAAAACAAAATGAAAGAAACAAAAGAAACAAAACCAGTTAGTTTTCGCCTGCCAACAGACGTATTTGATGCTTTACATGATAAAGGATTAGGAATGGATTTATCTGCACATGAATTAGCAAGTAAAATTGTACAGGAAAATTATCAAACTATACCTGTCGAGGCTATACCTGTGAAAGAAGCTGTAACATGCAGTAAACAGGTTTTCTTGCCACCGCCAAGTAAACAAGTTTTTCACTTTACACTAAATGACCTTAAAAGCCTGAGTTATGCTCTTTGTGGTACTGACCATCTTCCATGTCATATACACACCATAAGAAAAGGTATAGACGAGGTTAGAGGTTTAAGTCGAATAGGTGAAAACTTATGGGAAGTTGTAGTAGAAACCCCCTATGGTTACAATTCAAATGAGTAGAAAACATGGAATTACTAACAAAAGAGGATATACAGCCTGTGTTTTCTGAAATAGACAGGTTAAACAGGGCTTTGCATGAGTTACGTAAACAACAGGCAGAAACCCTTTACGAGGTAAAAACAAGTGTACTAAAGCCTCTGTCTATGCCAATAAACGAAGCAGCCCGTTACAGGGGCTGCTCCGTAACTCATTTGAGGGTATTGATAAAGGCAGGTTATATAAAGCCTGTGCATATCGGACACTCTGGTGTTAATATAGCAACGAAAGACCTCGAAAACTTACCCGAAATACTTGCTATGTATAAAAGGCAAAAACACTTGAAAGCCTCTTAGTATTGTATTTTTCCGACAAAAAGCCTCCTTAAATTTAAGGAGGCTTTTTTATCTGTGTATAAAGTAAACTTCTATATTTGCATTATGAAGCGTTTATACAGAGTTTTTATACAGGAAACGCTAAAACCCGCTACCAGTAAGGCTTGTAAAACCCCTAAAGGGGCTTTGAGTAGCGTCCCGCAATAACTGCGGGAGGGTTTGGGGCCGAAGACCTCACCCTACCCTCTCCTATGAGGAGAGGGAATTGCAATTAAAATCTTTTATTACATTTGTCCAGCAATGGTTCTGTTCCTGGAGTAAAATCCGGGACGGATGAAAAGGGAATCGGGTGTAAATCCTGAACAGTTCCCGCTGCTGTAAGCTTATCCCCAAACCCCTTACAAGGGGCCTAAGGTTAGTGTTTTTGAAATCATTTTGCCACTGATCCCGACATTTATCGTCGGGAACGGGAAGGCTTCAAAAACAGAGCGAGTCAGAAGACCTGCCAATGCAAAAATTAATTAATTCAACGCTTTCGGGTAAAGAGCGAGGAGTGGAAAGACGGGAGATTTTTCTATTTCTTTTTTTGCCTGAGGTGTTACAAAACAATGTAACATTCATTATTATGAAAAAGAAAACAGGAATTTTATTCAGCATCATTCTGCTTGCAGGCGGATGTCTTTATTCTCAGGAAACACAAAAAATTTCAACCGACACTACACATCAAATTGTTGGGCTTCCTCCCGGAACACGCTCAGATTCGCTTAAAACAGTAACCGTTACCGCCACCCGCACAGAAAAAGATGTGATGGATGTGGGCCGGAGTGTAACTGTGATTTCGAACGAACAAATTAAACAGGCAAGTTGCAATACGCTTGCAGAACTTCTCTCGCAACAGGAAGGAATATTTATTGATGGTGCGGGGCAGAATCCGGGGGTCATTCAAACTCTATCCCTTCGCGGAGCCGATAATTATCATACAACAATAATGATTGACGGGGTACCAATCTCCGACCCATCGAATGACCACAATGAACTGGACCTTTCGGAACTATCCCTCGCTAATGTGGACCATATTGAAATTGTAAGAGGCTCACACAGCACCTTGTATGGTTCTTCTGCAATGGGTGGGGTTGTAAATATTATTACCAATAAAAATTACCTTCCCGGTATTCACGCCGATATTAGTGTGACAGGAGGCGAGTTTGGCGCTAACACCCAGCTTTTCGATGAGAATGCTTTGCTGAACTATACATTCAAAAATGGATTCTATGTTGAAGGCGCATATCACCGATTGGATGATAAAGGACTTTCCGCTGCGGTTGATACGATAACTCATCCATTGCCCTATCAAACGAATCCGCAAAATAACATGGATAAGGGTGATGCTTATGCAAAATTAGGATATAGAAATTCAAAGTGGAACATATATGGAGAATACAGGAACACGGATCAAAAATTCGGACTTCCGGTTGGAGCATTTGAGCCTGCGAACAATTACATCGGTAACCTGCAAAGGAATTTTGCCTCCGCTTTAATTAGTTATAATATAAATGACAACTTTCAGGTTAAATACAATGTGGGTTATTCAAAAATGACTCGTTCTTATGTGCAGGATACTTCACTTATGTACTATTATGGATATTACAAATCTTATATCTCCAATGACTTCAAAAGTTCTTCCTTGTACAATGAGTTAAGCGCTAACTATAATTACAAAACTTCGCAATTTATTATTGGTGGCGGTTCGAATATTGAAAGCATGGATTTGAATACCATTTATTGGAGCGGCACAGTAGGCGACACTACTACTTATCTGTCCAAAACAAATCTTGATAGCATTAATCCTATTCAACGGATATACTATGGTTTTGCACAGGCCGACATCAATGGCGGAACCTTTGCACCCGGGTTAAAAGCCTTTTCCTTACTGCTCGGCACGCGTTTCAGTTCGAATAATCTGTTCGGTAATAATCTGAGTTATGAAATAAATCCATCTTGTAAAATCAGCCCCAACTCTATGCTCTTTATTTCTTACTCCACAGGGTTCAATGCACCTTCCCTTTACCAATTATATGGCCCGAATGATATGGCAGGGGATTCAATTAGTTTACATAATCCATCCTTGAAACCGGAAACTTCATCGTCCATAGAGTTTGGAATTAAGCATCGTGTTGCCAACACATTCTTTACCGTTTCCTATTTCAAAACAGTTGTAAGCAATTACATCGACTATGTTTATCTCTGGAACAAGCACACCGATATAAATTCTCTCACTTACGCCGATTTCCTTGGTGACACCTATATGAACATTGGTTCAGAAACTACACAGGGATTTGAGTTTAGCATCAATTCGCAGGTTAGTTCTCAAATTTCTATTGCGGCTAACGTGAGCATTTTAAGCAGCAGTCTCTCTTATTCTGCTTCAAATATTGATACCACCCATTCACGTGGCAATTATGTGCAGTTATTTTACGGAGGCAATTTCCTTTCCTCCACCGGACCGGGTGTTAAAAGCACAGGATTATTGCGGCGTCCGGGCGATATGGCTAATATTTCCATCACTTACAAACCTGTTTCTGTTCTTAGCCTTACTGCTTCAGTAAGGTATGTAGGCTCAAGGACAGATGCGCAATTTAATCCTACACTCGGGCCTTACGGAGCGGATGCGTCAAGTTCAATTGCAGATTATACGTTGCTTGATTTATTTGCTTCGTGCAAAATCACAAAGCATTTTTCAACAACGCTTCGCTGCGAAAATGTATTTAATGAAACCTATTACGAAATTCTTGGATATACCACACGTGGCAGAAGTTTATATCTGAATCTGAGATACGCCTTCTGATTGCTAAAGCAAAGCGAGATTTTCTTTTAGTGCGAAAAGAATGTATGCCCGTGCCACTTTACAGGTCTGAAATAAACATACACTGCCGAACATAGTATGGATACTAAAAGTCCGTATGCGGCAGTGCTTGTGAATGGGAATGAGTGAAGGTGCAAAGGTGAAAACATGCTAATGGTTCCGGCAGAATATTTCACAAAAATTAAACATAATACTCCGGTGAAGATCGATGCGAAGAAACTCATTTGAATCCCAACCCAGCATGAACGCAAAAAGGTTGGATGATATTCCGGGTTTGAATTGGTAATTTGTCTGAAATGGTATTTCAATCCCCAATAAATTCCGAATAAAGGCAAAAAGTGCAACTCATAATTTTCAATTGGTGTGAACGTTCTGAACCAACGAATAAGGAAAACTGCTAACCCGATTGCTAAGCCTATAAGAATCGTATCTTTTTTCATATAGTGAGGGTTTAAATGTTATCACTAATTACAATCTAAACGCAATATACTGAATTTTATTATCCAAAAACAAAAATTATCTATCACATTCATAATTCATAACAATAAATTCATAAACCAAAGACTACCTTTGTAGCCTTATGAACCTATTATCTGTTGAAAATTTATACAAAGCTTATGGCGATAAGCAATTGTTCTCGGGCATTAGCTTTGGAATAGAACAAGGTCAGCGTGTGGCACTTGTAGCTAGAAACGGGGCCGGTAAATCAACCCTTTTGAAGATTTTACAGGGAGGCGATATCGCAGATAGCGGTAATGTTACCTTCCGTAACGATATTGCTGTGTCATTCTTAGAACAGGAACCCGAATTTAACCCTGATGATACTGTATATCATGCACTTTTCCACTCCGAAAATGACATGCAAAAGGCTATTAGTGCCTACGAAATAGCCCTCGAAAAACAGGAAGAGGACCCTTCGGAAGCCAATCAAAAGCTTTTAGGTGAGGCAATGGAAATGGTTGAGGCTCAAGATGCATGGAATTATGAAAATAAGGTAAAACAGATACTTTCTTCCCTCAATATTCATCATTTGGAGCAGAAAGTGCGCTCATTATCAGGGGGTGAGCGAAAAAGACTGGCACTAGCAAGGGTACTTATTGAAGAACCCGAGCTTTTAATCATGGATGAACCTACCAACCATCTTGACCTGGATATGATTGAATGGCTGGAAAATTATTTCATCCGGAATGATGTTTCGTTGCTTTTAGTAACCCACGACCGGTACTTTTTGGACAATGTCTGCACCGATATATTAGAGTTGGAGAACCAACAATTATATCGTTACCGCGGCAATTACGAATATTTTATTGAGAAGAAAGCGGATCGGGAATTTAACGAGGGTAAAGAATATGATCGGGCAAAAAATCTTTACAGAAGAGAGTTGGAATGGGTACGCAAAATGCCAAAGGCAAGAACAACCAAATCGAAAGCGCGGGTTGATCAATTTGACCGATTAAATGAATCCCTTGCAGGAAGAAAGAAAGAACAGGAGCTAAAACTCCAGGTTAAAATGAGCCGCATTGGCGGAAAAATTTTGGAACTGAAAAAAGTTTCCAAAGCATTTGGAGAAAATATCATCCTGAAAGGCTTTGATTATACATTTAAAAAAGGCGAGCGTATTGGCATTGCCGGAAAAAATGGTGCGGGAAAAACTACTTTCCTGAATTTGATAACAGGGCTTGAACAACCCGATTCCGGAAAAATTGCGGTAGGCGAAACAATTATTTTCGGTTACTATTCTCAAAAAGGGATAATACTGAAAGATGATAAGCGGGTAATTGAAGTGATAAAAGATGTTGGCGATTATATTCCTATGGGCGACGGAACAAAGCTCTTACCATCACAGTTGCTAACTATGTTCCAGTTCCCGCCGGAAATACAATACAACTATGTATCGAAACTAAGCGGTGGTGAAAAAAAGCGTCTATATCTATTGACAGTATTGATGAAAAATCCAAATTTTTTAATTTTGGATGAACCAACCAACGACCTTGATTTAATTACGCTCAGTACACTCGAACAATTCTTATTAGATTTTCAAGGCTGCCTGATTATGGTTTCCCACGACCGTTATTTCATGGACAAATTAGCTGATCAGCTTTTTATTTTGGAAGGAAATGGCGAGGTGAAAAACTTCAACGGTTCTTATACAGAGTATAGGGAACAGGAAAAAGAGAAGAAGAAACTAGAAGGAAAAGCAGAGGAAAAGACGAAAGCTATTCCACCAATTGAAGCATCAAAAGCGGAAAACCCCAGCAATCGCAAAATATCTAACAAAGAAAAATTTGAGTTTCAGGGATTGGAAAAGGAAATTGCCAGCCTTGAAAAACAAAAGGCCGAGCTCACCGAAAAAATGGTTAGCGGAATAAGCGACCACAAAGAACTGTCGGACATTGCGATAAAACTTGGTGAAATATCACAACTGATTGATGCCAAGCAATTGCGCTGGTTGGAGCTGAGCGAAATGGAAAGTTAAATGAATTCCAATGGAGACATTATATTCATCTACCCCATCATCTATTAACAAAAAATGCCCTGAATGCAATTCGGAATTCAACTGTTCAACTAATGATTGCTGGTGTTCAAAAATGCCCTTGGTTATTCCGCTTGATATAAGCAAGGAATGCCTTTGTCCAACATGTCTGGATAACCTAATTCAGCAGAAAATGGCAAGAAAAGAGGTGAAATTATAGATTGATTTCTGCATCTGCTATTTCTGCTACAGTTTAACTAATTTCATTTTTTTATCTTCGCAATATTATCAGAGAGGGGAATTCGATGCAATTCCCGAATCTGAAAGTGAGGATGAATAATGTGAATAAACAAGTTTTGGATTCAGGAGAAAAACAAAAACGAACTTCGAAACAAATTGCAACTATTTCAGCAATTCTTGTTTTAGTTATTTGTATTGGCTTGTGCTTAAACTATTTTTTAACGGAGTCTGCAACAGCCTACTTTAAAACTACGGGTTGGAAATATTTCACAATCGGTGCATTTGCAGAACTTGCAAATGGCACTATTGGCATGGCTTACGGGATTACAACCGCTGCAGCTCTTTTATCAATGGGAATAACGCCGATTGTAACCAGTAGTGTAGTTCACATCTCTGAAATTTTTACCGGTGCGGCAAATGGTTTAATGCATTTCAAATTTAAGAATGTAAATAAACTGATGTTCAAGAAGCTTGTATATCCCGCTATTATTGGGGCAATTATAGGTTCAATTTTACTTTTTCTCTTAACAAAATCCCAGCAGTTTATAAAAGTAATTGTGTCCGTTTATATCCTTATTCTTGGATTTGTAATACTTTATAATGCATTGCGAAACAGATTACCACGAAGAAAAATAAAACTTATCGGTGTTATAGGATTTCTTACTGCTATGTTCGATGCGATTGGCTGCGGAGGGTTTGGGACTACTGCATCAACAACGCTTATTGCAGGAGGAAGAAATGTTCTGCGCACAATTGGAGTTGTAAGTGCTGTTAAATTTTTCGTAGCCGCAGCAAGTTCAATTACACTTGTAGTATTGGCACGCAGTGTAGATTGGCCTCTACTCTTAATGTTAGTTTCCGGAGGACTTATAGTTTCTCCCATCGGCCCTTACCTCGCAAAGAAGCTTCCTAAAAAGGCTTTGATGATTATCCTTGCACTTGCAGTAATCATAGTAAGTCTTAAACAATTATTTTTCTAAGAGTAAACTTTATAACTTTACCAACTCAATTAACAGAATTTAGATGATTGTTGTAACAGGTGCCGCTGGATTTATTGGAAGCTGCTTAGTCAGAAAACTAAATGATGAACGTTTTTTTGACGTGGTGGTTGTGGATGATTTTTCAAATAAAGAAAAAGCTCCAAACCTTGAAGGAAAACGATTTTCTGCCAAAGTCCACCGCGATGAATTTGCAAATTGGTTAAAACAAAATCACCGTTTTGTTCAGTTTGTTTTTCATATCGGCGCACGCACAGATACTACTGAAATGAGTACCGAAGTATTTGACAGACTCAATCTCAATTACACAAAATCAGTTTGGAAATTATGTGTTGAATATGGATTGCCTTTGGTTTATGCATCCTCTGCTGCGACTTATGGAGCAGGTGAACTGGGTTATGATGATGATGAAAAAATTATCCCGGATTTAAAACCGCTGAATCCATATGGTGTCTCCAAAAACGAATTCGATAAATGGGCGTTGAAAGAAAAAAAACGTCCTTATTTTTATGCCGGTTTAAAATTCTTCAATGTTTACGGGCCGAATGAATACCATAAAGGAAGAATGGCGTCGGTAATATTTCATGCTTATAACCAGATTCAGAAAAATGGTGAGATGAAACTCTTCCGCTCCCACCGGCCTGATTATAAAGACGGGGAACAAAAACGTGATTTCGTATATGTGAAAGATGTGGTGAATGTGTGTTACTTCTTAATGCACCACAGGCGCGATTCAGGTATATATAACTTGGGTTCGGGAAGGGCTCGGACCTTTCTCGACCTTGCCAAAAATATCTTCTACGCACTCGATAAAAAGCCGGAAATTCAATTCATAGATACCCCGGTTGATATCCGCGATACCTACCAATATTTCACCGAAGCAAGCATGGATAAACTTGCCGGAATCGGTTACGACATTCCCTTCCATGGCCTTGAACAAGGCGTGAGTGATTATGTGAAAAATTATTTGGTGGGAAGTAAGTACTACTAATTCATAATTACAACAATTTACTATTTTTGCAACTAAAATAAATAATATGTCATTTAAAAATTTAATTTGCGTAGTAATTATTACTCTCTCTTTTCTTGGTTGTCAATCAAATTCATCCAATAATAATGTAACGTACCAGAGTGCAAAAATGACTTTACTTCAAAAAGAACAGGCGACCCCCATTTCCTTTCTTAAAATCACAAATGGAACTTATAAAAAGAATCTGTTAGACACTTGGGTAATTGAAGGGTATGTCACGAGTACTGCAACTGTCGCAAACTATAAGGACGTAGTAATTACAGTAAGTTATTATACAAAGACTAAAACCTTACTAGGGACTCAAGATTTTCAACAATATGAGTATGTGAAGCCGGGTTCTTCAGTACCCTTTAAAATTAAATCAGATGGTTATCAATCAACAGAAATAATTGGCGTAGATGTAAAAAGGGCATCCCTTGCAAATTAGTCTACTATAATTTCTTTTATAGAAAAACTATTGAGCTTGATCCTTCTGCAGCCATGCTAGCACCATCCTTAACTTCCCCCATGACACTTCAGCAGGCACTCTTTCTTTAATTCCCGCGAGTTGAATACTTCCTCCATCAGGAGTATAATATTTGGCAATTGTATCTACTTCCGTCATGGGCATTACCTCAGTAATATCAATTTGTCCGCTTCCAATTGCTTTCGCAAGATGCGCTTCTATAGTGCTTTCTGCATAGTTCCGTTCAACAGCTGTCTCAGCAATTGATTTACCGCTCCTGATTGCTTTAAGTGTTATACCTACTGTGTCTGTAATCTGTTTGGGTTGAATATCCTTTTCTTTGCAATAGGTATTTACAATACTTACAATATCCTCAGCAAACGGACTTATTTTTATTTTATTAATTCCTTTAATATTGATTAATGACTCTTTATCACATGGAAGGTTCTCACAAATTTTTTCCACAACCTTATTACTAAAAACCCGGGTAACGGAAACACGATTTTCTCTCGCTAATCTCTTCCTGAGTTCATTGATTCTATTATACAGAACGCCAACACCGGTAGGGTTTTCAATATCAGTCATACTGGCATTTGACGACTTAATTTTTGCAATCGGTTCTATTGCCTTTTTACTATTCTCCAAATAACCATTTAGTAGAAAGCCTTCTTTGCAAAAATTTATTTTTCGTAAAATATCGTGAATAATAACATTTAATTCTATTAACGGATCATCTAATTTGCGCGATACTTTCTTGGTCTTAACGCTCAATGGATGGTGGGTAAAATTTTCTTTCCAATCGTTTATCTCTTTTGAGAAATAGTTGGCTGCATCCTTAATTCTTTTTTGCAAGGCTTCATTCGTTTCTACATCCGGATTTTGGTTGTAAGTATTGGTCAAATAACCTTTGAACTTTTCCGCCACATCGGTTATTTCCTTCTGCTTATTCATCAAATTATCTATCCACAGAAAGCTTGCAGGAGTAAGGGTTTCCGGGTTCGCTTTCATTACATCATTCAACTCCTTCAACTCAAAATACCAGTTCTTCCAACTGAAAATATTTTGCAATTCTTTTTGAATAAAGAGTTCCCTCTCCTCGACAAAGCGCCTTTCCAAATCTCTTTCCTTTTGATTTTTGGCCGTCCAGTCAGTAAGGTTCTGTGTTGCTCCCATGAACCTTTGATTGACAGGTGATGTAAGCACCAATCCTTCCAACGAAGTGCATCTGCTAAGGGCAACATAAACCTGCCCATTTGCAAACGCTTTTTCCGCATCAATAATTAATTTATCGAATGTAAGCCCCTGGCTTTTATGAATGGTAATAGCCCATGCAAGCCTTAACGGATATTGCTCAAAGCTGCCCAACTCCTCTTCTTCTATTTGGCGGGTGGCAGGATTGAGTGTATAATTCATGTTTTTCCACGCGTATTTCTGCACTTCAATATCATAATTTTCCCCCTTGCATCTTACCCGAATAGTATCGTTATCAAGATACGTAACCGTTCCTATTTTCCCATTGAAATATTTGCGTTCTTCCGTATCGTTTTTCAGGAACATCACTTGCGCACCTTCTTTTAAATCGAGGTATTGTTCTGCCGGAAAAATATGCTCCGGAAAGTTGCCTTCGATATGTGCGAGAAAAGTAATTTGACGCGCGTCCAGATCTCCTAATTTGCCTTTGTTTATCGCATCCGACTGGGAATTGTGAGTAGTAAGGGTGATGTATCCTTCGTCCTCATCTGCCACAAAATTTCGCTGCAGGCGGGAGTTTAGCAATTCATAATTGTCTTGCGTTAAATCATTATTTCTAACTCCATTCAATATCTCAATAAAAGCATCATCCTGCTGACGAAAAATTTCTTTCAATTCAATCATCACAGGGATATTTTCTTTTAAAACCAGGCTGTCGAAAAAGAAAATGGAAGCATAGTATTCCTTCAAAAAATCCCATTCATCACGCTTCACCACCGGTGGAAGCTGATGCAGATCGCCGATAAATAAAACCTGCACTCCTCCAAATGGCTCATTATATCTGCGTCTCACACTACGTAAAATAGTATCAATTGCATCGATAGAATGGGAAGCAACCATGCTTGTTTCATCAATAATCAGAAGCTCCAGCTTACGCAATAAATTCAGTTTGTCGCCGTGATAATGTATTTGCGATAACAGCGAATGACTATTCACCGCATTCTCATTGGAAGAATTTTTTGATGGAACAAATGGAGCAAACGGCAATTGAAATAAGGAGTGCAGCGTAACTCCTCCCGCATTAATTGCTGCAACACCCGTCGGTGCAGCAACTACCATATTTTTCCGACTATTTGCACGCAGGTATTTCAGAAACGTTGTTTTACCCGTTCCTGCTTTACCTGTAAGGAAAATATTTTGGTTCGTTTCGGTTACAAAACGATAGGCAAGATTAAATTCCTCAGTTAGTTTGATTTCCATTGGTGCTTTTGAAAAACATTCAAATTTATGATTTATCAGAGACTTTTAAGGACATTTATTTACACATATACATCTGAATATAAGCGATATTAATCTAGATTAAGCCCCCTTTCCCCTTTTTTGCGTAATTTTACAAGGTATTTATGATTGAAGATATAAAGAATTCAGCGGTTTCCGTTATTGCGGGCCCCTGCTCTATAAGCGAAGATAATTTTCACGAGTTATACCAATTGGCATCTATTGAGGTGCGTAATTCGTTGGGAAACCTGCAGCGCGCTATTTCAGGAGTGCGTGTTGTTGGATTAAAATCCCGTACCAATTACCGGCCCGAAGGCAATGATTTAGGTATCGACTATCCGCTTTTTCTACATAACCTATCGATATATCGACAAGGCGGAAGCATTAATGATTTTGTTATGATGCCCGGTATAGAAATGGCCGGGCGGTTTGCCAAAGAAACAGGCTTGATAGTAGCTTCCGAAATAGTTTCCCCACTTATTCAGGTACCACTTTTTGAGCGTTTGCTTAAGGACGATAATGTGTTGTTATGGAATCCGGCTGTATCGCAAATTGGTTGGCATTTTCTTGAAATGACTCAGTTTTTAAAAGGCACCAACTGGAAATTAGGACTTAAAAATCCGAAATGGCAGGGAAAGAAAAAATATGATGCAAACACCGCCATGGATCTAACCTCCATGGAAAAAGCGTGGCTGGGGCTTAGCACCTATGCTGCCGGTTTTCAGGACAGAATAATTTTTATTCACCGTGGTGTAAACCTCGCTGAAAGCGGCATGTACCGAAATATGCCAATGCATGAATCGGCAAAAAAAATAAAACAAATCACCGGAGCAAAAATGTATTTTGACCCGAGCCACTCATATGGGTCAAAACTACGGGATAAGATTGTGGATGGTACGGTTGAGGCTATGAAAATGATGTTTTCGGAAGATGAATATCTCTATGACGGTATTTTGATTGAAGCAGGTTCATCACGGACCGATTCAGGTCAGCATATCACACATAACGAGTTGCAGGGATTGGTGAATTCCATTGCCAAATTTAGGGATATAGCTCAACCTATAGAAAAAACTGAACCTCGCCCAGCGGGCATTAATTAAGCTTTTTTAGCATGAAGACCACTTCACCGGAACCAATTTTTTATTCTGTTCCTGGTGTCACGCTTACTATACCTGTATATACCGGCAATAATTTATTTAATAATATTAAATCTATATTTTCGTTTGATACTTTTTCTTCTGTTTTAGTTATAACAGATGAAAACGTAAATAAACATTGGGGTAAACAAATTCGTGAGGTGCTCGGGAATACTACAACCTACCTTGTAATTAAAGCTGGTGAAAAAAATAAAAACTTGGCAGCTGTAGAAAAAATCTGGACTACACTCTCTCAAAATCGATTTGACAGGAGATCGCTTGTTATTAATATCGGCGGCGGAATGGTTTGTGATATAGGAGCATTTGCTGCAAGTACATTTATGCGTGGAATTCCATTTGCGCATGTCCCCACTACCCTACTTGCACAGGCCGATGCTGCCATAGGTGGAAAAACAGGCTTCAATTTTAACGGCTTAAAAAATACGATAGGAACATTCGCCTCTCCCCTTACAATAATTAGCGATACAGCTTTTCTTACAACTCTTCCTCAACGGGAATACAACTCTGGTTTTGCAGAAATAATCAAACATGCAATTATTGCTGATGCCCAATTATTTGCTGATTTAGGGAAGAAAAAACTAACCAACCTGAAAGACAAAGAACTGGATAAAATACTTTCACAGTCTACCCAAATCAAGTGCGATATAGTTAAAAAAGATCCTTACGAAAAAAGTGATCGCAAGAAATTAAACTTTGGACATACAGTGGGCCATGCAGTTGAAATGGCCTGCAAAAACAAATTATTGCATGGCGAAGCTATAGCCATAGGAATGATTGCGGAGGCTAGGATGTCATTTATTTCAGGCAATATTTCTGCGAAAAAATTCGGAGAGATTGAAAATTTAATCAGCAAGGCTTTTTTACCTAACAAAATCTCCACCATTCATAAAAAATTGATTTTTGAAAAAATGCACTTCGATAAAAAGAATGTAGGTCATCAGATTAAATGGGTGTTTCTTGAAGATATTGGCAAAGTAAAGGTGGATGTGGTTTTACCAAATGAAATAATAAACGAAGGACTTAATTATATCCTGAAATAAGCCATGAGTCTGGTTAGGAGCATCGCAACTATACATCCCTTAAATGGAGCTATAAAGGCCCAAATAATTGTTCCCGGCTCAAAAAGCTTTACTAACCGCGCATTGATAATTGCTTCGTTAGCAAATGGCACAAGCACTTTATCGGGCTATTCCAATTCAAATGATAGTTTACTCCTGATAAATATACTCAAACAATTAGGTATAGATATATCAATTGAAAATGACCTTATCACTATAAAAGGGAACGGTGGAAAACTCAAAGAGTTTAATGGTAAAATAAATGTGGAAGATGCCGGAACCGTAATGCGATTCTTAACAGCATTATGTTGTATCATTCCGGGAGAAATTATTCTGGATGGCTCGTCACGTATGCATCAGCGGCCCATTAAGGGACTTGTGGATGCGCTCAAACAATTAGGCGCTGACATTACTTACTTAGGCGAGGATGGGTATCCTCCATTAAAAATAAGAGGTGGTTTATTGCATGGTGGCAAAGTGCAAATGGATGCATCAAAAAGCAGTCAGTTTATTTCTGCGTTATTAATGATTGCTCCGACATTGAATTCTGATTTGGAAATAGTTTCGGAAGGAGAAATAGCTTCTGCCCCTTACATTGAAATGACAATTTCAACCATGAAACAGTTTGGAGTAAATGTTGAAATAAACGCTGGGAAATATAGCATTAAAGCAGGTTCCGGATATACACCACCAAGCTATTTGGTTGAAAGCGATGCCTCTTCTGCATCTTATTTTTTTGCTCTGGCTGCAATCACACAAAGTACCATTCGGGTAATTAATATTTCTCCATTAAGTTTACAAGGCGATATAAAATTTGTTGACTTGTTGGAGCAAATGGGTTGCCAAGTTACTAAGGGTGAAAATTTTATTGAAGTAACAGGCACTAATGAGCTGCATGGCATTACCACCAATATGAAAGATATGCAGGATGTAGCCCAGACTCTGGCTGTGGTAGCGGCTTTTGCCGATGGTGATACAACAATTACAGGTGTAAAAAACCTCGAAATAAAAGAGACTAAAAGATTAACGACTCTTCAAAAAGAATTACTCCGAATGGGTATTAAATCTACCATTGGGGCTAACCATGTTATGATTAAGGGAGGTCAGCCACATGGGGCGTTAATCCGCACTCACAGCGACCATAGGATGGCAATGGCATTTGCTATTGCCGGTGCAAAAATACCTGGTATGCAAATTGAGTGTCCGGAAGTGGTTACTAAATCGTTCCCTGAATTCTGGCAAAAACTTGGCGAAACCGGAGTAAAAATTCAACGTGTGGAAGAACCGATGAACATTGTTCTCATTGGTTATATGGGTGCCGGAAAAACAACTGTCGCGGAGTTATTGTCTCAGCAGGCAGGCTTGCCTTTGATTGAGACTGACTCGGAAACCCTTGCTCTATCAGGATTAGGAAGCATTAGTGAAATATTTGAACAGAAAGGTGAGACTTACTTTCGTGAATTAGAGAAAAAGGCAGTAAAGGAGGCTTCTCTGAAAACAGAGGTAATTATTTCTTGCGGCGGCGGTGTGGTGATGAGTTATGAAAATATTGCAGCATTGCGAAAATTTGGTAAAATAATTTACCTCGCTGCTTCATTCGACACTATTAAACAGCGATTGAATAATACCGATTCCCGGCCCTTATTTAAAGATGAATTCATGGCACAATTACTTTATCAAATCAGGTTGCCGCTTTACACCCAATATGCCGATGAGGTAATTCAAACTGATAAATTATCTCCTGCTGAAATACTCAGTATTATAGCATCTAAAATAAATTTGAAAAGTGCCAAATAGCGTTAAGAAAATATGTTTGGTAATTAAGGATAAGGTATCTCATTCCCTGTCGCCTGCCATGCACAATGCGGCTTACAAGGCTTTAGGAATTGATTCGGAGTATACATTTTTAGCAAGGCAGATTAAGCCCGAAGAACTTGCCAATGCAATGAAAAATGAATTACGTGCTCCTACCATTTGTGCATTTGCAGTTACAATTCCACACAAAGAAACTATCATCCAGTATCTTGATGAGATTGATTCAACGGCCAAAGAAATCGGTGCGGTTAATACTGTGATAAATACGAATGGAAAATTAAAAGGCTATAATACCGATTGGCAAGGTGCCGTAAATTCTCTGTTGAAACACTCTACACTCAAAAATAAAAAAGTTGCTATACTTGGCTCCGGCGGCACTGCACGTGCTATTGCTTATGGCCTTTCTAAAGAGGGTAGCGACATTAGTTTATATAGTAGAAATATAGATACAGGTACAAAAATTGCAACCCAGTTCGGGTGTAAATTATTTCCCTGGGATAACCGGGATGAGGGCTGCAATGCAGATATAATAATCAACACAACGCCTATCGGACGAGAGGATGATGCCACTCCCCTTTCGGGAAATAGAATTCAGGCGCAGCAAATTATCTTTGATGTGAATTATAAAAAAGGTGGCACACAATTGTTAAATTTGGCAAAGCAAAATAATGCAATAACCATTGACGGTTTAGAAATGTTATTACAACAGGGAATGCTACAATTTGAATTATATACCGGACTGAAAGCCCCTGAAGATGCCATGAGAAAATCCTTATTACAATGAAGAAAAGGAATCATTACAAATCACTTTTTCTCCCAATTGCTGGATTTATTTTATCATCATATGGCTGTGATGTATTCACCTCAAACAATTCAAACGCTGATGTTAATGAACATAATATATGTTTTTATAACTCGCCAAATATAAAAAATCCGAAAGCATTAAAATTATTTGATCTAGGGTTAAACCTAGTTGAACAAGGCACCTTATATGAAGCAAAAAAAGATTTTTATGAAGCTAATAATTTAGAACCTAATAACTCAATTATTTTAAACGGACTAGGAGCTATTCACGCTAGACTTGGTGCATTCGATTCGGCTATTGACTATTATAAATTATCACTAAAAACTGATAGTTTATATCTTACGACATATATCGACTATGGACAAACATTAAATTTAGCTAATCGATATGAAGAAGCTCTTGGTATCTTCTTTAAAGGAAAGAGAATAAAATATGACTCTTCTGTTGAATATGGTTTATATCTCAATATTGCAGTATCCTATTATTATTTGAAAGATTGTGATAAAGCCAAAAAATATTCTGATACTGCTCGTTTACTTTCAGCAAATAAAAAAAGTGAAATAAAGAAAGAAGTCAACGATGATACTGATTCTCTGATTGAACGCTGTAATCACAATATTTTCAAGTAAAGCAAGACATTATAAATGAAATGCGATTTCAAAATATGTACAGTCATTCAAGGTAAAACCCTTGAGTCCTTTGTGAAGAATATTAGGAAGGCCCAAAAGACTGCAACCATGATTGAACTACGTGCTGATTCAATCAAAGATTTTAGCGTTGAAGATATTCCCATCATTAAAGGGCTGGTGAAAGTCCCATGCATATTCACTTGCAGACATATTAATGAAGGTGGGCTGTTTGAAGGTTCATTAGCAAAACAAAAAGAAATTTTTAAAAATGCATTTGAATCAGGGTTTGATTATGTTGATGTAGCATACAATAACCCTGTGATAGATGACCTATCCGATGAAGAGAAAAAGCATCTGCTAGTTTCTTATCATAATAATAAAAGTACTCCTACTCTTATAGAATTAGCAGAACTTTTAAAATATATGCGTACTTTCAATCCTGCTATAATGAAGATTGCCACAATGGTAGCGATTAAGACGGATGTACCTATCTTAGCTTCTCTTTTGAGGAAACGTAAAAAAGATGAAAAACTAATTGTAATTGGCATGGGCAAAAAAGGTGAAATAACCCGGTTGACTTTTCCACCTGCGGGAAGTTATATTGCCTATGTGACCATGAAAGGTGAAAAAAATATTGCTCCCGGAATGCTTACTGAAAAAGACTTACAGCCCATTTTCAACTACCTTAATAAATAATATTATGCCCGGCAATTCATTCGGAGAATTATTTCGCATAACCACTTTTGGTGAATCACATGGAGCCGCAATTGGCGTTATAATTGATGGCTGCCCTCCGGGACTGGCCTTATCTGAAAAAGATATTCAGCCAGACCTTGACAGGCGCAAACCCGGTCAGAGTAAAATCACTACTCAACGAAAAGAAGAAGATGCTATTCATATTCTCTCCGGTGTGTTTAATGGAAAAACTACCGGTACTCCTATTATGCTCATAGCGTACAATAAAGATGCCAACCCAAAAGATTACGAAAAAATTAAGGACCTCTATCGCCCATCCCATGCCGAGTATACCTATGATTTAAAATATGGTATTCGCGATTGGAGAGGTAGCGGAAGAGCGAGTGCAAGAGAAACTTTAGCAAGAGTAGCGGCTGGTGCCATTGCAAAAAAATATTTGAAAGAAAAATGCGGAGTAGAATTTCTGAGC
>CAIUPO010000126.1 GCA_903901055.1 uncultured Bacteroidota bacterium
ATTAAAGTATCTGTTCCAAAAATTGCAGTATCGATAAAATATCCTGTTACGTAAACATTTCCGTTTCCTTCCGAAAACACATTTGAGGGATACAAAGAGGAATAAATGCTAGGTGTTTTAGATTGTCTTGCCCATAATACATTTCCGTTTTTATTATACTTTACAAGGAATAAATTATAATAAAGTCCTATTAGGGTATTGGTTCCAAAGGAAGCCGTGTCTTCAAACATACCTGTTTCATAAACATCTTCTTTTAAATCCGTTGTTACCGAATAGCCAAAAGCATAGTTAAGATTTTTCGTAACTGCTTGTGCTCCCCAAATAGCATTACCATTCTGGTCAACCTTTATTACAAAGGCTCCGCTACCCGATGATATGGTTACGGAACCGAAAGTGATGGCTCCTCCTGTTTCTCCTGTAAGGTAACAGTTGTGGGCAGTATCAACACATATTCCCCAGCTATCACCGGGTTTATTGCCTTGTATTCCCCACAACCATTGTTGCCCCTCACAAAATGAAAAGCTAAAAAGCACTATGCAAAAAAGTAGTTTTATTTTTTTCATTGAATAACAATTTTACTTGTTCCAATCACATTTTCATTTCCATTATAAACTCTTATAAAATACATTCCATTTGCCAGGCCTTCGGCAGAGAGGATATAAGTGTTTCCTTTAAATTCAATGGTTTTAAGTTTTTGGCCTGTCAAATCATAAAGTTCCAAATAATTTTCACCTTTATACTTTCCACTTTCTACTTGTATGGTGGTTGAGTTGGTGAAGGGGTTGGGGAAAACACTAACACCAACACTCTTATTAATTTCCTGAATACTTTCGGTGGTATTGGGTATTATCAATTTGCCATACATTGGAAAGGCTCCGTTTGTATCGTTAAAAATATGAATAGTTGTTAACGTACCCGAAGTAGTAGATTTAAAAATCGTGCCAGATCCAATACTGTCCATATAAGTCATGCCATAAAGCATACCATCAGTTCCCTGAAATAAAGTTCCCATAGGATAAAATCCGCCTGAACGCCCGAAAGTGTGTAATGTAGTAAGTGTGCCTGAAAGCGTGCAGGAGAATAATGTTCCGTAGGCCATAACAGGATTTAATATAATGGTGCTGTCGAAAGGCGACGTCTGATACAATCCTGATGTAAGTCCGTAGAGATTACCATCGGTCCCCTGTATCAGTGAGCCCTGAGGATAAGCGCCGTTGGTTGAATCGAAATCAACTAGCTTAGTATAAACCCCTGCCTGTGTAATGCGGAACAAAACCCCAAGATTATATAATCCTCCCAGGGAAGTCATTCCGTAAAAATTACTATCGCTTGCAAGCAATAAATCACCCATTGGTTCCCTACCGTCTGTGCCGGAAAATTCATGTATGCTGGTAAGCGCTCCGGTTACCGAACATTTAAAGATTACCCCCTCGAGTGAGGTGCCGCCAGAAGTAGTCATCCCCCATAAATTTCCATCGGGAGTTTGAATAAGGCTTCCATTCGGATGGCTTCCGTCATTCCCGCCTGTAAATGTATGTATGGAATCGTAGTGGCCATTAAGCTGGTAACGGAAAAGTACACCTTGCAGAGTGCTGCCGCCCATGTAAGTCATGCCATACAAGTTATGGTCGCTCGCTTCCATAAGACTGTTCCCTAGTGGGCCAGATGCTCCCCAAACAGAATCAAGGTTTATAACGGTTGTTAACATACCGTTTGGTGTGCAACGGAAAACAGTACAACTGTCCTGGTAACCGCCATCTAACGATTCGGCATAAAAGTTGCCATCGGAGGCATATAACAGGCTGCCTTCAGCAACAGAAGCAACCGAATTATGTAAATTAGCTATAACCTTATAAGTCCCGCTGGAACTGATTGAGAATACAACACCTGTTCCGGAATCTCCGCCCGAAGAAGTGAGGCCATACATTGTGAATTGCGCCATGCCATTAGTGGCGAATAAAGCGCTTATTAAACCGCAGAATAATAGTTTTTTACTCATAATTTG
>CAIUPO010000127.1 GCA_903901055.1 uncultured Bacteroidota bacterium
ATGTTACTGTAATTGAGGTTCCTGTATTCGCTGTAATTGAAGCCCCGGCAGGTACAGTCCAGTTATAAGATGTAGCATTAGGGACAGCAGCTATTGTGTAAACATTGCCGGCGGAAGATTGGCAAGGTGTTGCAGGGCCTGTAATAATACCCGGTGTTGCAGGTGGGCCAGAACAGGGGCATACTATATTTTGCCATGCCAATCCGCTCCAATATTCTAAGCAATTTGTTGTTGTATTTAAAACAATCAACCCGATTGCCGGAGTAGAAATTGCGAGCATTTGTGCTCCGGTCATTCTTGGTGGAAGAAAACCTGTGGTTGTTGATGTAACATCTAATGCGGCAGAAATATTAGGTGCATTCGTTCCAATGCCTACCTGTCCGGAAATAATTGCGCCATTAGCAGGTGCTGCGGTAACCCCTGCATACGCTCCAAGAGACATATTGCCATTAATATCTACCGCGCTTTTTGGAGTAGCGGTTCCTATCCCTGCACTACCAGCAGCCATAAAGCGCATGCGTTCTGTTGCATTGGTTTTAATTACAAAGTCCTTAGGATCGGATGTTCCTGCAAAGTTCGTTCCGGGTGTAGTAGCGGCATTACCGGTAAGATTCCAGGCGCTTCCAGCACCTCCTGTTGACAGGTAATTCCATTTTATTCCATCCCAAAAATATAAGCCAGTTCCACCACCTCCCGCAGGAGCGGTTGTGCTATATACAACTAAACCTGCTGGACCAGGTCCCGGGACTGGTGCAAGTGTAGATACGTTAGTTAGTGCAACCTGTGGAGGCAAAAAGGCATAACTACCTGTATTACTAAGGTCAAGAATTGCAGAAGCATTACCTAAAGCTCCGGTAGTATTTATAGCTATATTTTGAGAAAATAGTGAAGTCGATAGCCCCAACAAGATAATGGTTAAGCCATTTATTAAGGTATTTTTAAGCATTTGTATATAATTATGAAATTCAATGTTACTTATGTACAACTTTTGCAATATAGGCAATACTGACGCCTTTTACAAAAGCATATTGGCACATTCATAGTTATTACAATTATTTAATTCTAATTTAATAATGCGGAGTTGAAAAACATGATGAATCGCATTAAGGCGATGAATAAAGTAGAGAATGTTGATTATCGGTCTCTTTGGAGATTAAAAATAAATTAAATTACAGCCAAGTGCCTGTTTATCAAAATTGATTTTTTTAGTATAAGTATTTGTGTTAATTGAAATTGAAAAAGCACTGTAATCATCGGAATCCTAATAATTAGTAAAATGAAGGATAAAGGTTCGAAACGAAGGATGGAAAATTTTGCAAATACTGCCTGAAATGGGAGTTCTTAAGAAAACCTTACTTTTGCGGCATGAATGACAAATTAGTTTCCCGAATTATTATTGGCGTAACCATAGCCATACCTGTTGCAGTAACCACCCTTCACTTTTTGCCAAAGCCAGACCATGTGCCTGAAATTATCAAGCATTGTCCCCTTTTAAACGCAATTCTTAACGGTACTTGCACAGTCCTTTTAATTGCCTCCTATATTGCTATCCGCAACAAAAAGATAGCTCTTCATAAAAAGCTGAATGTTACGGCCTTTACATTGTCAGCACTTTTTCTTTTAAGCTATGTAGCCTACCATTCATTTGGTAAGGAAACCTTATTCCCGAAGGATAACCCGCTTAGGCCGGTATATATATTCATATTATCATCTCATATAATACTTGCCGCAGTTGTATTACCTATGGTTCTAATAAGTTTCTATCGCGGACTTACCAATCAGGTTATTAAACACCGCAAACTTGCCAGATGGACATTACCTATCTGGTTGTATGTTACAATAACGGGTGTTGTAGTCTATTTAATGATTTCTCCTTACTATAATTTCTAATTGTTGTATATTTGCGGCGTGAAAACGATTTCTAAAATATTTTTCTCGCTAATTCTCCTGGTTGCGCCAATTCTGGTATCAGCGCAATGTTCTGTTTGTGCTGCCGGTGCAGCATCTACAGCACGAACCAACGGAAAATACGGAGCGGGTATCAATTCAGGCATTATATACCTCCTTATTGTAACATATCTTGTTTTTACAATTGCCGGCATATACTTTATGCGTCAACGCATACGTTATAATCTCCGCTCGCTCGCAACCCGTTGGCGAATGTTTATAGCTTCTTTCTGAGGAGCTTACACAGAAAGAGGCAATAATTTTCCTTTGGTTTTCAACTAAACGATGTTAGGTAAGCTATCCGAGGCTTATAAGTCTCCACAAGGATTTAGCTAATTTTGCAGCAATTTATTAAAGGTCATTGTATTTACTGACCACTGATAACTAACCACTGACCACTATTTATGGCACGAATTTTAACAGGCATACAAAGTACAGGCATCCCCCATTTAGGGAATATCCTTGGGGCTATCAAGCCGGCTATTGAAATGTCCAACGACTCTAAAAACGATTCATTTCTTTTTATCGCGGATATGCATTCGCTAACAACCATGCACGACGCAACTATTCTTAGAGAGAATACTTACAGTGTGGCTGCTTCATGGCTTGCTTTTGGTCTGGACGTTGAGAAGTCAGTATTCTATCGTCAATCAGACGTGCCTGAAGTAGCCGAATTGACTTGGTATTTGAGCTGCTTTACTCCGTATCCTATGCTTGCCAATGCAACTTCTTTTAAAGATAAAATGGACCGTCTTTCAGAAGTAAATGCAGGTGTATTTCTATATCCTGTGCTAATGGCTGCTGACATAATTTTGTATGATGCCAATTATGTTCCTGTTGGGAAGGATCAGTTGCAACATTTGGAAATTACAAGGGATATCACATCCTCGTTCAATAACCATTATGGGGAAACCTTTGTAATGCCGGAAGCAAAAATAAGCGAGCAGGTTATGATTGTTCCCGGTATTGACGGTCAGAAGATGAGTAAGTCCTATAATAACACTATCAATATTTTTCTGCCTGATAAAGATTTGCGAAAAGTGATTATGAAAATTGTTACCGATGCAACTCCCATGGAGCAACCTAAAAATCCGGACACATGTAATGTTTTCAAGTTATACACGCTTGTGGCTGAAAAAGAAAAAATAGAGGAAATGCGGCAAAATTATTTGCGAGGCGGTTATGGTTATGGACATGCAAAAGAAGAATTATACCAAACTATTGCCAATAAATTTAAAAAGGAAAGAGAGCTATATAACCACTACATGAGTAATAAGGAAGAGTTGGATAAGAAACTGAAGATAGGTGCGGATAAAGCAAGAGTTGTAGCAAAGGAAACGTTAAAAAGGGTACGTGAAAAAGTGGGGTACTTAAATTAAATTGAAAAGATGAAATCTAAAATAGAACTAGAATTAGAGAAACGGATATTAGTGATAGATGGTGCAATGGGCACCATGATTCAGCGTTATAAACCTACTGAAGAGGATTATCGCGGTGAACGTTTCAAAGATTATCCGCATTTGATAAAAGGGAATAATGATATTTTTTCGCTCACCAATCCAAAGATGATTGAGGAGATTCATGCTGCCTATTTGGAAGCGGGAGCTGATATTATTGAAACCAATACCTTCAATGCGAATCCGCTATCGTTGGCCGATTATCATATGGAAGATCTGACCAATGAATTGAATTATGCTTCTGCTGTAATTGCCAGAAAAGTTGCGGATGAGTTTACTGCAAAAAATCCGAATAAACCAAGATTTGTAGCTGGTGCTTTGGGTCCGACAAACAAGACCACATCTCTTTCTCCAGATGTAAATGATCCTGGTTACCGTGCGGTTTATTTTGATGACGTGGTTGCAGCATATACTGAGCAAATAAAAGGATTAGTAGATGGCGGAGTGGATGTACTTTTAGTTGAAACTATTTTTGATAGTCTCAATGCCAAGGCCGCTTTGTTTGCAATTGAATCCTATTTTGAAAAGACAGGGAAACGTATTCCAATAATGGTTTCGGTAACTATCACCGATGCAAGCGGAAGAACACTTTCGGGTCAAACGGTGGAAGCATTTTTGACTTCCGTTAGACATGAAAATCTATTGTCAATAGGTCTGAACTGCGCACTAGGTGCGAAAGAAATGAGGCCATATTTAGAGGAGATGGCACAAAAAGCTCCTTATTATATCAGTTGCTATCCAAATGCAGGCTTGCCAAATCAGTTTGGGGAATATGATGAAACACCGGAAACCATGTGTGTTCAGGTGGATGATTTTCTGAAAAATGGTTTTGTAAATATTATTGGTGGTTGTTGCGGTACAACACCTGACCATATTAAAGCCATTGCCCATGCTGCATCTAAAGCAACTCCACACAAAAAGCTTGAACCGGATACCTTATTTCACCTGAGCGGATTGGAAGGGGTTACTCTTTTTCCGGGCAGTAATTTTATGAATGTGGGGGAACGGACCAATATTACAGGTTCTAAAAAATTCTCAAGATTTATTGTTGCAGGTGATTATAATGGGGCGCTAACCATTGCCCGTGACCAGGTGGATGGCGGCGCACAGGTTATTGACATCAATATGGATGAAGCCATGATTGACTCAAAAGCTGCCATGGTGAAGTTTTTAAACCTTGTTGCTGCGGAACCGGATATTTCCAAACTCCCTATCATGATCGACTCTTCCAAATGGGAAGTGATTGAAGCGGGTTTGAAATGCACACAGGGAAAATCCATTGTGAATTCGATCAGTTTAAAGGAGGGCGAAGAAATATTTATTGAACACGCTCGCAAAGTCAAGAAATATGGGGCTGCTGTTATCGTGATGGCATTCGATGAAAAAGGCCAGGCTGATACATTGGAAAGGCGAAAAGAAATATGTAAACGTGCGTATGATATACTCGTCAATCAAGTAAATTTCCCACCTCAGGATATTATTTTCGATCCGAATATTTTCCCTGTCGGGACAGGGATTGAAGAACACAAACGAAACGCACTTGATTATTTTGATTCAACAAAATGGATTAAGGAAAATCTACCACTTGCAAAGGTGAGTGGGGGAGTTAGTAATGTGTCTTTTTCCTTCCGTGGGAATGATATGGTGAGAGAAGCAATCCACTCTGCATTCCTTTACCATGCTGTGAAAGCAGGCATGGATATGGGAATAGTAAACCCCGGTATGTTGCAGATTTATGATGAAATACCGAAAGATTTATTGGTATTAGTTGAGGATGTTTTGTTGAACCGTAAAGATGATGCGACAGAACATTTATTGACCTATGCCGAAACAATTAAATCAAAAGGAAAGGTAATAGTTAAGGATGAAGCTTGGAGAAGTTTGCCGGTAAATGAACGTCTCTCTCATGCTTTGGTAAAAGGTATAGATGAATATATAGAACAAGACACAGAAGAAGCCAGAAAGCAATTTAAAAAATCGTTAGAAGTGATAGAAGGCCCGCTGATGGCTGGAATGAGCATAGTAGGAGATTTGTTTGGTTCAGGAAAAATGTTTTTACCACAAGTGGTGAAAAGCGCCCGTGTAATGAAAAAATCGGTTGCATATCTCACTCCATTTATGGAAGAAGAAAAAGCGGAAGGCACCAGTGTTGCCGGTAAAATCCTTATGGCTACGGTGAAAGGCGATGTACACGATATTGGAAAAAATATTGTTGGTGTTGTACTCGGTTGCAATAACTACAAGGTTATTGATATGGGCGTAATGGTCCCATGCGATAAAATATTGGAAGCCGCAGTGCGAGAAGGCGTAGACGCGATAGGTGTTAGCGGACTCATTACTCCATCGTTGGATGAGATGGTTCACATTGCCAAAGAAATGAAACGCACCGGACTCAAAATTCCTTTGCTGATTGGTGGTGCTACAACATCTAAAGTGCATACGGCAGTTAAGATTGCACCAGAGTACGAACACCCGGTTGTATATGTGAATGACGCATCCCGTGCGGTGAATGTACTTAGCAGTATATTATCTGCGACCGAAAATAATTTCCTGAAAGAAGTTGATAGGGAATACGACAATCTGCGCAAAATGCATGCAAGCAAAAATGCTGAGCAGAAATTTGTCAGCATGGCTGAAGCCCGCCGGAACAAAATGAAATGCGACTGGAGTAAGGTTGAAATCACAAAACCAATTCTTGTCGGTAATATTTCTTTGCCTTCTTTTCCTATTGCTGAAATAGCCAAGTACATTGACTGGACTCCGTTCTTCATTGCCTGGGAAATGAAAGGAAGTTATCCGAAAATATTCTCTGATCCGGAACGTGGCGTGGAAGCGAAAAAGCTTTTTGATGATGCCCAGGAAATGCTGAATAAAATCATCAGTGAAAAATGGCTTTCAGCTAAAGCGGTTGCAGGATTTTATCCTTGCAATACAGTTAACGAAGACGATATTGAAATTTACGAAGATGAAACTCGTGCAGTTGTAAAAACGGTTTTTCATACGTTACGCCAACAAACCAAAAAACCCGAAGGACAAGCCAATCTTGCACTTGCTGACTTTATTGCTCCAAAGGAAAGTGGTAAAGTTGATTATATCGGAGGCTTCGCAGTCACAACCGGGTTAGGAATTGAAAGGTTAATCCGCCGATTTGAAAAGCAACATGATGATTATAGCAGCATTATGATAAAAGTGCTTGCTGACCGACTTGCGGAAGCTTTCGCAGAATTGCTTCATGAAAAAGTGCGTAAGGAATTCTGGGGATATGCACCCGATGAAAACTTTTCTGTGCAGGAATTAGTTAAGGAAAGTTACCGTGGAATCCGTCCTGCACCCGGCTATCCTGCATGTCCTGACCATACTGAAAAAATTGAACATTTCGAGTTATTTGAAATATATCCGAAAACCGGAATTGAACTTACCGACAGCATGGCCATGTATCCTACAGCCGCAGTCAGTGGATTGTATTTTGCACACCCTGATTCGCATTATTTCTCACTTGGGAAAATAAATAAAGAGCAGGTGCAAGATTATGCCAAACGCAAAGACATGAGCGTTGCAGAAGTGGAAAGGTGGTTGAGGCCTGTGTTAGGGTATTAAAGGGCATTTTTGTTATTTTTGATTTACTATGTCGAAGGTACTTGTAATAATTGCAGTATTTTGTTGTCCATTTCTTTTCAGTTGCGGTCATTTGTTTAAAAGGACAATTGACCCAAAAGCAATTGATAGTATTGTCCTAGTACAAGTGGGCCACCCTTACCTTGGCCCAAGGATAAGAAGTATACAATTGCCTGCTGAACAGTTTGGGAATTTTGTTGATGATTTTGCTAATAAACATGAGGACCTTTGTAAGTTTTACAGTTGCTATGTCATTAAAATATTTTTCAAGAATGGCAAATTTATTAGCTACAGGACTACTGGTATTGTGTTTGAAAAATTTAAAGATGAAGATGAAAAAGGTGGATGCTTTATATTAAATAATGACGTTAATTTAATTACAAAATATTGGGGGATTACTAAGGATGAGTTTTGCAAATCTCCAAAATAATCCCAAAGCTTCTGCATTGAGTATACGGTAAATTTATATAAAAAATATTTTTAAATATTTTTAGTTTCATCTTTCGATATAAAATGATTTTTGCAAAATAACAATGAAATAACAACGCAGGAACAACGGAATAACAGCAAAATAACAATGAAATTTCATTGTTATTTGAAATTTCAAATCCTTTAATGCATTGATTGTGAATAATTTAAAAAAATGGGGCGTTGTTAATAACAACAAATAACAATAGGTTTATAGCAATAATTAGTACTTGTTTTTGGCCGTGGGGTAAAAATTTCATAATCTATTTCTGCGTGTTTTTTCCTTATTGTTAATGCAAAGATACAGCATGAAAAAGTTGTTTTTTAAAAGTCAATAGACATCTTTCCTAAATAACATTAAGCTGTTGAATAAATCAGTAAAAGGATTTACGGTAGTATTGTGATACCTGCTTTTTTTGACAAAAAAACTATGTCAAAGGAAGTTTATCAGGAATTGATCAAGGATG
>CAIUPO010000128.1 GCA_903901055.1 uncultured Bacteroidota bacterium
GAAAAGAAACTATTAAAGAAAACTAAAAAACAACTATGAGCTATGAACTATGAACGATTACCAAAGGTTCATAGTTCATAATTCATAGTTCATATTTAAATAAACTATGTCATACGCACGTCCCAAATTCCGCCACCCGCAGTTACCAAAGAATGAACTTGGTTATACACAAGATTATTACGAAGGGTCCATTTCTACATTGTGCGCAGGTTGCGGCCATGATTCTATTAGTGCTGCTATAGTGCAGGCTTGTTTCGAAAATAACATCGAACCTCATAAAGTGGCGAAGATGTCAGGCATTGGTTGCTCTTCCAAGACTCCGGCTTATTTTTTAAGTCACTCACACGGCTTCAATTCCGTACACGGACGTATGCCTTCGGTTGCAACCGGAGCCAACATGGCGAATAAAGACCTCGTTTATTTGGGTGTTTCCGGTGACGGAGATACTGCTTCCATCGGTATGGGACAATTTGTGCATGCAGTTCGCCGTAACTTGAATATGGTTTACATTGTGATGAACAATGGTTGCTATGGTTTAACCAAAGGACAAGATTCAGCTACTGCTGATAAAGGCTCTAAAAATAAAGCCGGAAACGTAAACGATTTCGAATCTATTAGTCTGGCAAGTTTAGCGCTTGAATTAGGAGCAACATTTGTTGCCCAGAGTTTTTCAGGCGATAAGAACCAATTGGTTCCCCTTATTAAAGCTGCCATGAAACACCAGGGATTTGCATTTTTAAATGTTATTTCTCCTTGTGTTACCTTCAATAATAATGTTGGCTCTACCAAGAGTTATGATTTCGTTCGCGAACACCAGGAAGCTACCTCTACATTTGACCTTGTTCCGCATAAAACGGAGATTACAACCAAATACGAAGAAGGTACAACCAAGTCGGTTGTAATGCACGATGGTTCATTGATCCAACTGCATAAGCTTGACCCAAAGTGGGATCCGCAAAACAAATTTTCGGCAATGACAGCTCTGGAAAATGCTAAAAATAAAGGTGAAATTCTCACAGGCTTGATTTATATTAACGAGCAATCTCAAGACCTGCATGCACTGCTTAATACCTCAGATACTCCTCTCAACAAACTCACTCAGGATGTTCTTTGCCCGGGTACTGAAAAGTTGAAGGGGATTAATAAGAGTTTGAGATAGTCGGAGCCCGACTGGCGATTATTTTTGTTGATGTAGTCTTTTCCTAAATGGATTCTTAGCAGATGACTCTCCGGGTTCTGGTTGAAACTGATGTTTATTTATTGAGCCATAAAACACATTTGAATTAGCATCCAAACAGGAGGTTAAATGAAGTCTTGTTTTGTAAGTTCCTTCGTAAATTGGCATTGTAGTAATTGCTATATTATTTGGGGGGAGCATTACATTTTCCAGACCCGTGCCGCACATCCGAAATTGCAAATGTTCTATCAAATTCCATTCGCCTATCGAATCTACTCCTTCCATCAGGCATAGTATCCAAGAATTGTCAACAACATCAGTATGAAATCCTGGATATCCTGTACCAATTTGAATGGTATCGCTTGAATAATTCATGATGAATACAGGATGAGAAAGATAGGCTGGGGGTAATTGACTTTTATTATGTGGGGAAGGAATAGGACGTGGGATAATAGGTGTTAAAAGAGTCTGAGAAGTATCAACCAATATTTGCACTAAGCTTGAATCGTAATATCCTTTCAGAAATCCTTTTGGTGGTCCTCCTATTAAAAATTGTCCAATTTTTGCTGGATAGTTTAAGGCAATGGTATCACTAATTGCCCCTATGTACAAACAAGGGTAGAAGACGGTTGGCATATAATCAAATGACCTCTTGAATAGTTTGGTTTTATAATTAGCTATTACAATAGGAACCCTTAAAGCATTAGTTGGAGGGGCATTGGGGTTTCTATGCATTCTTGCAACTGGGTGGGTTGTTTTAATAGAGTCTAAAGTAGAAACCTTTACTTTATTAGAATGTCCTTGACAAGAAACAAGAATCGTTAATGAACTGAAATAAAATAGAAGATATTTTATTGACTTTGGCATATCCAAAGATACAATAATCTTATAGCCTCACCACCTTCACTCCCAGCTTTCCGTCAATAAACAGAAAATATATTCCCGGGTTTAATTCTTTACCAAAAGTTATAGTTCCTGCATTTTCCATTTTGGAGTAAAGCAAGCGCCCTGTAACATCACAAACCTTTACCATGGCTTTTGTTGCGATATTAAGTGTAAATTCAGTTGAGGAGGGATTGGGATAAATATTTACAAAATCGGTTCCGGAAATAAAGGGGACTGCAGATGGAATTATCCAAATAATTACAGACGTGTCTGCGCTGCAACCGAGGCTATCAATTTCTGTTACAGAATAGTGAGTGGTAATTGTTGGTTTTGCAATTACCGTATCGCAGGTATCGCAATTTAATCCGGTATTCGGAGTCCATTTATATTTCTGAGATGAATGGCTTCTCACATATAGCTTGGCACTATCTCCTGAATGAATCATTGTATCGCAACAAACGGGCCAGGCTATTGCATGATCGGGTGTTACTGTAATTGATTTAACAGTGGAATCACCACAGGCATTTTTAACGGTTAGGGTATAGGTTGTTACAAAACAGGGGCTAACCACAATGGCATCCAATTTATCTCCACCGGGCTCCCATTTAAAAGTAAAAGGTCCACCTGTGCTGGTAACATTTGAAGATAGAACTATCTGAGAACAGGCGCACTCTGTTGGAGGCGGCATAATAAGCACTGTTGGAGGGCTACAGGGCTGTGCAAGCATTCCGGATGCAGATAATATAAATATGAAAATGAGTATTCTTCTCATGTAAACAAAGGTAGAATTCGAATACAAAGGAGAGAAACTATTTTATTGGGTGGAATAGCTTCACCAACTTCACTTCGGGCTTGCCTTCAATATATAAAAAGTAAACACCAGAGTGAAAATCCTTGCCAAACGTAAGTGTTCCGGGGTTTTCCATTTCAGAAAATACTACGCGCCCGGTTACATCACGAACGATTACGATTCCGGGATGTTCAATATAAACTGAAAATTCAGTGCCTGTAGGATTAGGTGCAACAATAGTCCCTGCATAATCTGAAGTTGTAGCAGGCCCAACAACAACTGTAACCAATCGCTCAACCTGGCACCCAATTGTGTCGGTCCCTACAATAGTATAAGTGGTGGTGGCTTTTGGAGAGACCATCACAGAGTCGCATGTGGAAGTTATGCATTTTGCATAAGGTAACCAATGAAATATCATATTAGCCTCGTTGCCTTGTGCTGCCAGCATAACACTATCTCCAAGGGATATAGTTGCATCACAGCAAGCGGACATGGATGGATTATAAACGTATACCATAGTTGCCTTGGTCGATTTACAACCATTAGATACAATTACAGTATAGCTCGTTGGAGTTGTTGGACTAACACTAATTGTGTCTGTAGTTTGCCCGCCCGGCATCCATTTATATATAAATGGTCCTGTTCCTGAAGCATTTGCCCTAAGCATAACCGAGGAACCTGCACATGCAACAGCCGGTGGGATATAAGTAATTGTTGGGGGCGTACGTAAAGTAACTTTGAAAAAAGTTGTATCGGAGCATCCTCCATTTGTTGCAACAACATAAAATGTAGAATCTGCAAAAATTGGCCCTGTGACATAAGAGGTGTTGGTTCTGCCATTATTCCATAGATAAGTAGTACCTGCCGGGCCCGTTACTCTCAGTGTATCCTTATACCCTGAACATTTCCACGAAGTGCCATTTACATATACAACCGGAGGTGCGCATGGATTTTGAGCAAGCGCATGAATTGATATTCCAAACAATAAAAGAAGAATTAGTTTTCTCATGCAGTGCAGAATTTGAATATCAATTCAAATTTAAATACTCCAGCCAGTTTGTATTAAACAAAGCTAATAAAAATATTGATAACTTGGTATAACTATTGTGTCAAATCCAATTTCTGTGGCTTGGCGGCAATGTCCTTTAACAATGCTTTATAGTCAGACGAATTATGCAGGGGAACAAAGGAGGCATCATTTTGCAATCGTGTAATATCAATAAATCCAAGTTTAACTGCCTCTCGCAAGTTGACTAAAGCCTGTGCCTGACTATTGGCAGCCATTGCCACATTGGCACTCAGGTAACTATGTTCAGGGTTTCCCGGATCAACCTTGGCGTAAAGCCCGATAAAATAAGATGCGGCCGGGTAGTTCTTCTGATTTAATTCATTGGAAGCGCCCATGTACATTACTAAACTCAAATAGCCTAACATCCGCTGCGTTTGCAAGGCAACGGGAGAGGTCGTATCTTTGGTAATCATTTTTTTCATGGTGGTAATTTTTGTGTTCCACCAGTTTTCATCTTTTTGTGAAAGATGTGCTCTGAATTCAAGTATTTCTTGTGCTTCCTCGGCCTCAAATGTAGCTTCGTCCTTCAAATATTTTTGAAGGGATTCCGAGTTCTCAAGTTCCTGTACTTTGGCTGCAATTTTACCGTTCTCATCTAAATCGCGCAAAAAGTTAAGCAGCTTTTTATACGTAAAATACTCTCCGGAAATATTTTTTTTTGCATGGGAGCTTTCGGCTTCTTTTAAAAAATTCTCTCGCACCGATTTTATCATGGCAGCATTTACCGGTATTGTTTTCATACGCATGGCATCCATATCCATCCAAAGAAAAGCCTGCTCATAAACTGATATCGGAGGCCACTGATGTTTCCCGTTGTAAACTATTAACTGATGAGAAAGTGAAGTGGAATCAAGTAATTTGTCAAGTTGTTTTATGGAGATATTATTAAAGTCTTTGTCTCCTACAAAAGAGATGAATGAAAAAGGCTGCTTTAATTGCGGGGCATTCTCGGGAAAACCACCCCCGCATGCTACTACTCCGGCAATTCCTCCGTCGGAAATTGCAACCATTGATGCTACTTTGGCGCCGCCTGAGAACCCGGAAGTATAGAGGCGGCCATTATCTTCTGATAAACGTGTCCAGGTGTCTTTCATAAATGCCTGGGCTGCCTTTTCTGAAATTTCCCAGGATGTTCCATTTTTAGAATTATAAGTGCCTGCAATGACAAATCCATATTTTTCGGCTAAATCTTTATACAGTTTTACTGGCAAATTACCACATCCATGCGGGTCGAAGAAATAAATGATAGGCCATTTTTTGTTGGTGTCGTAGTTGCTTGGCAAATAAATGGAGTATATTTGGGAAGAATCCTCAACGCAAATAACAGAGTCAATGACAACCCCTTTTTTCAAAGGTTTTAAAGGAGGTCCCGAATGTTTTGGTGCCTGGGCTGCATCTATTGTGTTATTGTTTTCATTTGATGATGACTTACCGTGGCATCCAAACAAAATAAAAGGGACTAATAAAAAGCAAACAGAATACCGCATGATGGATTACTTAAATATCACCGCAAGTTACTTTTTTTCTAAACTTGTAGTCTGAAAAAAATTATGAAAGCTGAAATTATTACAATAGGAGACGAACTATTAATTGGGCAGGTAGTGGATACCAATTCTGCTTTTATTGCTACCAAACTGAATGAAGCGGGTATCCATGTGCACCAGATTACATCTGTATCCGATAACAGGGAACACATTTTTGAAGCGCTTAATAATGCGAAGCAACGGGCCGATTTAATTTTTATGACGGGTGGCCTTGGCCCTACGAATGACGACATAACTAAACTTACGCTTTGCGAGTATTTTGGTGTTGGATTAAGGTTTGATCCAGAAGCCTATAAGGATGTGGAGTATATGTTTAAAATCAGGGGTAGGGAGGTGTCCGAAGTTAACCGAAAACAGGCGGATTTGCCTGAGAACTGTGAAACCCTTCATAACAAAAACGGAACAGCGCCTGGAATGTGGTTTGATGTGAATAACAAGATTTATGTGTCGATGCCGGGAGTCCCTTATGAGATGAAAGCGATTTTAGAAGAGGAGGTAATACCGAAACTAAAAAAGCAATTTACCCTTCCAACCATTGTACATAGAAACATATTGACTATTGGAATTGGAGAATCGGTGTTGGCAGAAAAAATAACGGATTGGGAAAATTCATTGGCGAAGGATAATATCAAACTGGCGTACCTTCCATCTATAGGAATGGTGCGGCTTAGGCTAAGTACAAGGGGTGATAATAAAAACATACTTGAAGAAAAAGTAAATAAGAAAATAGAGGAACTAAAACAATTGGTTGGTGAGTATATTTTCGGATATGAAAATGATACGCTGGAAGTAATTGTAGGTAAACTTTTAAAAGAACGAAACCAAACTGTATCACTTGCGGAAAGCTGCACAGGTGGCTACATTTCGCATTTGGTAACGGTTGTACCGGGCAGTTCATCCTATTACAAGGGTTCGGTAATTGCCTATTCTTATGAAATTAAAACAATGGAATTGGGAGTTGATAAGGATGTATTGAATGCAAGAGGAGCCGTATCGCAAGAGGTGGTGGAAAAGATGGCTTCATCGGTGCGGAAAAAATTTGATACCGATTATTCCATAGCAGTATCGGGCATTGCCGGGCCTGATGGGGGTACACCTGAAAAGCCGGTGGGACTTGTTTGGATAGCGATTGCGACTCAGGATAAAGTGTACAGCAAGAAATGCCAGTTCGCCAATAATCGTATGCGTAATATCCAAATGACGGCCAATACTGCATTGAATATGTTGAGGAAAGAAATACTGTCAACAAAATAGTAATTTTGCAAAAAAATTTTTCAAAATGAAAGCAGTAGGTATCATTCCGGCACGATATGCATCCACCCGTTTTCCGGGTAAGCCTTTGGTTGATATTAAAGGCAAGACAATGATTAGGCGTGTATATGAACAGGCGGCAAAGAGTCATTTGCTTACCGGTGTTTTTGTTGCTACCGACGACCAACGGATAGTAATGGAAGTAGAGAGCTTCGGAGGAAATGTTATCGTAACTTCTCCTAATCATCCAAGTGGGACTGACCGTTGTTATGAAGCACTAGAAAAAATTGGGAAAGACAAATACGAGGTAGCTGTCAACATACAAGGTGATGAGCCTTTCATCCATCCGGAGCAGATTGATAAGGTTGTAAAGTGTTTTAAAAATAGCGAAGTACAAATCGCCACTCTGGCTCATCACCTCATGGATAATCGGGATTTAATAAATCCATCCATTGTTAAAATTACCAGAAATGTAAATGGCGAAGCCCTTTATTTCAGTCGTTCTCCAATACCTTTTATCCGTGAATCAAGTAATACTGATTGGACCAAGAGTTATACGTTTTTAAAACATATTGGCATTTATGCATATCGCCCTGATGTGCTTGAAAAGATTGTAAAACTTGCTCCATCTTCACTTGAAAAAGCGGAATCGCTGGAGCAATTACGATGGCTCGAAAATGGCTTTTCGGTGATGGTAGAAATAACCGATAAGGAATCTTTCCCGGTTGATACTCCCGAGGATTTAAAGAAATTTATTTAGGTGTTCTCTGGTAAGTAATCTCTGTCTTCTCGTACTTCATATTCAAGTACTCAATTTTAATTTCTGAGTCTGTTATGCTTAGCACTTTCCAACAGAAACAACAGAAGCAAGGCGTTTCACGCGGTGCATTATATAGTTCAGATTTACCAGTAGTGAAATCATAAACTATTAGTTTTCCTCCACGCCTGTAAGAGCCCTCGAACATCATTATGTTTTTAACGGTGTCCATATAAAATGGAGTAGTGCCATACATCATATTGCCACCCGTTCGTTTATTGATGATTTCAATTTTTATTGGGTTTGCTTCGAGATGGGTTGCAATAACAACCGTACTGTCGAAATCAGCGTAGACATAGCCAAGCACATCTAATTTCATTGAAGTATCCGACTCATGTTCCGAAACTTCATTCTCAATAAAATCCTTACGTATGCACAAATAATTAATGCTGTCGTGTTTCTTATAAATGAGTGTATAGCCTGATTTCAATTCCTGTTTTTTGTAAATTTTCTCGCGGTGTCTCCAGGGTGCATAGTGAATTTTATACTCCACCCGCCTGTTTTGGGCTCTGCCCTCAGGGCTGAGGTTATTCCGAAGCGGATCAGCAGGTCCAAAGCCCTTGAATTTAATCCGGCTGGTATCCACTCCTCTTTGTGAAACATAATCTGCAACTGCCTTGGCCCTTGCCTTCGACAGGATAATGTTTTTATGGTCAATACCAGTATTGTCTGTGTAGCCATTAAAATCAACTACCGTAGTCGGATTAAAGTATAAGTATTCAGCAACCTCATCCAATTCTTTACAGGAATTAGGAAGTAAATCCGCCTTGTCGGTTTCAAACAAAATGTTTTTAAGTAGCGTATTTTTATTCGGCTTAATAGTTGCGACCGCCGCGGGCTTTTCCTTTACCGAACTATCCTTGGTAACCTTCATTTTAGCGGCATGAGGAATAAAAGTATTGGTGTCCTGAATGCATCGGCAGGGCTGACCTTCCTCTACTTCCTCCACGCAAACATCGTCAATGTAATAATAAGATTTAAGAGGAACATCTTTTGCAAGTGCAACAAGGTATTTAATATTGCATTTTTCAGCTTTATCGAAGTTACCTATAGTCATAAATTTTTCAGTGCCTTTGGCTTTGTAGGTCCATAATAATTCAACCCAACGGCCTGAATCGGAAATAACTTTACCCGAATAATTCAATTGAGGTTTTTCTGTAAGTCTTGCCGGATTACCCGTTTTGGTCAGCTCCTCTGTAAACAAAACGCCAATGTTTCCGACAGCGCATTCAGAGAGCTTTCCCAACCATATATAGAATTTCACATAATATACTTTCCCCTTTTCAAGCGTAGATTTTAATTCATTGGTAACATATTCGCGATAGCCGTCTGGTGCATCAGACGCATAGAGATAGATTCCTGCATAACAACTTCCTGTCCTTGGTTTTTGAGAACCCATAAAATTATTCGGCACTCCAATTACACTGGTTCCGCAAGCTTCATTAAAATAATCAGGCGTACCGTCAGTCGGCCTGTCCCATCCTGCGGCAAGCTTTATCTGGCTTTGGTATTTCGGGCAGGATTGGTATATTTCAAAACTGCCGTTGAAGACAAGATTCTGGGCGGAAAGCGGACTTAACGCAAATAGCAATAAAATGAAGAGGAGATTTTTTTTCATGCAATAAAAGTAAGCGTTTTATTCTTCTCTTTTCAAAAAGCTCATATCAAAATAATATCGCTTACGGTCATTCTTATCCACATATAGAGACGTAGTTTTATGAAGAAATATTTTGATTCTTAAATCATCAGCAGTTCTTGGAATAATAGGGCTTATATATTTCTCATATATGCCATTGTGAATATAAGAGAATATTAACCTGGTTTGGTCTATTTCAACTGATTTTGTCGCTCTGTCATTATCGTAAATACTATCCAAAAGTTGAGTATCTATCCCACCGATTTGAAATTCATAATCATTATCCCCTTCTACAGAATAATTGTTCTCTTTTATTTCACATTTCGATAAATCTACAGAAATCATTTCTCCATTTTCCATCAAATCTTTTTTAAAGGCATTAAATTTATTACGAGCTTTTAAGTCTTTATAGCTATATCCTTTAGCGGCTAAGTAAATCCCAAAGATTCCAATAGCATTACATAAGATTTGTACGACTATTGGATAAGGGTAAGGTATAAAATGCCCTTTGTTACCTGCGATAATATAAAATAGTAGAAAACCGACCACAGCTAAGGTAATTCCAATTATCCGCTTGCCCATTCAATCTTTGATTTGATACAAGATTACGAAAAAAATATATTGCCCTATCTTTCAAAGTGAGTACCCACATTTTCTTTAACTTCGCGCTCCTATTGAAAAAACATGCTTAGAACACACACATGCGGTGAACTTACAATTCAAGATGCCGGAAAAGAAGTAACCCTATGCGGATGGGTATTCCGCAGCCGCGACCAGGGTGGAATGGTATTTATTGACCTCCGCGACCGTTACGGTTTAACCCAATTGGTATTTCTTAATCCTTCTAAAACTACCGATGGCGGTCAGTTGTCGGGTATAAGCCAGGAACTGTATGACGAAGCCAAGGCTTTGGGTAGGGAGTTTGTAATAAAAGCTACGGGTATTGTTCAGGAGCGCGCTAAAAGTAATCCCAATATTGCTACCGGAGAAATTGAGATACTTGTTGGAAAACTAGAATTGCTGAATGCTTCCAAAACTCCACCTTTTACGTTGGAAGAAGAAACCGACGGAGGTGATGAACTCCGGATGAAATATAGGTATATTGACCTTCGCAGAGATATTGTAAAAAATAATTTGCTCAACCGGCATAAGGTTGCAAAAGCTGTTCGTGAGTATTTGGATGGACAAGGTTTTGCAGATATTGAAACTCCATTTTTAATTAAGAGTACGCCTGAAGGTGCACGTGACTTTGTAGTTCCTTCCAGCGTTAATCACGGGGAATTTTATGCGTTGCCACAATCTCCGCAGACATTTAAACAATTATTAATGGTGGCAGGTTTTGACCGCTACTACCAGATAGTACGCTGCTTCCGCGATGAAGATTTACGTGCTGACCGTCAGCCGGAGTTTACACAGATAGACTGTGAAATGGCTTTTGTAGAGCAGGAAGACGTGCTCAATATGTTTGAAGGCATGGTGAAACATGTGTTCAAAAAAGTGAGAGGTATTGAGTTTAGTGCATTCCCTCGAATGACTTTTGCTGACGCTTTGAAATACTACGGCAACGATAAACCCGATACCCGTTTTGAAATCCTTTTGCATGAGTTGACTGATGTTGCAAAAGGCAAAAACTTTAATGTGATTGATGGTGCTGAATATGTTGGTGCTATTGCTGTTCCAGGGGCATCGGAATATACCCGCAAACAAACAGATGAACTTATTGAATTTGTAAAGCGCCCCCAGATTGGAGCTAAGGGACTGATATATGTGAAGTATGCTATGGACGGCACTTTGAAGTCCTCTGTAGATAAGTTTTATACACCTGAAGATTTGAAAAAATGGGCCGATGCTGCAGAAGCTAAGCCCGGTGATTTGATATTAGTTGTCGCAGGAGATTTAGCAACATCCCGAAGAGCCTTATCAGAACTGCGTTTGGAGTTAGGTGCTCGTTTGGGGTTACGCGATAAAACCAAATACAAACCGATTTGGGTATTAGATTTCCCATTGCTGGAAGCTGATAAAGATACAGGAGGCTGGGTTGCGACTCACCACCCTTTCACATCCTGGAAAAAAGAAGACGAACACTATTTTGAAACCGATCCGGGTAAGATTCGGGCGAATGCTTATGATTTAGTAATTAACGGGGTAGAGCTCTCCAGTGGCTCAATACGGATACATGACAGAAGCAAACAAGAGAAAATGTTTAGCTCAATCGGGCTTACAAAAGAGAACTACGAAAAGAAATTTGCTTTTATATTAAATGCATTTGAATATGGCGCTCCACCACATGGTGGTATAGCTTTCGGGTTCGACAGGTTCTGTTCCATTTGTGTTTCGAATGAAGATTACATACGTGATTTTATTGCTTTCCCGAAGAACAACGCAGGCCGCGATACCATGATTGATACGCCTTCCACGCTTAGTGATGAGCAGTTAATAGAGTTAGCATTGAAGGTTGAATTACCAAAATAAAAACATGGGAAGTAAACTTTCTGCATCAGCATCTGTAATTATGAATGTAGGTGTGGCGCGAGTTTGGGAGGTAATGACCAACCCGAAAATAATGAAAGAATACTTTGAAGGAGCCGTAACTAAAACTAACTGGCAAGTCGGGAGCGAGATAATAACCGACTACAAATGGGATGGCATAAAATACCGCGACCGGGGCGTTATTCAGGAAAATATTTTCCACAATAAGATAAGTTATACTTACTGGAATCCTAACTGGGAATTGAAAGATATACCCAAAAATTATGGCCTGCTTACCTATGAGTTTACCCCTATAGACCTTACCCATACAGAGTTCAGATGGACGCAGGCGGGCTACCCGAAATATTGGCACGACTTAGAAAAAGACCGAATAGGAGAATTTCTGGAAGGAATTAAATCGATAGCAGAAAAGAAAAAACAAAAACTTAAAAAGAAATAAAAAGTATATGAGACAAGACTTGCAAGTATCAGAATCAATTGTTATAAATGCAGATTTGGCAAAGGTTTGGGACGTGTTAACCAATCCCGAAATTATTAAGGAATACCTCTTCGGAACTGAAACTATTACCGATTAGAAACCGGGTAGCAGTATTGTTTTCCAGGGAGAATACGAGGGCCATAAATACCGCGACCATGGCGTTATTCAGGAAAATGTTTTTCATAGTCGCATTAGTTATAGCTACTGGAGTGGCTTTTCGGGGTTGGAGGACAAACCTGAAAACTATAGCCTTGTTGCGTATGATTTAAACCCGATTGATTTTGCAAACACTACGCTAACCTGGACTCAACGTGGCTATCCCGATGAACAGCGCCAGGCACACTCCCAAGGTGGCATGAAGGCTTTTATGGAACAGATAAAAGCAATTGCGGAAAGGTAAAATTTTTCTCGCTTAGAAGCAGGGAAATAAAAAAAATCTGTTCGTTTTTGAAATTTTATTTATTTTTTCTAATATCATAATCGGCTTTTTTGATATAAAAAACGTGGAAAATAACAGGGCGTTAACAGGAGCATAACAGGGGGAATAACAGGAAAGTAACAGGGAGGTAACAGGGAAGCCTCAATTTTTCGGTCGTTGATTATGAGTAGGTTATGAGAGTGGTTCCTGTTAATAACAGGGAAGAAACAGGAAATGAACATCGTCAGGATCTCCAAAAATTTACTCAAATATTGCGTGTGATTTCTATTCATACTGCAAAGATAATGCATGAATAAGTGTTTTCTGAAAAAGTCAATGACCGGGTATTTAATTAGTAATCAAAATCCAATCGTCATTGCGAGATTAACAGGGATAACTGTGAACAAAAAGACACTAATTAGTGGGACCGAATTAGTGTCTTTTTAAAATAACGCAGCCTACTCATTTTTTATTTACCTTTGTTTCAGAGGTTTTAAAACTTTGTTTTGTACTAACTATGAAAAAAATATTTTCAATACTAATTCTTTTATTTCTTTTTTCGGGAGTTGGGTTTGGGCAGAGGGATAGTGGGAAAAATGCAAAACAGAAACCTATAATTCTGATTTCAATAGAGGGAGGAATAGGAATACCTGTTGGAGGGTTCTCAGGTACAACCGATAATACAGGAAGTAGCAACTTTAGTGGTGTGCATGCCATTAATGGTGAAACCATTAATATAAATTTTAGCAAATCAATTAACAGGATGCTTAGTTTCGTAGGGAGATTAAATTTTAACACAAACTATTATGAAGACCCTGGATGTACGCCAAATGGAATAGATTATATTCCTGAATATGATCAGGGTTCTACGTCATTCCAGGAATATGGGGCATTATTCGGAATTATGCTTTCAGCGAATACTAAGCCAGCAATAGATTTAAGATTGTTAATAGGGGCTGATAGGTATACTTCCCCTGAAATTAAGTATTACGCTTACGGTTATGGTTACCTACTATCCCAATCTACAGTTGACATACATTCAATTCAAGGTAATGCCTTAGCATTTGATTTTGGTTGTACGACGAGATTCCAAATCAGCAAAAGGTTGTTTATTCCTTTAGATTTCGATTTTTACTATTCCGCCTATCATTATAGCATAAATTATACTGTTACATACAATTATCAATCGCCAAGTACTACAATTAATTATTATACTTCACAAAAATGGTTTATCCCCGTTTCGGTATTTAATATCACAACGGGCATAGGTTTCAAATTTTAGTAACTGCTTATCCCGAAAGTAGTCTTGATTGATTGCTATGCATTGAATTTTAAATGATGACATGGGTGTCGTTGTAGGGACGATTCATGAATCGTCCGTGAGACAAACATTGGTAATACAGGACGATTTCACAATTTGTCCATTAACAAACATTGGTAATACAGGACGATTCGTGAATCGTCCCTACTGATTCACGCGACATTAAAACCCAATATTTATTGACTTTTAAGCCCCTTTAGAGACTGTCCCGAACTTGCTTCGGGAGGTTTGGGGCTAAAAGCACATAGTGTTTTTTTCATCAAACCGCCTCTGTTTTCAGCAAAAATATATCTTTGCAGCCCTGTTTGACAAAAAACAGGACATAATTACATAAAAAACATGAGCGTTTTAGAGACTATACGTAAACGGGCAAAACTCTTGGTTGGCATTATTGGCGCGTCTTTGGCGATATTCGTTTTGGAGGATGCACTCAATTCGGGACGTGGCTGCACAGGTGGTGGAGCAAACACCATTGCTATTATAAACGGTAAGAGCATAGATTATACCAAATTCAGGGGAATTGCTGAAGATGCTGTTAATAAGCAAAAAGAAAGTATGGGCACTGCTGCTCAAAACCTTCGGGATTCTGACCAGAATGTTGCGGTTCAATCGGCGTTTAAAAATATGGTATTCCATGCTATATTAGATCCTGAATACCAAAAACTTGGAATAAATGTTTCCGATAGCGAACTGGTTGATTTAACCATCGGTTCTCACCCTGCACCTGATATTTACCGTTTGTTCAGCAACGGACACGGCGGACTTAACAAAAATTTTGTTGACCCCCGCACCGGTGGCTTGAATATGGCTAATGTAGTGCGTTATGTAAAAGCCATGAACCCGCAGGAAAGTGCTCGTTGGGACATGATAGAAGAGAAAATTAAGAACGAAGACCTGCAAGACAAATATTTTTACCTGCTTATAAACGGTTTATACTTACCGGACGCAATTGCTAAAAAAGCCAATGAGGATGAAACCAAAACCTTCGATATCAGTTATGTACTGAAACGTTACACCGATGTGCCTGACAATAGCGTAACCGTTAACGACCAGGATATTAAGGACTATTACAACAAACATATTTACGAATTTAACCAACAGGAAGAAACACGCAGGGTTGATTATGTAACCTTTACTGTAAGCCCTAGCGATACGGATATGATTAACATCAAACGTGATGTTGACACTATGTATGCCCAATATAAGAGGCTTCCTGCAAAAGAAGATTCAGCATTTGTAGTAGCCAGCGATGCTGGATATTTTGATTACGAATATCATAAAGCAGGCGATTTACCTGTTACCATCGACTCAATCATGACCCATGCAGAAGTTGGTGCTATGTATGGCCCTTATAAAGAGGATAACAGATATAAAATTGCCAAGCTGATTGATATTGCAGAACTCCCGGATTCAATAAAATACAGCCAGATATTTATTCCTGTTCAGAATGCAGGCGAAGCCGACAAAGTAAAAGCATTTGTCGACAGTTTGAAGAAAATAGCTACTCCTGAAAACTTTGCCGAACTTGCGAAAGCTAATTCCAAAGACCCTGAATCAGTAGGTAAAGGCGGAGATATGGGATGGATTGGCAGAGGCGGAAAAGGCGAACAGTTTCCTCCATACCTTGAACACCAGGTGTTTTTCGGAAAGACAGGTAACGTTATTGAATTACCTATTCAACAGGGAATTATACTTATTTGTGTAATGGAACAAAGCGAACGCCACACCAACTACCAGGTGGGAGTAGCCGTTAAGAATATTGACCCAAGCAAAGATACCAGGGACAGGGTATATGCCCAGGCGAGCGATTTCGACGGAAAAAACCGCACAGGAGATTTGTTTGAAAAATCTGTAAGCCAGATGAACCGCCGCGTATTGGATTTGGGCGAAAATGAAACCAGCCTTGCCGGAATGGAATCTCCAAAGGAATTCGTGCGTTGGGCGTATGAAAAGAAAGAAGGGGACGTTTCGGATGTGCTGAATGTGGGCGAGAACAAACTTATTGTTGCGCATATTATGCAGGTAACCAAAATGGGAACTATTCCGCTTGAACAAGTAAAGGAACAAGTGAAACTGAAAGTGATTGACGAGAAAAAAGCCGAAAAGATTATGGCTGATATGAAAGCAGCATTGTCTGGCGGAAGCCTTGCATCGGTTGGTCAGAAAATGGGAAGCGCCCCTGCAACTGCACAGGGCCTTACATTCTCTTCTTACAGCATTCCTTCACTTGGGAAAGAAGATGCCGTTATCGGAACCATGAGTGCCATGAATACCGGAGCAATTTCGCAACCTATACAAGGCAGCCTTGGTGTATTTGTTATTAAAGTGGATTCCGCTTATTATGGCCGCAGAATTGATTTCCATGCAACCCAAATGCAAGACCAGGAAAGTATGCGCAGAGCTGCACCGAATGAAGCCTATAATGCACTTGTTAAGAAGGCAGGTTTCGTAAGCCACCTTGGTAAATACTACTAAGAAAGTTTCAGGTTAGGTAAATTTTCTTAATATTGAAAGGCGAATCGAATTGAAAGCCTTTAAATTATAATCTCATGAGAAGATGTATTACGTTATTTCTTCTGCTGTTTGCATCCTGCTATAGCTTCGGGCAACTGACTGTTAGCAGGGCTGCACCGAATAACTCTATTAACTATTTAGTAAAGAATGTTTTACTTGGTAGCGGGGTAACAGTAAGCAATATCACCTTTAGTGGAGATGATACCGCAATAGGGTACTTTAACGGTGTAAGTTCAAATATCGGTCTGGATAGCGGAATGATTCTCACCAACTGCGCGGTTACCGATGCTCCCGGACCTAATAATTCTCCTTCAACCGGTTTTACCTGGCCCAAATGTGGTACCTATCACGACTCTGATCTGGCTGCATTGATTGGCGATACTTATACAGATACACATTCGTCGGCAATTTTAGAATTTGATTTTATACCCTATTCCGATACGGTTAGTTTTCAATATGTTTTTGCTTCGGAAGAATATCCTGAATATGTGAATACTCCCTATAATGATGTGTTCGGATTTTTTGTAAGTGGTCCGGGAATAGTGGGTCCCTATTCTCATAATGCCGAAAATATTGCCCTTATTCCTTTCACATCAACCCCTGTGGCTATTAATAATGTAAACTGTAATCTGAATTCGAATTACTATGTATGCAACTGGTGGGATACAACGTCTTATCCATGTATGGTAGGTTGCCCTACACTGGCTATGATGCCAACTACTACCGTGCAATTTGATGGGTTTACAACTCCGCTTACTGCAACAGCCGTTGTGGAATGCGGTAAGCAATACCACATTAAAATTGCTATTGCCAATATCGGCGATTGTATATATGGTTCCGGTGTGTTTTTAAAATCGGGTAGCTTCCAAAGTTCGGGAACTACGGTTAGTTCTGCCATTAGTTATATGAATACCATTAATCCGAGTGATACCGTTCTTTACCGCGGCACTTGCGGAAAAGCAAGCCTTTATTTTGAACGGGGTTCCGGCACGTATGCCGATACCATACTAATTGATACTTCCGGCACAGCTTTAGCAGGGGTTGATTATTCACCTATTCCTGATACAATTATTATGGGAAAAGGAGTAAAAGGTGATACACTTAACATCAATGCATTCCCAAGTACAAAAACAGGAATACAAACAATTGTTTTAGATATTATTCAACGGAGTTGCGGCACTACCGATACACAAAAAGTAACTATTTACATTGGCAACCCCGATACGCTGAAAGCAAAAGAACCCCCGCTGATAGTGTGTTCCAGTGGAAGTGTTATTTTAAGTCCTACGGTTACGGGTGGTGTGCCCTCGTATAATTATAAATGGAATACGGGTGCAACAACAAGCACCATTACAGTAAGCGGTATCACTTCAGATACTACGTTTATTATGAAGGTGTATGATGTGTGCGGTGATACTACCAGAGATACGGTGCATGTAAACCTGATTTCAAATATTCCGCTGAAATTGACATCGAAAGATACTACGATCTTTTGCCCGGACAGCATTGCAAGCATTGCTGTGAAAGCAAGCGGCGGAAAGACCGGGTATATTTATTCGTGGAGCATCGGTGCTACAACTTCTACTATTACGGTTCACCAAACGGCAACCACATCGTATATAGTAACAGTAACCGATAGTTGCGGGGAAGTGAGAAAAGATACTGTAACCGTAACGGTAGGGGACAAGCCATTAACACTTACTGCCCGCGATACTTCCGTTAATTGCATGAGTTCAACTATGCTGGTTGCAAAAGCAGGTGGAGGTGGAAACGGGTACACCTATTTGTGGAGCAACGGAGCTACAACTTCAACAATTAGTGTAAGTCCACGACATGATACCACATATATAGTTACGGTTCACAGCCCGTGTGGAAATCAAACTAAAACAGATACCGTTAAGGTGAAAGTAAATTCACCTGCACTTACAGTTACTACCAATGCCACTTCGGCAAAATGTCCGGGTGATCCGATAACTATTTCGGCAAGTGGAACAGGCTCAGGATTTATCTCTTATAAATGGAAAGGATTGGGAGGAGGCCCAACCCACATTGTGAAACCAACAACTACTACAACCTATTATGTAACCGTATTTGATTCCTGCGGAAATCAGGTTGTTAAAGACAGTGTAACCGTGAATGTTCCGGTGTTTCCACCAATGAGTTCACAAATTTATCCGGACACAATTACGGTGTGTATCGGTGAATTATTAAACCTGATTTCAACTACAAAAGGCGGTACAGGTTCGTATACCTACGCATGGACTAAAGTGGGTCCTTTTGGCGACACTATTCATAATTCCGATTCATCAAAAGCCTATCTCTACGGATATACTTCGGCCATTTACAATTTAAAAATTACCGATGGTTGCGATAACTCAACATCCGAAAATGTGGTGGTGAATGTTATACCCGATTGTAATATAATTATTCCGAATGTAATTACACCAAACGGAGATGCCACCAACCAGTATTTCTACATTAAGAACCTGGATAAATTCCCCGGTTCAAAATTGGATATTTATGACCGTTGGGGCAAAATAGTATATGAATCAAGCGATTACCAGAACAACTGGGAAGGACTGTCCTCATCGGGCGCAAAACTATCTGATGGAGTTTACTACTATATTCTGTATCTTTCAACCGGGAAAAAGTACCCTGGATTTGTTCAATTAATACGATAAATACACACAAAAATGGAAATGTTATATAATACTGCACAGCCTCATCTGATTATATCGGAATATGGCAGGCATGTGCAGGACATGGCTCTGCATCTTTTAACAATTAAGGACAGAAGAGAAAGGACCAAAGCCACCGAAGCGGTTATCCAGACGATGACACAAGTGCATCCTTACTCGAAAGACAGCGAAGAATTGCGCATGAAACTGTGGGATCACCTGCATTTAATTACCGGTTTTAAACTGGAAGTAGATAGCCCGTATCCTAAGCCATCACCTGAAGCATTTCAGGTAAAACCTGAGAGGCTGAAATATCCAAACACTACCATCAAGCATAAGCATTATGGTAAAATTGTGGATGAGCTGATTAAGAAAGCTGCCGTGATGGAAGACAATGAAGAGCGCGATGTGCTGATAGCCAATATTGCAAATTTGATGAAAAAAGCATTTATGACCTGGAATAAATGCACGGTGGATGACAATACCATCATTAAGGATTTAAAAGAAATATCGAAAGGCAAACTTATACTGAAAGATGCATCAGGACTGGCCCACGTGCATGTTCAATTGAATATTGCGCCTATTAATAAACCGCAAAACTTCAAAAGGAATAACTTCAGTAACAATAATAAGGGCGGAGGGCAAAACAGGAAATTTAAGAAGAACAAAAATAAAAACAGGAATGGCGGTTTTTGAGGTAACGGGAGGCAAGCATCTTAAAGGAGAAATAACTCCGCAAGGAGCAAAAAACGAAGCACTACAAATTATTTCAGCGGTATTGCTCACACCGGGAAAGGTGGTTATAAACAACATCCCGGATATTATTGACGTAAACAGCCTAATCAGCCTACTCAGAGACTTAGGCGTTAAGGTAGATAAATTAACAGCAAGCAATTACTCTTTTCAGGCAGACGCAATTGATATGGACGTGCTTGCATCGGAAGCATTCCAAAAAAAGAGTTCATCGCTGCGCGGATCCATTATGATGGTTGGCCCGCTGCTGGCTCGTTTTGGCAAGGCTTATATTTCCAAGCCGGGTGGCGATAAAATTGGTAGAAGAAGACTAGATACGCACTTTATTGGTTTTGAAAAGTTGGGTGCCAAATTCGGTTAC
>CAIUPO010000129.1 GCA_903901055.1 uncultured Bacteroidota bacterium
ACTTACAAGCCCTGCAGTGGTAACCCCTAATGCAATAACAGGCCCTGTATGTGTAACAGGAGGAGGTAAGGGAACCATAACATGCAGCCCAACCGGAGGAACTCGTCCTTATAGTTTTGTATGGAGTAATTCCACAGTAAGTAAAGGCAATTATTCTCCTGTTACAGTACCGGATGGTTCGTATACCGTATCGATAACCGATGCGAACAACTGCCCTACTGTGTATGCAAGTATTTCTTTCAGCAGTTGTCCTGTAATCAGGCCAAGAAACGGGGCTGACCAAGTATCACCTGAATCGGGTTTAATGAATATCAATGTTTATCCTAATCCAAGTAACGGACAGTTTACAATCCAGTGGTCAGTAGTTAGTGGTCAGTGGTCAGTTGAAATTTATAATGTGCTTGGTGAAAAAGTGTATTCTCAATCCAACATTCAAAATTCAGCATCCAACATTAATTTAACTAGCCAACCAAACGGCATTTATTTAATTAGAACATTAGATAAAGACGGAAACTTGGTTGGACAGAAAAAAGTGGTGAAGACGAATTAGAGACCTCACCCTACCCTCTCCTGCGACGAGAGGGAAAAGTCACGACACTGAAAAAAGGAGGACATTTCTGTTCTCCTTTTTTCTTTTCCACACCTGCCTGATAATAATTAATCCCATTTTCATTGAAAATGTAAATTATTTGAACTACATTTGTTACAGGGAGGCATAAAATAAAACATACTTTATGATGCGGATATACAAATTGCTTGTTCTCTTTACCCTTATACTTATTGGGAGTTCAGCCTTCTCCCAAAATTTTTATTGCGATTCAGCCAATGGAAATGTGGTTATATTCTCCAACTACGATGGTGGCAAACTCGTAATCAATATTGATAAAAACATACCAAACCTGCAAATTGGCATTGTTAGTTATGAAACCGATAGTATCATTTTCACTGGTACATATCTTAACAATGTTACCCAAGTGGAATGGGCTGGGTATAATGGATACAATAACCATTGCCCTGGATTTTCACCCCTCACCACAACCATTGTTAATTCTCCGGTAACACCTGTTATAAAAATTAATCCAACTGTGGGCTATTCCAATATTAATGGCTACTCCACTATCGATTGTAATTACTCTTGCAGCACCACAACCAATCAGGGTGGCTGCAATACCGCTGACCAAATCGCCTATTTTTTCTTTAGTGAGTTTGGCAGCAATAAATTATTGTTTCATCTTACCCAATATGGATGCTGGTCGGGTACGCGTACCATTTCTGCCGGCGGCAACTGCTGTGCAACACCTACCACTACCAACACTGAATCTATTAGTCAGACACAAGCTATCCCTACCCCAACGATGATAAATGGATTTTTTCATTTAGAATCTTCCTACCAGATTGGAAGAATCCAGTTGTATGACCTGCTTGGCAATTGCATTTATAATTCAGAACCGAAAACATCTACCTTAGATGTGGATATGCATAGCAAATCAACGGGTATATATTTCTATCGAATGGAAATCGGAAACACCCTGAAAGTGGGGAAATTTGTGTTGAGGTAGAAGAATTTTTTTTAATTTATATATGTGAATGCATTAAAAAAGGAGGACAATTGTCCTCCTTTTTTCTTTTATGTTGCAAGTGACTTTGTCATGTTAATCAGAGCGAAACATCTCAAGTTTAGCAGAGATCCTTCGTTCCTTAGGTTGACAAAGAGACGTTAAGTTTTGTAAAGTCTACTTAGCTTTAGCCTTGCTAACTTTCTTAGCAGCTTTTGGTGCTTTTTCAGCAACAGCAGCTTTAGGAGCAGCAGCAGCGGCTCTTGCTTTATTAGCTCTCTTCATAAGTTGCGACTTTAAGTTTGCAGCTTTATTCTTATGAAAAATATTTTTCTTGGCAAGCTTGTCAATGGATGAGAGTAACTTTTTCAGGTCATCTGTAGGTACTTCGTTTTGGGTTTCTTTCTTTAAGAATGTACGAACAGTTTTAGCCTGGTAGCGGTTACGTTGTCTTTTGGCCTCGTTAGACCTTGTCCTTTTGATAGCTGATTTGTGGTTTGCCATTGTTAGTTTATGATTGTGATTTAATTAATTTATTTTACTCTTTCGCAATAAGATGCGGTTCTGGTATCTATTCTTATTTTATCTCCTGTATTTACAAATAAAGGAACATTTACAACACTTCCGGTTTCAACAGTTGCTGTTTTCAGAGCATTGGTTGCGGTATTTCCTTTTTCGCCCGGTTCGGTATAAGTTACTTCCAATTCAACAAATGTTGGAGGTTCTGCCATAATTGGTAAATCACTTTCAAAAGCCACCTTTACAGTCATTCCTTCTTTCATAAATTTTCCGCCTTCACCAAAAAGGTTTGCCGGAACGTGAATTTGCTCATAGGTTTCAGTATCCATACAAACAACAAAATCACCTTCATGATAAATATACTGTAGGTCTCTGAATTCAACCCTGGCAACATCTACAGACTCCCCTGCTCTGAATCTATACTCAATGGTTTTACCATTTTTTAAATTACGCATTTTAGCCTGGAAAAAAGCTCTCAGGTTGCCCGGTGTGCGGTGTTGATATTCAACAATTGCACAAAGTTCTCCGTTAAAACGTAAGATGGTGCCAACACCAATATCTCCTGTATTAGACATTTTTTCTTTTTTTTAGGGGTGCAAAGGTAGTAATTTTTTGTTTCGAACAGGCATTTAATGGCAATTTAAGTAGTATCCTATTGGATTTAGCTGGATCGAAAGTCACCCTGAACTTGTTTCAGGGTCCCAACAATGAATTTTTTGCCTTAAGCTTTATGCGATAGTTTGGGATGCTGAAACAAGTTCAGCATGACCGTTGTTATTCATAATTAACACCGGCTTAAACAAAAAACCCCAACCTTTCGGCCGGGGTTTCTGTTTAGGTTGAAAACTCTTTTATTGGATAGCAGCTTTAAAGTCTGCGTCGTCTTTATACTTAATGAATTCGCAATCAGTTTGAGCGGTTGTCCTGATGGTAGCATCTTTGTTGGTTGCTGTTTTCAGGTTTGTAACCATTCCTGTTTTGTCTCCTGTGCGAGCACAGATAATAGCTCTTAAATAGAATGCCCAAGCGCTTTGGTCGTTTGAAGCATCAAGGGTTGATTTTGCTCCGTTAGGATCGTTATTCAGCACCTTAGCAAGAGCTGCATTAAAGGTATTGTAACTTCCGGTGTTATTAGAAGCATCAGCATAGTTTCCTGTCTGAATATCAACTAAAGCCATGTTATAACCTACTTCAGTACCTGCTCCTGTTGCTTTAGCATAATATGCCATAGCACCTTTACGGTCACCTTTCCAGCGTGCAACAACACCTAAGTTATTTTGAACAGCAGGGTTATTTGCAGAAAGACGGTCAGCTTGTTGGAAATCTGCATCGGCATCATTCATTTTGTTCAATGCCATTTCAGCATATCCTGCGTTGTTAGCACATCTCCAGTCGTTTGCATACATCTTTTCAGCTGATTTGTAGATGCTCAATTTTGAGTTCATATCAGTGGTAAGTGTTGCAGCGTAAAGCAATTCTTCAACTGAAAGGCTATCAGGGTGCGACATTGCCAAGGCTGACAATTGTGCATCTGAACGGCTCTTCTTTTCAGCATTTAAAATGATGATTGCACGGCGTAATTTTGGAAGAACATCATCAGCTAATTCTTTATAAGCTACTGCCATGTTCTTAATTTCCTTCATACGTTGATCGTGATCAGAATACATGGTTAATACCTTTACAATGATTTCTTTATCCTTGATAGTTGAATTCATTGTTAATGTTTTGAAACCTTCCCAATCCAAACCGGTTGTTCCGAGTTTATACATATCATCAGCTGAAAGTTTAGCATCGACCGGCATTTTTTCCTTCACCTCTTTGCCTTTGTCATTCATCTTGGTTGTTTCCATTTTCATGCCCTTGAACATTTCCTTCATAGCTTTAATCGCAGATTTTGCGCGGTCATCAGCTAAATGTTCGTTCATTGCAGTTTCGCCATCAGGTGATGCATAAGCTGAAACAGCAATATTGTCCCAAGTATAACCTTGCATCATACCGGTTTCAACAAATGATTTGAATTTCTTCATTTCATCACTGGTCATTTGCGCAGGACGCACACCACTCTGGCTGATCATGTAGTAGATATGAGTTGTATCTGACTCAGGAATTGTCTTCTGGAATTTATCTTTTGCTGCAATTAGCTTATCATCGTTTTGGATTAACAAAGCAGTTGCAATAGTTCCGTCGGCAATCTTAACAGCCGGAAACTCTTTCTTGTTATTGGTAAGTGTAGCCTTAATATCCAACTCATCCATTTTCATACCGGCAGTGAAAGGAATTTTATCGGTATAATTTACACTTCCACCTTTTTCATAATTAATCTTTTGTCCTTCGCCTTTAGCCTTTTCTCCAACAAGGTTTACAGGTTTCAGGGCAACCATGCTTCCGTCAGTTAATTTCAGGGTTGGAGTAACGGTAACTGCCGCCTTTTTAGCATAATATTTTGGAGGATAGTGTGCCGCAATGTTAATTGCTACGCTGTCGCCATTATCTTGTAAAGGATTTGGGGTTACAGAGTAAGTAACTTTATTGGCATCCTTAATCATTTTCGAGAAACCATTACATCCTGCAATTCCGAGGGCCGCTAAACCCAGGATTGATAATGATTGGAGAGATTGTTTTTTCATTTAATTTGTGTGGATTTTTATTAATCAGGCTGCAATATTAAAGATTTTATTCTAATGGCATTGTTTTTTTCTATCAACATATCAGGAATTGTGTCTAAAATCACGCTTTTCCGTGATTTCCGATAGGTTTTTCACTATTTAGAATGTTGTTTTATTATGATTTATAGTAAATTACGAATCTTGCTATCCATTAGATTATTAGGTGATTAAATTTTAAAAAATATTTTAAGCTTACCTTTATAAATGTACCTTCCTATTTAGTACTTTTGTTTCCATTCATAATGCTTGTTTACAGATTTAAATTTTATCTGAATGGCCCTTAAAAAGGTAGATATTGATGAGTTGTTGCGCACGAAAGCACCGCGTGCCTATAAATTTATTCCCGGCTTTGTACTTAGGTATGTAAAAAAGGTAGTTCACGAAAACGATCTTAACTATTTCCTTACCAACCATACCGAAGCGCGTGGCGTAGATTTTATCAGAGAGTCACTGGAATATTTAGGGGCTAACGTAATTGTTAAAGGCATTGAAAATATTCCACCCACAGGCGGCTATATTTTTGCAGCCAACCATCCGCTCGGAGGGCTTGATGGGCTTGCTATTATCAATTCCATTGCCAAAGTACGCACCGACATTACTTTTTTTGTAAATGAACTTTTGCTTGAACTGCAACAACTGGATAACATCCTGGTTCCGGTTAATATAAACGGAAACAGTACCCGCCAAATGCTTGAACGTGTAGATGCCATTTATTCTTCTGAAAGGGCTATCCCTATTTTTCCTGCAGGTATGGTTTCCCGTAAATTTAAAGGTAATGAGATTAAAGACCTCCCGTGGAAAAAAAGTTTCATCACCAAATCAAAGTATTATAAGAAAGATGTCGTTCCTATTTTTGTGGAAGGAAGGAACTCTGAATTTTTCTACAATTTTGCGAGGTGGCGCAAACGATTTGGCATAAAAATAAATATTGAAATGTTTTTTCTTGCCGATGAAATGTTTGGGCAAAAAAACAAAAATGTAATTGTTAGTTTTGGGAAACCCGTTTCTTATAAGATATTTGATAAAACCCACAGCGATGCCGAATGGGCCAACATTTTCCGCGATGAATTATACAATAAAAAAACAAAAATAATTAGTGAACCGCTTCTTTGAAATTTTGAATTTTGAGTGTTGAATTTTGAATGCATGATAATGCCTATAATTAGTACATTTACTTCCTGTAATTTTCAATTCAACATTCAAAATGCAGCATCCAAAATCCTGATATGCAACCCATAATACCACCCATACCCGGCGACATTTTAGCCTCTGAACTTACAAGGGATAAGTTTGTACGCCGCACCAATTATGGCAAAAACGAGATTTATGTAGTTACCTACCACAACTCGCCAAAAGTGGTAAAAGAGATAGGCAGGCTTAGGGAACTTACCTTCCGGTATGCAGGTGGGGGGACCGGAAAACCCTACGATTTGGATGAGTTTGATACCAATGAAACCCCATACAAACAGCTTATTGTATGGAACCCCGAAGAAAAAGAAATTGTAGGTTCCTACCGGTTTATGCGCTGCAAAGATGCGCATGTTAAAAAGGGAATCATTCAGCTTGCCACCACCGAGCTTTTTGAATTCAGCAGTAAGTTTTTAAAGGAGTATTTGCCTTATACCATTGAACTGGGCCGTTCTTTTGTAGCTCCGCAATATCAGCCATCCGCCGAAAACCGTAAGGGGCTCTTTTCACTCGATAACCTTTGGGATGGCCTTGGTGCCATTATCATTGATAACCCTGATATGAAATATTTTTTCGGCAAGGTTACCATGTATCGAGATTTTAACCTTAAAGCACGCGACCGTATCCTTTATTTCATGAAACATTACTTCCCCGATAAAGATAATCTGGTAGTGCCTCTTGAAGAACTTGGCTCCAATTACCATGTTGGCACTTTCGAAAAAAAATTAAAAGGGAAAGAGTATAAAGAGGGCCACGCTATTCTCAATCAGGAAGTACGTGCACTTGGCGAAAATATTCCTCCGCTTATTAATGCCTATATGAACCTCTCCCCTACCATGCGCATGTTTGGCACCTGCCTTAATCCTGAGTTTGGCGATGTGGAAGAAACCGGAATTTTACTCACCATACCCGATATTTATCCCAGCAAAAAAGAACGCCACGTAGATTCCTACCTTAAGCAGAAAAAGACAAGCCACGTTAAAGCGAGGTAATCCTTCACTGCTTTATAAAATGATATTAACTTTACTACTATTTAGTACTATTTTTCAATAAATTACTTTAAGGATGTATGTTTCACTACAACTATCTGTTAATCTGTTCATAACAACACTTAATTAACTATTCTCAAAACCCGAAAACATGCAATAGTGTTGCATAACGTTGCATAAACAATTATAGCCAAACATTAAAATAAATAAGCGTTAATAAATCATAAATCTGACCTTTCCACTCGTAGTTCATAGTTCTTAGCTCTTAGCTTTTTCCTACCTTTGCCCCGTGAAAACATTTGAAATTCCTGAATTCTATAATAGCCCTATCCTGTCTAGGGTTAAGGATTATCGTTCCGAGAAAGACCCCAAGAAGAAAGACTTCTCCCCCACTCTTTTAGATTTTGGAAGCGTTCGGTTTCTTTTGGCCCGCCACTTTGGCTTTTGCTATGGTGTGCAGAATGCAATTGAACTTTCATTTCGGGCTGTAAAGGAAAACCCAAACAAACGCATTTTCCTGCTGAGCCAGATGATTCACAACCCGGAAGTAAACTCCAATTTATTAGACCGTGGTGTAAAGTTTTTAATGGATACCGATGGAAAAACATTAACTCCATTTTCTGAACTTACCAAAGAAGATGTGGTTATTATCCCCGCCTTTGGTACCACCCTTGCAATCAGCAAACAACTTGCCGACATAGGCATTGAAATTAAATCCTACGATACCACCTGCCCCTTTGTACACCGCGTTTGGAACAAAGCAGATAAACTTGGCAGCGAAAATTTTACAGTTATAATTCACGGCAGGCCCGGGCATGAAGAAACCCGTGCTACCTTTTCACATAGTTCCGCAAGCAGCCCATCACTCATAGTAAAAGACAAAAAAGAAGCACAATTACTAGGTGATTTTATTTTAGGAAAGATGAGCCTGGAAAAATTTGAAGAACTTTTTAAAGGCCGCTATTCATCTGCTTTCAATCCGCTAACAAGTTTGGAAAGGCTTGGTGTGATTAACCAAACCACTATGCTTGCCGAGGAAACTCAGGAGATTGCCAATTATTTAAAACAAGTAATGGTAGAGAAATTCGGGGCTGCAACAATTCAAAACCATTTTGCCGATACCCGTGATACCCTTTGCTACGCCACAAACGAAAACCAGGATGCTACTCACCAACTTTTAAAACAGGATGCTGATGTTGCCATTGTGGTTGGGGGTTACAACAGTTCCAACACATCGCATATTGTGGAATTGTGCGAACAACGTTTCAAAACATTTTTCATTTCATCGGTAAAAGAAATTGAATCAAAAGATAGAATAAATTATTTCGATATACATTCCGAACAACGCAAAACAGGACAAGAGTTTTTACCCGATAAAAAACCATTAACAGTTGTTCTCACAAGCGGTGCCTCGTGCCCCGATGCTATGGTAGAAGAGGTGCTGATGAAAATTCTTTCATTTTGCACAGGTAATAAATCTATCGAAGAAGTAATGCTTTCGCTGAATTAAAAAATTCATCGTATAATTATTTCCCTATATTTGTCATAGGCAAACTAATTCATACTTACTATTTTACCCATGAAAATATCATTAGTTCTGGGAGGATTAATTTTAGTTACTTCCCTAAGTGCACAATATACCGATAAGGACGCGGCACCACCACCACCGCCAAAACCGAACCCCTCTGCAATACAACCGCAACAAGCTCCGCCTGTTTTCTTTTTTAATGTTAATGCCGGCGTGGGTCAGCCTATTGGCGGTTATTCAGTAAATGGATGCGCATCAACCGGAGGCAACCTTTCGGTAGTTGCAGGATTGCCTTTCAACAGACGTATTGCCATAGCTTTTAAATTCGATTATGGCTGGAACAGCATTGACCAACTCCAATTTTTAGACAGCGTTTTAAAGGAATCTAATGTACCGGGCCTTCAACTTTCTTTCCCTACCAAACCCGACAGCTATACATACGAAGCATTCATGATCGGGATTAATTCCACTCACCAATTTCAGCAATGTGCAATTGGCTCAAGGTTTTTTATTGGAGACATGTTTGCAACCATACCGGCTCTTACTCTCAAAGGTGTTTACCCCACAGGTCAGGTTCAAATAATAACTACAACTGCAGCCACCGGACAAGCACTCACCTTAGACCTGGGTGTATTTTTTAAATACAATGCACAGCCCGATTTAGCATTCACTATCAGTATTGATTATATTTATGGTAATGCCTCTTTTACTGACCTTCAATATTCTGCCCCTACAGCCCCGCAGCAAGTATTTTCCGCATTAAATTTTGATGTAGGTTTGGAATACACGGTCTTTGGCTCAACTTCTGGGCCGGGAAAAGGGCATTGATTAAGGGTTTTTACGCAAACTTAGTACATCACAGGTTTTACTTTTACATCCTTTCCTTTGCCCAGCCCAACGCCATTACCAACTGCTCCTCCCTTGTCAGGTTTGAGTTATCCAACACAAGTGCATCCTCTGCTTGGCGCAGGGGGCTTTCTTTCCGGGTGGTATCGTCTTGGTCACGCTGGTGAATGTTTTTACGCACTTCCTCTTCACTTACTTTAATGCCTTTACTTTCCATTTCCAGCTTACGGCGTTGTATTCGAACATCTTCCCTGGCAGTCATAAATATTTTTAATTCAGCATGTGGGAAAACGGTTGTACCAATATCTCTGCCATCCATCACCACACCACCCAGTTTGCCCATTTCCCGTTGCTGGTTTATCATCTGCACCCTTACTTCATGTATGGCGCTAACCCTGCTCACCAGAGATGCCACTTCCATGGAGCGGATTTCTTTTTCCACGTCCTTTCCATTCAAATATATCTCTGACTTATCGCTTATTTTATTAAAATGAAATTCAAGTTTGATAGAGGCCAGTGCAGTAATAATTCCATCAACAGAAAATTTTTCCTGACTAATTATTCCTTTGTCCATGCAATGCAGCGTAACAGCCCGGTACATGGCGCCTGTATCAATGTATGCATAGCCTAACGCATGTGCAAGATTATTGGAGAGCGTGCTTTTCCCGCAAGAAGAATATCCGTCGACAGCAATAGTAATTTTACCCATCTGTTTTAGCGGCTGTAAAATTCTGAAGTATCAAAAATAAAAGTAAATGTATTTGTAAAAGCACTCAGATTATATTTCGAAACCGCATAACTGAGATGGAAACGGTAAATCTTCATTTCGAAACCTGCCGACATTCCATCAAGGCTGGGTCGTGAGGTGAGTGAAAGTTCCTTTCTTAATTCATAGTTATAGCCAAATCGTAAGGCGAAATTCTTACCAATAAGAAACTCAAAACTTCCAATTACATGCCTGCCTAACTTATCAAAAAAGGTGCTAACTCCACTTTTAACTATCACCTCATGCGTAAGCGTATTCACTGTTTGTGTATCAGTTGGGTCAACATAAGTCAGGTCCCAGGTCTGCATGTGTTGAAGCACAAGATTCAATCTAACAGGCGCATGTTTGAAACGATACGACACTCCGAAATCTGCGTCGAATGGGAGAGGTTCTGTATTGCCGGGGACATAGTCCTTAAGTTGTTTCCCTACATTCTGAATTACAGCACCCATGAAAAACTGCCTGTTTGGGCTAACATACGAAACTCCCAAATCAACCATTTCTCCCCAGGAATAATATTGGTCAAGCGCTGAATAAACCGTTTTAAGATTTACGCCCGCCGAGAAAAGTGAATCCTTAAGCGACCGTCCATACCCAATATTCAGCATGTATTCTCCCGCAGTAAAAGTACCCGTGATATTACCAGTGTTATCGGCCCGTGTAAAGGTTCCGTAATCAATTTCCTTCACACCCAAATCAAATGTGCCAATGTTTTTAAAACTGCGGGCGTAAGTAACATAACCGTAATCAACACCTGCAAACATAGGCGTATAGCTCATTGCAACATGATTGTTCACACTCGTGTCGAGAAAAGACGGATTGCCCGAAGCAAGGCTAAGGTCGCCATCACGCACACCAATATATGTTCCGCCCAAGGCCGCAGCCCTTGCTGATGTTGGTAACTGAAGAAAACTATATGTACTGCTGCCGCCTATCTGTGCAGAACTGAATTTTGCACAAAAGATTAGCAATATGAAAATGAAAGGTCTTCTATTAAAAAGCATGGAAAAGTTAATGCTCAATAAACGGAAGGTTTTGGATTTTATTTTGCGTTCCCTCTTTTTCAGACAATTAAACTAATTCAACACTTTTGACTTCACCATAGCTGCAATGGTTTTTCCAATAACAGCCGGTGATTCCACCACGGTGATTCCGCAATCGCGCATTATCTTCATTTTGGCGGCTGCTGTATCTTCAGCTCCGCCAACTATTGCACCCGCATGGCCCATTGTACGGCCCGGAGGCGCTGTTTGTCCGGCAATAAAGCCAACTACAGGCTTAGTGCCATGTTCTTTAATATAATATGCAGCTTCGGCTTCCATCGTTCCGCCAATTTCGCCAATCATAATGATACCTTCAGTACCGGGGTCGTTCATTAATAATTCTACAGCTTGTTTGGTTGTTGTTCCAATAATAGGATCGCCGCCAATACCAATGCAGGTAGATTGTCCGAGGCCTGCTTTGGTAACCTGGTCAACTGCTTCATAAGTCAACGTGCCAGAGCGGGAAACGATTCCAATAGTTCCGGGTCTGTGAATAAAGCCTGGCATAATACCAACCTTCGCTTCTCCGGGAGTAATAACACCCGGACAGTTAGGGCCTATCAAACGGCAATCTTTATCTGACAAATAGGATTTTACCTTCACCATATCCTGAACAGGAATACCCTCTGTAATGCAAACGATTAATTTAATGCCCGCTTCAGCCGCTTCCATAATGGCATCTGCTGCAAAAGCAGGAGGTACAAATATGATGGAAACATCTGCTTTAGCAAGTTTAACTGCATCGGCAACAGTATTGAAAACCGGCTTGTCCAAATGGGTTGTTCCGCCTTTACCGGGGGTTACTCCACCCACTACATTGGTTCCGTATTCTATCATTTGCTGGGCATGAAATGTGCCTTCGCTTCCGGTGAATCCCTGAACTATAACTTTCGAATTTTTATTTACTAATATGCTCATACTTGTTTTTGTAAGGCTTCAAAATTAGACTTTTTTTATTACCAATCTAATACGTCATTGCAAGATTCAACGAAGCAACCTCGCAGGGCTCGTGAACTCCCCAAAAAATAGAGGTGTGAACAATCTCTTTAAAATAACGGCTTATGATTGGGTACTTTTGGGCAAGCCGGCTGATGAACAAGCCGTCGGGCTATTCGCTGCATGTCCGCCCTCCAAAGTGGGCTTCGCCCGCCATAGCTTTAGCGAAGGCGGGCTTTCCGCTTCTATCCCTCTTGCAAGCATTAGAGCAATAATGATTACATTAGAGCTCCACTCAAAGAGGCAGCTATGTAACCTACAAACACAAATAAAAAGCAAACTATTGGCAAAATAATTAATAGTGTCAATTGGAAAATATCTCTTTCCTTTTTTAATGAATACCCATACAATGCAATCAGGTATGTGATAGGAATGCCTATCACATATAAAGCAGCTATTATAAAATACACAACTGAAGAAGGCGGACTATTAAATAATCTCGAAAAAATTACGACCCCGAAACAACAACAATAAATAAGAATGTGTAAGAATAGTGCTGTGTTAATAAGGCTTTCCTTTTTCATACCTCAAACCTACTAAATATTTATTCGCTGGTCAGGCTCGGAGTGCCAGTCGGGCTCCGACTAATCTGCATTTATCGCCTTCCAAAGCACATCCAGCAACTCAGGAATACCTTTACCGGTAGCCGATGAGAAGTAAACAACCTGAGTCTTCTTAAGTTTTCTGCTTTTTGATTTTATTTCTTTTTTGAGTTCTCCCAATAGTTCCTCATCCGCCATATCGCATTTGGAAACGGCCAATATCCGGGATTTGTCGAGGAGGGTAGGGTTAAATTTTTCCAGTTCAGAAAGCAGGATAAGATATTCGGTAACAATATCGGGGGCATCGGCAGGCACCATAAACAACAACACGGAGTTGCGTTCAATATGGCGCAGGAAACGCAATCCCAAGCCCTTCCCTTCGGATGCACCTTCAATAATTCCGGGAATATCAGCCATCACAAAAGACTGCATTCCGCGATATTTTACAATTCCCAAATTAGGAACAAGTGTAGTAAATGGATAGTTCGCAATCTCAGGTTTGGCCGCCGAAACTACTGAAAGCAATGTTGACTTTCCCGCATTCGGGAAACCAACTAAACCAACATCCGCCAGCAATTTTAATTCGAGAATTTTCCATTCTTCCTTTCCGGGTTCACCGGGTTGGGCATGGCGTGGAGATTGATTTGTAGCGCTTTTAAAATTGCTGTTACCTAACCCACCTCTACCACCTTTCACAATTATAACTTCTTCCCCGTCGTAGGTAATTTCATGCTCCTGTTCCCCGGTAATATCATCCCTTACAATTGTACCTATAGGCACTTCAAGGATTTGATCTTCTCCGTCTGCACCTTTCATGTGCTGGTACGAACCCCTTTCACCCTCGGTAGCAATAATATGCTTGCGGTATTTTAAATGGATAAGTGTCCAGAGTTGCTTATTACCTTTTAAAATAATATCTCCTCCCCTGCCGCCATCGCCGCCATCAGGGCCTCCCTTAGATACCATCTTATCGCGGTAAAAGTGAACCGAACCTGCTCCGCCCTTTCCGGTACGGCAACAAATTTTTACGTAATCTACAAAGTTCGAATCAGCCATAATTGAGTAAAAAGGGAAAAGTTAAAAGTGGAAAGTTAGTTTTTCATTATTACTTTCCCCGCCGATTCAAGAATATCATCGGCAACAGAGCCGGTGGGTGCTTCTGCATACGTTCTTAAAACAGGCTCGGTGCCGGAAGCGCGAATCATCAGCCATTCATCATCGCTGAAAAAGAATTTAAAACCGTCAATTGTCTCTATCCTTCTCACGTGATATTTTCCAAATGACTTATAGTTATTCTGTTTGCAGTTTTTCAAAACCTCTTGCTTAATGGCTTCCGTAAGATGCAGATCAATACGTCTGTAGGCAAACTTGCCGGTTATCTTAAGTGCCTCTTTCACCAATTCGTCGAGGGTTTTTCCGGTGCGTGCCATATATTCTATAATGGTAAGCCCAATCCAGATGCCATCCCGTTCAGGTATATGCCCTTTAATAGCAATGCCGCCCGATTCCTCACCACCAAGCAAAACATCCTCGCTTATCATCACATCACACACATATTTGAATCCAACTTTTACAACCTCCAGTGGTAGATTATAATGAGCGCACATCTTTTTAATTTTTTCAGTTACCGAAAATGCTACACACACCTTGCCACCCATCTTTTTATATTGGGTGAGGTAGTTTATCAGTATTAGTATTATCAAATGGGAATCTACAAACTCACCTTTGCTGTTATAAAGTCCTATACGGTCAGCATCGCCATCTGTGGCAAGGCCAACATCAATCGATTTGGTCTTCTTAATATATTCTTTCAGTTCTCCCAAATTGCGCTCAATCGGCTCAGGAGCAGTGCCACCAAAGCCCGGATTATGCACGCAATGCAAAAGTGTTGCCCCCGGGAAGAGCCTCTTCATTACATTTTGTCCTGCACCATACATGGCATCATATGCAATGCGCACATTGGAGTTATTAATAAGCTTTACATCAAAATTCTTTTCAACATGCTTGCAGTAAAGGGTTTCAAGGTCGATGTATTTAATTATTCCAACTTTAACAAAACTATCCAAATTAAGTTTTGCTAAATCAAAAGATGATTTTTCAGGAATAATGTCCTCTATCTCTTTCACCTTATTTGCCAATAGTGGCCCACCATATTCGCCCTTCAGTTTAAACCCGTTATAATCGGGTGGATTATGGCTTGCAGTAATTACAACACCTATACTTGCTTTATTTTTCACAACACCCAGCGAAACCATCGGTGTAGAAGCAATCCCGGTTGAAAGCAATGTTTTAATACCGCTTTTTGCAAAAACTTTTGCTACTACTTCTGCAAACATTTTACCGCCGAAACGGCAATCGTAGCCAATTACAGCCACAGGCTCCTTATAATTTTTAAGCAGCCATTCAGCAGTTGCCTGAGAAACCCTTGCTACGTTATCAATTGTATACTCTTGTGCTATTATGGCTCTCCATCCGTCGGTGCCAAACTTTATTGCGCTCATCTGGTGTTATTAATGAGCTGCAAAAATAGACTAAAAATCAGTTATGAGTTATAAGTTATGAGTTATAACCCAAGAGTAATTCGGAAATAACTTATAACTCATAAGTTATAACTCACGTTACTTCCCCCTTCCCTGAACCACAATCAACACAGTATATATCAATATACGTATATCAAGTAGGAAGGAAATATTTTCAAGATAAAGCAAGTCGTATTTCATCCTCCTTACCATCTGGTCTACGTTTTCGGCATAGCCATATTTCACTTGCCCCCACGATGTAATGCCTGGCTTAATTTTATGCAGGTGTGTGTATTGTGGCGCTTTCTGAATAATCTGGTCAATGAAAAACCGCCGCTCAGGCCTTGGGCCAACAACAGACATGGTTCCTATCAATACGTTGAAGAATTGGGGTAATTCATCCAACCGAGTTTTACGAAGAAACTTACCAACTTTGGTTATGCGGCTATCATCTTTACTGGATAGTGCAGGGCCATTTTTTTCTGCACCATGAGTCATAGACCGGAACTTGTAAATGGTAAACGGTTTACCATGCAACCCTATCCTCTCCTGAGAATAGAAAATAGGACCTTGGGATGTTGCTTTAATAATTATGGCTATAATTAAATAAACGGGAGAAAGAATTATTAAACAAAACAGAGAAGAGAGAATATCGAACACCCGTTTTAAAATTACCTGCTTAGGCTCCAACACATCTTTTGAAACAACTATAAGCGGTGCATCAATAATGGAAGAAAACTTCACCGAACCCGTGAGGATATCATACATATCAGGTATAATTTTTATCACCGTGCTGGTATCGCTCAGTTTATTGATTATGCTTTCTATATATTTATGTTCCGAAGATTCAATGGCAATAATAACCTCTTCTGCATTTTCTTTCAATATAATATCATGAATATTTTCAAACTCCCCAAGGTGCTTCAGCTTGAGGCTTAATTCAGATGTAGATCCATTACTGGCATCTACGTGAACAAACCCGATAAACTTATTACCTGATGATACATGCTGGCTCTGCATGTCATCATACAGTTGAATGGCTTTGTTGTTGCTTCCAACCAGAATGGTATTAAATCCAATTTCACGACGGTGGATTTTCCGGTTGGTGATGCTGGTGATAAGAATATGTGCGAATGAGGTTAAAATAAATTGCAAGCCGAACAACACCGAAATAGACAAGTAATAGGACTTATACGTTATAATTACGTTTTTCAAAAGCAGGGTGAAAAACAAAATCAATACACCTATTATCCCGGTAACAAATAATTGTTTTATCTCAGCAATCCTTGATTTGCGGTAAACATTGGCATAAATGCCTGATAACAGGTAAAGCGCAATCCAGAATGCAGGAATAAGAAGAAGGGCGACCAGAAAAAATTTAGTGTCGAAGGTAAGGGGCACTTTAACACCAAATTTTTCAGTTTCAATAAATAGTTTCCTGAAAATCCAGAATGCAGTCCATGTTATGGCTGAACAGAGGTAATCTGCAATAACATATTTTAATATTTCCCTGCGGCGGTTCAAGTTGGCTAATCAACAATTTTAATATTATCCAACAGCAACGTATCGTTTGTATGGCCCGATTCAAGGTTCAAGGCAAAATACACATGGTATGGCCCAATTGTATTATTTTTTTGTACAACCGTAGAAAGGTCGACATACATTTTCTTCCAGACAGCGGAGGGAAGAACCTCTACGGGTGACAAGCCGTTAATGCTATCTGTGCCTATAAACATCCCTAATTCAAAATAGGTAGTTGCCTTATAATTTATTTCCATATAAATAGTTGCATTTGCTGTGGGGAGTGTATCGGCAATAGTTTCCCCGATATATTTGGAATGTGTTCCATCAACCGCCGCCATTCCTGAGCCTTTCCCTTCAAAAACATCTCCTTTGGTGCGGGTCACTATCATGGTAGAAGTACTGCCATAACCATTTGTAATATACTGCGGTTGGTTGCCCGGAGGCTCATTTTCAAAGTCCTCCATATATGGGAATTTCACCCATGGATAATAGGTAGATGTAGGCTGAAAAGTATATTTAGAACCCTGATTCATATTCAAGGTAACGGAATAGTATTTGTAAAGCGGATTCATGCTGGTAGCCGAAGGTCCGTTTGCTAAAATAATGGCCGGGAAAATTTTTATGTTGTGGGTTCCGTTGCCTCCCACCATTGGGAATGTGCAGGGCAACTGAAATGCCCCTACCGGATTATCGTCGAGGTAAACCCATACGTTAGGGGTTTTTGATGATGCTGTACCTTGTAAATTATAGGTGGTTGTAAAATGGACACTATCTATATGCCCATAAATAGGAATAGTAACGGGCGGGTCGAATGTGCTGCAGGAAGAAAAGCCTATGGATATAAATAAAAGGCCACCGGCAAGCAGAGAAGGAATACGTATAAACTTTAACATCAGATTGAAAACGGAATGAACATTACATTATTGCATTGCAAGTTAAGCAAAAGGCTATTCTGGTTGGATGAAATTAATTTTCTCAATTACCCTTGTTGCAACTTCAAGGGCTTTGGCTCCATCTTCAATGGTTACTATGGTAGGCTTATTCTCCAGTATTGATTGGGCAAATTCGTGCAGTTCCATGCGTATAGCATTGTTAGGCACTACAGGCGGGTTTTCCAGATAAATCTGCTTTTTAGGCTTGCCTGCACCCTGGTCAATCACCATTGCGAACATTCCCTCTTCGTCATCCGGACTCATTTCTTTAATTTTTACCACCTCTGTTTTATGCGAGAGTAAATCAATTGAAATATAGGCATCCTTTTGGAACATCCTTATTTTTCGCATATTTTTAAGGCTTATCCGGCTCGAGGTAAGGTTAGCCACACATCCATTGTCGAATTCGATCCGTGCGTTGGCAATATCCGGGGTATCACTTACCACCGAAACACCACTTGCGCTTATTCTTTTCACATCAGATTTAACAAGACTCAGAATAATGTCAATATCATGTATCATCAGGTCAAGGATAACAGAAACATCCGTTCCCCTCGGATTAAACTGGGCTAAACGATGGGCTTCAATAAACATGGGGTTATCGCAACGGCCTTTCACAGCCAGAAAGGCAGGATTAAATCGTTCTACATGGCCTACCTGTGTTTTCACATTGGCCTCCCTTGCCAGCGCAACAAGCCCTTTAGCCTCTTCAATCGTTCCTGCCAAAGGCTTTTCAATAAAAACATGTTTAAACTGACGCAAGGCAATAGTTGCATATTCATAATGCGCAATGGTAGGCACAACCACATCTACTACATCTACATTTTTAATAAGCTCTAAGGCCGATAAGAATGAAGGAACCTTCAATTCCTCGCTCACTGTTTTAACAACGGCAGGGTCTGAATCAAAAAAACCCACAAGTTCGTATTGAGGAATTTCCTTTATCTGTTTCAGGTGAATCTTCCCTAAATGCCCTGCTCCTATTACTCCTATTTTTAGCATTGATTGTGTTTTCAAAAGTTTGCCAAAATTAAAGATAAGTTGTCAGTAGTCAGTAGTCAGTGGTTAGTTATTGTTAACATATTTCTTAGTATCACTATTAACGGTATTCGGTGACAACTCACTACTGACTACTTAGAACTAATTTCTAACTTTGCCCCGTGGAAGATTCATTTAAACATCAGGCTTTGAGGAAAAAGTTGGTTCTGCATTTAAAAAAGAGCGGAATCAAGGATTTCAAGGTACTACAGGCTATTGAAAAAATACCCAGGCATTGGTTTTTCAACAGTGCATTCCTTCAATTTGCATACGATGATGTGGCTTTCCAGATTGGTGAAGGGCAGACCATCTCCCAACCATTTACTGTAGCCCGCCAAACAGAGCTTTTAGAAGTGAGAAAGGGTGATAAAATATTGGAAATAGGAACCGGTTCGGGCTATCAGGCTGCTATTTTAAGCACTTTGGGAGCTGAAGTTTATTCCATTGAAAGGCAAAAAAAGCTGCATGATAAAGCCAAAACCATGCTCGAAATGTTAAAATGTAACGTTAAATGCTTCTACGGTGACGGATATTTAGGCCTGCCGGAATTTGCCCCTTATGACCGTGCAATTGTTACGGCAGCCGCCCCCTATATACCTGAACCTCTGCTACAACAACTCAAGCCCAAAGGTATCTTAGTTATTCCCGTCGGCATTGACAACAAACAGGTTATGAAAAAAATTCGTAAAATTTCTGATAATGAGTACGATACAAAAGATTACGGCAATTTTTCATTCGTTCCATTATTAAACGAAACCACCTGATTTTCTGTGTGTGAAATAAACTTATTAACAAGTTTACGTCAATAAATAGTGTGATACTTTTAACATTTGCGACAAATAATATGCCTTATATTTGCACCCAAATTAACCAAAACACAATTTCACATGAAAATTAAAAAGGCTCTATTTATTATGAGTTTATCCTTATCTGTGTCGTCATTATTTGCACAGGGAGGCTCTAATTCAGGCTTAACTTCTAAAAAGGGAGAAATGTATCTTCCTCAAGCCGGAGATTGGGCTATAAGCATGGACGCAACTCCATGGCTCAATTATTTTGGCAATTTCTTTCACGGTTCAGGTATGACCGCTGCTCCTACCGCCGCATTTTTGAATTCCAATCAAACCATAGTAGGCAAGTATTTTGTAGATGAAAACACTGCTTACCGTGGATTAGTTAGAATCGGTTTCAATTCAGGTTCACAAACCGCTGAAATCGGATCAAGCGATACAAGCACCGCTTTCCCTAAAGCACAAGTTGAAGATAAAAGAAGTATCTCCAACCACTTTATCGGACTTGGCGCAGGTATGGAAAAGAGAAGAGGCAGCACACGCCTTCAAGGTTACTATGGCGCTGAAGTAATGTTCTACATTGCAGGAAGCGACACCAGCTACACCTACGGAAATGCTTTCAATTCCACTACTAACCCAGCCCCAACTTACTACAACTGGAACACAAATTCACTTGGTGTTCTTGCAATTGGTAACGGAAGAGCAACTGATAACGCTCCTGGTTCAACCTTCGGTTTGAATTTGGTTGGTTTTATTGGATTTGAATATTTCTTCGCTCCTAAGATTTCTATCGGTGGAGAATACAACTGGGGTATCGGTTTCCACTCAACCGGAAACGGAACAATTTCTATTGAAGAAATCAACCCTTACACAGGCAAAAGCCAAACCGACAGCTACAAGACCAGCGGCAACTCAGGATTCGGAGTTGACACCGGCTTAAACCAAGCTTTTGGTACAGGCACAGGTTCATTGTACATTAACTTCCACTTCTAGTAGAAGTTTAAAGTAAAATAAAAGACCCCTGGCTTAACAGTCAGGGGTTTTTTATTTATCGGGAATCAATCTCCTTTTACTTTTCATTCCACTATACAAAGCAATTTCGTATCTTAGCTTGGTCTAAAATATTTCTTTATAGTGAAATTTTACTTTTCAAGTTTTAAAGTACTTTTTGCAGGTATCCTACTTGTAGGCTGCTCAGATGGCCTTTCGGCACAAAACTACTGGATGCAACATGCCGGAAGTGCAACCGCCGATGAAGCAAACAGCATTTCACTTGATGCAAATAACAATACCTATTCTACAGGCTACTTTACCGGAACTGCAACTTTTGGTAGCACCGTTTTGAATAATACCGGCGTTTCGGATATTTTTGTGACTAAAACAGATGCCAATGGAAATTTCCAGTGGGCAGTAAAAGCCGGAGACGGTGGCTCTGACAGAGGACTTGCTATTAAGTCCGATGCAAACGGAAATAATTATGTAACCGGATTTTATTATGGCACTGCCAAGTTTGGTACGCAAACTATTACCAGTGCAGGCTTGCAGGATGCTTTTGTGGCGAAATATGATGCCAATGGCAATTTAAAATGGGTAGTGAGTGCAGGAGGATCATTATCGGATATCGGCAATGCAATTACAATTGATAATGTTGGCAACGTGGTAATAGCAGGCCAATTCACAGGAACTGCAACCTTCGGATCATTTATACTTACAGGATCGGGAAGCAATGTAAATGTTTTTACTGCCAAACTCGATTCCTCAAACGGAACCTTCCTTTGGGCAAAATCCGGTGTTGGCCCACATACCGACAGGGCGCTGGGCGTGGCATGCGACCCTTCGGGCAATGTATATGTTACCGGCCAATATAGCGACACCATTACGTTTGATAATATTCACTACACATCATTATACGATGGAATCTTTTTAGTAAAATATAACAATGCAGGAACCGAGCAATGGTTTACTACGGCAGGCGGTGCGACCAATAATATCTGTACTGCAATTGCGGCCGACAATAATTCAAACGTTTATTTAACAGGAAATTTTACCGGCTCCTTAAGCTTCTTTGCACATACTATTACAACCATTACGAATATATATACCAATAAAGTTTTTGTTGCCAAATACGATGCAACAGGCAATCTTAGCTGGGCAGTGGATGATGGTTCTTCTAATCCTATTGAGGCAAACAGCATAGCTGTAGACAGCCTTGGAAACCCTTACATCATTGGGAATTTTGAATGCATTATGAATGAATATGCCGACAAATACGGACAGGGGACATTCAATACAGTTGGCTTTTGGGATATTTTTGGAACAGAATATAGTTCTTCGAGCGGAGCATGGCTATGGAGCCGACAGATTGGCGGGCATAAAAATAATTATGGAAATGGTATAGCAGTAAGCAAAGCAGGAGACGTATACACAGCGGGCAGTTTCGATAAGGATATGATTCTGGCAACAGGCGCGAATTTTATTGGCTACAATACACTTTTGTGGACTTACGGATTGTGCAATAATGCTTACTGTGCCGATAACTATTATGGGCAATTTGCCTATTTCAACACTACCGGAAATTTGGATGTTTACATTGCCCAGCCCTTTGACCTGAGCAGGCAAACTTATGACTTCTACTTAAGAACCGGCAACGGTTGCAACAAGTCGTATGAGGGTGTTTGCATTAATGATGATAACCCGAATAATTATTTCAATTGCCTTGATACCGCCAAGTTTTGCGGAATAGGCAACCTGCTTGCAAACTCAAATACCTGTAACCCCAAAGGCGCAGAAACAGGGCCGCAGTTTATGTATAAATGGTCAACTGGGTCTACGCAAAATATCATACCAGTTAGCACAAAAGGCTGGTATTATGTAACCATGACTTCAGCCGATGGCTGCTTCAAAAGCAAGGATAGTATTTATGTTGTAATTGATACCTTACCAAAACCTACTTTATCAGATAATGTGGTAATAAATACAAACGCCACAGTTCCTTTCCCAATTAACCTGTGTATGGACTCCTGCATTCTTACAGGAGGCAATTTCGGCACCGATTCTGTATGGTGGACCGGAACAAAAAAAGCAAACACTGTAAGTATTTCTGTTACAAAAACCGGAATCTATTGTTTTAATATTCAAGATAAATTAGGGTGTAGAAATGAGGTATGCGTAGTGGTTACTATTGATAGTACCTTACCCAAAATAGCACCGAAAATGATTTGCCCCGGCAGTTCACACGATACAATATCGATGTGTAAAAACAGTGAGTTTGCTATGTTTGTTTATGATACCATTTCAAATCCCAGTGCCAATCAAACAAAGTGTATTCCCCCGCCAAGCAGTACAATTATTACGTGGACAGCTACACCAAATACGATTGCTTATGCCCCACTCACCAACTGCTCTGAATTCGATGCCGACCATTTTTTACCGGCCGATTCAGGCTGGTATAAGATAACAGCTACTATTACGCGGGAAAATTACTGCGATACGAACATTATGATTGTAACGGATTCTATCTATGTTAAATTGTATCCTCAACCCAAAATAACTATCAGCGGGGCTCCTATGATTTGCCCCGGTAGCCAGGAATACCTTGTAGCATCAGGCGCCAGCAATTATAACTGGTCGACAGGAAGCACCAAAGACAGCATATTAGTAAGCACCCCCGGATATTATTTTGTATCAAGCAACAACATCTATAATTGCCTTACCACTGTTGCATTTCTTCTTTCAAACCCACCCCAACCAAACATTACAATGTTGCCCTCAAACGGGTTAATCTGCCCCGGAGATTCAGTAAAATTACTATGTTCAGGCAGTGGTACCTTTCAGTGGCAAGGGCCAACAGGGCCAATCGGCGGCAATAACGCTATAATTTATGTGAATGTGCCGGGCAACTATTATTGCATACTTACAGATAGTTTGGGGTGCGTTTTATTATCCAATTCAGTTACGGTTTCACAATACTCAACCCCATACCTGGTAAGTTCAAAAAATGCAGAGGTATGTTTTGGTGATTCAGCCAAAATAAGTGTGATAGCGCCTCCCGGGGCTATTATCACATGGCTGCCTCCGCTCAGCGGACATGATTCTGTTCAATATATTTCTACCTCCGGAACATATACCTGCACGGTACTTTCCTGCGGAATTTTATCCACGGAAAATATTACAGTTCTAATATCTAACCCTATTGCAACTATTACCCCTTCGGGACCTACAAACCTCTGTGCCGGAGATTCCGTTACACTCACAGGTAACACGGGCGTAATTTTTTATGACTGGAATCCGGGAGGGAATTCAAACCAAACCATAACTGTATCAAAAGCAGGAACCTATACACTAACTACCATTGATGGATTTGGTTGCAGCGCTTCAAATTCCATCATCATTAACAAATCTACTAAAATGAAAGATAGCATTACTGCATTCAGCAACATTGCTTGCTTTGGCGGTAATACCGGAATTATTTCAGTTGGCATAAGCGGTGGAACTCCGTCATACACTTATGTATGGTCATCCGGCGGAGGAACAAGTGCAACTTCAACCGGATTATCTGCAGGCAGCTACACCATAACCACTATAGATGCTTATGGATGCACTCAATCTACTACTGAAATTCTTAAGCAAACTACAAGTTCATTGGTTTATAATACCACTTCAACTAATGTAAGTTGTTTTGGAAACAATACCGGAACTGCCAATGCTACTGTTTCTGGCGGAGCCCCAACTTATACCTATTTATGGAATCCCGGAAGTTACTCCTCTGCCAATCTCACTAACCTAACTGCAGGTACATATACCGTTACTATTACTGATTCGGCGGGGTGTGCAGTTACTTCATCGGTTACCATTACACAACCTGCGCAAACTACCACTATACTTAATCCAATATCAGCAACCTGTATTAACAATGATGGTAGCATCAGCATTTCGGTTACAGGGGGCACTTCTCCATATACTTATCTCTGGAACCCCGGAGGCAATACCAATTCCTCTATCACCGGATTAAGCACTGGCAATTATTCTGTAACTATTACTGATGCTAATGGATGTATTGATACTACGTCTGGGACTGTTGGCCTGAACAAAACATTTTCAGTAAACATTAAAGGGGATGACTCCATTTGTAACGGACAAACGGATACGCTTGCCGCATCAGGCGCAACAACCTACACTTGGTCGAATGGCAGCACTGCATCATCAATAATTATAACTCCCGCAACAAGTACACTCTATTATGTTATAGGAACTACAGGTGTCTGCACAGATACAATTCCGCATAAAGTAACAATCTACAAACAACTTGCAACAAGCAGAATACCCAACGACACAATTTGTCCCGGTACACCTGTAGTTCTTAAAGTAAGCCTTGTTGGTGGCAAGCCGGCCTATACATATACCTGGAATAATGGGGTAACAAACAACAGTGCAGGGCCGATTACTGTTTATCCGGATTCAAATACTACCTATAAGGTTGTTATTACAGATGCATGCGATTACAAAGCCAGTGACTCGGTGAAGATTATTGTGCGTGCTAAAGGAAATGCATCCTTCTTTGCGAACCCTGATACCATTGCCGGCGGACAAACAGTAATATTTAATAATACTAGTAAGAACACAACTTCCTACTTCTGGACATTTGGTGATGGAAGTTCATCAACACTCGGGACACCCACACACATCTATACAGGAACGGGATCTTATGAGGTGATATTGATTGGCTACAATGTTTATGGCTGTGCCGATACTGCTATTGAAGATGTATTCATAACCCCTGAAATAATTATCCCGAATGTATTTACTCCGAATGGAGACGGAAGAAATGAAACGCTCATTTTTACTATTGGTGGCGCAACATGTTTCCATGTCGACCTTTATAACCGCTGGGGACAAATTGTTTACGAATCAGGAAATATGTATGGCGGTTGGGATGGCAGAATAAGGCAGACAGGTGCACTGGCATCCGACGGGGTTTATTACTACATCATCAATTATTGCGATGCGAAAAATGCATCTCACAAATTGGATGGGTTTGTACAATTGATTAGGAATAAATAATTCAGTGGCGGGTCTCTATAGATAATTGCCAGTCGGGCTCCGACCGGCCTACTTTATCATCCTTCCTATTTCACGCTGAACATCTCTCTTCTTAATCGATTCGCGTTTGTCGTAAAGTTTTTTGCCTTTTGCTATAGCAATTTCAAGTTTGGCCCAGCCACCTTTATTAATAAATAGCTGCAACGGGACAATGGTAATATTGTCATCCATTGTGTTGAACATCTTTTTCAGTTCCCGTTTATGCAGCAGCAGCTTGCGGTTACGGAGGGGGTTTGGCTTATTGAAACTGGCATTGTTGTATTCCGTAATCTGCAACCCCTTCACAAATAACTCCCCTTTTTCAAAATAACAAAAGGCCTCTGCAATGGATGCTTTGCCATCGCGTATAGATTTTATCTCGGTTCCTGTAAGTTGAATTCCGGCAATGTACCTATCCTGCAAGGCATACTCAAACGAAGCTTTGCGATTCTTAATATTAATTTCTTTCTGAACTGATTCTTTACCTGCCTTGCCCACGTCTTATACTTTTCTGCCTCTGATTAATTGGAAGTCGACCCTCGACTAGCGCATGAGGTACATTTTGCCCCAACCCTTCGTGAAATACTGATCGGCGCCTGTCTGATAGTCGTCTATATTCTGCCCGTAAATGGTAGATATTACCCGGTATAAATAAACGCCATTGGCAAGTTTACTGCCATATTGGTCGGTGCCATCCCAGGCATATTGCGTTATGTTTCTGCCAATATGTATCGGGCCAATTTCGTTTTCGTTAATCTCTTTCACAATTTTTCCGGTCACTGTCATTATCTGTATTTTAAAACTCGTAGGTATTTGGTCTCCGGTAAGGATAAATACAAATTTAGTGGAGGTGGTAAACGGATTCGGGTAGTTAAGCACTTCGCTTATCATTGATTTATTTACAACCTTGAAATCTATTTTATATGTATTGTTTGCCGAGAAGTTGCCCGACCTGTCTTTGCCTTGCACAGTAAGTTCATACGTACCATCAGCCAGTTTCGGAGTCCACAAGAAGTTGCATTTGTTATGCGGCATCGATGCAGGAGTAAATGCCAATTCAGGGCCGGTGGTTATAGTGTATGTAGTAGTGCTATTAATATTCCTGTATGTAATATTGAATGCACTCGGGTCATTCAGCGCAAGGAATTTATTTTCATCCATGCATGAAATAAGAATTTGTGGCTGTGGGGAAACTATATCGTTATTCAGGATATGAATTCCGTCAAAAGTAACATCCAATACCGGGTTGATTTTATCTCCGTACACATAATAACTCTTCTTGGCGTAATCGTTAAAGTGGTATTGTTCGAGTTTTGTTTGTGAAAAAGGCGAAGGATAATTTTCCGGGTTCACTTCGAACCAAATACTATTTAATGCATTGCTGTTTGATGGTGGCTGTGGCAAATACATTGATACTAAAGCCGTGTCCCCTGGTTTCAATGCCTTAACCATTTTATTTGTTTGCGGAGAATTAATAAACGTCTGCTTATTTTTTGAATCCATTGTCCATGTGAGCAGGAAGGTAGAATCAATTGGCCAGTCGCTTATGTTTTGCACCACCGTTTTGAAACGCAGTGTATCGCCATACATCAAGGTATCTGCATGGTAATAGTCGTATTTAACAGGCAAGATATTGGGGTTGATTGCTATTTCAGGCACAGGCTGGTAGAATACCCTCCACCAATCCATTTGCGCCGGGGTGTGGTGCGTTGTGTCTTTCGTATATAACTGCACTTGAATATATGGATACAAAGTAGCATTGATAGACGAAATATAAAAGTTGGCAGTTGCCGGAGTAACATTACTCATAAGGATTTTAGTATTCCCGGTCGATTCAATACCAATCACACTCAGGCGTGTGCTGTCTCCCGCCGATTTATCATACGAATGCTGAGACCATGAAAGTGAATCGTATTTTTTTGCAGGGCCTATAAATGGAGTTGTTATTGCTCCGTAGGTCAGAGTTCCGTTCAGGTTAACACCTAAACTAATAGAACTTGTATCCAAATTATTCGCAATATCCTTCTTGCCAAATACTTGTTTGGAAGATGCAGGATTGCCAATTTGAGTAAAGAAAATAAATGGAACAGAATCTTGCCCTATTACTGCGTGAGAAGGCATTTGTGTACATCCCAACCTGTTAAACTCAGCAACAACTGAATCTGCATTGGTAAGGTTTGGCGCTTTATATTGCCCATTTATCCATGACCATGCAAGAAGATAGTATCCTTTATAATTGTTCTGTAATGTTTTTAACATATTTACCAATCCTGACGTTTGTCCAGGGTCATCTGTCCAATATATAAACATCCTGGTCTGGGTGCAACCACCTCCGTATACATTAAAATACCCCAATCCAGGATGTACGTCCGTTGTCCAAGGTTGAAGGGTAACAGGGTCTATTACGGCTATGTCAATTTCGTAATGTTCATCGCATCCGGCATAGCCCTGAACAAAGTTATCTATCTTGTACTCGGTAGCATAAAGGTTTGTTCCATTAAGATTATTCATTGGCATTCCAAAAGTGAAACATTCCAGTTTATGCCCATTTGTATTGAATGTCCAGTCTCTTGGAGGATTGTTATATTGAATAAAATTATAACGGTCTACAAATTGTTCATCGTTTATGTATTGATAATAATCTGACTGCCCCCAACCATTTTTTCCTTTGATATACTGGAATGAACTATTTGCCCATTGGTAGGTAGCCGAATCGCGCCGCACACGCCAGTAGTAAACCTTTCCATTAATAAATGGAGGAATATCAATTGGCCCATGAGGTTTATTAAATACACTATTTTCTTTTTGCGCAGGGAACATTTTAGGTTGAGCCAAATGCGTTGCTCCTATTGCTTGTTGATTCATTATAGGAGTAGGGTTCTGTAATCTCAGCCCACTGTTCACAGCATTATTTCCTTTTGCGGGTGTAGTAGTTTTACCAATTGTCTTTGATGGATTTTCTCCAAAATTTTTACCGCCTATCATTTTCATTTCGGGCATTATATTTTCCTCCGTATTTGAACCTGCACCACCTTTTAATGGGCGTTTATAATGGGTTGTATCATCAAGTGGATTCCAGTCATACGGACTAACTTTTACCACTCCGCCTCTGCTGGTAACCAGGTGCGACCTATGTAATGGGCTGTTAAAACTATGCGATGTATCTATTTCAAAAATATACGTTCTGCTTGGTGCAAAAGGGTCATCGGTATATGCTTTCAGGGTAACTGTATCGTTCGGAATAATGGCAAAATCATAAGGCCAGATTGGGGTAATGGCTTCTGATGTTATCCATAAGGGCACATTATTAATAGTATTATTCGAATAAGTAAGTTCTGAATCTATTATCGGGGTCAAATTGATTGAAACAGAAAAATAATTTAATCCCGGGCCATTAACTAAGTCTACTGGCAAGGTATCCGAAACGGTAACCTCATAATTCAAATTCTTAAAAGTTAGTGGATAGGTTTGGGTCATTCCATTAGGGAAGGTTCTTGTTAATACACCTGCTACCGTTTGGTCTAACGCTTCGCCATAATTATATGCTGTTACATTCACTACAAATGTTGAGTCAAGTACGGTAACATTCGCCGGAGAAAAGGTGATACTTTGATTATCAACTGCATAATCGGGCTTTGAAGTCATACCACTTAAAACAATGGCAGGGTCGCCATGCAAAGTCATTTCCTGACAAGTTAATGATATATACGGGTTATTATTTTGAAAAGCTTCTATCGTATTTTGAATGTCCATACCTATTGATTTCCGGTAACCGGGACGATGGGAAATATTTTGATAAAGAATCCGTGTATAATCACGAAGTGTGGGAGCATCACCCAAAAAATCGGATGCCAGAAAGGCAATCGCACCAGGTGGATTAAGCACCCAGTCTTCACTTACACTCGATATAGCATCACCAACTGGCTGATATATATCTCCCGAGTAACAAGCATCGGCAATCATAAAAGGATATTTGCCATAGTTGCTGTAGTCTTTAGCAAAGTCAACGCTTTCGTCCCAATCGCTTCCACCTGCATGGCCAAAGAAGTTCATAATGGAAACACCACCGTTAATAAGGTTTACAATCGAATCGGTAAGTGTGGTTGAAATGGGCGCTGACGTTGATTTCTGAAACGAAAAAACTTTTGCACCAAACAAAGTGTCTTCTATCATTTGTGCATATTCATCTAACCATGAACTATATAAATGTGCTTCAAGATAATCAGCCCCGCCAGAAAAATGCGCCACTTTCTTCATCCATAAAGCGGCAGGAGTATGTTCATACGTATTCACCTTACTCAAATAAGTTGCAATATCACCTTCCGTTTGTGCAGCCAAACGCCCTGTTGGTATACATGGTTTCAAGGAATCTCCATCAAAGTTATTTGTAAATAAAATATCTGACGAAGGATAACCGAACGAAGGAACTAAAGCTTCTGTGCGTGTTGCTATAGTTGCCAAAGTAGTATCCTTACGGTAATTCCATGAATGAATTCCTTTTCCAATTATAAATAAATTGGATGGGGGTGTGGCCCATTTATCGTAAGCATAGTTGCAAAAACGGCGTATTCCCAATGGACTGTAATAAACCCCATCGCCAAACTGGTCATATAATTCATCTACATCTGCAACCACGGTATTAAATCCTGTACTTCTGCGGTAAGCGGCATAATTGTTTGCACCATTCCATAAGGAGCGATGTGTAATGATAATATAAGCATTCGCCTTGCCGCTATTAAAGTCCGTAAACAAACCACTTTTATTATGCCCAACAGGAGTAAGATTTGTTACCCAATTTACAACGGAATCAGAAACCAAGTAACATTGTTTCAACCCGCCGGAATTATTAATATTTACCTTATATCCTCCCGGGTCATTTTTCACCCAATAGCGGTTGTGATTTGTTAAATCATACATCCAGACTGTATCATGTATTCTTAATACTCCTGTTGAAATATTGGAGAGGTTGAGATAGGTTTTAGTGATTGCATTGCTATCCTTGAGATTCATCATAAAACTGACTGTTCCTCCCAGGTTAAGTGTATGTGGATAAGTAAGGTATGCAAATGTGCGGGTAATGATATTTGTGTTTGTAGTGGCATTATTGTAATAGGTTATCGCAAATCCAGGAACTGTAAGGTCGGTTGGGGGGATATACAAATACCCGTCATAAAGCCCAAAACCATTGCATGGATAACTATTTAGTAAAACACGAGAATTGTCCGAAATGGTGAATGTAATGTTCCCATAATTTATTCCAATTACTTCTGTTCTAAGTTTGGCCGCAGGAGCGTTGGGGCCAATGTATATATTGCTCACATTTGGGCGAAGCGTATCACCGGAGTTATAAATTATTCCGTCGGAAGTCCATGTAGAGTTGTAGTTGAATCGGGGGTCATTTGGGGTAAGTCCTCCTGAAGGATACCACATACCGGCCATATACCAGGTGTGGCGCAAGGCCAATGTTGAAGCGGTAATAAAAGGCGCAGGGTTATATAAACTCCAGGCGGTGTCGTATTGTTCTACCATACGGTTGTTGGTTAATCCCGCATTCCATGTTAAGTAATAGGTTGATGTATCATTATACAAACTGTAGTATGGATTAGGTATAGTGTCTGTTTTATAATAAAGTGTTGAATCAGGTATTCCATCGTTTTGCTGCCCATAAAATTCAACATAGTCACCATTAATTCCGCGAAGGGTATCGTTCTTGCATTTCACATACAGGTATTGCTCAACCCCACGGAAATACAACTGGAAATTACGCCCGTCTATGTTCTTCACAGGAATACCAGCTTTGGCAAGTGTTAAAGAATCGACGCGGTAAATGCCATCTTTAGCAACTTTTATTTTGTAATACTTCTTCGAGAAAGAAACCCATTCGTTACCATATATGGTAGCACTTACTTTTCTTTTTTGGGTTTTTGCTGGTTGGTTTTTACCGGTATTCCCTGCAACAGTAGCAGCAGGTTCCTTAATTACAGGTAATGAAGTTTGGGAATGAGGCTCCGTATTTTTTGCAGGAGGCAGAATATGGGGAGTAGCTTGAACTTGTGTTTGCCTGACAATATTCTTCTGTTGTGCCGTTAAAATGAACGGTAAGGTTGCACTCAGAAATAATGTCAGGTAAACTTTTTTCATTTCCCTTTTTTATTAATGTCAAATTTAACCGAAAAAACGTTAGAATACAATCCCGCTGCCGTATTATCTGTCAAAGCATAGTCCAGCGAGAACGATTTAACCTTCAACCCCACCCCAAAATCAGGGTTAAAGTACGTTGAGCCGGAAGCTGTTTGCAGGTTTCCTATTCCGAGGCGTAAATACACCATGCCTTTATAACCTGTTTCAACTCCCAGGTGAGGGTCTATACTTATAGGGTCTGAACTTATAACCGTGTTCCGCTTTCCATCAAAGGTAACGTCGGCACCCAGTTCCGGCATAACCGACAATTTTTCATTAAAGAATTTAAATGTACGTGCCGCACCGAGTAATAAACGTGGCAGGGTAACTTCCAAACCGCCTTTTGGTGCAACATTGTTTGTGGCTAAAAGCACATCCACATCACTTTGACTAAGGCTATAGCTCCATGCATTAAAGGTGGAGGTAATATCCCTTCCCACAGCTCCGAACAGCCAATCTTTGTAACGGTATTGCGCAGCAGCATCCAGCCCGAAACCCCAAGCGCCGCCAAAATTCCCCACTATCGAACGTATCACTTTTACATTACCGCCCAATTGCAGGCCGGGTAACTTATCAAATGTACGCGCATAACTGAAAAGGAACGCATAATTCACTACCGAAAAAGTAGTTATGTTATCGTAATTAATATTGCCAGTAGGATCTATCAGGTAAAGGGTATTCGGAATATCATCCACCCCGAAACGGATTATAGTTAATCCAAACACACTGTTTTTATCAAACTTGTAGCTGGCAGCCAGATAGTCGTCCTTGGCAATACCTGCAAAATATTCATCGTGCATCAGGGATACTTCAATATCTCCCTGCACACCCATCAGCCCGGCCGGGTTCCAATACCCCGAGGTAACATCATTATTGCTTGCCACCACCGAATTGCCCATAGCAAGGGCACGTGCCCCTACTCCAATATCCAAAAAATCGTTACTGTACTTAGGTGCAGTTTGGGCGTAAAGCTTGCCAATGGCTATTATTAGCCCACTTATTAAGATTATCTTTTTTGTCATTCTATAGGTTGATACAAATATAAGAAATTATACGTACTATCTCTCTGATTAACATCAAAAAGTTATTAATATTGTGAATCCCTCCTTCTCCCCGCCATTTTATTGGGTTTTTGGCAGTTTTACCAACAATTTGGTATGTCTTCACCTTTTCACTTTCAACTTTTCACTTTTAACTTATGTGGGCATGCCGGCTGATACCCAAGCCGTCGGGCTATCTGCTGCAAGGCCGCCTTTAAGGTAGGGCTTCGCCCGCCATAGCTTTAGCGAAGGCGGGCTTTCCGCTTCTATCCCTCATGCTTCCATATCGAATCTCTTCCTATCGTACCCGAAGAGAACTTATAATTGCCAGTCGGGGTCCGACACTAATTAGGTCCCACTAACTAGTGTCATTTCTTCTATGTTATTCCTGTTAATTCGAGATACGAATTTTATTTTTCATGTATACTTTACATTTTTAGCTAAACTGGTCATTGACTTTTTAAGAAAACGATATTTTGTAAATTATCTTTGTCGTATGGAATCAAAAGCAAAAGAACTCAGTCAAACAATTTCAGGAGAAATCTGCAAGTTCATTTCCTGTTCCGGCCTGTTATTAACAGGTGGAAATTTTGTAACTCACTCATATTCAATCGGCATTAAAAACACCAATTCCTGTTATCTTTCCTGTTCTTTCCCTGTTAGCTCCCTGTTATTGCTCCTGTTCCTCCCCTGTTATTTTGGGTGATTTTATGAACAAATATTTCATATTATTTAAAATAAACAACACTTTAGTCATGCTGAATTTTTTCCAGCATGACCGATTAAATTAAATAGAATACTAAATAAAATGCTTAATGCCTGTTGTTCGAATTCACCAAACTGATAAACTCCTGACGGGTCTTTTCGTTCTTCAAAAACTCACCTGTAAAGGAGGATGTAGTAGTAGTGGAATGTTGTTTTTGTACGCCGCGCATCTGCATACACAGGTGCTGGGCCTCAATAACAACAGCTACTCCAAGGGGTTCCAAAACTTCTTGAATGCAATCCCGAATCTGGTCGGTAAGGCGTTCCTGAATCTGCAAACGTCTTGCAAAAGCATCTACCACACGTGGTATTTTGCTCAAACCAACTACCTTGCCATCGGGAATATAAGCAATATGTGCCTTGCCAAAAAAGGGCAAAATATGATGCTCACACAACGAATAAAGTTCAATGTCTTTTACAATAACCATCTGGCTATATTTTTCTTTAAAAATAGCCTTGCGCAACATAGCCTCCGGGTTTAACTTATAGCCTTGTGTCAGGTATTGCATCGAGCCTGCTGCACGAATCGGGGTTTTCAAAAGCCCTTCACGTTTCGGGTTTTCCCCTACTTGTTCTAAAATATTTTTAAAGTCTTTGGCTAAAATATCAGCCCGCTTGATGTCATATATTTCATCCAACGGAATACCATCTTCACCAATCATTTCATCAAAGCCTTTTTCTATGTGATTTTTTCTTCCCATAGTATTATGTTTTACTCGCCGAAATATTCGACGTAATTATTTTCAGTCTCTTGTAGCTTTATCGAGTGTAGCTTGCATCCCATATCCAACACAGGTTTTTCCAATATCTTCCAGAACGCGACAGTAACATTTTCAGTACTCGGCAACACCTCTTTTAAAAAGGGAACATCCAGATTAAAATTTTTGTGATCTACCTTTTCAATAATCTCTTTCTTAATTATCTGGCTCAACTTTTTCAGATCAATTACAAAGCCGGTCTCCTTACTAATCTCACCTTTTACAGTCACAAACAAAACGTAATTGTGCCCGTGCCAGTTAGGATTGGCGCAACCTCCAAACACTTCTGCGTTTTTGGCATCGCTCCATTCCGGATTATAAACTTTATGTGCGGCGTTAAAATATTCACGCCTTGTAACGTACATCATTCGAATTGCAAATTTAGTTAATTATGCCTTTCTGTTTCTTTCTCATAAGCCACTTCGAGACGGAGAGGGTTTTTCACAAACTCATCCAGCAGGGCATATTCCAGAAGGTCTTTCATTTTGTCTACATAAGTAAACTTAAGGCCTTCAAGGTATTTTGGGTCAATATCATCAATATCCCTTTTATTATTCTTAGGCAATATAATTTCTTTTATTCCCGCTCTTTTCGCGGCTAATATCTTCTCTTTTATTCCTCCAACGGGAAGCACATTACCTCGAAGGGTTATCTCACCGGTCATAGCTAAATCCTTACGCACCTTGCGCTGCGTGAATGCAGAAGCAAGAGCAGTTAACATAGACACACCGGCAGATGGCCCATCCTTAGGAGTAGCACCTTCCGGCACGTGAATATGTATATTCCATTTTTCAAATGCTTTGTATGAAATAAATAAATCCTCAGCCCGTGATTTGAGATATTCTAATGCTAAGGTTGCTGATTCTTTCATCACATCGCCCAGGTTTCCGGTAAGTGTTAAACCACCTTTGCCACGGCTCAAACTTACTTCAATAAATAATATATCGCCGCCCGAAGGAGTCCATGCAAGGCCGGTTACAACACCTGCCACATCATTGCCCTGATAACGGTCTTTAGGGTGAGATGGCGAAAGTATTTTATCGAGTTGCTCAACCTTAATTTCAGGTTCGTACTTCTCTCCCATCGCAATTGATTTCGCAACAGAACGAATTACCTGTGCAATCTTTTTCTCCAGATTACGAACACCTGATTCACGGGTATAATTATCTGCAATGGCTTCAATCAATTCATCGGATAATTTAATCTGATTTTTCTTTACTCCATGCTCTTTTAATTGCTTCGGAATAAGGTGTTGTTTCGCAATTTGCGTTTTCTCTTCCACCGTATATCCGCTGATGTCAATCACCTCCATCCTATCCAGCAGCGCAGGATTGATGGCATCTAAATTATTTGCAGTGGCTATGAATAATACTTTAGAAAGGTCATATTCCACCTCAATAAAATTATCGTGAAATTCTCTGTTTTGTTCAGGATCAAGTACCTCTAATAATGCAGATGCGGGGTCGCCATGAAAGTCCCTTCCTATCTTATCAATTTCATCCAATACAAAAACCGGATTCGATGATTTTGCTTTTTTCAAACTCTGAATAATACGTCCGGGCATAGCACCAATATAGGTTTTTCGGTGTCCGCGAATTTCAGCTTCATCATGCATTCCACCCAATGAAACACGCACATATTTTCTTCCTAAAGCCGCCGCCATTGATTTTCCTAAAGATGTTTTCCCAACTCCCGGAGGGCCAGCCAGGCAAAGGATTGGAGCTTTCATGTTACCTTTCAATTGCAGAACTGCGAGGTATGATATAATGCGTTCCTTTACTTTTTCAAGTCCGTAATGGTCGCTGTTTAATATGCGTTCTGCCTCATTCAGGTCAAATTTATCTTTGGTGTATTCATTCCAGGGAAGTTCTAAAAGAAGCTCCAAATAGTTGCTCTGCACGGAGTACTCAGCGGCATTCGGGTTCATGCGTTCCAGTTTTTGCAATTCCTTTTCAAAAACCTCTTTCACATTTTTTCCCCACTTTTTAGTCTTGGCTTTTTTCTTGTATTCTTTTATAAGTTGCCCGAAAGTATCACCACCCAATTCTTCCTGAATGGTTTTCATCTGCTGATGCAAAAAGTACTCACGTTGCTGCTTGTCCAAATCTTCCTTAACCCTTGATTGGATCTGGTTTTTGAGTTGCAACACCTGCATCTCTTTATTCAACGTAATTAATAAAAGTGCAGCGCGTTTTTTCAGGTCGGGCATTTCCAATATTTTTTGCTTGTCCGCCACCTGCGCGCTCATGTTCGATGAAATAAAATTGATGAGAAAATTACTGCTCTCAATATTTTTCAATGCTATAGCTGTCTCCGATGGAATATTAGGAGAAAGCTTTATAATTTGAAACGCCACATCCTTAAGAGATGAAACAAAAGCTTCAAATTCT
>CAIUPO010000130.1 GCA_903901055.1 uncultured Bacteroidota bacterium
ATTTCCAAGAATAGTCCATGCTGTGCCATTTGCTGCCGAACCGGTGAGGATGAGAACCCATTTAGCACCATCCCAGTAATAATATCCCGGTATAACATTGTTTGGTGATAAGCCTGCTGTTGCTGTGTTGTATATAATCAAGCCTGCCGGTGGCGCAACCAATGGGGCTGCCACGTTTGATGCCGTAAGGGCTGCATAAGGTGCTAAAAAGCCTGCTGTTCAATTGGTGAGGTTATTACTCAAATCGAATAATACCGATGTATTAAACGGAGGGACTCCGGTTGTATTTATGGCAACATTCTGTGAAAAAACATCAGTAAAAACTACCGACAACAGAGCGATCAAAGCGCTTTTAGCGTAAGATTTTATCATGGTATTAATTTTTTGGCAGGTACGGGGATTTAATTATCAACAAAATATCAACTACAAAAGTAAAGATAAATTGTGCGTAAAATGATATTTATCGTAATTATTTTGCAATTACTGATAAAATTATTTTTTGCTAAAAAATCAATTACTGATAATCAACCCTATAAAACATATTAAATTAAAATTAAAACATTAAGTTTATAAACAGTTACTAATGCTCAGCGAGGTTTATAAATTTTACAGCATTTTCCCAATCTTCTATACTGCGGCAACCCATTCATTCTAAGACAGGTAATAGGAAAATTCCAATTTATTTTGCATTTTTTCAATAGTTAAAATTAAGGTATTTCGGTATAATATTTCAAGGGCATTATTAAATACTACCCTGTGTTTGGAAAGGAATTACAAAAAGAATTCAGTAAGTAATCAGGCAACTCCCGGCTCCATTGTTTGAGTTTGCGGTTACCGCAGCCCCAGAAACACCTGCTCCCAAGGTATATGAATAGCCCCCGCCACCTGCACCGCCTGCACCGCCGCCACCTGCCCAGTAGCCGCCGCCACCACCGCCGCCGCCAGTATTTATGGGTCCTGACATGCCTGCATTACCGCCAAGGCCATTACCTCCTGCTACACTGGGCACGGCCACAGAACCGCCTGCACATGTGGAGCTGGCTCCATTTACAACTGGGCCGCCTGCACCTGCAGTACCAGGGTTGCCGGGATCTCCGTATACACTTGTGGCTGTTGTTGGTGGTTGACCTGTACCACCGCCGCCGCCGCCAACGGAGTTATATGCACTGCCACCGCCGCCGCCAGCAACCAAAATACGGCTTGCGAGCGTATTGCTGGTTCTGATACTTGAAGCTCCTCCGCCTCCACCGCCCGCACCCGATCCACAAGTGATTGTCCAGTCAGTTGCAACAGAGCCCCACCCGATGCCTCCGGCTTCATCATTGGCATTTCCGCCTGTTCCGGCAGCTCCGTTGGCTGTGCTGCTGGCAGGGGTCCCACCTGCACCACCCACATAAATACTATAGGTGGTAATGGGGGCTGTAAGCGTGCAAGTAACTTTGGCTCCATACCCGGGTGTTCCCGCAACAGCAAAAGAGTTGTATTGCCCTCCACTTGCACCATTCAGAGTAACTGAAAAAATAGTAATTCCTGCAGGTAAGTTCCATACATAAGCACCTGGAGTTGACTGGTTAAAGGCAGTGCCATGGAATACCTGAGTATAATTTATAGTAAATGTTCCGCAACTGGTAGTAACAACACATTTAACCGATCCGCTGTTATTAATGGAGTTAGCGCTTGTCCAACTGATGTTGGTTGATTGTGTTGCTGGGCTGGCAATTACTCCTACTCCAGACGTTATAGTCCAGGCATACGAAATTGCGCCAGGTAAATTAACGGTATATGGACCGGTAGAACCCGATGGGATGGGGATGTTTCCTCCCGGCCTAGTTATAGTTCCTCCTGCTCCTTCCACATTAATGGTAGCGGAAGAAGTTGCCGGGCTGGGGCCACAGGCATTAGTGGCTATAACACTTATAGCTCCTGACCCAACACTGGCTGCCGCCGTAACTGTAATGGTATTTGTACCTTGTCCTGCAGTAATAGTGCCAACAGCGGCAGGTACAGTCCAGGTCCATGATGTAGCACCTACAACAGGGGTGGTATATACATTACCCGTTGAACCGGTGCATAATAAAACAGGCCCTGTAATGGAACTCGGAGCTGCCATCGGCCCTGTACATCCGCAAAAAACATTTTGCCAGTTGGTTCCATTATACATCATTATACATTGTATAGTAGTATTAAACACAAGGAGTGAAAGGGTAGGAGCCGGAATAGCGTTAATCTCCGCCGAGGTTAATCGCGGTATAAGTAACCCTGAATTTGAAGAATTAATATCAAGCGCGGCATAAGCATAAGGGGCGGCTGTATCAATGCCAACTTGTCCTTTTCCGCCCGCACTTTTTTTAACCACTACATAAGGGATTGAAGCACCACCGTTGGAAATATTGAATGTTCCCGTTCCGGGTGCGGTATAAGTGCCTAAATCATACGTAATAATATAATTACCTGCTCCTGCGGTAATCACCGAGTTTTGCAAAAGTGGGGAAGGGGTTGCAACGGGTCCGCCTAATTGAATTGTAGTGCCATTCAATGACAAACCGCTGTTTGCATTAGCAATTCCACCCGTAACGGCTACCCATGTCGTACCTGTCCAATAGTAATAACCTATTCCGTTGCCGGCTGCTGCATTTGTATTGTAAACCATCATGCCTACATCGCCTGCAGTTGGGGCATTGGCAATAGGCGGATTAAAAACAGTGAGTGGATTTGCAAGACTAACATTCGGAATTATTAATCCCACGTTATTTGCGTTTCCTGAATTTAAATCTAAAATGGCATTAACGCTGGGGTTTGCACCGGAAACGTTTATACCTACATTCTGTGCGAATAGAACGGTATTCGCCCCTAAAATAAATAATAAACAGAATAAGAATTGTAAATTTTTTTTCATATTTTTTAGTAAAATTTCGAGTTCAGGGTTATGGGAATGTTATGCGAATGTAAATAAATTTACTTATGGTTGTGCAAATTTTTTTATTAAAACGGAATATTCTCCTTTTTCAGCTATCTGTGAAAGTAGAATTTAATTAGCTAAAGAGAAAAAAAATATTATTTTATTTCGGAGGCCTAAATCCGCAATTTTTCAGAAATAGGTATTCAAAAATGCCTTAGCTTGTATGATGCCTTAAAGCCTTTCGTCTATTAGGTCATCCACATTAATAGCATCTTTCAATTCGTATGGCCCGATTCGTGTTCTTACCAAAGAATCGAGGTAAGCTGCGCTGCCAAGTGCGGTGCCAAAATCGCGTGCAAGTGAACGGATGTATGTACCTTTTTCACAAACTACTTTAAATGCAACATTTACTTCATCCAGTCTTTTCACTTCCATGGTTTTAATAACCACTTGCCTAGGCTTCATTTCTATTTCCACTCCTTTACGCGCACTTTCATATGCCCTTTTGCCGTCTACTTTAATGGCCGAGTGGGCTGGGGGAATCTGTTCAATATTTCCAATAAATTGTTTGGTTGCTTCCTGCAGCATTTCATCTGTAATATGGTTGGTAGGAAAGGTTTCTGTTATATCTGTTTCTTTATCAAACGAAGGACGAAATCCTCCAAGGGTAAACACCCCGGTGTATTCTTTTTCCATGTCCTGGTATTCGAATATTTTTTTGGTGAACGGCCCAGAGCAAATTATCAGAAGCCCTGTTGCCAGAGGGTCAAGCGTTCCGGCATGGCCTACTTTAAATTTGTGCCCGTATTTTTTACGTAAAGCCCAGCGCACACGGCCCACCACATCAAAGGAAGTCCAGTTGTAGGGTTTATCAACCAACAAATAGCCTCCAATACTTAAATCAAGTTCATTAAATTTCATTGCCATAAAGAGTGCGAAGATAGACAGGATAAAGACCATTTCAGTCTGCGTCTTTATGGCCCAAACTCCTAAAAGGGCTTTGAGTAGCTGAATTTTAAGTCCCCGTAGGGGTTTGGGGCATAAATAATAAAATTTATCGCCTGATTTACAGATGGTAAGATGATTCCAATGAGAAAAGTTGCACCAAAATGAAAAATATGTACTACTATTGCACTGTACTATTTAACTAATACACTATAATATGATAGAGTTAAAACACATACAATTCAGCTACAGCAAAGGAAAGAAGCTGTTCAACGACCTCGATTTAACTATTCAACCCGGAAGCATTTACGGATTGCTTGGCAGAAACGGGGCAGGAAAATCGACTCTTTTGAAACAAGTTTGCGGAATGCTTTATCCGGACAGCGGAGAATGTACCGTATTCGGAATCGAATCGAAAGACAGATTGCCCCAAATGTTGCAGGATATTTATATCGTTCCGGAAGAATTTCAAATGCCGGATATAAAACTTAATCTTTATACGAAACTTAACTCTGTCTTCTATCCAAAATTCAGTCAGGAATTAATGGATAGCTATATAAAGGAATTTGAACTGCCGGAAAATGAAAAGCTTTCCAAATTATCTTATGGGCAGAAGAAGAAATTTCTCATCGCTTTCGGGCTTGCTACCAATGCAAGA
>CAIUPO010000131.1 GCA_903901055.1 uncultured Bacteroidota bacterium
AAAAGAAATGTTTTTTTTGCAACCCCAAAATTAAAGCCGTAAAAACGTAACCATTTAAACTTTCTATAGTAAAGAACTATTCATCCCCTTGTCGACTCTAATGGAAAAAAATCACTTAAAAATTTGGGAACACTGCCTTGAAATCATCAAGGATAACGTTACGCCACAAAGTTTTAAGACATGGTTTGAACCTATTAAGTCGGTTAAGCTGAGCGACCATGTTCTTACTATACAGGTTCCCAGCCAGTTTGTTTACGAATATTTAGAAGAGCATTATATTAACCTTCTGAAGAAGGCACTTAAGAGGGAACTTGGACCTGACTCACGTTTGGAGTACAGCATTGTTATGGATAACAATCGCAGTGCAAAACCATATAATATTAAGTCGCCAAGTACCAATAAACAAGGTGCGAAAAATCAGGCGGTAACTATTCCTATTGATATTAATAAGAATCCGATACGTAATCCGTTCATTATTCCGGGTTTAAAGAAGATTGATATTGCTCCTCAATTAAACCCTTCTTATTCATTCGAGAATTTTATTGAAGGTGATTGTAACCGTTTGGCACGTTCTGCAGGGTTTGCCGTAGCACAAAAACCTGGAGGCACTTCTTTCAATCCGCTCTTTATTTATGGCGGTGTTGGATTAGGTAAGACTCACTTAGCCCATGCCATCGGATTGGAAATTAAGAACAACTTCCCGAACAAGACCGTACTCTATTTATCATCGGAAAAGTTTACTACCCAATTTATAGACGCTACCAAGAACAACACCCAGAATGACTTCATCAACTTCTATCAGATGATTGATGCACTGATTGTGGATGATGTTCAGTTCTTGGCAAAGAAGGAAAAAACTCAGGATGTGTTCTTCCATATATTTAACCACTTGCACCAAAATGGTAAACAGTTGGTCTTTACATCGGACAAACCTCCGGTGGAAATTGAAGGCATGGAACAAAGGTTACTCTCCCGCTTTAAATGGGGATTGGCTGCCGACTTGCAAATACCTGGGCTTGAAACCCGTATTGCTATCCTGAAGAAAAAGATCTATACTGAAGGACTTGACATATCGGATGAAGTAGTAGAATATTTAGCATACAGTATTAATAGTAATGTTCGCGAACTGGAAGGCGCTCTTATCTCATTGGTTGCTCAATCATCCTTGAACAAGAAAGCCATTACACTGGAACTTGCCAAGCAAATGATTGACAAGTTTGTAAAGAACACTGCCCGCGAAGTATCTATAGATTATATTCAGAAAGTGGTTTGCGATTATTTCGGTCTGCCGATTGACATGATCAAATCAAAGACTCGTAAACGTGAGGTGGTACAAGCCCGTCAGATTACCATGTACTTTGCCAAGAGCTTTACCAAATCGTCGCTTGCCAACATTGGTATGCAATGCGGAGGCAAGGACCATGCTACAGTATTACATGCTTGCAAAACGGTTAACAACCTTATTGATACCGACAAGCGTTTCAAAGCTTACATTGTAGAACTGGAAAAGAAGATTACCCTTTCGAATTACCAGTAAAATTTAGAACTATATTTTATTTCAAAAACCCTCAGAAAACTCTGGGGGTTTTTTGATTATACTATTATTTCTTCTCTATATTTTCCGCCACCCTGAATTTTACCATCTTTTTTATTAGTGCTACAGGCATTGGTTTGTCCATTGGAAACTGAATAGCTCCTTTTGAAGTTTTATACTTGGTAAGTTCCTTTTTGAATGCTACAATTGCGGATGAGCCCTTAGGATAAAAACCGATATGATTTTTGAATCCTGCAAACCATACTAGCATAGTTTTCAGTTTATATCCGGGCATGCTATAGCTGATTACTTCTTCAGCCTCGGGCGCAACTTCTTTAATAGTGGCTCTCACTTTTTCCAGCAATTCTTGAGTTTCCTTCGGGAATCCGGAAATATAGTCGTCAACGGACTTGGGTTTTTTCATTGGGGATTATATTTTCTATGACAAATATAATTATAAGTGAATTACCCAACTACCGGGACCAAACCATGGCTAAGCATGGCTTCTTTCAGTTTTGCCATGTCAGGAGGGCCACCGGCATTAAGTATGGCTGCGACATCATAAAAATAATCGGGACCCATAAGTCCGGGGTTTATAACACACAGGAACTCGATTGTATCGTTGCTTTTATTGGCAAAGGCATGTACGCTACCCCGTGGAATAAATAGTGAATCCCCTGCATTGAGTTCAGTTGTTTTCCCATCAACGGTATAGGTAGCTGTACCTTTCAGTCCATAAACTGTTTCATCGAAATCTTTATGGTAATGCGGCGCAGCAATTTTTGCACCTGCATGTATTACACATTTAAACATTGTAATTTGATTGCCTGTGTCTGTAGCATCTAAACAGAAGTACACTTCCAGTCCGGCGAATTTGATAACATCTTTGTTTTTCATGAGGGTTTAATTTATGCCGCAAAATAACAGCACTTAAAAATGCTGCGCATTGATTGTAATCAAGAAATCACATCAGCGTATTTCTTTTTCGAATGCGGCTCAATGTTTCGGGAGTCACTCCAAGATAAGCCGCAATATGGTATTGTGGCAAGCGTTGCAATAAATGGGGCTTTTCATTTACTAACCTCCTATATTTTTCATCGGGGGTTTCAATATGCGCCCTTCCCATTTCTTCTTTTAATTTAACCATGAGTCGCTGGTGGTTTTTTATATGGTATAATGTAAGTGCAGGTATAGTGGTCATGGCAGTTTCCCAATTCTTCAGGTCTAAATAAATTACATCGGTTTCTTCCAATGACTGAAGATTTAAGTTGGTAGGTGTTTCATGTAAAAAACTATTTAGCTCCCCGCAAAATGAGCCCTCTTCTGCAAAATAAATAATACGTTCTGCACCTTCAGGGCTTAAATAATATTGCCGAGTGCAGCCTTTTAAAATAAAGTAGGTATGTTTTACCACATCACCTGCTTTAAACATGATCTCATTCTTTTTGAAATGCTTCTCCTTAAAAAATGCCAACAATCTGGGGAATTCCTCATCAGGAAACCCATATTTTGACTGTAACTCTTTTAAAAGAAGATGCTGCTCCATTAAATTGGGGTTAGGACAAAAATAAAGAATATCGTAAAACCAAATTGACTCAGTTGCGTGAGGGATAGAAGCGGAAAGCCCTGACGCTGAAGGTCAGGGTGAAACCCGAACCGAAAGCAAAGGCTTGCAGCGTATAGCCCGACCCTGCTTCATGGCTGTTGCAGGGGCACGCCCTAATAAACACAAAAAATTACCACTGACATTTTGTCAGTACCCCCTTCCCTGCCATTTTGGCATACTATTTGATAGGTTATTAATAGAACATAAATTATAAACCGAAAAATAAATAGAAATGAGCAAAATAATTGGAATTGACTTAGGAACAACCAACTCGTGTGTGGCGGTAATGGAAGGCAGCGAACCTACCGTAATAGCCAACAGCGAGGGCAGACGTACAACCCCTTCTATTGTAGCCTTTGTAGAAAACGGCGAACGTAAAGTGGGCGATCCTGCTAAAAGACAGGCGATAACCAACGCCAAAAAGACCATTGCCTCTATCAAGAGGTTTATGGGACATAACATGAGCGAAGTGACCGACGAAATGAAACGGGTACCATATACTATTGTAAACGAAGGTAACGTACCAAAAGTACAGATTGACGACCGCAAGTATTCTCCACAGGAAATATCGGCTATGATTCTTCAGAAGATGAAGAAAACCGCTGAAGATTACCTGGGACATGAAGTTACCGAAGCCGTTATTACCGTACCTGCATACTTTAACGATGCACAACGCCAGGCTACCAAAGAAGCCGGAGAAATTGCAGGCTTAAAGGTTCGCCGTATTATAAACGAGCCTACCGCAGCTGCATTGGCTTATGGCTTAGACAAGAAACATAAAAACATGAAAATAGCGGTGTTCGACTTAGGTGGTGGAACATTCGATATATCTATATTGGAATTGGGCGAAGGCGTATTTGAAGTAAAATCGACCAACGGTAAT
>CAIUPO010000132.1 GCA_903901055.1 uncultured Bacteroidota bacterium
ATGGGAATATGATTCAACGGGAAATTGGGTGAAAAGTGTAGTGTATAAGAACATCGATATTTTAGGTAATCCGACAAAAGAATGGAGGCCTAACGAAATTACGGAACGGAAATTTGAATACTTTCAAAAATGAAATTGCTGCAGCAAATATTCTTCCATAAAAGATTTGTTTTTATGATAGTAGCCGGCAGTATTGTTTCAGTAAGCCAAGCCCAGGATGCTGTTCCGATGAGGTCCAACCAGAGTGCTACAAGTTTTTTAAAATTAAAAGGGAAAGTGAAATCGCTCAGGGAAATTGCCTATGAAACAAAAGATAGTGCAGGAAAGGTTTTGAAAGGTAAAAAAATGGAAGATGGAAACAGGCAATTCCTATTCAATGAACGAGGCCATGTGAGTGCGATATACGAATATACTTCGAATGGAAAAATAAATTACCATGACATGCTTTATTATGATGTTGAAGGAAAACTGGTAAAAAAATGGATTATAAAAGATGGGGATTCCTTAGGCGGTACAAATATTTTCAAGTATGATTCTCTGGGAAATACTTCTGAATTAAATATTTATAATCCTTCTGGTAGCTTAAGCGAAAAGTGGGTATATAAACAAGATAGAAAAGGGAATGTAATAGAAGAAGTGTGTTACCTGAAGGATACATTGTATAACAGGTTAGGTTATAGTTACGATGAAACCGGGAAGTGCCTGAGTTTTGATTACTATCTTGGGAAGAAGTTGGATCAATCGCATAAATATGAATACGATAGTGCCGGGAGGCTGTACAAGGATGTAACCTATTCGGCATCGGGCGAGCAAACCGGACGGCAGTTTTGGACGTATGACAATTTTGGTAATGTTGTTTTGTGGGTTAATGCGCAGGGGTTAACAATAGATAACTGGACATATACCTATCTTTATGACGGCCATCATAACTGGATAAGGAAGATAGGATTTAAAGACAAGAAAAAATCGAATTACCTGATTGAGCGCAAAATAGAATATTATCCGAATGAATAAATTTTATTTCAGCATAATTTTATTATTCTTGGGTGGATTGATGGGCTGCTATTCTAAGACTGTGAAGAATGACAGCACTTCGCAAGCTATTCCTAAGGATACCATAAGGCATCCCAGCGATAGTATTGCTCGAATTATATTTCCAAAAATAGAAACCGATTTGGAACAGCTTGGATTAAAAGGAAAAGTGAAAATATACCGCGAACAGTTTTTTGATGCACATGACAGTGCCGGTAAAATTATTTTCGATAGCTCTTTTAAGTTTAATCAGATATGGATTTACTGCTTTGATTCAGCAGGGAATCGGGTAGAATTAAAAACCATTCTGCGGGACGGAAAAATCGGGCAACATTATCGTTATGAATTTAGCAAAGGAGAGAAGAAACAATATAGAATGGATGAAAGGGGATGGGTATTAGATGAGCGGACCCTTTACGATTCTGCAAGACATGTAATTGAAGAAGATAGTTATGATTATGATGGAAATATTGACCGAACTGTATATAGGCTTGATAGCACTGGACGGGAAATAAGATCGAGAACACAGCTGGAAGATTCCCTTGAAAATTATACAACTACAACGTATTACAAGAATGGTAACTTTGTGACTCGTCAGTACAAACCTGATGAGTCGCTTGATAAATCTACTGTTTACAGTTACGATGACAAGGGTAATGAATTAGCGGAACTGGAGACTGACTCAGCCGGAGGCTTCAATGCAAAAGTAATATACGCCTATGATGAACTTGGCAATATGATTCAGGAAATTCATTACGGTGCAATGGATACCATCTTTTCAAAAACATTTTATACTTATGATGCACATGGAAATAAAACACAGGAGGAACAGTATTTGATGCCTAAAGATACCCTTGCATTCAAATACAACTGGATAAACGAATACGATAAAAATGAAAATATCATCAGACAAATTCATCAGAGAAATAATAGAGTTATTGGTGTTGAGTTTCGGAAAATTG
>CAIUPO010000133.1 GCA_903901055.1 uncultured Bacteroidota bacterium
ATCCATGATTCCTATTGCAGGCAGTGCATATACCTACGCATATACTACTATGGGCGAATTAATTGCGTGGATAATTGGGTGGGCACTTGTGCTGGAATATGCTTTGGGAGCTGCAACCGTTTCTATTGCATGGAGTGAATATCTGAATAATTTGTTTAACGGAGCAATACCCTATCAGTGGTGTCATTCGCCGTTTGAAAAAATTACCCTGGCAGACCACACAGTAGTTCATGGACTTATTAATCTTCCTGCACTATTTATACTTCTTGTTCTGTCGCTACTTCTTATAAGGGGAACATCAGAAAGTGCAAAAGTTAATGCTGTTATAGTATTCGTAAAAGTTGCCATTGTCTTGGTTTTTATTACAATTGGCTGGAAGTTCATGAACGCTGCAAATCATACTCCTTACATTATTCCGGATAATGCTCCCGATGTAAAATTACCCGATGGTTCAGTTCACCATTACACGGATACATGGCAACATGGCTGGCTTGGTATATTACGCGGAGCAGGTATTGTGTTTTTTGCCTTTATAGGATTTGATGCCGTATCAACGGCGGCACAGGAAACCAAAAACCCAAAGCGGGATATGCCTATCGGAATACTTGGTTCGTTGGCAATCTGTACGGTGCTTTATGTAGTATTTGCACACGTTCTCACAGGTGTTGCTCCGTTTACTGACTTTTTGAAAGCAGGTAAAGAAGCATCTATTTCTTATTCAATTCAAACATATATGCACGGCTACGGATGGCTCGCAACACTTATATCCATTGCTATTCTTGCAGGGTTTTCATCAGTTATCCTAGTGATGTTATTAGGCCAGTCAAGGGTATTTTATTCCATGTCGAATGATGGCTTGTTACCAAAAGCATTCTCCGAATTACATCCTAAATACAGAACACCTTATAAATCCAATCTAATGTTATTTGTATTTGTGGGATTATTTGCCGCCTTTGTTCCCGGAAGTGTTGCAGGTAACCTTACCTCCATAGGTACATTGCTGGCATTTGTATTGGTTTGCGTAGGCATCATAATTCTTCGCAAGAAAGATCCGGACCGTCCACGTCCATTCAGAGCTCCATTGGTTCCGCTATTCCCTATTTTGGGAATTATAGTTTGCGGAGCTATGATTGGCTCATTGGGTGCAAGTACACTTATTACAGCTTTAGGCTGGATGCTTGTTGGGCTTGCCGTATATTTCCTTTACAGCCGCAAGCATAGCAATCTGCATACGCATCATTTGGATGAGATTCCGCCTCCGAAGGATAATATCTAACTATTCATAGAATTAGAAAACGTCATTGGAAACAAGGACGTTTTTTTTGTTCTTTTTAAAAGCCTAATAAAACTTATTAAGAGGTCATTGACTTTTTAAGAAAACACTTTTTCATACAGTATCTTTGTGGTATGATAGGAAATTTAAAAATAACACAACCGTTTTTAGGGGGATTTTTGCAATTGTTTCATTGCTTTTCATTGTTCTTTGCAATGAAATATTTCACAATACGCTCATTTTCAATACGTATAAAAAATAAGTTTCTTTGCTTTTCCATTGCAAATTCATTGCTTTTTCCGCCCTTTTTTTACACTAAAAAGTGGCTAAATCCTAGTGCTCCTTAGTGCACTTAGGCCTTATTGGTAAAAATTATTCGGTACTTAATTCCCTTTAATGGAATAGTGAAAACTTTCCATTATAGGATTAGCCAAAAGTTTTTTACAAGCTTCCTCAATTTTTACTTTGGCATTCTCTTCAGAATCCGATTCCACCTCAAGGGTAACATGCTTACCTATGCGCACATTCTCAAATTCGGGCATGCCCATATTCTTTAAAACGGAGGTTACAGCACGTCCCTGTGGGTCGAGCAGCGCTTTCAATGGCATTACATCTATTTCGGCTATGAATTTCATTTTCTTTAAATTGAGGGTGCTAAATTACATCAAATACTAAACTCCACATAATGAATTTTTGAACCGATGGTTAAGAACAGTTTTTCGTAATAGGTTTGGATTTCTGTAAGCAGCCTAAACCGCTCTGCTCCCAGCCTTTCAGCATCTGAATACACATTATCGGAGGAACACAATAAGGGATAGTGATGCTCATTCACCTGCTCCAGTGCATATTCATACAATTCTTGATTATCAGTTTTCAGGTGAACAAGCGCACCTTTAGGAGCAATATTCCGGTAACGCTTGATAAATGGAGGAGCCACTAATCTCTTTTGTGCCTTACCGGGATAAGGGTCTGGGAAGGGTATCCAAATATCATTTATTTCTCCCTGAGTAAAATAAGTTTCAATAAAATCAATCCTGTTACGGACGAAAGCCACATTCGGTAAATTCTCTTCTATAGCGGCTTTGGCACCTTTCCAAATACGGGCACCCTTAATATCCATACCAATAAAATTCCGTTGAGGGAAAAGCCTTGCAAGTCCCACGGTGTACTCTCCCCTACCGCATCCCAACTCGATTGTAATCGGATTATCGTTTTTGAAATAATCTTCTTTCCAGTTCCCCTTTAATGGAAATACCTTTCCATCTTCAGGAAATAAATGAGTTTGAAAAACATTGGAAAAGCTTTCTACTTCAGCAAACTTTTTGAGCTTCCTATGTCCCACAACAACTTATTTTTTTGCTTCTTTAAGATGCAGAAGCATATCAGTGGTCATTGTTTCCATTGAATATTGATGTTTCCAACCCCAATGTTCACGGGCTTCCGCATCATCAATAGATTGGGGCCAGCTATCGGCAATTGCCTGGCGCGAATCGGGTTTGTAGCTTATCTCAAAATTCGGAATGTGCTTTTTAATTTCATTCGCAATTTCAGTCGGAGAAAAACTTATTGCAGCCAGATTATAGGCCGAACGAATCTTTACTTTATCCGCATCTGCCTGCATAATACCAATAGTAGCGCGGAGTGCATCAGGCATATACATCATTGGAAGAACTGTATCAGGGCCAAGGAAGCATTCATACTTTCCTTTTGCTAAAGCTTCGTAATAAATATCTACTGCGTAGTCGGTAGTTCCGCCACCAGGAGGAGACTTATAACTAATAAGCCCGGGGTATCTCAGGCTTCTAACATCAGTTCCATACCTGCGGAAATAATATTCGCACCAGCGTTCACCAGCCTGTTTGCTGATTCCATAAACTGTGCTTGGTTCCATTACAGTAAACTGAGGTGTATTTACCTTAGGCGTATTTGGACCAAAAACAGCTATAGAACTTGGCCAAAAAAGCTTGTCAATTACTTTCTCCCGCATAAGTTCAAGAACATTCAAAAGCCCTTCCATATTAAGCTTCCAGCCTTGCTCGGGATATTTTTCAGCAGTCGCTGAAAGCAATGCAGCCAATAGGTAAACCTCTTTTACATTGTGTTTTTTTATAACGGTAGTGATGCTGTGGACATCCATTACATTCACCATTTCATAAGCACAAGGCGCGGAAATATCATGTTTAATATCGGAAGCAACTACATTATCGTTTCCATAAATTTTGCAAAGTTCTTCAACGAGTTCTTTGCCAATCTGTCCTCCTGCACCAATTACCAGTATTTTGTTTGCCATACGTTTTATTCTGAAGTCCGGCGAAATTACTAAAAAACATCCACTCTATTTTTTCTGTATCTTGGTCGCTATGAACAAGCCCTTTACCGAAGCAACTATTGAACAGATTTTATTTTATTCCTGCCTTTTGGTAAGTGTTCTGGCGGTTGTATTAAACCCCAGTAACCCTACCCTGGATGGCCCTGCCCATTTATATAATGCACATAACATTAATTATATTTTAGGTGGGAATGAATTTATTGGTCACTTCTATGCACTCAATAAAATACCTGTCGCTAACCTGACTGACCATTACCTGCTGGCCTTATTCATGAGCGTTTTTTCATGGCAGATTGCAGAAAAACTACTTATTGTGTTATATCTTTTGAGTTTTTCAATCCTCTTTAGAAAGCTTATCAGCCAATGGAAGGAAGCCAATATTAGGATGAGCATTTTTGCAATCCCCTTCTCATTTTCATTTTTATATTACATCGGTTTTTACAATTTCTGCCTTTCTTTTCCTTTGCTATTTGGAATGCTGATTTATTTCCGTAAACACTTTTCAGGTGAAGGAAATGGACCTTCGGGAAGAAATTATTTTATCCTTAGTTTACTAGCGACACTTATTTATTTCACGAACGGGCTAGCATTCATGTTTGCCGGATTGGTGCTATTTTTAATGGCTTTACCAACCCTTTATTCCAACAAGAAAGTCCATCTTAAACGGCTCTTTTTATTTATCCTTGTTTGGTTGCCCGGAGGAATTTGTTTCCTTATATTTCTTTTAAAAGTAACCATAGAACCGGGCACGAGTATAGTCCCGTTTCACGAACTGCTTCGATGGATTTATACTGCAAGGCCGCTTATAGTATTCACGAGCGAGGAGGACAAGTTTACCCAATTAATAGCCCTTCTGGTAGCAGTTGCCATGTGTGCCGCAATCTATTTCAGGCTGAAGAAAAGAGCGAAATTCAAACTCTACAAATCTGACTTGTTTTTTTTGCTGGCAATAATTACGCTTTCCTTTTTTTTGACAATACGTGACGGGGCGAGCGTAGGTATGATGTCAATAAGGTTATGTTATTATTTTTTCATCTTTCTAATCCTATGGATTTCCTTACAAAAAGGTTCAAAGACTATTACCTGGGTATGTTCTGTTGGGTTAGTTGTACTTCATTTTACTTTACTCTTTAAAAGCCACCAGCCGGAAATTTCAAAATATAATGAACAATTGGAACAGGTAACAAATGCAGGAAAAGTCATTAAACCCAATAGTATAGTTCTTGCTGCCGATGTAACAGATAATTTTCTGCTTTTTCATTTCCCCGATTACCTCGGGATAGATAAACCCCTTGTTATTATCGGGAATTATGAAACAAATTATGGATGGTTTGCAACCGTATGGAACAACTATAAAATGCCCCGGATACTTTTAGACGGCAGAGACTCTGTACCGCCAAACTTAAATATCCATTGGAAAGCTTCTAACGAAACGAAGACAGTGGATTACGTTTTTGTGTATGGTTATTATACTAATTTTCAGCAAAGGGATGATTGGAATGGTTTGAACGGTATCCTGCAAAAAGACTACAAACTTATTTATACGTCAGACAATAATTACATTCATATTTTCGGGTTACAAGCTGACTAGCTGTACTTCATAAATATACCCTCAAAAAAAATAGTACATTTGTGGGCTTTTTCAATTATACCTATGGAAACCGCCAATACAGAACCTGAAAACAACAAACCTGAAGAGAAAGAGGGTAAGAACCGTTTTTTGGTTATTATCATTTTCATTTTACTTCTGCTTATTGTCATTCTGGGCTGGCAGTATTGGAATGAGCGGCAGACGGTTGTTGAGAAAATAAAAATTGTTGAAGTTGAAAAATACAGAACCGACAGTCTTACATCCGACCTGATAGGATTGCAAGGGCAGTATGCCACTTTAAAAACAAATAACAAAGACATACAAGCCCAGTTGGACAGCAAAAAGGACACTATTACTATGCTGATGCAACAAGCTCAAAAATACAAAAACGACCCCTATATTATTGCTCAATTAAAAAAAGAAACTGCTACCCTTCGCAGGGTAATGCAAGGGTTTGTTCATACTATAGATTCTCTAAATACCCTTAACCAGAAGCTTACCGTTGAACGAAATGTTGCTGTTCAATCATTAAATGACGAAAAGAAAACAACGTCTGAACTTAAAAAGGAAAAAGGAGAATTACAGGATAAAGTGCTTAAAGGATCATTACTTCAGGCGACAGCAATAACTGCACAAGGAGTATTTTTCCGTTTTGGCAGAAAAGAGGTAACTACCGAAAAAGCCCGTAAAGCGGAGAAACTTAAAGTACAATTTACAGTTGCTGCAAACCGCCTTACGCAAATGGGAAATAAGACTATTTATTTGCGAGTAATTTCTCCGGATGCAAAAGAACTTTCCAAAACAGGGGATGAATCCAGCCTCTTTACTTTTGAAGGAACCAAAGGCTTTTATTCCGGCACACAGACTGTAGATTATTCGAATCAGGAAATGAGCCTTTCGGTTTATTGTGAAAGCAACACAGGTTTTGTTCAGGGCAAATATGTTATTAAAATTTACGCCGACGAGTCTGAAATTGGTGAAACTACCGTTTCATTAAAATAAATAAATCAGGCAATAGACATGGCTCAACCGAATAAGCCCACAGGTAAATCAGCTAACACAAAAGTTCGGGATAAAAAGCCTGCTACTTATGCTTCGTTAAAGAAAGAACCAGAGACCCTTTTTTCAGGTATAGACAAGTTTTTCAATAAAAATTCCAAGTTTTTAGTAATCTTTATTTTAGGGCTTGGAGTGTTATTCTCCCTTTTACTTTTCCAGGCAAGAATGGATACCGGTGGTGATGATTCTGGATACATAACTCGTGCTTATGATTTTATTCATAAAGGTGTTTTCCCTTCCTACCAGGGACCTCTCTATCCTTTGGTGCTTAGTATTTTTGTTTCCGTTCTGGGTATAAAAATTGTGTTTCTGAAATTTCTTTCCATCATTTTCAACTTCATTGCTTTGCTATTTCTTTATAAAGCATTCAAGGGAAGAATTCCCTCCTTCGTGCTTTACTCTGTTTTATTGCTGGCAGCCGTAAACACTTACATTTTAAATTTTGCAAGCGAAACCTATAATGAATCTTTCTTTATGGCTTTGCAGTACATATTCTTCTATTATTTCTTCAAATTGCAGGATTCTTTAAAGCCTGTTGGCCAGGGCCAGACTACTGATACATGGCGAGTTTGGCTGCCGGTTGGCGTGTTGCTTTTGTTAATGACCCTAACCAGAAATATTGCAATTTCCTGGACTATGGCTTGCATTACAGGATTGATGATTTATTTTGGATACCGAAAACAATTCAAACATTTAATATACCTGGGAGTAGGGGCTCTTGTTGCAATAATTTACGAGAAAACACAGGGTAGTTCTCAGGGGGATTTATTAACCCTGATAGACCCCTACAATGCGTCGAAAGGCAAAAGGCATATAGGTGATTTCATCAGTGATTTTTTCCAAAACAGCAACCTTTATATTTCGAAAAGACTTTATCAGATATTAGGCTTTAAATCGGACATTGATATGGACACAAGTCCATGGTTAACCTTCTTCACTATTATCATTCTCTTATTTGCAATCTACCGGATCATTAAATCAAAGAACAGATATTTACTAATTGCTTCACTTTATGTTTTAGTAATGGCAGGGGCGACCTTTTTTGCGCTGCAAACCCGTTGGGACCAGCCCCGTATGGTCATGATTTATGTACCTCTTTTGCTTATGATATTTTTATACGGGCTTTATGACTTATTTAAAAAATCACCATTTGTTCTTCAGATGATGGTATTCCTGATTGTTCCAATACTTTTCATTTATGAATTCAAATCGACCATACAAAAAGCCAATGAAAACTTGCCAATCATCAAAAAAAATATGAATGGTGATATTTATGCCGGGTATACTCCTGACTGGGTTAATTATTTGAAATTAAGCCAATGGTGCGAGAGTTTGCCTAAAGATTCACTTGTAGCGTGCAGAAAGGGGCCAATGTCCAGGGTTTATGCAAATGGAAGAATGTTTATAAACATATCTACAGTTGACAGCATTCGTTCTACTAATGCGGATTCGGCAATTGCCTTTTTGAAAAAAACACAAACACGGTATCTTTTAATAGCCAGCCTTCGAAGTAACCCGCTTGTTGCAGATGGAAATATTTTGAATGGTGTGCATCGACTGATAGCGCCTATCTACAGGAAGTATCCTCAAAAGGTGAAATTTATTAAGCAAGAAGGAGCCACTGGAGCTGAAGAAGCACAGCTTTTTGAGATTCAATACTAATATTATATCTGCGGCTTTTCTATCGGTTTGGGTTTATTAAAAGTAACCCCGATATAAAACTCTGTAGTACCGAAACTGTATTTATGAATATCTGTAATGGGGTAATCATAAGAAAATCCAAGGGTGAGGCTTTTTTGATAGACATATCCGACCATTGCATAAGCCGCATCCATAGTGCGAAAACCGCCGCCAACCCAAACTTTTTGCATATACAATATCCTTGCTCCGAAATCGAATTGCGGAGGAACAGGATAAACATATTTTGCAACAATACATGGGTCTAAACTGAAATTATTCCCCAATTCCAAATTGTAACCGGCTGTAGCATAATAGTGCCGTACCATAATATTCTGGGCATCGGCATAGGAATTAAGTTTTGCCGAAATTGGAATAATTTGTGGAGCAGCAATTCCCAAATAAAAATTTTCATTGTATAGATACACTCCACCACCAAAATCAGGTACAAGTGCAAATGTAAATTGATTAACCAAAGCCTGATCATTTGTTGACTCTAATGAAATAGACTGCCCATCCATAGCAAACTGCAATATACCTGCCGAGAGCCCTAAAGAAACATTTAAGTTTTCATTCAGTTTCATATGATAAGAATACGAAACAGTAAACCCGGTGCGCCTTGTCGGCCCTGTTATATCGGTAAACACATAAGTTCCAATTCCAATATGCTTTTTACTTATTGGGCCGTCCAAAGTGAGAATATAGGTTCTCGGCGCATCTGTAATTCCTATCCATTGAAAACGATTATCCGACCGTATATTAAAATGATCTTGTGTCCCTGCAATGGCAGGATTCATTGAGAAATCATTCAGCATATATTGACTATACAGGGGCAACTGTTGTGCAGAAGCTAAGCTTGTAAGCAATATTATGAAGACCAGTATGAATGTTAGTTTACGCATGGTGTTTTGTGTTTATCTGAGTATGGTAACAGGGCCGGTATATGCTTGAGTAAATCGGGGGTCGTGCAGATTAATTACATAATAATAGGTTCCAATAGGGACTTGCTTGCCATTGTAAGTTCCATCCCATGGCGCTTTATACCCCATCGAACGGAATAAAAGTTCCCCCCATCTGTTATAAACTTCCACCTCACAACCCGGGAAATCATTAATAAATCCAATATGCCATGCATCATTCTGGCCATCACCATTGGGTGAGAATCCATCCGGAATTACAACATGAGGAACTACAAAAACAGTAACCGTATCTGAACCGGGACATCCATTCGGGTTATCTACAAAAACTGTATATGTAGTAGTTATTGATGGCGATGCAACAGGATTTGAAACCGTACTATCACTTAAACTAAAACCAGGTTGCCACAAGTAAGTGGAGCCCCCGGGACCTGTTGGGCTTCCGCCAATAGTTACACTTTGACTTGGAAGAATATATTGTGTTGGGCCTGCATCTGCAATAATTGTCGGGTTGATAGTAATTGTTATCCATGATGTATCTGAACATCCTCCATTGCTCACAATTAAAATGTACGTTGTGGTAACGGATGGAGATACTGTTACAAATGATGAATCACTTATCTTATTCAGACTTGGCATCACCAGCCATTTATAAGTTACAGCATTTTTGCTGCTATCGCCATTCAATGTAATCGTTGTATTTGCACAGAGAGAAGTATCTCGCCCGGCATTTGCAATAACAGTTTTGTTTGAAGGAACAATTATTGTGTCTGTAATACTGCACCCATTAGAATCTTTTATAGCTACAGTATAAGTACCCGGTAAAATATTACTCTGATTTTGTGTTGTAGCTCCATTCGACCATGTGTAAGCATATTGCGGTGTTCCACCGGATACTGTTAAAGTAATTGAACCATCATTTGTACTATTACATGAGGCATTGGAAACAACATGTGTTTCTACAAGTGCTGATGCAGGCTGAATCAGGCTTACACTCGTTGTAAATGAACATCCGTTTGAATCGGTTACAGTAACGGTATAACTTCCGGCAGTTAGGCCTGTAGCTGTTGCAGTGGTTTGTCCACTTGGAGACCATGAGTAGGTGAACGGCGTTTTTCCGCTTGTTACCGTTACGGTTGCACTGCCGTTATTATCACCAAAGCATGAAATATTATTAAAAGAAGTAATCGAACCACTCACGCCACCATTTGCAACATTGGCAACTGCAGTTTCTGAGCAACCATTTGCGTCAGTAACTGTAACAGTATATGAACCGCTACCTAATCCGGTTATTATAGATGTATTTCCTCCACCAGGATTCCATGAATAGGTGTATGCACCTGTGCCACCACTTGCAGAAACACTTGCAGTTCCCGCATTATTGCTGCAACCTGCACCTGTTGAATTAACGGTTAAAGATATGGCAGTAGGTTGCGTTATAGTAATGGTTGCAGATTGAGTGCAACCATTATTATCAGTAACTACTATCGAATAAATACCCGCACTTAAATTATTAATTGTGGAGGTAGTTCCGCTTCCCGGATTCCATAAATAGGTATATGGAGTTGTTCCACCACTTGCCGAAACAGTTGCTGTTCCTGTGTTTGCTCCATTACACAACAAGTCCGTTCCAGATGCAACTATATTTAGTGTTGAAGTATTTTTTACTGTGATTGTGTCGACTACATTACATCCGTTATAGTCGGTTACTGTAACTGTATATACCCCGGAACTCAGGCCTGTGGCAGTTGCCGTAACTTCTGCTGATGGGCTCCAATAGTAGGTATATGGAGTAGTGCCTCCATTTGTATAAACTGTTGCAGTGCCGTTAAAGTTGCTGCACGATGCAGGTGTAGATGATACAGAATCAGTAAGAACAGGAGGCTGTGATATTAAAATTGATTCAGATACTGAACAACCATTTGCATCTGTTACAGATATGGTATAATTTCCAGCACTCAATCCTGTTATGGAAGGAGTAGTATTATTCGGAGGAGTCCATAAGTAGGTATATGGTGCAGTACCGCCAATTGGCGTAACCGTTGCAACACCATTATTAAATCCATTACATGAAACATCCCTCAAAGTTGAAATAGGCGCGATTAGTAAATTAGGTTGCGTGATAGAAACAATTACAGAATCTTTACAACCATTTGCATCAGTTACTACCCCTGTATAATTTCCTGCGCAAAGGTTATTAATGGATGTAGTGGTTGCCCCTGTGCTCCATTTATAGAAATACCCTGGTGTTCCGCCGCTGGCGTTTACAGAAGCAGTTCCATTGCAATCGCCATTACATTTTTCGTTTGTTTGTGAAGTAGAAATTATTATTGCTGTAGGTTGAGTGATGATTACGTTTGCCGAATCTTTACACCCATTCGCATCTACAATAACTATCTTATAAATTCCGGCACAAAGATTACTTACTGATGATGTTGTTGCTCCATTGCTCCATTTATACGTATATGCAGGCTGACCTCCCGTTGCAGTAGCAGTGGCAGTTCCATTACAATCGCCATTACATTTTAGGTTTGTGTTGGTTGTTGTAATTGTTATTCCGATTGGTTGAGTAATCGTAACATTTGCAGAATCCTTGCAACCCTTAGCATCTGTTACCACAATTTTATAAACCCCAGTACAAAGACTATTTACCGAAGAAGTAGTAGCTCCAGTGCTCCATTTGTAGGTGTAGGCAGGTCTACCACCCGAGACAGTTGCAGTAGCAGTACCATTACAATTACTGTTACAGGTTAAATTAGTTTGTGATGTTGTTATTATAAGAGGCGTAGGTTGGGTAATAGTAACATTTGCTGAATCCTTACATCCGTTGGCATCTGTCACAACTACTTTATATATTCCCTGGCAGAGATTATTGATTGATGTTGTAGTTGCGCCTGTACTCCATTTATAAGTATAAGGTGCAGCGCCACCACTTACAGTTGCATTGGCAATTCCATTGCAATTACCATTGCAACTTACATTGGTTTGTGAAGTTGTAATTATTATTGGAGCAGGTTGAGTGATGGTTACATTGGCAGAATCTTTACAACCATTTGCATCAGTCACTACTATTTTATAAACCCCTGCACAGAGGTTACTAATCGAAGAACTAGTTGCACCGTTGCTCCATTTATAAATATACGCAGGTGTACCTCCGGTTACTGTTGCAGTTGCAGTTCCATTACAATTCCCATTACATGTTGCATTCGTTTGTGCGGTAATTATTGAAAGTGCTGTTGGTTGTGTAATCGAAACATTAGCTGAATCCTTACACCCATTTTTGTCGGTAACCACTATTTTATAAACTCCCGCACAAAGGCTGCTGATAGAGGAAGTAGTTGCACCGTTGCTCCATTTGTAGATGTATGCAGGTGTACCACCACTCACAGTTGCAATAACACTTCCATTACAATTTCCGTTACACGTTTCATTTGTATTGCTAATAGAAATTATTATTCCCGTAGGTTGAGTGATAGTAACATTTGCAGAATCTTTACAGCCATTTTTATCGGTTACAACAATTTTATAAACTCCGGCACAAAGGCTGCTGATAGATGTTGTAGTAGCTCCGTTGCTCCATTTATATGTATAGGCAGGTGTTCCGCCACTTACAGTTACCGATGCAGTTCCATTACAATTTCCGTTACAGGTTAAATTGTTTTGTGACGTAGTTATAATTAAAGCTGTAGGTTGAGTGATGATAACATCAGCAGAATCTTTACAACCGTTTGCATCCGTAATTACAATGCGGCTTGTGCCAGGACAAAGGCCGCTGATTGATGTTGTAGTGGCTCCTGTATTCCACTTGTATGTATACGGTGCAGTTCCGCCGGATACTGTTGCTGATGCAGTTCCATTACAATCGCCATTACATTTCACATTGGTCTGAGAAGTAGTTATAACAATTGGTGATGGTTGCGTAATTGTAACATTGGCAGAATCCTTACAGCCATTTTTATCTGTAACAACAATTTTATAAATCCCGGCACAAAGACTGCTGATAGACGATGTTGTAGCCCCGTTGCTCCATTTGTATGTATAAGCTGGTGTACCACCCGTTACTGTTGCTGTAGCAGAGCCATTGCAGCTTCCATTACATGTTACATTCGTTTGTGTAGTTGTAATATTTAATCCATTTAATGGCTGTGTAATTGTAACATTAGCGGAATCCTTACAACCATTTTTATCTGTGACAACAATTTTATAAACTCCGGCACACAAGTTACTGACTGATGAAGTAGTTGCTCCGGTACTCCATTTATAAGTATATGGTGAAGCACCTCCCGATACCGTAGCAGTAGCGGTTCCATTGCAATTTCCGGTACAGGTAATATTTGTTTGAGATATGGTAATTACAATCGGACTTGGAGAAGTTATAGTCACATTCACCGAATCTTTACAACCATTTTTATCGGTCACCACTAATTTATAAACTCCGGCACACAAGTTACTGACCGAAGAAGTGGTTGCTCCCGTACTCCATTTATAAGTATAGGCAGGTGTTCCTCCAGTAACTGTGGCAGTGGCAGTTCCTATACAATTTCCGTTACAGGTTACATTTGTCTGGGTAGTGGTTATTGCAAGTGGTGTAGGTTGCGTGATGGTTACATTTGCAGAATCTTTACATCCGCTATTATCTATCACAACAATTTTGTAAACCCCCGCACACAAAGCACTGACCGAGGAGCTCGTTGCCCCTGTGCTCCATTTATACGTATAAGCAGGTGCGCCTCCTGTTACTGTCGCAGTGGCTGTTCCGTTACAGTCACCATTACATTTTACGTTCGTTTGGGAAGTAGTAATTGTTAGAGAAATTGCAGGCTGTGTTATAGTAACATTAGCTGAATCTTTACAACCATTCGCATCTTTAACAACTATTTTATAAGCTCCAGCACACAGGCTGCTAATAGAAGAAGTAGTTGCTCCGGTGCTCCATTTATAAATATAAGCTGGTGTTCCGCCTGAAACCGTTGCAGTAGCCGAACCATTGCAATCTCCTTTGCATTTTACATTTGTTTGCGATATGGCAATCGTAAGTGGATTGGGTTGTGTGATTGTTACATTGGCAGAATCTTTACAACCCTTATTATCTGTTACAACTATTTTATAAACACCTGCGCACAGACTGCTCACATTGGTCGTGGTAGCTCCCGTGCTCCATTTATAAGTATACGGTGCATTCCCTCCGGAAACACTTACAGTGGCAGTTCCAATACAGTTTCCATTACATGTTACATTTGTATTTGTAGTGGTAACTATCATTCCCGGAGGTTGGGTTATAGTAACGTTTGCAGAATCCTTGCATCCATTTTTATCTGTAACAACAATTTTATATGCACCTGCACAAAGGCTGCTGATGGAAGAAGTAGTTGCCCCAGTACTCCATTTATATGTATAAACCGGGGTGCCTCCTGATACGGTTGCCGTAGCTGTACCATTACAATTTCCATTGCATGCTGGATTTGTTTGAGCGATAGTGATAACGAGGGGTGTGGGTTGGGTGATAGTAACGTTTGCAGAATCTTTACAATGATTGGAATCGGTTACAACTATTTTATAAACACCTGCGCAAAGTGCGCTGATGGAAGATGTTGTTGCGCCTGTACTCCATTTGTATGTATACACAGGCGTCCCACCAGTAATTGTTACACTGGCTTTTCCATCACAATTTCCATTGCAAGTAACATTGGTTTGAGATACATTTATTGTAATTGTTAATGGCTGAGTAATCGTAACATTTGCAGAATCTTTACAACCATGAGAATCGGTCACCACAACTTTATAATTCCCTGAACAAAGGCTGCTGATAGAGGAAGTTGTTGCTCCGTTATTCCATTTATAAGTATATGCCGGTGTTCCACCTGTAACTGTAGCTGTGGCACTGCCATTGCAGTTTCCGTTGCATGTTACATTACTTTTTGATATTGCAATAGTAAGTGCAGGCGGTTGCGTAATTGTAACTGTTCCGGTTCCAACACAACCCGAATCATCTGTAGCCGTAAGAGTATAAATGCCTGCACAAAGCGAACTAATAGTTGATGTTGTTTGCCCTCCAGGCGACCACAAGTATGTATATACACCATGTCCACCGCTAACGGTAGCGGTTGCAGCACCATTGCATGAACCATTACAAGTTACATTAGTAGGAACAAATGCAATTGTTACCGGTAATGGTTGTGTAATCTTGGTTTTAAAAGTATTTACACACCCGTTTGTATCTTTAATCCGAATAGAATATGTGCCAGCACAAAGGCCAGTATCAATAAATGGACTACTCGGGTCTCCGATTGCAATACCGGATACACCATTGCTCCATCGATATGTATAGTTTGGCGTTTCCCCCGAAATGCGTGTGCTAATCCAGCCATCGCACAACCCATTGCATTTTACTTGCCGTTTCGTATAACTTACGGTAAAAGGAGGTGGAGCAGTGATGGTGACAAATATGGGACCATAAACAGTGTTATCAGCTGAATCAATAATCGTGTATGAATACGTATTCGGGCAAAGATTAAATACACTGTCCGCTGTTACAGTGTCTAACCCTGGTTTAGGACCTGCCCACGAAATAGAAAAAGGCCCACCGTCGGTAGCATTTATTTTCCTTATTATAATTGCGCCATTACAACTTTGTCCGGTATCGGCACCATTACATGTTGGATCAATAATTACAGAATCCACATTAATAACGGAAGAAGTAAAACGTGAATTTAAATTATGTGCAGTATGATGGATGTTCGCAAAAGTGTTTACGGGCAATGCACTCTGTATATAGATTTTTGAATGTGCTGAGTTGTAATGGTAGTTTCCTGAGCCCGCATCGGTATATTCCTGTTTAATGGACAGAATGGAATTAGAAAAATCAAACATTTTATAATTTGTTCCATCAATTTTTAAAATGCCGCATTGAATTGCGTTACCATTCGTTGAAACTGAACCTGAACTCAACGTTAAAGTTGATGACGTTGACAAAATCAAAGCGCCGTTCAGTTGCCATGAACCGCTTCCATCAAAAGTAATATTTCCTGATAATAATTTCCCGGAAGAATTAATTGTGTTGCCTTTTTGTTGAGACTTAAAATTTATTTCACCATCATAATTCCAACTCATTTGTTGGGTGAGTAACAGTGAACCATAAATATTCAATGTAGCTCCTGCACTACCCGAAATATTCGGATGATTAACATCGGAAGTCCAGGTAATTGAATGGCATTCCATACTTCCTGAAAGAAGCAAGTTTTCATTTAAAGAGTTAAAAGAGTTTTGGTCAAAGATTACATCATCAGCAGCTGAAGGGACTTTAACACCTCCATTGCCACCACTTACAACAGACCAATGGCTTGTATTATGCCACTCTCCTGCCCCACCAACCCAGTAAAGGGTAGCAGCACTTCCTTTTAAAACCAATAGGCTAGTAAAAAGGAATAGAAGTCTAAGTCTGGGGAAAGTAAAGTTTTTCATCAATAATAATTAGGTCTAGTCTTATTCATTACGATTTCACTCTCGGTAAGTTACAGAAGCCCAATTAAGATTGCATTAAATGATACCACCCAACTTATTGAAAACCTTATGCTTCACCTAATATTTATGGTATGTTCATAATTCATTGAAACAAACTACTTTTACAACCCAATTCATTTACATGCACAGACTTGCAATTTTTGCTTCCGGGGAGGGTACTAACGCTCAGAATTTCATTGATTATTACAAGGATAGGAGTGATATTACAGTCTCTGTAATAGTCTGTAATAACAAAGAGGCCGGGGTAATTAATAGGGCGAAAGAGGCTGGCATACCTTTTATCATTGTTAACAAAGAATCTTTTTACAATAGCGATTTGGTTCTGAATGAATTAAAAGAAAAAGCCGACTTTATTGTTCTCGCAGGATTTCTATGGATGATTCCTGATAATATCATAAAGGCTTATACCGGGAAAATGGTGAACATCCACCCTGCCCTATTGCCAAAATATGGAGGTAAAGGTATGTACGGCAAAAAGGTTCACGAAGCGGTAATAGCAAATGGTGAGTTAGCAAGCGGAATTACTATTCATTATGTAAATGAGAACTATGACGAAGGGGAAATCATTTTCCAGGAAAAATGCCTTGTGGAGGCGTATGACACTCCTGAAACCCTTGCGGCAAAAATCCATAAACTGGAATACATGTTTTATCCGTTGATTGTAGAAATACTTTTACTTGGGAATAAGTCTTAAATTTGTCCTTTATGGCAGAAATAAACAGTGAATTAAAGCGCCCTATCAGGGTATTGGTCGCCAAAGTTGGATTAGATGGTCATGACAGAGGTGCTAAAGTGATTGCTTCTTTCCTTCGTAATGCAGGGATGGAAGTGATTTACACCGGCTTGCATCAAACTCCGGAAAGTGTTGTAAACACAGCTTTGCAGGAGGACGTAGATGTAATTGGACTAAGCATACTTTCCGGTGCCCACAACACAGCTTTTCCGAAGATTATTAAATTAATGAAGGAGAAAAAAATGGAAGATATCTTGTTAACCGGTGGCGGTATTATTCCGGATAAAGATATGGAGGAGCTTAATAAAATTGGTGTTGGCAAGCTATTTCCTCCCGGAACAGATACACACATTATTGTAGAGTATATTCAAACCTGGGTTAAAGAACACAGGAAATTTTAACAAATTATAACTATGAGCGAATACAAAAATCTGAAGACTTCCGTTGAAAACGGAATATATACATTGACTATTAACCGCCCGGATAAGATGAATGCACTGAATCGCGAAACTGTTCAGGAAATTGGTGCAGCTATAAAAGAGGCAAATGAAAACTCAGAAGTATTTTCGATAATTCTAACTGGCGAAGGACCAAAAGCATTTGCAGCCGGGGCTGATATTAAGGAATTTATGGGCCTGACCAAAGAACAAGGTATGGCTATGGCAAAAGCTGGGCAAGATGTTTTTCAAAGTATCGAAAATTCCTCCAAACCTGTTATTGCTGCAGTGAATGGTTTTGCATTAGGTGGTGGTTGTGAGTTAGCAATGTCTTGTCATTTAAGGATAGCCTCTGAGAATGCAAAGTTTGGACAGCCAGAAGTGAATCTTGGATTAATTCCGGGTTATGGTGGCACACAAAGGCTCATTCGGTATGTCGGAAAAACCAAGGGCTTAGAGTTGATGATGACTGCAGAAATGATAAATGCCCAACAAGCACTTGATTTAGGCTTGGTAAATTATGTTGTTCCACAAGAGAATCTCATTTCTAAATGCGTTGAAATTTTAAACGTGATTAAAACGAAATCTCCGTTTGCTGTTGGTGCGGCAATTCGTTCAGCAAATGCATATGACGGAACACCTAAAGGTTTTGATGCTGAATTAACTGAATTCGGGAAATGTTTTGTATCCGAAGAAATAAAAGAAGGCATAAGTGCTTTTTTAGAAAAACGTAAAGCCGACTTCTCCACTAAAAACACACAGACTGCATAAAATTTTACTTTCTAAAAAAAGTATTTGAAACCACTAAAAGACCTTGCAGGGCAAACACTAGTTTACGGGCTTCCGAGCATTGTTGTAAGATTACTCGGATACTTCTTAGTCCCCATTTACACACACTTTTTTGACCCGGCTGAATATGGTAAAATAACCTTTATATATTCTTATATTTCTTTCATAAATATTATTCTCACTTATGGGATGGAAACATCTCTTTTTAACTTCTCGAGGTTGGAGGAAAATAAAAAGAAAGTTTACAGTACTATATTAATATCCATTATCTGTACCTCGATTATTTTTATTGTATTAGTAAATATTTTCCGTCAAAATTTTGCAGAGCTTTTGAATCTGCCTGAGCATCCGGAGTATATTGTCTGGTTGGGAATTATTCTATTTTTAGATACTATTTCGGCCATTATCTTTGCAAAATTAAGGCAATTGAATAAGGCGCGAAGATTTGCCATAATTAAGGCTTCCAATATCCTGATTTATATTTTCAGCAACCTGTTTTTTATCGTTTTATGTTCTAAAATTTACAAGAATCCTGATAGTGCTTTTTATCCTTTTATTAAATCAATTTATAATCCGAATATTGGAATAGGATATATTCTAATATCCAATGTGCTTGCTAGCGGGGTTACACTTTTAATGCTATTTCCGGATATGATTTCAGCATGGGTTCCGTTAACAAAAAAAACATTTGATTTCGATTCCGCACTGTGGAAACGAATGATGCCCTATGCCATGCCGCTGGTTTTTGCGGGCCTTGCAGGAATGGTGAATGAAACACTCGATAGGCTTCTGATTCAATATTTAATTCCTGATAAAACCGTTAGCTGGCAGATGGGAGGCATTTACAGTGCCTGTTATAAATTGTCTATTATAGTAACAATGTTCGTGCAAGCATTTAAATATGCTTCAGAGCCCTATTTCTTTGTAAATGCCAAGGAAAAAGATTTCGCAAAAAATTTTGCCGATATTGTAAAGTACTTCATCATAGGTTGTCTGGTAGTTTCGCTTGGAACTTTGCTCAACCTTTCGTGGATAAAGCATCTTATCAATGAAAGATATTGGAGCGGACTTAAAGTAGTTCCTATTCTTTTACTTGCCAATGTATGCCTTGGCGTGTTTTATACACTTTCCACATGGTACAAATTGGCCCGTAAAACAATGTATGGGGCATACCTCACATTTATTGGAGCAATTATCACTATTGCGTTAAATTTTTACTGGATTCCAAGGATTGGATACATGGGCTCAGCATGGGCTACGCTTATATGCTATGCCACCGTTATGGTAATATCTTACTTCATGAGTCGTAAACAATTGCCTGTTAAATACGATTTCAAACGCATAGCAATCTACTTTGGTTTATCACTAATTTTGTACTTTTTGAGTACTCAGGTGACTATAGATTCGAAAGTATTGGCACTAATTGCAAACAATGGTTTAATCCTAGTGTTCTTAATTGTGGTCTATTTAATGGAAAAGCCGTCATTTGCTTTACTTAAGAATTTTAAAAAATAATACTATGAAAGTGAAAATTGTAAATAAGTCAAAGCATCCATTACCGCAATATGCTACAGTTGCGTCTGCAGGTTTTGATGTGCGTGCTAATATTGATTCTCCTATGGTTTTAAAATCCATGGAAAGAGCTTTAGTTCCGACAGGATTATTTATGGAGTTACCTGAAGGACATGAAGCTCAGGTACGCCCTCGCAGTGGTCTTGCCTTGAAACATGGCATAACTGTACTTAACTCACCGGGTACAATTGATGCTGATTACAGGGGGGAATTAAAAGTGCTTTTAATAAACCTTTCGAATGAAGATTTTCTAATTAATGATGGAGAGCGTATTGCACAGGTTATTGTTGCCAAACACGAAAGAGTTGAATGGGAAGCAGTAGAACAACTGATGGAAACAGAAAGAGGTGCAGGCGGATTTGGACATACCGGAAAACATTAAAATTGAAGATTAAGAATTAATATTATAGAATATGAAACTGATAATTCCAATGGCAGGTATAGGCAAACGGATGAGGCCCCATACCCTAACTGTTCCTAAACCGTTATTGCCTGTTGCCGGAAAACCAATGGTGCAACACCTTGTTGAAGATATTGCTGCAACTATTAAAGGGGAAATTACTGATATAGGATTTGTAATTGGTCATTTCGGGAAAGAAGTGGAAACTCATTTATTAAGTGTGGCCGAAAAGATGGGTGCCAAAGGAAAAATATTCTATCAGGAAGAAGCTTTAGGCACAGCGCATGCTGTGATGTGTGCCAAGGAACTGTTGGATGGAAATGTAATAGTTGCCTTTGCAGATACACTTTTTAAGGGAGAATTTACAGTTGACTTATCGAATGAAGGAACAATTTGGGTACAGAAAGTTGCTGACCCAAGGCCATTCGGAGTTGTTAAATTAGACAAGCAAAATTTCATAACGGAATTCATAGAGAAGCCCATGGAGTTTGTTTCTGATCTTGCCATTATTGGTATTTATTATTTTAAAGATGGTGCATACCTGAAAAATGAAATGCAATATTTGCTTGATAACAATATAATGGAAAAAGGCGAGTATCAACTCACCAATGCCCTGGAAAACATGAAGCAGAAAGGGACAAAATTCTCTGTAGCACAAATAAGCGAATGGCTAGATTGCGGCAGTAAAGAGAACATGCTATACACAAATAAGCGCTTACTTGAAACTAAAACTTCAATTAAACACAAGAGCGCGAACATTATTAATTCTACTATTATAGAGCCTTGTTATATTGGAGAACATACAACCATTATTAATTCAATTGTAGGACCTTTTGTATCATTAGGAAATCGGAATCATATTGAGAATTCAATTATTTCTGATACAATAATCCAGGAAAGTTGCCGGATAATCAATGGAAATATTACTGACTCAATGCTTGGAAACCGGGTGCAATATATGGGCAAACATGACCGATTGAATCTGGGGGATTATAACCAGAAAAACTAAAACTGACCATGTACAAGGCACAAAAACAGACTTACTTATTTATCATTTTAATAATGATGTCCGGTTTGTTTTTTGCCTGCAAGAGTTCAAAAAATTCTGCTTCTTCCCTTACAAATAAACATGTTTCTGAAGTTGATGAGGATAAATTCAAGGCATTGTTTTACGATGGACTAAAAAACAAAATACTTGGAAATTCTGATGATGCAATGGGCTTTTTCAGGAGATGCCTTGCAATAAATCCTGCCAGTCCTTCTGCTAATTTTGAGGTGTTTGACTTAATGGAAATTAATAAACGACCTGATAGTGCTTTGGTTTATATAAGTAAAGCTGTAAGTGGCGACCCTGGTAATATCTGGTATCGATATTTCTACGCCGAAAACTTACAGGAGTTAGGAAGGTATAAAGATGTGATTACAGTGTACCAGGACCTGATTAAAATGCATCCAACAAATACAGACTTTTATTATAAACTCGCACTAGCACAATTACAGGCAGGGGAATATAAAGAGGCTATAGAAACATACAACGCCCTTGAAAATAAAATCGGCAAAGTGGATGAAGATATTTCAATGAGTAAAATTGAGATATTAGAAAAAATGAAGGACTACCCGAAAGCTGAAGAGGAGATTCAGAAATTAATAAAGAATGAACCCAATGCTCCACAATACCATGATATGCTTGGAAATCTTTACGAGCTGGAAGGCAAGCCCGATAAAGCATTTGAAGAATATCAGAAGATGGAAGAAATTCATCCGCACGACCCAATGGTACATTTATCCCTTGCCAATTATTACAAATCCAAAGATCAGGAACAAAAGGCGTTTGATGAATTGCAAAAAGCCTTTGATGAGCCTGCCCTCGACATAGATACCAAGATCAGAATAATATCAGGTTTATATACTTATACAAACGGTGATTCTGTTTTTAATAAGGCTATGATTTTATCTAAAAAAATGGTAACCGCCAACCCTGCTGAACCTAGGGCACACGCCGTTTATGCTGAAATTTTGCTTCATAACAGGGATTTGGAAGAAGCCCGGAATCAATACAGGATGGCAGTTAGCGAAGACAGTAACAGATATACATACTGGAGCCAGCTTTTAGACTTGGAAGGACAACTTTACAACATAAAAGATTTGGAAACAGAAAGCAAAAAAGCGATTGGTTTATTTCCTAACAACCCTCAGTTATATTACTATAACGGGTTTGCCAATATGCAACTTAAAAATTACGAAAATGCCTTGACTGTATTTAAAACCGGTGTTTTTTATATTTTAAATGATTCCACGATGCTGGGATTATTCTATCAGAGCATTGGTGATGCAAGCAATTATACAAAACGATTCTCCTCTTCAGACTCTGCTTATGAAATTGCCCTTAAAATAAACCCGGATAATGATTATGTGCTGAATAACTACAGCTACTATTTATCGGTACGTGATACCAACCTTGCCCTTGCAGAAAAAATGTCGAAAAGATCAAATGAAATAAGCCCGAATAATGATTCGTACGAAGATACGTATGGCTGGATTTTATACCAGTCGGGAAAATTCCAGGATGCAAAAGAATGGGAGAACAAAGCTATTATGAACGGAGGGGAAAAAGATGCTACTATTTTAGATCACTACGGAGATATTTTATTCAAACTTGGGGAAAAAGATTCTGCGGTAGAATACTGGATGAAGGCGAAAGATAAAGGCCTTAATTCCGAAACTCTGGAAAAGAAAATTAAGGATAAGAAACTATATGAAAAATAAAACCTTGCGGAAATGAAAAGGATTTTATTTTTAATAATTCTCAGTGCAATTTTCTTTACTTCGTGCCACACGGTGAAGGAAATTCAAACAACTAATACACCTGCTACTACAAACCCAAAGAAGGAAACTAAATATTCCCTGATGGCAAAATTAAAGGCTAATAACTTTAACTTTCGCTGGATTAACGCCCATTTTAACGTAGATATTGATGATGATTCTTCCCAGACTTCTTTTGGCGGTACACTCAGAATTCGCAAAGACAGTATTATTTGGATGACAGTTTCCGTTGTATTAGGTGCATATACGGCAGTTCATGCTAAATTGGACCAGGACTCGGTAATGATAATTAACCACCACGATGAAAATTATTTCAAAGGGAATTATGATTATATCGATTCGCTGTTGAAAGAAGATATAGACTACGAACTTCTCCAATCCGTTATGATTGGCAACTCAATGGAGTTTTATAATGACACTGCTAAAATGCACTTTTACACAGAAGGGAATGACTATATATTAAGTACAGTAAGAAAAAGAAGAATACATAGAATTGAAAAGAATAAGCAACTGCACAGCAAAAATGATGTACAACTTATCTGGATTGACAGGGCAGACTATCATATTAAAAAAGTAAAGCTGGAAGATTTCGTAACCCACCATACCTTTGAAGCTACTTATGATGATTTTCAAAAACCCGACTCCGGAATTAGCTTCCCGACCCATATACATTATGAAATTTACACAGGGAAGAAAACAATTAAAATCGATTTGAAATACAAAAAAATAAATTTCACCAACTTCGAAAAAACACCTTTTATTATTCCTAAAAAATATGAGCAAGTACATTACTAAATATATTCTGCTCGTATTAGTTCTGCTGTGCCTTCCCGGTTTATTGGTAGCACAAAAAACGAAAAAGGAGCTTGAAAGCAAGAAGAAAAAATTGCAGGAGGATATTGAATATCTGAACAAGTTGCTTGAAAAAACCACAAACAGTAAGGAATCATCATTGGGCGAACTGATGACGGTCAACCGGAAAATAAACCTTCAGGAACAGGTTATTGAAACCTTTACAAAAGAAATTGAAATAATTCAGGCACAGATAAAAGCATCCAATGATACTATAAGTTCAATGGAAATGCGCCTTGGCGACCTGAAAAAGGAATATGCCCGAATGGTTGTAGATGCCTATAAAACTGAAAAAGGGTATAATAAATTGTCATTTATTTTTGCTTCCAAAGATTTTGAACAGGCGGCCTTACGGATTCGGTATGTTCAGGAATACCAGGAATTCCGGCATAAACAGGCACTTATAATTGACTCTACATCAAAAGAAGTAAGTAAAAAAGTTGCACGCCTTCAAAAAAAGAAAGACGAAAAAAAACAATTATTGGAAAGTGTGCAAGCTGAAAGAAATACATTGGATGTAGAAAAAAAGGATCAGCAAAAAATTTACGATCAGCTGAAAGGAAAGGAGAAACAACTGAAAAAAGAACTTGCCGCCAAGCAAAAGGCGTCGCAAAAACTGGATGCCTCTATTAAAAAACTTGTGGAGGATGAAATAAAAAAATCGAATGCGAATACCAAGGTTAAGAAAAATGATACTAAAGCGCCTGTATTAAAACTTACTCCTGAAGCCGCGAAGCTATCAGAGGATTTTGAAAACAACAAAGGAAAACTGCCCTGGCCTGTTGTGGAAGGAGTTATATACCGTCCTTTTGGCACTTATTCACCCATGCCAGGTATCACTGAGTTTAACAATGGGGTAGATATAGTTACTTCAAAAGGAGCAATTGCCAGATCTGTTTTCGAAGGCACGGTTTCGGTTGTTACAGAAGACCCTACACTTGGTAAAATCATAATAATCAAACACGGACAATACTATAGTGTATATGTGCACTTAAAAGAAGTTTTTGTAAAAGCAGGAGATAAGGTCACGACTAAACAGACTTTAGGCACTATAATGTTTGATGAACAGAGCCAGGTGGCTGATTTAGAGCTTCAAATATGGAAAGGCCAAAATAAAACCGACCCCCAGGATTGGCTTTTTAAGAAAGAATAGGTTAGATGTATTACTGGTAAATCAATAAATTTATCAGGTAATCAATGAAATACATCACAACCCTTAAAAATATCTCTGCTTTTTATTGTGTTATACAATAAATTTCTTATCTTTGTATTCAGTAAGTAGACTTATAACGTATAATCGAACGTTTATCGGGTAAAATGTTACTTTGTAACCATTAAAGTATCCTTATGGAAAACCAAATGACTCCTGATGATGAGTTAATTCATCTCTACCAAAGCGGCGATGAAGATGCTTTCTGCCAATTATTAGACCGTTATAAGAAAAAAGTTTATGGATATATACTTAATGTCGTCCGCGACAGGGTTATAGCTGAAGATATATTCCAGGAAACATTCTTTAAGGTTATTCGCACATTGAAAAAGCAACAGTATAGCGGCGAGGGCAAATTCCTTCAATGGGTTATTCGCATTTCCCATAACCTTATTATTGATAATTTCCGTCAGAATGGAAAGATAAGCACTATCAGTAAGATAGTTAGGCCCGATGGAAAGACTGTAGATGTGTTTGATGTTGTTAAGGTTGAACAAAGTTCTACCGAGGATAATATGGTGAAGAAACAAATCCTGCAAGACTTAAGGAAACTGGTTGACCACCTTCCATTTGAGCAACGTGAAGTTGTTATCCTAAGGCATTATTACGATTTGAGTTTCAAAGAGATTGCCGACATGACCAATGTAAGTATTAATACAGCCCTGGGAAGGATGCGTTATGCGGTTATTAACCTAAGGAGACTGGCAGAACAACACAAAATTGCATTATCTGAATAAACCACACAATAACTTACACAAAGATTAGTTATTATAGATATTATTAATCGAAATATTCTCTTTTTATGGACAAAAATACTCCACTCTCATCACTCCCGTCATCCGAACACGAAATGGAAAAAAAGGATAAGGACATATCAAAGAAAAAGACAACTGAGGTAGACCCCACAGAGCCTTCCCTTAATGTTATTAAGAATATTCAAAATTATTCCAAGGCGCTTAATGTTAAATCCACTAAGACCGTTTTGCAACAAATTGAATATATTTCTAACTGATTCTTATTTACACCTGCAATAATCCCCTGATTATTCTCTTTTATTTTCTTGTTCCCATCCTGATTAAATGACAAAGGCAGAATTATTCCGCCACGTAATAGGTTATTTTGAAGCCACCAGGCCAATAGCTGTAACAGAATTACACTACAACGATCCCTTCCAATTGCTAATTGCTGTTATCCTATCTGCTCAATGCACAGATAAGCGGGTTAATATGGTTACTCCTGCTCTTTTTGCAAAATACCCGGATGCCAAATCAATGGCAAAGGAATCTGTCGATGAAATCAGAGCCTATATTAAAAGTATCAGTTATCCAAATAGCAAAGCGGAGTATCTTGTAAAAGCCTCCAAAATACTGGTTGAAAAGTTTAATAGTACAATACCTTCAACAATTGAAGAGCTAACAACTCTTCCAGGTGTCGGAAGAAAAACAGCCAATGTCATTCTCTCGGTCATTTACAATCAGCCTACAATGGCTGTAGATACGCATGTTTACAGGGTAGCAGCACGAATCGGCCTAACAACAGGTGCAAAAAATCCACTTCAAACTGAAACCCAACTAGTAAAATATTTTCCGGCTGAAAAAATACCGCTTGCCCACCACTGGCTGATATTACATGGCAGATATGTATGCCTGGCACGCAAACCACTTTGTGAAAAATGCGGACTAACAGAATGGTGCAAATATTACAACCAAAAAATTAAACCGAAGAAATAATCTTTCTTCAGATTTTCTTTTCTATTTTTACTTTTTCATCATTATAAAATGGAAACCGTTATAGTTGCTCCCGTTATTGAAGAAAGCTGGAAATTAGCTCTGGAAGAGGAGTTCAGCAAACCTTATTTTGTAAACCTGAAACAATTTTTAATTGAAGAACGGAAACAACATACCGTTTATCCACCGGGCAAACTTATTTTTTCAGCATTTAACCATACTCCTTTTACCAATGTAAATGTTGTAATACTTGGGCAAGACCCTTACCACGGAGCGGGACAGGCAAATGGTTTGTGTTTTTCAGTGAGTGATGGAATAAAAATGCCTCCATCGCTTGTAAATATATTCAAGGAAATACTAAATGATTTGGGCTTTACAATACCAACTTCGGGCAATTTGGAGCGTTGGGCAGATCAGGGAGTCCTTCTTTTAAATGCTATGTTAACGGTACGGGCTAACGAACCTGGCTCACACCAGGGTAAAGGATGGGAGTCATTTACCGATAGCGTTATTAAACATATTTCAACTCAAAAAAAGGGCGTAGTTTTTTTACTCTGGGGAAAATATGCTCAGGCAAAGGAACAATTAATTGATGGTTCAAAACACCATATTTTAAAGGCTGCACACCCCTCCCCTTTCTCAGCTTATAACGGATTCATGGGCTGCAAGCATTTTTCAAAAACCAATGAAATTCTTGCTGCACAAGGCAAAAAGGAAATTGACTGGCATTAATTTCCCTTCATTAGTGGCTAATGATAAAGTTTTCTGCTGCTACTTTTCTAACACCATTCCAAATGGTAATACTATACGCACCATTTTTCCATAAACTTCCATTTATCTCGCACTGCTTCTGTCCCGGAACAATTGATTGATGCTCTACTAACCTTCCACTCATATCATACACATATAAATACTGAGTAGCATTTGCTTGCTCAAAACTCACTGTGAAATTTCCGGAAGCCGGATTAGGGAATATATTTATATCCCCTTTATTTGCAGAGACAACTTCACTTATTCCAGTTGCATAATAACCCGAATCAGCAAAAGAATATTCGCCGTTTGGAAGAGAATCGAGTGTCATAAATCCGTATGTATTCCCAATTTTATTCTTCGTATAGCCGGGGAATTTTTGCCAATCAGCTTTTGCGTTTGGCCTGTATACTAATATAAGGCTATCGCAATTCTTTGGAATAAGGGCTGTATCTAAATAACAGGAACCATTTGTAGTTCCAATTGTTTTTCTTCCATCAAAATACAACCGTACCGAACATGTAAAATTTGAAGGTCGGATACCTCCAATCTTCCAATAACGATATGGAGATAATCGGTAGTGCAATGAATTATTTTTCATTGGATCGGGGGCCGCATAGTTGTGTTCAAAAAATAAATATGCTGAATCACTTATAGAAGACACAGTCAGGTAAACCCTTGAATTGGTCATATTATAGGTGCCTGTTTTTTTAATTTTCAATGTATCTGAAGAAACAGTTTCTGCGATGCCGTTCTTCATATTCAAGCCTGCAAACACAGGATTAAAAGGGACTGTAATTGTATAGTTGGAAAGATTCCCTGATACAAGAACAGTCTTCCTGAAACTGCTCCAGTTAGCAGATTTGAAGGTTACCTCCACAGGAACATTTGAATAATATGACGGAGCTCCCATTAGTTTTTGCTTTATGTAAACTGTGGCATCATAATTTGGGCCATTTGGAACAGCCGTCATTGAATCGATTGAGAATTGCGGAAATCCCGGAGCAAATACCCAATTATTAAAAAAGTCAGTTAGGTTATAACCCGAATATCGCTCCAAGCTATTCTTTAATGTATCAGCAGTGACTGGTTGATATTGGTGGGTTGCAAAATAATACTTCATTCCGTTAAAAAAATTTGTATCGCCCAAATAGGTGCGCAACGTATGAAACACGTCTGCTCCTTTTTGGTAGGTTGTGCTGAACCAGTAGTTCAGGTTTCCATACGTATAAGCTTGCGGCATTCCGGATAAAGGCCAATAACCATGATCTGCAATGGCGCAATAGTGTATTACACCTTCGTGATTAGATTTAGTATAAGAATTGTATGCAGAATCGCCATACAAATATTCTATAAACACACTCTGATTGAAAACTGCAAATCCTTCATTCAGCCACATATCCTCAGCAGAGCGGCATGTAACAAGGTCGCCGCACCAATGGTGTGATAATTCATGCGCCATAATATTGGCTTCATAAGCCAGCGATCCGCTGGCTGCAAGTGCCGGATAGGCAATGTTGGTAGCATGCTCCATAGCTCCACTATTAAACGGCACCATTGAATATCCTACTTTATTCCATCTGTATTTACCATAACAGTTTTGGAATATGGAAATTGCATTTTTTAGATGAATAAATGACTTCCGGATATTAGCTGTATCGGCCTTCAACCCATTTAACGTTATAGGAATAGTGTCAATGCCCCTGAAAGTATCACGGATACTCACATAAGGCGCCACATCTACGCTTGCATGGTAACTTGAAATAGGATAATTCATAACCCATGTACGAATCCGCACTGCTCCTGAAACAGAATCCTTTGCTAAATAACCATTGCAAAAAGAGATGTTGGCAGTATCGGTTGTGATATTAAAAACATAGGTTGATTTGGCTATAAAGTTATCGAAGCAGGGAAACCATGTCCGTCCGTAATTATGAGGTACGGCCACAAATGCCACGCCCAGATTATAAGCATACGGACTTTGGAAATAAAATCCACCCCAGCCAGACTTATCTATAACAGGTTTGCCATGATAAAACACATCCACACTATTCGTATCGCCAATATTTTCAGTTGATGGAAGTTTAATGATCAATAACGTATCATCATAAGTAAAGACTAATTTATTATTGCCTAACAAAACAGAATCAACTTTAAAATGAAGCAAATCAAGGCTGATGGTTTTAATGTTATTCATTTTAGGAACATACTTAACCACTGTATTACCTCTTAGTGTATCGTGTGTAAAATCGGTAACATTTAAATTAATAATATAACTAAGTATATTTATAGTATCACTCCTTAACCCGTTTGAATCAGGAATAATTGGTTTGCTATAAATAGATGCTTCACTTTTTGAAACAAAGCAAACAAGAAAAATGGGGAGCAGAAAATAAAGGAATATTCGTTTCATAGGATTTGATTAACACTCAAAAATAGGCAATTTCTAACAACTATCTTAAAGTAACTGCATAAAGCTGATGTGGCTGTTTTGCAAAAGATTAATAGAAAAAGAGGCTCAGAATTATAATTGGAATATTACTTAAAACTCCAGACTATCCCTTTTGCAGTATAAATAAGGCTGACACCTGGAAACAACACAACCACCTGGGTGAAACTCTTGCTCCTTATTTTGATGCCTTTTTCTCCATTTTTTTGAATGCATGATAGTATCTTTCCAGGTAATAAGAAGTCCATACATAATAGGAATAACCATATCTTTTTTATGACATACCGGGCATATACTATCTGTTAAAGAATTTTCATAAATACAAAATTGATGATCATTTAAAATAATCGAGGTGTCTTTAGTTATTTGAATGGAAGGGAAAATACTATCCTTATATCCCCAAATTCTATTATAAATCATAAAGGAAATTCTTTTTGGGGATGATAAGGGTATCTTAAACTCGAACATTCCATCTTGATCGGTATAAGTACTATCAATATATACTTTTGAATTTTCGTCAAGTAAGTTAATTCCAGTGAAAAGCATAATCACATTGCTTTTTCTTTGCTTTGAACTATCTATTATTCTCCCATGAATAACAATGGACTTACTTTGCTGAGCTGAACCTTTAAAAATCCAACAAGAAACAATCAAGAAAAGTATTATTGCCTTTTTCATTCTCACCTTGCCTTCAGTACTTATAAAACTCCCCCCAGGTCTTTTCCAAATATTTTCTGAATTCTTCTTCTTTTGGATTTTTACCCGGTTCATAAAACATGGTGCCCCTGAGTTCTTCCGGCAGGAAATCTTGTATTACAAAGTTGCCTTCATAGGAATGTGCATATTTATAATCAACACCATAACCCATTTCTTTCATAAGCTTGGTTTGGGCATTTCGAAGATGTAATGGCACACCCAAATGGCTTGTGTTTGCAGCCGATGCCATAGCAGCTCCAATAGCAGCAACGGCGCTATTGCTTTTAGGGGAACATGCCAAATAAATGGCGGTCTGTGATAACACAATCTGCGCTTCCGGCATACCTATGGAATTAACCGCCTGAAAACAGTTATTTGCCATCAAAAGTGCATTGGGATTAGCATTCCCAATATCTTCCGAAGCGAGGATTACCAATCTTCGGGCAATAAACAAAATGTCTTCTCCACCTGTAAGCATTCGTGCAAGCCAATAGACAGCGGCATTCGGGTCACCCCCACGAATTGATTTTATAAATGCAGAAATAATATCGTAATGGTATTCTCCTTTTTTATCGTAAAGTGGAATGACCTGTTGGGCTACCTTTATAACTGCATCATCGGTCACTGAAACGGTAGTATCAGAAGATGACATCACAACAGCCTCAAAAAGATTAAGCAGTTTGCGTGCATCGCCATTGGAAAGCCGCATGAGAGCTTCAGTTTCCTTTATTTCAATTTTTTTGGTTTTTAAAATGGCATCCTCTTTCATTGCTCTGTCAAGCATTTCAAGCAGGTCATCTTTTTCCAATAATTTCAAAACGTAAACTTGCGAACGTGAAAGCAAAGCTGAAATAACTTCAAAGGAAGGGTTCTCGGTTGTAGCACCAATCAGGGTTACGTCACCCCGCTCTACCGCACCCAGCAAAGCATCCTGTTGCGATTTGCTGAACCGGTGTATTTCATCAATAAATAAAATAGGAGTTCCGGCAAACAACCCCTTATTTTTAGCTCCTTCAATTACCTCCCTTATATCCTTTACTCCTGAAGAGATGGCACTCAACTGAAAAAACTCGCGCTGTAACTCATTGGCAATAATTTGAGCGAGGGTAGTTTTTCCTACTCCCGGAGGCCCCCAAAGTATTATGGATGGCAATGTTCCGGATGCTATAAGTTTTCGGAGTATACTCCCCTCTCCCACCAAATGTTTTTGCCCCATGTACTCGTTCAGAGTGTGTGGGCGCATTCGTTCAGCTAAAGGGCGGTTTTCGTTCATTTGTATCTTCTATCTTAAAGAACAAAGATACATTATAGACCAACTACAGAAATCGAAGTACAAATTATTCTAATTAATGTTTTCCCGGCGCTTCCTTTTTGAAGATGTTTTCCTCCCTCAATATATCTCTGAAGGCAACATACTTGCCAATACTTCCAAACATCGGCCTGTTCAATTTATCTATTATTTCCTGCTTGGTATCCTTCCGGACTATGTCAAGAAATTGAGTATGAAACTTTTTTGTTTGTCCATCAATATTCACCACTCCTAAAATTGAAAATTTAGGGTATTTCCCCTCTTTTACATTGGTTTTTAAAATATACAGGCAAACATTGGTATTGCTGTCATCCACAATTTTTTCCTCAATAGTGTACCATCTTCTATTGTCTTGTATCTGGGGAGTATTGCCTGTATCGTTAGTCATGCTTGTGCTTTCTACCATCACATCATTGCCTTTAAATTGAACAATTTGAGTTCCATTACCCGCGTTGTTGCAAACCCAGGAACCATCTTCTGTGGCTGTTGAGTGGGAACAAGAGGTTATTATTCCAAAAAATAAAACTGATAAACTTACAATTCCCAATTTCAACAAATGAAAAGAATATGTTTTTTTCATACTAACAATTATTTCGGCGTTAATTTGGGCTAAAAGTACCCTTTTTGAATATATGCCGGCACATCAACATTAACAAATTTTAACAGCCTCAAACTGGCTCTATCTTTGAGGGTAGGTTAAATTTGCAGTCCACAAAAAAAAGAACTATGGCAGATATAAAAGAACTTAACGAGCGTATTCAAAAGGAAAGTGCCTTTGTCGACCTGATGAACCTTGAGATGGAAAAGGTTATTGTCGGTCAGAAGTATTTGATTGAGAGGTTGATGGTAGGCCTACTATCAAACGGACATATTTTATTGGAAGGTGTCCCCGGGCTTGCTAAAACACTGGCTATTAAAACCCTTGCTTCTACAATAGATGCAAGTTTCAGCCGTGTTCAATTTACACCCGACCTTTTACCAGCCGATTTGATAGGTACTTTAATTTATAATCAAAAGAGGGAAGAATTTACCGTTCGTAAAGGCCCTTTATTTGCAAACTTTATATTGGCCGATGAAATAAACCGTGCCCCTGCCAAAGTACAAAGCGCCTTGCTTGAAGCCATGCAGGAAAGACAAGTAACTATTGGCGACACAACTTATCCTTTACCTGAACCCTTTTTAGTTTTAGCAACCCAAAACCCGATTGAACAGGAAGGAACTTACATGCTTCCTGAGGCGCAGGTAGATCGGTTTATGCTGAAGGTTGTTATCACGTATCCCCAAAAAGCCGATGAGCAGAAAATTATCCGTCAAAACCTGGCAGCTGATTTTCCAACTGCGCAACAAATACTGAAACCAGCGGACATTCTGAATGCCCGTAAACTGGTGAAGGATGTTTACATGGATGGAAAAATTGAAAATTATATCCTTGATATAGTTCTGGCCACAAGAACACCGAAAGAATTTAAACTCGAGAAGTTTGCACCGCTTATCAGCTACGGAGGCTCTCCTCGTGCAAGTATTAGTATGGCATTCGCTGCAAAGGCATACGCATTTATCAAACGGAGAGGGTATGTAATTCCTGAAGACGTTCGGGCCATTTGCCACGATGTTCTAAGGCACCGTATCGGCCTTACCTATGAAGCCGAAGCAGAAAATATTACAACTGAAAATATAATTACAGAAATACTGAATACAGTTGAGGTACCGTAAACAAGTGCAAAGTAAAAAGTGTAAAGTAGAATGTAAAAACCATTCACCTTTACAGCCTTTATGCTTTTTACTTTACACTTTCTATTTTACACTTTAAACTGATTTGCCGATGGATACGACAGAACTGATTAAGAAAGTTAGGAGAATTGAGATAAAAACGCGAGGTATCACCCGGAACCTTTTTTCGGGAGAATACCACAGCGCTTTTAAAGGTCGTGGTATGTCCTTCAGTGAAGTAAGGGAGTACCAGATGGGCGACGATATCCGTACTATTGACTGGAATGTTACTGCCCGGTTCAATCACCCGTATGTAAAGATTTTTGAAGAAGAACGGGAACTTACACTTATACTTTTAGTAGATGTTAGCGGCTCGGAATATTTTGGTTCTCGGAAGCAACTGAAAGAAGACATGATTACTGAATTATGCGCCGTTCTTGCATTTTCGGGTTTACAGAATAATGATAAGATTGGAGTTATATTTTTCACCGACATAATTGAGAAGTTTATTCCGCCCAAAAAAGGTAAGCCGCATATTCTGCGCATCATTCGGGAGTTGATTGAATTCAAGCCAAAAAATAAGAAAACAGATATTTCACTTGCCTTGAAATATCTTACCAACGCTATTAAAAAAAGGAGTATCGCCTTTATGATCTCAGATTTTATGGGAGGTGATTTTACGGATGCCATGAAAATTGCTTCACGCAAACACGATCTTATTGCTCTTCGGATTTATGACAAACGCGAAAAAGAATTACCAAAAATGGGATTGCTAAAAACCATGGATCCGGAGTCGGGTAAAATTATTTGGATGAACACCTCCAATAAAAAAGTGAGAACAGCTTATGGAGAAGCGATAGAAATAAAAGAGAAAAAGATAAATGATATTTTTAAAAGGACCGGTGTTGATACTGTAAGTATTGCCACAGATGAGTCATATATGGCACCATTGTCAAATTTATTTAAAAGAAGAAGCAGGGGATGAGGATTAAATTCATTCATATTATTTTCATTTTTATCAGCCTGTTCATACAGCAACTTAATCTGCGCGCCCAAAGAATCAACGTTAGTGCCCGCATTGACAGTACATCTATTGTTATTGGCAACCAAGCCCACATTCATCTAACTGCTGCATACGATACAAAGAATGGATTGCCAAAAATTCAATGGCCTCATATTCCTGATTCTCTTATTTCAAAAGTTGATGTAATCAGTAAATCAAAAGTTGACACGATTATTCCGGATAAAACTCACCCAACAATTCAGCAACAGGTGCAGGACATAACTATCGCAAGTTATGATTCGGGATTTTACGCCTTGCCTCCTTTCCGTTTTGTATTGAATGGAGATACCGGAAACCCGGTATTAACTGAAGCCATTTTATTTCAAGTGCAAACTGTACACGTTGATACTGCCAAAGGATTCAAGGATATAAAAGGACCAATACAGGTCAAGTTTTCCATTCTTGATTATTTTACTTACATTTTACTAGGTTTGCTTGGCCTAATAATTATCGCAGGAATAGTATGGTTTATTATCTGGTCATCAAGAAAACGAACCCCTGTTGCAGTTGTTGAAGAGCCAAAAATTATTATACCTCCACATATTGTTGCATTGGAGGAATTGGAAAAACTTGCGATGAAAAAACTTTGGCAGGAAGGAAAGATAAAAGAATACTATACAAGTATTACCGATATTTTAAGGGAATATATTTATGGCAGATATGAAATTGGTGCACCTGAAATGACTTCAGATGAAATACTTTTCTCACTAAAAAGAAAAGACATTCCTGAAGCCATGAAACAAAAACTGCGGGAAATTCTGGTTCTGGCCGATCTGGTAAAATTCGCTAAAGAAAATCCGTTGCCGAATGATCATGAATTTTGCCTTAATGCATCTATTGACTTTGTAAAAGAAACCGCTATAAAGGAAGAAGAAGTTATCACACCCGATGCTGGAGCAACGAATCAACCTGAGCTAAATTCCGTGACACAATGAACTACTTTAATACCATACAATTTGCGTATCCGTGGGTATTTTGGTTCCTACTCCTAATTCCCGGGCTTGTTGTTTTCTATGTTATGGAACATAATTCGTTGTCTTCGGAGGTAATAATGCCATCTCCTTTCAGTGCGAAGAACATGCCTAATACTTCCTACAAAACAATTTTCCATCATATTTTTTTCGGCATAAGGATGATTGTGATTGGATTACTTATTGCCATTGTAGCGAGGCCGCAATCTACGGTAAACTGGAAAAATATTACAAAGGAAGGAATTGATATTGTAATAGCACTCGATATTTCAAGCAGTATGTTATCGCAGGATTTTAGTCCAAACCGCGTTGAGGCGGCCAAAAAAGTAGCGCTCAAATTTATTGAATCAAGGCCCGAGGATAAAATTGGGCTCGTAATATTCAGCCGTGAAGCGCTTACAGAATGTCCTTTAACCACGGCGCATTCAATCATTAAGAATTTATTTGCCGATGTTCGAATTGATAAACCGAGTTTGCGACCAATAGAAGATGGTACCGCAATAGGTGATGGCCTTGCTACTGCTGTAAACCGTTTGAATGGTGATAATAATAAGAGCAAAGTTGTTATCCTGTTGACAGATGGTGTAAACAACGCAGGCTCAATTGCTCCTTTAACAGCAGCCGAAATTGCCAAAGTTTTTGGAGTCAGGGTTTACACTATCGGGGTTGGAACAATGGGCACCGCAAAAGGCCCCGCAGGCGGAATTGGCGATCAATATATATATGACTTCCTTCCTGTAGAAATTGACGAAACATTACTGAAACAAATTGCAAATACTACCGGGGGGAAATATTTCAGAGCTACGGACAATGAAAGCCTGCAAAAAATATACACCGAGATTGATAAAATGGAAAAATCGAAATTTGAGGTAAAGAACTATACAGACAGGCCTGAAGAGTTTCTTCCATTAGCTATAATTGCCGGTATTTTACTTCTACTCGAATTAATTTTTAAAAATACACTTTTAAGAACCATACCCTGATATGTTTGATTTTGCACATAAAGAGTTTTTTTATGCATTGATTGCCATTCCGGTATTGGTGGGTATTTATTTTATTTCGCTTTACTTCAGGAAAAAAGCGATTGAAAGGTTTGGGGAAAGTAACTTGTTTAAACGGCTTTCAAGTGACAGTTCACTCGCAAAAAAGAACGTGAAATTTATTCTTGCTTTAGCAGCACTTACATTTTTGATACTATCAATGATTGACCTGAAAACAGGTGCACACCTTGAAAATGTAAGCACTAGCGGCTCAGATATCGTTATTGCCTTAGACGTTTCAAACAGTATGAATGCCCAGGATATTTCTCCCAGCCGTCTGGAGCGTTCAAAAGAAGCCATTCAGCAGCTTATTAATAAACTGGATGGAGACCGGATTGGAATTGTAATTTTCGCAGGACAACCGCTAGTTCAACTCCCAATTACAACCGACTATAATGCAGCAAAAATGTTTCTTAGTGGAATCAACAGCGATTTAATAACTGCGCAGGGAACCGCAATTGGCTCGGCTATTGAAAAATCAGCTGCCCAATTATTGGAAGAAGGAGATAGTACCTTTGCTAAAAGAAGTAAATCTATCATCTTGATTTCTGATGGTGAAAATTTTGAAGATGATGCGTTATTAGCAGCCAAAGAAGCGGCCGGAAAAGGCATAATAATTCACACCATTGGAATTGGTTCACCGGAAGGCGTGCCTATCCCCGTAGTTGCAAATGGCAAAACAAGCGGCTATAAAAAAGATAAAGATGGCAATACGGTTGTCACCAAATTGAATCTTGATTTGCTTCAATCCATAGCAATGAATGCTGGCGGAATATGCGTTCATGCCACTAATTCAGATGTTGGACTTGATAAGGTAGTAAGTCAGATTTCCAAAATGAAAAAAAGCAATATGATGGTGAAAAGGTATCGCGACTTTAATGAACATTTTATTCCATTTGTTCTGATAGCCCTTTTATTGCTTATTATTGACATTTTTGTAACGGAGAAGAAAACAAAATGGTATCAGGAATTAAACCTTTTTGAAAAACCAAATGAGAAATAGAATCATCCTATATTGTTCATTATTTTGCTCAATTATTTTGGCTACTACAGGTTATGCGCAACAAGGTAACCTGCATTTGCGCAATGGTAACGATGCCTACGAAAAAAACGACTATCAAAAAGCTTCGGAAGAATACCTGAAAGCACTAAACGACAAATCGGCAGAATTGAAAGCGAAGTTTAATATGGGCGATGCATATTATCGCCAGGGAATGTATAACCAGGCAATTGAAGAATATAAAAATGCGTTGGCAGCTACCAGTGACAAAATTTTGTCGGCCCATGCCTATCATAATATCGGCAATTCGTATCTGGCACAAAAAAAATTCGAAGAAAGCGTTAAAGCATTTAAAAATGCCCTCCGTTCCGATTGTAAAGATGATGATACACGTTATAATCTTGCTTACGCACAAGATATGATAGAACAGAAAAAACAACAGCAACAAAATAAACAACAGCAACAACAAAATCAACAAAACCAGCAACAGCAGCAACAACAACAGCAACAACAACCTGCGGACATAACCAAGCAAAATGCCCAGCACATGCTTGATGCATTGGATAATGACGAAAAAAATAATCGTCGTCAGGTTCAACTTGCCCAGAAAAAACAAATAGAAAAGGATTGGTAGAAATGTTTAAAAAGAATATCAACATATTAGTAGTATTGATTCTTTTCTGCGGAGGGTTGTTCTCTTCTGTGAAAGCGCAAACGCTTACTGCCACTGCGGAAGCTACTCAGGTTGCTGTTGGCCAGGAATTCCAGATTGAATATTCTGTGAATGCAGTTGGCTCAGGTTTTTCTGCACCGTCATTCGAAGGGTTTAATGTTCAGGGACCCATGACCGGTCAAAGTACCCAAATGAATCTGATGACCGGCAGCTCCTCTACCACAATGACCTTTACCTACGCTCTCGTTCCAAAGGCTGAAGGTACTTATACTATCGGTGCTGCATCCATAAAATGCGGAGGTAAAACTATTTCATCCAACTCACTTACCATTAAAGTTACAAAAGGTGCACCACCACAGCAAAATACTACCGCCCAGGCTCAAAAAGGAAATTCAAAAACGTCAGTTGATACCAGGAATGTCTTACTTAAACTAATACCTAATAAAACAAAAGTTTACGAAGGTGAAGAACTTACTGTGACCACGAAGCTTTATACCCGCTTAAGTATTGAAAACAATCAGGTAATAGATGCACCTGATTTTTCTGGATTTTACGCAGAAGATGTTCCGCAAAATGCAAAAAATCAGCTACCCAATGGCACTGAAGTTGTTAATGGATTGCAATACGATGTATATGTATTTCAACAAAAAGTACTCTTCCCTCAACATAGCGGGAAAATAAAAATCAAACCGATTACAGTACAGTTTTTGGTTGATCAGCCTGTTAAGAATAATAGCTTTATCGGTCAAATATTCGGTGGGGGGTATTCTTATCAAAGGGTTCCTGTGAATATAAGTAGCGAAGCAGTTACTATTGATGTACTGCCTTTGCCAAAGACTAAAGAAAAGTTCTCAGGTGCTGTAGGTGATCTCACATTAAAAGGCGAACTGGATAAAAGCAATGTGAAAGCCAACGAAGCTATTAATCTTACAGTAACACTTTCCGGCAGCGGAAGTTTAAAATTAATTGATACTCTTCCTTTCCAATTCCCTGCCGATTTTGACCATTACGATCCTAAAATCACAGACCATTTGACAATAGGTTCAACAGGGGTTTCGGGCTCACGCACTTTTAATTATTTGCTTATTCCAAGGCACCCGGGTGCATATAAAATCCCATCGGTTGACTTTACTTATTTCAATACTAAAAAGAAAGACTATGTAAAACTTTCCCTCCCGGATATGGATATACAAGTTACCAAAGGCGACAATAATTCATCTTCGGTAACAATATCAGGCAATGTAAATAAAGAAGACGTAAAAGTGATTGGCTCTGATATCAGGTACATTCATACAGGGCATGAAACGTATTACAGGGTTGATGATTTTTTCCTTTACTCTGTGCCGTTTTTTGCCGGAATACTTGCCCCCATTCTGGCATTCATCGGATTTGTTGTTGGTAGAAAAAGATATATTGATTTACGAAAAGATACCGTTGCATTGAAGAAAAGAGGGGCAACCCGGATGGCTAAAAAAAGGCTCAAAACAGCGCATAAAAATATGCTATCAGGCAACAAAGAAGTATTTTATGCTGAACTATTAAATGCGCTAAACGGGTACTTCAGCGACAAATTTGCCATTCCGCTGGCCGACCTTTCACGAGATACTATTTCAACAAACCTTACATTAAAAAACATAAAACAAGAAACCCTCCAAATGGTAAATAAAGCCATTGATGATTGTGAATTTGCTCATTATGCACCTGCCACAATAACCGGAAATCTGCAAGAAGTGTACGATTCAGCAGTTAAACTATTAACTATTTTAGAAGATGAAATCTCGTAAATTCTATAGTATAATAATAGCATTATTTTGTTGCCTTGCAGTAAATTCATACACTGCATTTGCAGACAATAGTGTGTACACCCCTCTGGATAGTGGCAATGCGGCTTACCACAAAGCTGACTATCAGAAAGCAATTGGCTTTTACCAAAAATTTATTAATGGGGGAATCCAGTCTGCACAAGCTTTTTACAACCTAGGAAACTGCTATTACAGAACCAACGAAATCAGTAAAGCAATACTTTATTATGAGAAAGCAGAAAAGTTAATTCCCAATGACCCGGATGTTCAATTTAATCTTCAGCTTGCTAATCAGAAAATCACCGACAAAGTACCTGCAGATGCACCGGTTTTTTTATTAACGGGCTGGAAAAAATTTGAAAATACCTTTACTGAAAAACAATGGTCTTTACTCTGCATTGCGATATTGTGTTTTAGCTTGCTACTTTTTGCCATGTACCTTATTTTTTCAAATCTTTTCATGAAACAATTTTGCTTTTGGTCAGGATTTGTGGTTTTCTTTATCAGTATTTTTGCATTTTTCATGGCCCATCAGCAGTATGACTCACTCAATTCTCACGATACTGCTATTGTAATGACAGGTTCAGTAACCGTGAAAGGAGCGCCTGAAGATAAATCTACCCAGTTGTTTGTTATTCACGAAGGGACCAAGGTTTGGATAATAAAAAACGAAGGTATGTGGACCGAGATAAAGCTCTCAAATGGCAACCAGGGTTGGCTTATTTCGTCAGATATTTCAGCAATCTGATTTAGTTTCAGAAATCTTTTCTTATTTTGCAAAAGGATTAGCCCCTTAGTTGGGAATAAAGACATTTTTTAGATAATATGATTGGATATTTGTTAATTGGCTTGTTAGTTGGATTTCTCATCGGATACCTGCTTTTAAAAACTACTTTACTTAAAAACAGCACGCCTAATAATGAGCTTGAACAACGCTACGTTGGGAAAGAACTTTACCAGAATACTGCCGAAAGATTACGGGAAAAAGAATCTGATTTGATGGAATCGACCAAACAAATTATTGACCTAACTACTCAACTTGCTACCTTAGAAAGTGAAAAGAAAAACCAGAACGAAAAACTGAATACACTTAAGCAGGATATTGAGAATTTACACACTCAATCAAGGGAGCAGTTTAAAAATCTGGCCAATGAAATTCTGGAGGAGAAAAGCCAAAAATTCACTACTCAGAATAAAGAAAACATTGATGCTATTATGACTCCTTTACGAGAAAGGATAAAGGAGTTTCAGGAAAAAGTGGAGCATGTTTATAAAATTGAATCGACCGAAAGAAACACGCTAAAAGGTGAAATAACAACCTTGGTTGATCTGAATAAAAAAATAAGCGAACAAGCTAATAACCTTGCCAGCGCTCTTAAAGGAGACAGTAAAACCCAGGGTAATTGGGGAGAAATAATTCTTGAAAGAGCACTCGAACGCTCCGGCCTGCAAAAGGACAAAGAATACAGAATCCAATACAGTTTAAAAAACACTGAAGGTGATCGGTTACAGCCTGACGTAGTAGTTTTCCTTCCAAACGACAAACACATTATTATTGATTCTAAAGTTTCTCTTACTGCTTATGAAGCCTTTGTAAGTGCGCCTACCGAAGAAGAAAAAAAACTTCATCTTTTAAAACATTTGGTTTCTGTAAGAAAACATGTTGACGAACTCAGTAAAAAAGATTACCAGTCGTTGGTTAATATAAACACACTTGATTTTGTGTTTTTATTTATGCCAATTGAATCCTCGTGGAGTATTGCCATGCAGTCAGACAATGAATTATTCAACTATGCATGGGACAGGAAGATTGTAATTGTTAGCCCGACCACACTATTAGCCACTCTATATACCATTGCATCCCTTTGGAGGCAGGAAAAGCAAGCCCGAAATGTGTTTGAAATAGCAGAAGAGAGCGGTAAACTCTATGATAAGTTTTATGGACTTATGGAAGACCTCATCGATGTAGGCAAAAAAATGAATTCCGCTAAATTAAGCTACGACGAAGCAATGAAAAAGGCTTCTACCGGGCCGGGCAACATTGTGAAGCGCATTGAAAACATCAAGAAACTGGGTGCCAAAACATCCAAATCCCTTGATAGCATTTCAACCGAATTGGTGAATAAAGCGTTGGAAGAGTAGGATTTACTGCTTTTCCCCCGAACCTGAAATTTGCCTATATTTGCATATATATTCTTGGGGATGAAAACAGGCAGAAATAGATTTTTTATTACAGTATTTATTACTGCACTTATGTCTTTTGCAGGTTGTTATACTACCTCTAAAGTAAGCAACCAAAATTTGGCCGATGTTTACCGCAGCGACGGGCATTCATTGCATCCCGAGTTTACCCTGATGCATGTGAATGATTCTATTTCGCAACTCTACTTCAAAATAAATGAAAGCGAACTATTGTATGAGCGGAAAACACTTGCGGATAGTTTTTCAGCCGGCGTGAAAATTTATTGCAGGGTAACCCTCAATTACGAATCTCCATTGGTTATGGACAGTAATTCTGCAGCATTGACTTTTCAGAGTTCTACCAATAATAAAAAAGAATTTGCGGTAGGTTACATCCCTCTTAAACTGAACAGAGGTGGAAGATACCTGATTACAGTTAGCACTTATGATGTACTAAGCAAGCGAAATGAAATAACTTATTTAGAAGCTAACAAAGCGGATTACCTCGGTAAACAGAATTTTGTCATACGGGATCAGGCCAATGGGCACATACTTTTCTCCAATTTGTTTGACTCGAGTATGCATGTTGCTATTCAATATTTTCATCCTGTGAACAAGCTATATGTTCGTTTTTATAAAAATAAATTCCCAATCGCTTCACCCCCTTTTACAGCAGATGATTATAACTCTCCACAATTATCGGCTGACAGTAGTTTTTCAATTCCCGCGCATAACGGAACATTTTCCATTTATCTAAAATCGAAAGGACTTTACCATATTATGGCAGACTCGAACGATTTAGAGGGAATGACCCTGTTCCGCTTTGATGACAGCTATCCGGATATAGCGGAGGCATACCAGATGGTTGCTCCTTTACGCTACATATCTTCGAATGACGAATATGAAAAACTGACCAGCTCTAAAACTCCAAAACAAGCTGTCGACAATTTCTGGCTTACTGCTGCCGGAGGCAGTAAAGACAGGGCCCGCGAGCTAATCCGAAACTACTACAATCGTATCCAGGAAGCAAATAAATATTTCACTTCATTTCAGGAAGGATGGAAAACAGACCGTGGAATGGTTTATCTTGTTTTTGGTGTTCCCAATTATATCTATCGCTCATCCGCAGGTGAGACCTGGACGTATGGTGAAGAGAGGAATTACATGTCGCTCACCTTTACCTTTATGAGGTTAGATAATCCTTTCTCGGATAATGACTATGCCCTGCAACGTGCATCCACCTATAGAAATCTTTGGTATAATGCTGTTGACCTTTGGAGAGAAGGAAGGGTGTATTAATTATGATTTATAACTCATAACTGCTTTCTTATCCGTTTCAATCGGTTTTCTGAATACTACATTGTCGCCGAATACATCCATAACAATGTCAGAATCGCGTTCAATTTTTCCGGCAAGCAACTCTTTTGAAAGTTCATTCAATACTTTTTTCTGAATAAGCCTTTTAATTGGTCTTGCTCCATAAGCCGCATCAAAGCCTGTTTGCGCTAACCATTTTATGGCATCATCTGTTGCACTCAGGCGGATATTTTCTTCCATTAATTTCTTAACAACTCCTTCAAATTGCATTTTTACAATGGCATTAATGTCCTTCCTTGAAAGAGGTGTGAACATAATTACTTCATCAACCCTATTCAGAAATTCCGGGCGGAGTGTTTGCCTGAGCAAGTCGAAAACCTGTTCCTTTGTAGCTTCAAAAACTTTTTCCTTATTACCCTTTTCTATCTTATCGTAATTTTCCTGGATAATATGTGAACCAATATTCGAGGTCATAATGATAATCGTATTTTTAAAATTTACCACCCTACCTTTGCTATCGGTCAGACGTCCATCATCCAATACTTGCAATAGAATATTAAACACATCCGGGTTTGCTTTTTCAATTTCATCAAGCACTACTACAGAGTAAGGCCTGCGCCTTACTGCCTCTGTCAATTGCCCGCCTTCATCATAACCAACATATCCCGGAGGAGCACCTATAAGGCGCGAAATACTGTGCTTTTCCTGATATTCGCTCATATCGATACGGACCATATTATTCTCGCTGTTGAATAAGTATTCCGCAAGCGCTTTAGCAACTTCGGTCTTTCCAACACCTGTTGTTCCCATAAAAATAAAGGAACCCAGCGGGCGTTTGGTATCTTGTAAACCTGCACGGCTACGGCGTATTGCATCAGCAACAGCTTCTATGGCTTCATTCTGGCCTACTACGCGTTTATGCAATTCATCTTCCAGCAAGAGTAATTTTTCTTTTTCTCCTTGGAGCATCTTATTCACAGGTATACCCGTCCAACGCGAAACTACGCGGGCAATGTCTTCCCTGTCTACTTCCTCTTTCAACATTTGTGAGCCTTTTGCTTTTAGCACATCCCACTTCTTTTCCATCTCCGAAAGTTTTTCTTCCGACTCTTTTATTTTACCGTAGCGTATTTCTGCCACCCTACCGAAATCACTTACACGTTCGGCCTGCTCAGCTTCCAGCTTCAAATTCTCAATGTCCTTTCTTATTTTATGAATTGAGTTAACCACTTCTTTCTCTGATGTCCATTGGGCTTTCAGGTCAGAACGTTTATCGCTCATTTCAGCAATCTCCTTATTTAACTGAGTAAGTTTTTCTTTATCGTTTTCCCGTTTTATGGCTTCACGCTCAATTTCCAGGTGACGGATTTTCCGTTCTGCTTCATCCAATTCAGCAGGTACCGAATTAATTTCCATCCTCAGTTTGGATGCGGCTTCATCAATCAGGTCAATTGCTTTATCCGGAAGAAAACGGTCGCTGATATAGCGTTGGGAAAGTTCCACCGCAGCAATAATAGATTCATCTTTAATACGCACCTTATGGTGGCTCTCATATTTTTCCTTTATGCCACGCAAAATAGTTATCGCATCTTCTTCGCTGGGTTCATCCACCATTACCTTTTGAAAACGGCGTTCAAGTGCTTTATCTTTTTCAAAATATTTTTGATATTCGTTTAATGTAGTTGCACCTATTGCCCTTAGCTGTCCTTTCGCAAGAGCAGGTTTCAAAATGTTGGCCGCATCCATGGCTCCATCACCCCCTCCGGCACCGACAAGGGTATGTATTTCATCAATAAATAAAATCACCTCATCAGAAGAAGTAACTTCTTTCACCACTGCTTTTAATCTTTCTTCAAACTCACCTTTATATTTTGCTCCGGCAATAAGGGCCGCCATATCAAGAGCAAAAATCCTTTTCGTTTTTAAATTCTCAGGTATGTCTCCGTTAATAATCCGTTGGGCAAGTCCTTCTGCAATCGCAGTTTTACCTACACCCGGTTCACCTACCAATATTGGATTATTTTTCGTTCTTCGGGAAAGTATCTGTAGCACCCTGCGTATTTCTTCATCACGCCCTATAACCGGGTCAAGCTTGCCGCTCTGAGCCATTGCATTTAAATCAATCGCGTATTTATTCAGTGCATTATAGGTTTCTTCCTGGCCTGAACTTGTAACGGTACTTCCCTTTCTTAATTCCTGTATACCTTTCTTCAAATCATTTTCAGTGATGCCATTATCTTTCATCAACTGAGAAACGGTATCCTTGGTAGTAATTATTCCAAGCAACAAATGTTCTATGGAAACATATTCATCTTTAAATTCCTTAATAAAATTAGTTGCCTTGGCAATTACTTGTTGCGATTCATTCGACAAATATTGGCCCGCAGCACTATCCGTTTTAGGATAACGCTCAACAATTTTATCGAGGGCCGCCCTGAAAATGGGCATATTGATATTCAGTTTTTTGAAAAGAAATGGTGTTACGTTTTGGTCAACTTCCAGAATGCCCTTCAAAATATGCCCGGGTTCAATAGCAGGATTGCCATTGCCTACAGCCATCAACTGCCCTTGTTGTATGGCCTCCTGGGATTTTAATGTGAAATTATTTAAATTCATATAGTGTATTATCTACTATTACTATATCAAATACCGTTCCAAACATTCAGACAGGAAAAAATGGCAGTAGCTTGGGTAAACCCATTGATAGATAAGCGCTTTAAAAACGCCCTTATCTCTGTATTAACAGCTTCTGGTAGAAGGATTTACCCTCTGAGGTAGTAATCTCGACAATATAGAACCCTGCGGAAAGGGTTGAAGTATTAATGGAATTGCCATAAAAGCCCGTATTTTTCAGATATTCTCTGCCATCGGCACTATATATCCGAAGGGTGGTATTAGACGGCATCGCTTGGCTAAGCCTTACTTCATCTTTTGCAGGATTTGGATATATAGAAAGAGTTTCATAAGTATCCTTAACGTTAGTAGTAGATAATATTGGCCCATGTGCATTTTTGTTGCCGAATATCGGGCGCATCATCATAGAGCCGGCATAGTTTCCGGGATACCATGTACCTGAGATATTGTAGTAAATTTTGCTTTCACTATTGGTATTATAATCCCAGCCAATATTCAATGAATCGCCGTAGGTCTGAACCCATCCCACATAAAATGTACCGCTAAGTGGTGTATCCGGATGAACAAAATGGTAAGGGTAGAAAACAAAACCATTAAGGGAATCGCTGAATTTAGGGCTATAAATAGTATCGTCCTCAAATAACAGATTGCCGGGGGAACCACCTGTTCCTTTATTATCCCACAATGCAAGGCGGAATGAATAGTTGCTCTGATTAACAAAAAGATAATTGAAATAGAGCTCAAGCCCACGCAGGGTATCGGTTTTGTTAAGCGTAAACTGGTAAGCTAAATCCAAAGGTGTTGGGCCATTGATAAAATAAGCGGCTTCAGCAGTTCCATCATCATACGCATAAAAATCAGAAAATTTCTGGTCGAAAGTCAGTGTATTATTTGAGGTAATATAATCCCCTGGAGAAAGTACATTTGTCATTGTAATATCTGTAGGACCAGATAACGAACTAAAGTTGTAAATGGACTTTATAGGAATATGCGTTTGGGAGAGGACATTATTGTAACCATTAGTAAAGAATGGCAAGATATTAGCTGAACCCCCATTATAATTAGATTGTGTTGGAGTACTAATTGTACATGTGTATGAAGCATTTATTGGTGCGATATAATTGTTCCTCTCATACATAAACATGGAATCCCTTAAATCATTACTGGAAGTAAATTGTTCCCAAGGCATGTATTCGTAATTTGCCAAAAGTGATGTTGATTCATAAACAAATGATACATCACTTTGAACAGTGTCATACCATTGACGGAACGCATTCATATAAACCTCGTCAAGATTCCATTGGTCAACATTGCCGGAAGTGCAGGCATAGTTTTTAAAACGGAATTGAAAATTATGATCTAACCAGATTGCATTTTTAATTGGTACCATCACCAAATGAAAGTTTGTATCTGTTGGGCTTGGTGTATATCCCGTTTGATACCAAATAGTAGTCCATGGAGTTGAACTTGTCCGGAATTGCAAGAGAAGGGTATCAGCAGCTTTTGGTGGATAACCTTTGCCACCTGCCTGCCAGTAGAAACTTAACCACAATGAATCAGGTAGAACATACTTTGTCAAATCTATCGGGCGTGAAGTAAGCGAATCAGCAGACAAAGATGAACCAGGAGGACAACTTGGGTTATAAGGCTGGCCTTCACCGTTTACACCATCAAGAGTAGCTACACCAATTGTATGCGGACAAATCGGAAATGTATTATTAATAAATGCAGCATTGTCCATCCATAATGAATCATTTGGATAGGGACCTCCGTGAGAAAAATCATCCAAAAACGGAAGCTTCGCCATTATCGAATCCGAAATAAGTCTCCATGAAGGAGTATGCGTTCTTTTAGCTTCTTTAGTTAGCTTTACAAGAACAGGATTGCACTTTAAAGGAACTACATGGTCGCCATAAGTTTGTGCGAAAATCATTGAAGAACCTGCAAAAAAGAATACTAAGCAAAAAAGAATTTTGTTGAATTTCATAAGACAAAAAATAGGTCCTTTTCTACCATTAAAATAGGTTTTATGTTCTAACTCTTCGCTCTTAGTTCTATACTCTTAACTGACTTGAGGATGCTAATGTAACGTTAAATTTTCAATTAAATTGCATGTCATTGGGCGGAATCGTCTGAGTTGCCTCTGCCTACCTCTAAGTCAATTATAGTCCCTTTAGGGATTTTAGTGCCGGGAGCAATGGTTTCCCCTTTGCAGGACTGCCTAACAACTATGCCGGCGTATTGGGCTGGAACAAATTTTACCCCACCCACTTTTAACCCGTTATTCTCAATATTATTCTTGGCTTGTCGCAGTGAATTATCATGCAAATCAGGCATTTCTACCATTGGTGGCAACATGGATGTTGTGTAGAGGTATATGTTTCTTCCCTTCTTTACATGAGATCCTGCATACGGATTCTGTTTGAAAACCAATCCCGGAGGAGAGTTCTCCACATAAACTGAATCAATAACTACATATTTCAGATTCAGGCTTTTTAGCTGTTCTTCTGCCTTAGTTAGTTGTGTTTTACTCAGATCGGGCAGCACAATAAACTCACCGTGGCGAGTGTAGCTCGAGAGATAGAAAACCGCTGCTCCGAAGAATAAAACCCATACCAAAATAGCTAAGCCCAAATGCTTGAAAAAGGTTTTGCTTTTTAAAAATGCCCAGAGGTTTTTAAACATTTCCAGTCTTTTTTGTTTTTGATTCTTTCAGCTTCTCAAAGCCATATTGCAGGATATTATCAATAAACTGATACGGGGTATATCCGTTAATGGCTGTCTGGTGAAATATGCAGGTTGCTGGGGTCATTCCGGGAAGCGAATTTACTTCAATAAAGATAACTTCAGACGTTCCGTTAGAAAAAATACGAACAAAAGCATCTATCCGTGCATAGCCTTCGATGTTCAAAAGCTTTGCCACCTTCAGGAATTCAGCCTTAACCGAATCCGATATTTTTTGCCTCAGTTTTGGCTCATCAGCGTAACGGGCAGGAGTAATATTTTGCCCCTCCCCGGCTAAAAATTTCTCTTCCAATGATAAAACTGCCCCTTCGGATAAAGCCTCCGATGCTTCAAAGATTTCGTATTCTTTTCCTTTATTGGTATAGTGGGTAAGCATCCCTCCCGTTATTTCCAAAAAGCGGGTTGCACCCTTTTTACTAATTAATGATTCGGCTAAAAAAGCCTTTTTAATAGGGAACTCCTCGTTTGCACGAATCTTTAACAACTCAGTAGCTTTTTTGTCTTTTTCAGGTTTATTACGAAAAATAAGTTTAGTGTATGCGTCAAATTCTTCGCGGGATAAAATCTTTCTCACTGCCGAACTGCACCCATCATCAATAGGTTTAGTGATAAATGGGGTGCCAAGTTTTTTCACAAGTGCCCCATAAACTTTAGTAGTATCCTTGCAATCTTCTTTATCTATTATAAGGTCATCGGCAACTAAAATTCCGTTTTCACGAAGTATCCTGTCCGTCTCATATTTGTTAATGGTGATAGCAGAAGTCTTAACCGATGAACCATTATAAGGAAGCCCTATTTTTTCCAGTTCACTTTGAACAACCCCATCCTCACCGGGCCTTCCATGAAGAGCAATAAATACACCATCCACTTCTTTGGCAAGTTGAGAATAGTTCAATTTTCTTGGTGGCAACAGTGCCTTTCCGGTAGCGTATTTTCCAGTGATGCTTTTACAGTTTTCCTGTATTTTTTTTATGAATGGATGGATTTTAAAATTCAAAATTTTATCCCGTATATCATCCGCATTATCTTTCAGAAGCACATTTATCGGAATTGTATAAAGGCTGTGGCTTTCTGAATTACCCATTAAGAAAACAGGCAGTGGTTCATACTTTGTGGAGGAAGCAAGTTTCTCATAAATATTTCTTCCGCTCTCAACAGAAATATGCCTTTCAGATGAATACCCACCAAGTATAACGGCAATCTTTTTCTTTGAAGATGATGCGTTTTTCTGCTTTTCCAGAAGTTCATCCATTTGCTTCAAAAGCCCGGAGTATGGTGGATAATGCATGGAAGAAATCAACCTCTGTTGTATGGATGTACGAATAATAAATGTAAGGAATTTGGAAGGATTCAATCCAATTTCCGCTGCCTGATGGAAAAAGAAAGAAGAAGGCAACATACCCGAGGTAGTATTCGGGTCATTCAGAAAAACTTTTCCCTTCGGGGAAATAAAACCATCAATACGTGCATATACGTTAAAGTGCATATCAGAAAACAATTTACAACATGACTCTGATATGGATTTTATTTGTTTTTCCGGTAAATCTATAGGAGTTATTTTTCTAGATAAACCCGGTAAATATTTCGATCGGTAATCAAATATGTTTTGTCCTTTCCGTATTTCCGTTGGTGGTAAAGCAATGGGGCGGCCATTTTCATCTTGTATTACAATGCACGAAAACTCCTTTCCATCAAGAAATCGTTCAATCAGAATTTCGCTTTCTCCGTCAAAAGCTTCCAATAAAATATCTTCTTTCGATTTACCAAAAATTGCGTTGATATTTTTAAGCAGTTCTTCCGGATGAAATATTACAAATGAATCATTCTTGTGTTTAAGTTTGAGTGGGAATCCAATACCTTCACGGATATCCGACATTTCACGAATTAAAATAATCTGCTGTTCTTTGTTATATGACTTCCATTCACCAAAAGAAATCTTTTGCATGAAAAAACTTTTCAATACAGCATTTTCAAATGACGCAAAATCATTTTTGCTTAAAACTGTTGCGCCAATAGAAGACCCCTGGTGTGAAGGTTTGATTACACATGGAATTCCGATTTTCTTTTTTAAATCCGCATGTATTTTTTTGAGATAAGAAGTGGAAATATTTTCTCTTTTCAGTAAAACAAAATCAGGAGTTGCAAAGCCGTAGCTTTTCATCCATTGTCTTTGCAAGCCTTTATCCATGCCTAATGCAGAAGACAAAATCCCAGAACCTGAATACGGTATTTTCAAAAAATCGAATAAACCCTGTATGCTGCCATCCTCCCCTCCTGCCCCATGTAGGCAAAGGAAAGCAAAGTCGATATGCTTTTTTAAATCCTCCGACTTAATATGCGTTCCAATTTTGTCGAGCATTTCTAAAGCTATATTCCTTTCTTCACCTACAACTGACGACTGATCACTGACTACTGACTCAGCATACACCTGAAAACCATTCGGAGATTTTGGCAGATACTCTACCGGAGGATAAAAATCTCGCACACTGCCTTTGTAAATATATTTCCAGTCCAGCAAAACGAAATTTCCGAAACTATCAACGAAAATGGGTATGGCATCAAACAGCGATTTGTCGAGATTATCGTACACTGTCCTTCCGCCTGCAAATGACACTTCGCGCTCGCGTGAAATGCCACCAAAAAATATACCTACTCTCAATTTCATTAATGGGGTCTTTTCTAAAAGTTGCAAATATAGGGGTTTGAGGGAATACTAAGACCTCACCCTACCCTCTCCTGCAAGGAGAGGGTAATCTCACTCTACTTCTATGTAACACAACCTTCTCCTCTGAAGAGAAGGACCAAGGATGAGGTCTGATTAATATTTGCTAATTTTGCCTTTAGCAGGTCGTTCTATCGCTCCGTAGTAATACGGGGAGGAAAGTCCGGACAACAATGAGCATCCCGCCTTTAGAACATAGAGGGCATCAGACAGTAAATGTTTGGTAACGGATAGTGTCACAGGAAATAACCGTCCCGCAGAAATGCGGGATAAGGGTGAAAACGCGAGGTAAGAGCTCACGATATTGCAGGGTAACTTGCAGTAGGGAAAAACCCCGGGAGTTGCAAAACCAAATAAGCCAGGGCTTGAGGGTGGCTCGCCCGACCTGGTGGGTAGGTTGCAGGATTCCATAGCAATATGGGACCTTTCACATTTCGGTGTGAAGAGATAAATGATAGAATCGCCCTTAATCGTAAGGAGTAGACAGAATCCGGCTTACAGACCTGCTTTTTTTATTGAATAACTATTGTAAGGCTCTCATTAACCAGTTCCTCAATGTTTGGATTGGGAGGGGATTTAATGAAACTACTTTATTAATAAACTTCTTTAGTTCTTTGTTCTCAGAAACCTTTTGTTGCTTTGTTGCATCCATTAATGATTCTATAGAATCAAAACCATAATCTGAGGGTATAACACTACATTTTATTGCTAAATCCCAAATCCATTTTTCCAGGCCCGGATGTATGCGGATAATATATTTGTTGGTATCAGGTTTTCTTAAGATTAATAAATTCTCAGCCTCTAATCTATTCTCTACTATTTCGAATTCTTGAATGTATTTATACCTTTCTTCCTTTTTGAATTTATCTGTATCAATAACCCCAATAATAAAATGATTAGTGTCTATTTTGAGGGCATTCTGTACCTCAGTAATTCCATTCCGATGCCCCGGTCGCCCTCTTTGAACAATTAACTCAACAAGAAGGGTGTCTGCATTACACTCAGGAAAAATATTTTTAACCTCAATCATGCTTAGTAAAAGCAGAAGTGTTAAAGAAGAAATCTATTTTTTCTTCAATAATATTTTCTATTTCCCTCTCAGTTAAAGCCCTAACTTTTGTTTCATAATTCTCATAATCTGCAATGAAAATGGCAATATCCTCCTGTGAACATTGCTCTATAAATGGAGTTAGTAAATAAGGGCTATGGGTTGTGATAAAAAATTGATTTTCTTTACTCTCAATAATTTTATCACCCAAAAGGGAAATATAAGGTGGGTAAGAATGATTTTCTGGTTCTTCAAAAAGCAAAACAGAACCGACGTTAGTATCAATCGCTGCTATATGGAAGATTATTCTTTGTAATGTGTCCGCAGCGAGTGAATATGGTATCTTGTAAACCCTATTACCAACTTTTTTCTGTACTTCAATTTTTTCACTTATAGTATCAATTAGCAAATCCAAGCGATATTCTGTAAAAAACTGTGCACATTCATCATATAGTGTTGGATTACTCTCAAGTATAGCATAAAGATTATTTCCATCAGGAGGGATTAAAAAACCTGAAAAATGATTTGTGTGCTTAGTTAAAGACTCGAAATTATATTTCTTAATCGGACATTCATATAGATAGAATGATGAAGTGTTTTGATTTTCGCTAATCAAAGAGTAGTATTTCTTGATTGGTTTGTTATTATCTTCCGAAAGATGGTCGTAATCATACGTTTTATTTAAAAAAGTGGAGACGAAATCATTTAAATTCTTTAATGCTTCAGTATCTGGTCCAATAACAATATCATACGAGTTATTACCGCTAATGCCATATCTTACTGATGCAAATCCTAAATTTGAAGAAACTATTATTTGGTTTTTTCTATCTTGGTCATAAAACAAATTACTTAATTTTTCATACCTGATATAGTCCTTTAATAACAACTTGGCGGCTGAACAATAAGGTGCTACATACAGTGATAAAGCCTCAAGAATATTTGACTTCCCTACATTGGGTTTGCCAAGCAAAACATTAATCCGCTTGCACTGCATTTTAACATCCTTAAGGGACTTAAAGTTTTTTATTTCTAAATCTGTTATCCAGTTTTTCATGGCACTAAGTATAATGCAAAAATAGCAAAAGTATTGCTATGATTATTTATCAACTCTTCCCTTTCGGCAAAATAATAGTTACCGTAG
>CAIUPO010000134.1 GCA_903901055.1 uncultured Bacteroidota bacterium
GCTAAAACACAAGCCCCTGGGCTGCTCATCCCGCTCGAAAGGGAATCATAAGTAAATCCTGCAAATGTTTGTCCCTGGCAAAAATTACTCACCGATGTACAAAATACTAAAACTACAATTACGTATAACTTTTTCATAGCCTGTTGGTTTCTGATAACAAAGATAACTTAATAAATCATTTACAGTTTACTTTTTGAAATATTTTTCAGTCATCTTGATAAATGCATTTTGGAAGCATCATCGGCCGTTTAGCCCCGTTGAAAACTATTTTTTGCTTTACACATTTAATGTTTTACTTTTGCAAATGAAACCAAAACACCACCTCCCTACATGCGAAAATTATTTCTTGCATTTATACTTCTACCGGCCTTTTGCAGCGCACAAGATGTAATTACACCTAAAAGTTTTATCCCCGATACTTTGCTTTTCAACCATTATTTTGTTGCCCTGCATGCAGGCGGCAGTATGCCGTATGCCAATTATGGCTCGGCGGATCCGAACACAGGCTCCTACAATCTCTCGAACCAGGGCTTTGCCAATCTGGGCTATAATCTCGATATTACAGGCGGTGTTTTTATCACTCCCAAATTTGGCGTAATTGCTAATACAACCTTAACACACAACAGTTTTAACCAGAACATTTTCAACTCGAATTTTTTCAGTATTTATTTCCATTTTAACGGACCATACAATATATTCCAATATATGGGCGGTGGTTTTTATAATTATAAATTTAATGCATATCAATCACTTTTGATATATGGAATGGCAGGGCTTATCGATGCAAATTTTCCTCCCGTAAGTTTTTCCGATGGCCAAACCAACTTTACCGAAACCCTTCAAAATGCGAAAGATGTTGCTTTCCGCGTGGGCCTCACCTACGAGAAATTGTTAAGCGAAGACATAGGGCTTGTCCTTAATGGTTCCTATACCGGCGCACTCCTTCACTACCCCACTGCAACCTTTGTTTATAGCGGTTTTGGGGCAGGTACATTCTATCTCGACCACGTACAAACCAATCCCATAAGAATGACCTACGGTAGCCTTGACGTAAGCATTGGTTTTAGTTTGCATTTTTAATTTGAGGCCTGTCCCTAACTTCAGTTTCGGGGGCGTAAATACACCGGCTTTACGCTTCTACTCCTCTCCGCCAGCTGGCGGATTGCGGGGTATCCACTTCAATCCGGCGCAACCAGAGCCACATCATTTGCCTCCTTCCAGTATCCGTATCAAATCAGCATTGATATAATACACTTCTATATTGATATAATTTTCATGTCCAGTTTTTACAATTTTTCTGAACATGACATCATTATATGTTCAGTTTTTGGATACAAAAAGCCATTTTACCCCCTTTTTATAACTTTGCTCCAATCTTATCTCTTATATCTCATATCTTATATCTATGAAAGACGCATATATAATTAACGGAGTCCGCACAGCCGTAGGCAATTTCGGAGGAACCCTCTCCACTGTCCGAACCGATGATATGGCAGCACTGGTAATTAAAAAACTGATGGAGAAAAACCCATCGGTTGATCCTGCATCTATTGCAGATGTAATTCTTGGTTGTGCCAACCAAAGTGGCGAGGACAACCGCAATGTAGCACGTATGGCCTTGTTGCTGGCAGGCCTCCCCTACTCTGTACCGGGAGAGACAGTAAACAGGCTCTGCGCTTCCGGTTTGGGTGCTGCTGTTAATGCAGCCCGTATGATTAACACCGGCGATGCCGACCTTGTTATTGCTGGCGGTGTAGAGAATATGACTCGTGGCCCATGGGTTATTTCCAAAACATCTACAGCATTCGGGCGCGATGCACAAATGTTTGATTCCAGTTTTGGGTGGAGATTCATAAACCCTAAAATGCAGGAACTATATGGCACAGATGCCATGGGCGAAACTGCCGAGAATCTTGCAGAGATGTATAAAATCAATCGCGAGGACCAGGATAAATTTGCATACCACTCTCAACACAAAGCTTCGAAAGCAAGGATAGCAGGCCGTTTCGACAAGGAGATAATTCCTGTTTCAATACCTCAGAAAAAAGGTGACCCGAAAATATTCGCAGAAGATGAATTTATTAAGCCAAGTACAACATTAGAAGGACTTGCAGCACTACGTCCATCATTCCGTAAACCAGGAACAGTTACTGCAGGCAATGCTTCCGGCTTGAATGACGGAGCCGCAGCCCTCCTCCTCGCATCGGAACATGGAATAAAAAAATATAATTTAAAACCACTTGCCCGTATTGTATCCTCGGCAGTTGTGGGGGTTGAGCCACGCATTATGGGTATTGGCCCGGTGGAAGCCAGCAATCAAGCTCTGAAAAAAGCAGGATTAACATTTGATAAACTGGATATTATTGAACTCAATGAAGCATTTGCTGCACAAAGCTTGGCCTGTATCCGCAAATGGGGCCTTGCAGATGATGATGCCCGCATCAATCCTAATGGTGGAGCAATTGCAATTGGACACCCGCTGGGCATGAGCGGAGCACGCATATTAAACTCCGCCGCTAGTGAATTGCACGAAAAAAATAAACGCTATGCTCTCGTTACCCTCTGCATTGGTGTGGGACAAGGCTATGCGGCAGTGATTGAGCGAGTATAAAAAAATAGCCTAAATTTACTTTGCTATTAAAGAAGCAACCATGAGAGTAATAATGAAAATGAAATGGAATGATGTATCTCCGGAAAAATACGAGATAGTAAAAAGCCATGTACAATGGGAAACAAATCCACCTAAAGGGCTTCTGTTGCATTCTGTCGGATTCAGCGGGGGCAATGTATATAACCGATATCTGGGAATCGGAGGAGGACTTTGAAGACTTTACCCATAACCGCATGATGCCCGGTGTTGCTAAAATTAACTTTAATGCAATTCTACCCGAAATTGAAGTGTTCCCCGCCCATTCAATTTATTCGCCTTTAATTAAGGAATAGAAAGTTAGCTATAAACTAAAACTTCCCGGATTTTTTTTAGTTTTGTGATACTTTTATCTCAAACTACACCCTATGGAAGTACACCACCACCCCAACCTGGAACACAAACCCAAAAAATTCAAAGAATATTTTTTGGAGTTCATTATGATTTTCCTTGCAGTAATGATGGGCTTTATTGCCGAAAAATTCCGCGAAAACGGAACCGACAGGGATAAAGAAAAAGATTATGTAAAATCGATGCTGACAGACCTGCGCAGCGACAGTGCTATGCTGAAAGACGAAATAAAATGGGCCGGTTTACTCGGTAATGGATTAGATTCATTATGTCAAGAAATGAATAAAACTGCGGGTAAAATAAATGTAGTGCGAGCCTATCGATTATTTAGTCTGTATGATAGACTAGTCGGCCCCACATTTAGCGATCAAACGTCATCTCAGTTAAAGTCAGGCGGAATGAGATTAATCCGCAATAGTGAAGTTTCAAAATCAATTGCCAATTATTGGCAAGGGGAAAATAATATAGATCAGATTAACACAAATTGCAGAGCCGTTGGTAAAGACGCCACTGAAGACAGTTACTATATATTCAATCATAAGTTTGCACACGAAGTCGGGTACGACAAAATTACTGGCCTTGATATAATTAAAATTGATTCATCTGCTTGCTTTATGACAAACGACAGTGTTAAACTGGTTTCATTTGCAAACAAAATTGACGATTTCGGGAGTATTCTTCGTGATAATTATTCTTATTACATTAGCGAGCAATATAAATTAAACCTGAAACTGATGGCGCTTATCCGAAAGGAATATGATGTGAAAGATTAGTGGCACAACCAACATGAAAGTAATTAAGAATTTCTTTTCAAAAAACCGGATGCACATTTCGGTTATCACTATATTATTGCTCATTTATCATCATGACTATATAAGCCATTTATTGAATATGGGCGATTATTCCGAAGTGGCCGGAGGCTTGCTTGGAATCGTTATTGGCAGCTTAATTATGGCTATTATTATTATAGTGCTTGCAAGGCTTGTTGAATGGGGCATTAAGAGGATGTGATTTATGCAAGTATTCCTGAATAAATATATTGGCTGGATTTTTATAGCATCATTTGCTTTCAATGTTATTACATTTAGTATTGTTGCGCTTGGCAGCATTTATTCCTGCGATGGTCTTGTAGCCATTTTTCAATGGGTTTTATTTGCAGGATTTTTTTTGCAGGCATTCATTTGTATAGCAAGTTTAGCCCTGATAGGAGCTGACATAATTACCCGGAAACGTGCCCTTAACTGGTGGCTTGGCTATTTCTTTGTTACCCTTGCCATCATTTTACTTATCTTTAAAGCAATGCCCCGCTGCTGATGAGGGAGTACCTGCATAAACATATCATAAAAATATTTATTATTTTTTTCCTCGGTGATGTATTAACCTGGCTGATTTGGCTCATTAGCTGTGCCAACGACAATTTAGCAGGAAACATAATGATGCCCTTTGTTCCATTCATCCTTATAGGTGGACTTCTTCAGTTTATCGTATTTATTTTCACGCTCGTAGCAATGGTTCCAAGCAACCTTATTGTCGACAGAAAGGTTCGAACCTGGTGCAGGGTTTTTATATTTGTAAATATTGGATTTATTCTCTATTTTATTAAAGAAATGCCTAATAGTCCATTGTAATGAAAGCCTTCCTGAATAAATATATTGTTAAAATATATATTGCATTTTTTACTTTCAACATAATAGTAATACCAACGCAGTATTATTTTGAAGTGCATCACTTATGGGCAATGTGCCTTGCTATGTTAGATATAGTCGGAATTGGTATATTACTTCAACTTCTCATTTTTTTAGCAAACATTTTCTTGGGAATTTTTACGAATGTAATAACAGAAAAAAGTACACACCGGTGGTGTCTTGTTTTCATTGTTATTAATTCTATTTTGATTTTATTAGAGATTGGCCAATTCTTACCTCATCCTCATAAATAATGAAACCCTTCCTCAATAAACATATTTCTACACTTTATATTTTAATGTTTGTAATTGAGCTATTGTTTATTCTCGATTTCAACTATTGGCGGATATACATAACTTCAAATTTACTGGAACGTATTATAGATAAAGCCGCAATATTCGCATTTGGTTTTCATTTATTAGTGTGGGTAATTGTGTTCTTTTCCCTTATCGGAAAAATTATCGATACGAAGCCAGCAATACGCTGGAGCATCGCCTTTCTACTAGTCACCGTAATTGAATTCGGGTATTTAATTTACAATTTCTTTCAACTTGTGGGATAATTTAGAAAACTAAATTTCCTTAATTACTTATCTTTACAATCACCATTCCTAATTACTAATTATTAATTCCTGATTATACGTGCCTACAATCAATCCCAATGCCTCCAGAGAAATTGATGAAGCCTTTGAAAAATTCACGGGCTTTCAGAAAAAATTCTGCATACACCTGCGCGCCCTTATCCATAAGGCTTTGCCCGAAGTGAAAGAAGACTGGAAATGGGGACCCAACTTTAACGTGAACGGAATGGTGTGCGGAGTGTGGGGTTTCAAAAAGCATGTGAAACTGGTGTTCTTTAAAGGTAGTTTAATGGAAGACCCTTATGCCTTATTTAACGATGGCGAGGATAATACAGGCAACCGAAGCATCCATTTTTATGAATCATCTGTAATTGACGATGAGAAAATTATGGAGTATTTTAGAGAGGCTGCTGAATTGAATAAGCAAGGACTTAAGCCCGAAAAGAAAAAAATAGTTGTAGAAATTCCGGAAGAGTTGCAACGGGCGCTCAACAAACACACCGGACTGAAAATGTATTTTGATAAATTGGCTCCATCGCATAAGCGCGAATACACCGAATATATCACCGATGCAAAGCAAGCGGAAACCAAAGAACGCCGTATTAAAAAGGTGATTGAGATGATTGCGGAAAACAGAAAGTTGAATGAGAAATACGAAAAGAAAAACAGGCGCAAAAAGTGAAAAGTGAATAGTGAATAGTTTATTCTAAGTTTATGAAAAGCCCTTTAAAAGATAAAAGCTATAGTTTTGCATTGAGGATAATAAATCTTTACAAATATCTTACCAGTGAAAAGAAAGAGTTTGTGATGAGTAAACAAATTTTGCGTTCGGGAACTGCAATTGGAGCATTAATATGTGAATCTGAGTTCGGACAGAGTAAAGCAGATTTCTCTTCAAAAATGAGCATAGCTCTGAAAGAAGCAAATGAAACTGTATATTGGCTTTGCTTATTAAATGATTCAGGTTATATTGACGCTAAGATGTTCAATAGTCTTAGCAAAGACTTGCAAGAATAAATGGCGATGTTAGTAGCAACAGTAAAAACCTCTAGAAAAAAATGAAAACTCCTCACTATTCACTCTTCACTAATCACTTTTCACTATTCACTCACTATGATTTTTGAATTTAAAGGTTATAAACCAGTCGTACACAAATCGAGTTTTGTACATCCGCTTGCCAGTGTAACTGGCAATGTAATTATTGGCAAAGATGTATACATAGGCCCCGGTGCCGCCATCCGCGGCGACTTCGGCGAAATAATTATTAAAGACGGTTGCAACGTTCAGGAAAGCTGCACCATTCACATGTTTCCAGGGGTAACTGTAATATTGGAAGAGAACGCTCACATAGGCCATGGAGCCATCATTCACGGCGCACACATTGGCAAAGATGTGCTTATCGGTATGAACTCCGTTATTATGGACCGTGCCGATATTGGCGAAGGCAGTATTATTGGCTCGCTCTGTTTTGTTCCGGAAGATATGATTATCCCTGCGGGGATGCTTGCAGTAGGAACCCCTGCACGCATTATTAAAGAAGTGAGTGAAGAAATGAAAGTCTGGAAAAAAGAAGGAACCAAAATATATCAGGCCTTGCCGAAAGAACTTCATGATACACTTAAAGAATGTGAACCGTTGCGCTCTGTACCTAAGTTCAAAAAGAAACAAACTGAATTTTACACCACTTGGGGGCAAAAGAAGGGAACCGTGTAAACCTGTTGCATTTTTAATGGTTGCACTGGAAATAAGATGCCACATATTCAATTGACATTGAAGTTGCAATAAAATGTTATTGCTGTCACTTCCGTGCTAAATATTTAGTGTTATCTTTACCAAAATACAGATAACGCCACTCAACCATTTAAACCCTGAATTATGAAAAGAAACATTTACAAAATTGCAATCTTCACTTTGTTGTTTGGCGTTGGAGCCAAAGCCCAGACTATATCCACATACGCTGGTATTGACACATTGGGGTTTAGCGGCGACGGCGGACAAGCCACAGCAGCCGAGCTTAACCAACCTATGGTTTTAACAATGGATGCCGCAGGAAACCTTTATGAAGGCGAAGGCAATAACTCTGTTGTTCGCAAGATTGATAAAAACACCGGAATTATTACAACCGTTGTTGGAATTGGCGGTGTGTTTGCATATAGTGGTGACGGAGGACAAGCTACCGCAGCAGAAATATCAGGCCCAGATGGAATTATATTCGATGGTAGCGGAAATCTGTATATTGCCGATGAAGGTAATAACGTAATCCGCAAAGTAAATACATCGGGCATTATTACTACCGTGTACGGTAACCATGTACAAGGTTATAGCGGAGACGGCGGACCTGCCTCAGCTGCGGAATTTCATTTACCACGTTCGGTAACTTTTGATACGCACGGAAATCTTTATATTAGTGACTGGCTCAATTATGCCATCCGTAAGATTGATACCACTACTGGAATCATTACCACTATTGCAGGTAATGGAGCCGCAGGATATACGGGTGATGGCGGACCTGCTTCAGCAGCTGAAATTGGATTGCCTTATCAGGTTAAATTTGACGCTTCGGGCAATCTTTATATGATTGACGGGACCTACTTCATAGTGCGGGAAATTAATACTTCAGGAATCATCAGCACGGCTGTAGGTAATGGAGTCGCAGGTTTTTCCGGAGATGGAGGCCCGGCAACCGCAGCCGAATTAAATTATCCTACTTCACTCACATTTGATGCAGCCGGCAATATGTGTCTTTCCGACCGTGGCAATAACGTTTTGAGGCAGGTAAATACTTCCGGTATTATAAATTCATTTGTTGGAAATGGCGTTGCAGGTGAATCGGGAGACGGAGGACAAGCCAGTGCAGCTGAAATAAACAAACCATTTGATGTGTTATATGATGCCTCTGGCAACTTGTTTATTGCTGATATTAATGGAAACAAGATCCGTAAAGTTGCCACATCCGCAGGAATAAATGATATTTCAAATCAAGGTGGCATAAGTGTTTATCCAGTCCCTAACAAAGGAGTATTTACTGTTTATTCGTAAGCATACCACCAAGTACATCTTGACAGCGGCTTAAATGCACAGTACTTTTGTTGCCCAAAAAACAAGCAATGGAAGAGCCGACAGTAACAAGACAACGATTGAGCCGATATACCTCAAAGCAAAAAAAGCAGTA
>CAIUPO010000135.1 GCA_903901055.1 uncultured Bacteroidota bacterium
TCCCTAATGCTACATCTTATAACTGGACTGTACCTGCCGGGGCTTCAATTACAGCGAATACAGGAACCTCAATTACAGTAACATTCGGAACTACATCAGGAAATATTACGGTTACCGCAAGTAACAGTTGCGGAACCAGTGGTGTAAGCACGCTTGCAATAGTATTGAGCACCCCTCCTGCAACTCCTGCAGTACCTTCCGGATCTTCAGCACCTTTAATAAGCACTGCAAACACTTACACTATTGCTACTGTTGCAGGCGCAACATCATATACCTGGACAACTTCCAACCCTGCTCTCGCAAATGTAACTGCAGGTCAAGGAACAACTTCAGCTACTATTACCAGCACAGCAACAGCAGGTACATACACAATTTGCGTTTATGCTACAAATGCATGCGGTAATAGTGCAACTTCTTGTTTAACTGTCACATCATCCTCTTGTGCAACAATTCTTAATACAACGCTGACTTTTAATTATACAGGTGCTGCCCAAAACTGGACTGTTCCTTGTGGAGTTAGCTCAATTACGGTAACTTTATATGGTGCTCAGGGTGCGCTTGATGCATTATGTGGTGCATATAGTGGTACTTATCCTGCAACAGGTGGTACTGTAATTGGCACAATGGCAGTTGTTGCTGGTACCACATACCAAATATTTGTTGGTGGTGGTGGTGCCAAAGGAACTGCTTTAAACGTGGCAGCAGCCGGTGGTTTTAATGGCGGTGGCGCCGGTGCACCTAGCCCATCTTACGGTGGTGGTGGCGGTGGTGGTGCCTCCGATATTAGGGTTACACCCTATGGATTGGCAAATCGTGTAGTTGTTGCCGGTGGTGGTGGTGGAATGGCCTACAACTATGGTTGTGCTACGGAAAATGGTGGGAGAGGAGGATCTGCTACAGGTGAATGCGGGACTGAAAATAATGCACTACAATGCGGAAATCCAAACCCTCCGGGTGCAGGTGGCAGTCAGGTAGGCGGCGGCATTGGCGGCTTTTACTCGGGCTATTGCACTGCATCTAATGGTGTCTTAGGAATTGGTGGAGCTGCAGGAACATGCTCAAACAGCGGCGGCGGCGGCGGCGGCGGTTACTATGGCGGCGGCGGAGCTGTATGGGGCGGCGGCGGCGGCGGCAGTAATTATGTAGGAGGATTAACAACTACAACTACCAATAATATGGGTGGTGGTCCAAATGGCAGTAGTGTGGCGGCTAATGGCCAAGTATTGATACATTATTAACCTTAAACCCTAGATTTAAGATGAACCTTAAGTTTCTTTTTGTTGGTTTTTTACTTTTATTCTATGCGAATAAAAGTTTTTGCCAAATAGCTGATAGTTTATTGAAAGCAAAAAATAATATTCAGAGCACTAATTCTGCAAATATCCCGCGCGCAAAAGGAATAGCTGATATACTTCTGGATTCTTTGAATAAAGTGAATCAGGGAACATCTAGCAGTTTGCCAATCAAGCAATTATCGATTGCAGATCAGTTGCTACTATCAAAAAATAAAGAATCTGCAATTACCGAGCAACCTATTGAAAATAATCCCTCAAAAATAAGCACAAACTCCCCTCACTAATTAAAATATTGATAATAATCATTTGGAATTGACAATTAATTTACTACATTTGAGACGTTAAAATAAAAGTACCATGAAAAAACTATTACAAATACTGCCCTTTTTATTATTACCCGTCGGCTTTATTTTTGGTCAGGCCGCAATTAATTTTAATAATGGATATGTCGTTCAGAATGGTGGCACAAAGGCGAAGCCAATTTATCTTGTTATAGGCAATCCATCAAATGCAGCTACTGTTCCCGGCAACGGCTGGATTGTTTCTGAAGGTGAATTTAATATAGTAAGGTGGTATATTGACCAAAATACAGGTTTATATACAATTCCATTTGGATATTCAAATGCCTATTACCTCCCTGAAACAATGGAAATAGGAACTGCAGGTATTCATAGCGGTGGTGCTGCCTGGTTTGACTTTTCAACTTATCATACACCTGCCTTAAATTCCGCTTCAATGCCTATGGATGTTGGCAATATGGGGCCAATTATTCCTGCTAACAGCCAACCAACTCCTATCGATGACTCATACCAAGTGGTTGATCGCTTCTGGATGGACAGCGCAGCTTCTTATAACGTAAAACCTTCTTTAATAAATCAGGGAATTTCTTTTAGCTATATAAGCAAGAACGGGATTCCTTCTGAAGTTAATGGTCTTAACGTAAGTAATATTGAATCGTTCTTTTTAGCTCAACGTTATAACATAACTATTCCTAATAAGGGCAGTTGGGGTGATTGGCTTGGTCAGGCCGGAACCTTCTCGGCAAACGGACCTGCAACTATTGGTAATACTTATTCAGGACCTGTTACCAACACTAACTTATATCGTTCCTGGACTCTGAGCAATTCCAATTCTCCTCTCCCTATTGAAATCAGTGCTTTTACGGTTCAATGCGAGAATAACTCTGCTGTTGTAGCGTGGACGTCTCAATCTGAACTTAATAATGACTATTATACCATAAAAAAATCAAGTGACAATATTCACTTCGAAACAGTTGGAACCATTGCAGGAGCAGGTACTTCCAGCTTGCCTAAGAATTATACTTTAAATGATAATTCGCCTTTGGCAGGAACTTCATATTACTTCCTTTACCAAACGGATTTCGATAATGCTACCACCTTAGTTAAAACAATTCCTTTTTCAGGTTGCGGTGTGGGTGCAAACCAAACTACTATCAGTGCTTATAACACATCAAACGCCATAACCATAGAAATTAATGCCATTTCAGCAGATAATTTTGATATCTCTTTAACTAATTTACTTGGTCAAACAATCGTTAACGAAAACCATTCAGTTGCTTTAGGCAGTAATGAAATCCTTTTAAATACAACATTAAGTCCGGGTATTTATATCCTTAGTGTGAAGAACCAAAAAAATAACTTCACCAAGAAACTTGCGTTAGGAGTTAAATAAATTACCGGTTTTATTTTTTTCAGAAAGCCCATCTTAAAGGTGGGCTTTTCTTTTTAAATTAAGGTTATCTAATTCAATTGTACCAAGCATAGAATATTTTCTCATCCAATTCAATTTCGTTATATTTACCTCTATAAGAACCCTATCTAAATTTATTAACTGATTTACATGAATAAATTTATTCTAACATTATCCGGTGTACTGTTTTTCATTTCATCATTTGGTCAGACCAAGGTTGAAAAAGAAACAGCAACTATTGTTGATGAAGGAAGGAGGCTTTACAGATCTGAGATGGCGTCATGGTATGGAACTGATTTATTCTTGGAAAAATTCAAAGACAAGGTTGAAAATATTGGAGGTTATTTCTCTTATACAGAGAATGATATTTCTAAGTGTATTTTCTTTTCAAAAGGTGAAGCGCCAAAAGTAATTGGCACCATATCATTTGATAGTACTTACAATGTCGGAACTGCAAAAATGGATGGTTCGGAGCGAGAATTTACCCCCATTGAACTGGAATTATATCAACTCAGAACAAATGCCAAGGCTGCAATCAAGGGAGATACTTTGTTTAAATATTATGAAAATACAGAATATAATTTTATACCCGTGGTTGATAATAGTGAGCGTAAGGTGTATGTTTTAACAGGGCCCAAAAACAATGGAGTTGTAATTTTCGGCAATGATTACCTTCTCACGTTTGACAAGAATTGTAAACTATTACAAAAGAAACGCCTTCATCAAAACATTATTACAATTAATTCCCCAAAGGGAGATACAGATTTAATTACCATGCATTCACATTTGCCGGAAACCGGCGATTTCATAACATCTACTGACATCTGTACCCTTATGCTATATGAGAAACTGGCAAGATGGAAACAACATATTGTTATTTCGGAAAACTACGTTTGCCTTTGGGATTGTAAAACAGACCAACTTGCAGTATTAACTAAAAAAGCCTGGGACAATATTTATAAAGATTCCCAAAAAAGGCACAAAAATTAAATACTACTATTTCCCAGTAATCTTAAATTCCGTTCTCCGGTTCTGCTGGCGGCCTTCATCTGTTTCGTTTGTAGCTATCGGATTATCTTTTCCATAGCCTTTGTAGGTTAACCTTGCTGAAGGTATTCCATGTGCTATTAAATAATCAACAACCGATTTCGAACGGGCTTCAGAAAGATGCTGATTGTATTCAGCCGAGCCTTTGTTATCAGTGAAGCCGGAGATTTCAATTTTGAGTGAAGAATAAGTTGTAAGCAGATTAATAAGTCTATCCAACTCTGCGGTAGATTCATCACGAAGTGTTGCTTTGTTAAAGTCGAAGAAAATATTGCGTAACACAATGCGGCTGCCAATATCAAGCGGTTGCAGAGCTACGTTTTTCTCAACGGCAATATATTTCGCAGTGTCAGGAATATCAAAGTTTGCAGAATAGAAAAGATACCCTTCTGCCTTAACAGCGATACCGTAATTAATACCCGCAGGCAATGATACAAGGTATTTTCCGGTTGTACTGTTCGAGAGGAAACTTGCAATTACAATGTTCTTTTTATTATCCACCAATTCAATAGATGCTTCAATTGGTTTGTGAGTCATTGAGTCAGTTATTACACCTTTAAGCAAGGTAACTTTAGGAGTGTTCACAGCCACCGCCGCGGTCATCATAACATCGGCAACAGCGCCTTTTCCGGCAAGCAAATCGTCTTCGTTACTTTGAACAACGGGCTTTTCAGGGCCAAGGAATGTAATCATATAAATATCCTTTTCACCATGCCCGTCCTTGCGGATTGAACTATAATACCCATGCTTTCCACTTGCTGAAATAGAAAAGAACACATCATCATCCGGTGTATTTATCGGGTAGCCAATATTCTCCGGATCGGACCAATGTCCATTTGAATAAACGGATTTGAAAATATCATATCCACCCATCGAATTATGTCCCTGAGAACTGAAATAAAGAGTTTTACCATCTGCCTGAATTGATACACCTTCTTCTCCATATTGGGTATTGATTACAGGGCCCAAATTTTCGGCATCTCCCCACCTACCTTTCGCATCTGCAACTGTTTTATAAACATCCCGGTCTCCAAATCCACCAGGTTTATCACTCACAAAATAAAGTGTTTTGCCATCCGGGCCAAGACTTACGGTTGTTTCTTTTGAGTTCGTATTTATTTTGCCGCTCATGTGATCAGGTTTTGTCCATGTTAAACCTTTCAAATGGCTTTCATAAATATCGCCTTCCCGGTAAACATATAAGGTTTGTCCATCCGGAGATATTCCGGCAGTAGCATCATTTTCATTCCTATTGATTGGATTCCCCATATTCTGAGCGAGACTCCAACTTCCATTTTTAAAATAAGATATATACAAGTCTTCGAAATATTGACCGTCATAATCATCAAGCTTTCCACCAGTAGTGGTAGGCCTTTTGGACGTAAAAATCATTTCAGATTCATCCGCTGAAATTATAGGGCCATATTCCGGATACTCTGAATTTATGTTAGGTCCAACGTTATCAATAAATACTCGGACCGGGTGCTGCACCAATATTGCTCCGTTATTACACTCTTCAATTTTCTTTTTGGTATCAGCTATTTGGTCAGCATTTTTTTTCGAGTCGAGTGTTTGCAAATAGGCGCTATATTCCTGTTTAGCAGTTTCCCATTCCATATTTAAATGATAGGCTCTGCCCAACATATAATGAATGTCGGGGGCCACGGCGGGGTTTATTTTATAAGCCTTTTGCACATACGGCAAAGCCGAAGTTTTAGTAGGGGAATTATGCGAAAGCATACATACCCCTATTAAATAATTAAGCTGGTCATTATCCGGGTTAAATTTTTCCGCTGCAAGAAAATAGGGTATTGCCATGTAATATCTCGAAGGCCCCATTTTATAATATACCTGGCCCTGATCTATAGAATCCATGGCTTGTTTGAAGCCCTTTACATTATCTTTAAAGTTCTTCTTTTCAAAGGTTACATTTTGCTGAGCTGATACAGAAAGCGCAACAAAAGAAATGGATATGAATAAATATTTTTTCATGTTCTTTTTATTCAAAATTATTATTGGCAATCTTGTGTATAGTCAGCAGCAGCAGTAACTCCGAGGGAGACTGCTTTTTTCCAATCGGTGCATGCATCCGATGGATTCCGAAGCATCTCTTCCGCTATTCCACGGTTCAGGTAAGCATAGCCGTAATTCGGATTGAGCGTAATTGCTTTATCGCAATCGTTCTTTGCATCCTGATATTTGGTGAGTTTATATTCTGCTGATGCACGGTTATTAAACGCTATACTATAGGAGGCATTCAATTCAATTGCTTTGTTGAAATCTACAATTGCGCCATCGTAATCTCCTTTATTAAACTTAGATGTACCGCGATTGTTGTAAGCTTCAAAATAATCTGCTTTCAGCGCAATTGCTAAACTGTATGAAGCAATGGCATCATCGTTGTTGCCTGATTTACGTTGAGCACTGCCAAGGTTATTATAGGTGTATGCATTTTTACTGATTGCATTAGATTTGTTGTAATCATCAATTGCACCTTTGTAATCTTTCAATTCAGTTTTGCAACTGGCACGGTCATTGTAGGCATCTGCATAATCCTGTTTATTGGCGATAGCACTCGAGAAATCATCCATCGCTCCTTGATAATCCTTCATCTGGAACTTAATTTCTCCCCTATAAAAATAGGACTCGGCATTTTTATTATTTGCAAGAATTGCCTTAGAGAAAGCATCTATAGCCTGTTCTTTGGTGCCAGAAATATTTTGCACCATTCCCAAACCATACCAAGCTTTGTCATCAGTAGTATTAAGGGTTGTAGCTTTAGTATAGTCAGCTGATGCACCCGGATAATCTTTCAATTTGAATTTAGCATTACCCCGATTGAGATAGGCTTGCTCGAAATCAGGTTTCAGCGTAATTGCCTGGTCAAAATCTTTGACAGCAGCGTTGAAATCGCCTTTGCCAAAATCGGCAATACCACTGTTATAATTTACTTCTGCGCCTTGGGCTGGTTGCAGGGTAGTTGCTTTTACCGTATCATTACCACCTGTCGCATGATGCGCAGTATCCTGTGCCGAAAGCGTTCCTGCAAGGACAAGTGCGGTAAAAATGGTTAGTATATTTTTTATCATAACAAGAATTTAGTTTAATATTTACCAGGCAAATAATTCGTAGTTTTTCATTAAGGAATTTACTTTCTCTCTCACATTCTTAATTTTTGTTGCATCGCTGTTGTTCATCAAAGCCTCGTCAATCAACTCAACCACCAAAGGGATTTCTTTTTCTGTAATACCTCTAGTAGTAATTGCGGCTGTTCCCAGACGTATTCCGGAGGTTACCATGGGTGATTTATCATCAAAGGGAACCATGTTCTTATTAGCTGTAATATCCGCTGCTACCAAAGTATTCTCTGCTAATTTACCCGTCAGGTTTTTCGAGCGAAGGTCAATCAACATGCAATGGTTGTCTGTTCCACCCGATACAATGTTGTAGCCTTTATCCATGAAACACTTTGCCATCAAACGGGCATTGGCAATAACTTGCTTGCCATACGTTTCAAAACTGCTGTCTAAATCTTCGGCAAAAGAAATTGCTTTGGCGGCAATTACGTGCTCCAACGGACCGCCCTGTGTACCCGGAAACACAGCCGAATCAAGTATGGAGGACATCATTCGGATTTCTCCTTTAGGAGTAGTTATCCCCATCGGATTAGGAAAATCCTTACCCATCATTATCATTCCACCGCGAGGGCCACGCAATGTTTTATGAGTTGTAGTAGTCACTATATGGCAATATGGAAGCGGGTCACTCAATAGCTTTTTAGCAATAAGTCCTGCTGGATGCGCAATATCTGCCATCAGCAGGGCACCACAGGCATCGGCTGCTTCACGTAATCTTTTATAGTCCCAATCTCTTGAATATGCTGATGCGCCGCAAATAATAAGTTTTGGCTTTTCGCGTAATGCAGTTTCCAGAATGGTATCATAATTCACTCTTCCTGTCTCCTGTTCTACACTGTAGAAGGCAGGAGTGTAAAGCTTTCCGGAGAAGTTAACCGGAGAGCCATGCGTAAGGTGTCCTCCATGAGAAAGGTTAAATCCTAATATCTTATCGCCGGGTTTTAAAACACCCAACATTACCGATGCATTCGCTTGTGCACCTGAGTGTGGCTGCACATTCACCCATACGGCACCAAATAATTCCTTGGCACGATCAATAGCTAATTGTTCCACTTTGTCTACCACTTCGCAACCGCCATAATAGCGCTTTCCGGGCAAGCCTTCCGCATATTTGTTGGTAAGCACTGAACCCATTGCGCTCATTACATTCTGACTCACAAAATTCTCCGAAGCAATAAGCTCCAGACCACGCATTTGCCTTTCGCGTTCCTCTTCAATCAACCCAAAAATTACATCTTGTGCCATATTCGTTTATAGTTTACAAGGACAAACTTAGAAAAAATGCACTTAATAGGATGTGAGTATTTGAAAAGTTTTCGGATGCTCACCCCCTACCCTCTCTCTATCAAATAGAGAGGGAGCAAATACAAAACGATTGCAAAATGACTTTTTCCCTTCTCTACTAGTAGAGAAGGGGTAGGAGATGAGTAAATAAAAATACTATTTTTACCACGTTTTACCCCATGCTTAATAAACGTACAGCTTCTTTAGGTTTCATTTTTGTTACCCTCCTGATTGATATAACCGGGTGGGGTATAATTATTCCTGTTACCCCTAAACTCATAATGACTTTAACGCATTTAAAGACCGTTAATGAGGCTGTACCTTATGGTTTGTGGCTAACCACCATCTATGCTGTTATGCAATTTCTGTTTTCTCCGGTTTTAGGTGGACTGAGCGACCGTTTCGGACGACGACCTGTTTTGCTTATATCGCTCCTCGGGTTTGGATTGGATTACCTTGTTCTTGCTTATGCCCCAACTATACTGTGGCTATTTATTATCCGTATAATCTCCGGGATGGCAGGCGCAAGTTTTACTACTGCCACAGCCTATATTGCCGACATAAGCCCTCCTGAGAAAAGAGCCCAAAACTTTGGTATAGTGGGTGTGGCATTCGGGTTAGGATTTATCATTGGACCGTTTATTGGTGGTATGCTTGGCCATTACGGTGTGCGGGTTCCGTTTTATTTTTGTGCAGGGCTTAGCTTGCTTAATTGTCTCTATGGTTACTTTGTTTTACCCGAATCACTTGCTATAGAACACCGCCGCAAGTTTGACTGGAAGAGGGCTAACCCTGTCGGAACATTGCTACAACTGAAAAAATATCCTGTAGTTTTGGGAATGATTGGCGCAATTGTCTGCATTTACTTAGCTGCTCATGCCACACAGTTTACATGGGTTTATTACACACAATTCAAATTTAAGTGGGATGAACGTATGGTAGGTATGTCACTCGCATTTGTCGGGGTGATGGTGAGTATAGTGCAAGGTGGATTAATACGTATCATTAATCCAAAGTTGGGAAATAAGAGATCCGTTTACCTTGGTTTTGCATTTTATGTAATCGGGTTTAGCCTGTTTGCATTTGCATCTAAGACATGGATGATGTTTGCCTTCACCATTCCCTATTGCCTTGGAGGAATTACAGGACCAGCTTTGCAGGGAATTATGACCGGGCAGGTGCCGCCTAATGCACAAGGCGAATTGCAGGGAGGGCTTACCAGTTTAATAAGCCTCACCTCTATTGCAGGGCCATTATTAATGGGCTACCTGTTTGAATACTATACTACCGACGGACATCCTTATTTTCCCGGCGCACCGTTTATGATGGGTGCTATTCTTGTATTAATTGGGTTAGTGCTTGCTATACGCTCGTTGTCGAAAACGATGAAGGGAGTTTAGGGAGGGGAAAATGAAAAGTGAAAAAGATTCACCACTTAGACACTAAGAACACTAAGTTTCACTAAGATTTAACCGCTTTTTATTGAAAAAACAGGCCAAAAAATGCAATAAAAAGCAATGGCTTTTGCAATGGAAATACAATGAAATTGCAATAAGCAGCAACAAAACCTGATTTTGTATATTATTGACTTATAGCGCATTATGAAGAATTCTATTGCTTTTTGCAATGGAAAGCAATAGAACAATGAAAATAATATTCCCAGAATTGATTGTAGGATTGCCCTGATTTTTGTTTTCATGATACAAAAATAATGCATGAAAAAACGATTTTGGAAAAAGTCAATGACTTTTAAAAAAATAAATACGTTTTCATTTAATGTTCGCAAAGAAAATACACACAGAAGCGAGATATTTTTTTGCAAATTTCATTGCTAGCAATAACCAAAAGTCATTAATTAGTGGTATCTAATTAATGGTTATTTTATATCTAATATTAATAATTCAAACAAGATAAGCCCGTCGTATAGGCTACACTGTGTTTAGTTGGGAGTTAATTTTTAAGCAAAGCTTAAAAGATTAGAAACCCAGTAACTACAAGTTAGGGTAACGGGGTTTTAGGGGCTATCTACTAGTTAGGTATTAAATTTAATACTCTTAATCATTTCCTCGAATAAGTATTTATACGATTGTATTTTTTCAGATGGGCAAGTACATGAAAATATATAAACAGTATTATTTATCAATATATTCGCCATCAAGTCTCCTATTTTGTGGTTTCCAATATTTCCTATAAATATAATATCTTCATATTCACTTCCATTAACAAATATATTCTCCCTATTAATTAATGTTGTGAGTTGGCGTTTTTCTGTTAACCCCTTAAGGTTAGCACTGATATATTCCTGAAGTGACTTTCCATCCAAAGAACCGCCATTTGAAACAGTTATGGCAATTGGAATGGAATCTTCCCCTATTGCATTTGGTTTAACAGCAACAACCAAAACTCCTGGGTAACTTAAACTAAGTTTCCAATTTCGTGGAATTGAAATTGAAAATGGTAAACTTTCATTTTTAAATGTTTTCAAATTAAAATCATTGGTGTCAACTTCACTGACCATCGCATTATCTTTATAAAAAGCTACACTCCTTAATCTGTTAGTTATTGAATCAAATATTTCCCAACATCCATCTTTATTTCCATTAAGCCTAGTACCTTTTAGATGGATTTTCCCATTCGAAAAAAATACGCTGATTTCTCCATTTTTTTCACCATCTTTCAAGAAACAAACCTCCTGAATATTTCCATTTCCCCAATAAATTTTCTGGGTATCTTGGGGTATTCCATCGTGAACAAAAACTAACTTCATTATTTTACCACTGGAGTAATACGACTTTGTTAGCCCTTCTTGTAAACCATTCTTGTAATTTGCCTCCACTACTAATTTTCCATCTGAGGAATAAAAGCTTGCTAATCCATCTGGTTTATCATTTAATAAATTATACTGGGCTTTTAAAGTTCCGTCTGAATAGAATTCTTTCCTAATAGATTTATTATTACAAGATGATACAACAGCTAATATTACTATTGGTAAAATGGTATTTCTTAATTGCCTACAGTTTTTACTACTAAATAAATCAGTAATCATTACTTGAAAGTGTTCAAAAAGTTAGTGAATTTTTCTAGGCCAAAGCCCAAAATTCTTTTTTTATTTTAATCCACAACCTAAAGGCCGTGGCAATTGAAAATACAATAATAGCATTAACAACTCCCGCCTGCTCCGCCGCCGCCAAAACCGCCGCCGCCGCCAAAACCACCAAAGCCTCCACCACCACCTCCGCCAAAGCTGCTACCGCCACCTCCGCCGCCAAAGCCTCCGCCCCAGAAAAATATACCCGGACTACCTATAGTCATTCCGCCCTTGCCACCGCCTCGTCTGGTAAGAATGAATACTAAAAGGAATACAATGATTGCAAATATCAATCCTACAGCCTTACTATTTTGCCCATCTTTCTTTGCAAACTGATTGCTGTTGTATTCGCCTTTGGCCAAGCCCATTAACGCATCCAAAGCCTTGTCGAGCCCAGAGTAATAATCTCCCTTTTTAAAATTGGGGATCATCTCATTTTGAATAATGTTTTCGCAGGTTGCATCCGGTATAGCGCCTTCAAGGCCACCAGCCGTAGCAATAAAAACTTTATGGGTATCGGGAATTAATAAAATTACAATTCCATTTTGGAGTTTTTCCTGACCTACCCCCCACTGTTGCCCAATTTCATGCGCAAATTCAGCAGGCTCGTTGCCCATAAGGGCATCAGAGCTCATTATTACAATTGTAATCTGGTTAGAAGTTGCATCTGAAAACCCTTTCAATTTTTCCTCCAGTGCATTTTCCTGTTCAGGTGATATTTTATCGAATTTGCATAAATTATTTACAAGTTTTGGCGGGTTTGGAGCATCCGGAATGCCTTGCATTTTTGATTTGTATGGGTCTTTGGCAATGGCATCAAAGGAGCTAAGAGCTAGGATTGAAGAGCTAAGAGCTAGAATAGTAAAGCAAAAAGTTATACGCGACTGTAGGAACTTTATAACTTTCCCCAAAGGGAGCCATTCGGAATAAACTTTTAACTTGTTATTTGCCATAAGATATTTCATCAGATAATTGGTTTTTGTCATTGCCACTTTTCGGAAAATGCTGTTTTAGCATTTCACCTGTCATGTCTACTCCTTCGCAAATTCCTTCGGTAAATTTCCCGTCCTTAAAGTTCGAAATAACATGGTCTTTTACAGTATGCCAAAAATTGTCAGGCACTTTTTTATGTATTCCTTCATCGCCAACTATGGCAAACTTTTTATGGTTTACGGCAAGGTAAAAAAGCACAGCGTTGCGGTGTTTTGTTTTGTTCATGTGCAGCCTGTGAAAAGCATTCAGGGCACATTGATAGGCATCACCCTCGCAATCGCCTTCTACATGCAATCGTATTTCACCCGTGGTTTTTTGCTCCAGTTTTTCAATGGATGCTTTTACCCGGTGTTTCTGTTCGTCGCTGAAAAAATCGGCTATGTTCATATTCTATTAGTAAGTATAAAACTTCAATTTATGTTCTTGTAATAATGGAAGCATCCATCCAACACGGATACTGTTCAGCAGGTCATAACGCATCGTTGTATTTTGTGATTTCAGGTCAAAATCATAGCGCAGGCTTTTCGTAAATCCCTGGGTAAATTCAAATCCACCGAAGAAACAGAGGTACAGTTTTTTGCTTATATATTGATACCCGACAAACTCGGTAATGCAAACCCCAGCTGTAAGCCTGTCATATCCCTGCAAATAATCATTGGCCACCTGCGGGGTCCAGTCGCTGGGAATTTCAATATTGATGTGATGCTGTATATACCCGGCACTAAACTTTACAAGGATACCTGAGTTGAGGTTTTTTGAAACAGGGAATAATTTTCCGGCACTCAGTTGAATATCGAATCCGCGTTCAAAAAAAGAAATCCCCGGGTAGTTACCATCGTTTGCAATAAGGTTTCCGGTAGAAGTAGCAATGGTGTCAAATATACCCGTTTCATGAATTATATTTCCGAACAAATAATAGAACTCAGCACCGAACTGCCAGTTTGATTTTGTTTTATAAGCTACGCCTCCACCCACATTTGAATTAAAACCGAACCGTTTGGCTAAGTCTCCGGCAGGCAATTGTGCTGCATACGAAAGCTGGAACAGAAATCCTGTAGCCGGAATTGAATCTCTTACTTGCTGGGCATTACCTGCCAAGAATGAGAAAAAGAAAACAGCAGATGAAAAAAGAATTTTTACTCTTCTATCCATTACAGGTTACATGAATTGTCCGCCTATTGTTTATCCGGCATTTTAGAAAGGTCTTCAAACAGTCCTTTATTAGTCATTGCCATAAATTGCCTGAAAGTCCTTTGCATTCCTTCGGTAGAGCCATCAAGGAAAATAACATTTCCTTTACCTACCTCTGCAAAGTTCTTGATAGATTCCGTCCACATAGAGAACATGATTACAGACATATCCTGATTGATAGTTTCCATTTGCTTGGCGGCTTCCAGAATACCACGGGCAACTTCCTGGCGGAATAATGCAACACCCTGTCCGCGTAATTGTGCAGCCTGTCTTTCAGCTTCAGCAGCAATTTTAATAGCATTACCTTCCGCTTCAGCAGCTTTGGTTTTAGTAATGAGTAATGCCTGTCCTTCGTTTTCTGCGGCGGCTTTAAGGTTGTTTGACGCAACCACTTTCGCCATCGATTTAATAATTACTTCATCAAATGTAATATCGTTCAACTGCATATCAAGCAGGTGATAACCCCATGTAGCAATGGTTGGGTCAAGTTGTTCCTTTACGTGAATCACGATTTCGCTTCGCAGTGCGAGAATTTCCGATTGCTTCAGATTTGCAACGTAACTTCTCATAGCTCCTTCAATTGTCCGTACAAGGGCTTGCATCAGGTTTTTATCATCGATAAATTTGAAGGCAACGTTTTTAATTGTCTCCTCTTGCTGGTCCATTACAGCATATAAAAGCATGGCTTTAAAATTCACATTTGCCTGATCTTGTGTAATGGCCTGGAATTCCAACTCCACCGATTTATTTTGAATAGAAATCCTCCTGTAAATACTTTCAATTATAGGAATCTTCATATTCAAGCCGGGGCGAAGCATACGTTTATATTTTCCGAAAACAGTTATTACTGCTATATATCCCTGCTGAACTGTTACAAAGCTTGAAAACAAAATAAACAGTCCTAAAACAAGGACAACGATTAGTCCAACACTCATTCCACCTTCCATAATTATTTGATTTAGATATGCAAAATAACGATTTTTTTTGAAAACAGCCTGTTAATATATGGTAAGACGTAATAAAACCCAAAATACTTATCTTCGCGGCACAAGAAGCCGTGTGAAACACGCTTCATATTTAAAAAGTTACAAATTATGACAACTGGCACGAAGAAAATTCAGATGGTTGACCTGCAAGGTCAATATGAAAAGATAAAAACAGAAGTTGATGCAGCCATTGCGGGTGTGCTTAACTCATCAGCGTTTATTAATGGTCCGGAGGTGAAGGCATTTCAGGCTGAACTGGAAAAATATCTGGGAGCGAAGCACGTAATACCTTGTGCGAACGGAACCGATGCCTTGCAAATTGCTATGATGGCATTGGGTTTGAAAGCAGGTGATGAGGTTATTACCTCAAACTTTACCTTTGTTGCAACCGCTGAAGTAATAGGATTACTAGGGCTTAAACCAGTTTTGGTGGATGTTTATCCGGGTACATATACACTGAATATTGAAGCAATAGAAAAAGCCATTACGCCAAAGACAAAAGCAATTGTTCCTGTGCACTTATTCGGACAATGTGCTGAGATGGAGGAATTAATGTCATTAGCAAAAAAGCATAATTTATTTGTAATAGAAGATAATGCACAAGCTATTGGTGCAGACTATACCTATTCAAATGAGACTACTGTGAAAGGTGGAACCATAGGGCATTTCGGGACTACTTCATTTTTCCCATCTAAAAATTTAGGGGGATATGGAGACGGTGGTGCATTGTTTACCAATGATGATGAACTGGCTAAAAAAGCCCGCTCCATTGCCAATCATGGTTCAACAGTACAATATTACCACGATGATATTGGTGTGAATTCAAGATTGGATAGTATACAGGCGGCAATTTTGAGAATTAAACTTCGTCATTTGGATGAGTATTGTGAAGCCAGACAAAGAGTTGCCGCTTATTATGACAAGGCTTTTGCGAACAATCCAAAAATTAAAACCCCTGAAAGGAGTAAACATTCCACACACGTTTTTCATCAATATACGTTGGTATTGCATAACGTGGATAGAATAAAACTACGTGAACACCTTGCTGCAAAAGGAATTCCGGCGATGATATATTATCCTGTTCCTTTACATTTACAAAAAGCATACTTAGACCCACGCTATAAAGCAGGAGATTTCCCGGTAACGGAAATGCTATGCGCTTCGGTCATCTCTCTTCCTATCCATACTGAAATGGATGAAGAGACACTGAAATTTATTACGGATTCGGTGTTGGAGTTTGTGAAGTAATTCCTAGTAATTGTCATGTTGAGTGAAGCGAAACATCTGTTTTAATACAGATTCTTCACTTCGTTCAGAATGACAAAGTCGCGTTCTTTAATAAAAGAAGAAATAGCAATTGGCTTATGCCACCCCAGTCTTACGCACAGTTTGCTTCATGCCACCTGCAGCCTTTTGTGGTTTAGGAGCGCTTTGCTTTTGTTGGTGCTTAGGTGCAGCTTTTTTTACCGGTGCATTTTCAGATACAGGTAAATCGGCTTTCCCTTCTTCGCCTTCGGCTACTGGTGTTTCTTCTTCAAAATCGAGCATATTGTTCTTTTGAAGAATGTTATACCACATCAGCATTTTACGAATATCAGAAGTATGAACTCTTTCTTTATCAAAATCAGGGAGCACCTCGCCTAAATATTTAATCATATCAGCTTCGGAAGATTTATGATCAAGGGCAGGGCCTTTATTTTCCTTTTCGGCTATCTTTTTAAATACATCGGCAAGCGGAATGTCCTTATCGGTACAAAAAACGCTGATTGCCTCCAGGGTATGTACACGTTGAGAAGCATAAACAGGCATTCTCTTTTTGTCCTCTAATGATTCAACAATTACACTGCCTTTAGCCTGAGCTACAGTTTTATATAAACCAGCCATTCCCGATACTGCGATAATTTCACTTAATTTCATTTTGCAAATTTTCTACAAATATAGCCAAGAATTCAATTTGACGATTTGATAATTTAATGATTTAGTAATTTTCCCAAGAATAATTCTCCTCTACATGCCCAAAAATTTGAGTATCTTAGTACAATCTGAGAATTGTAAAGATTATTGCGCCTTGCGATAGAGGCGGATTCCTGTTCTGCGATAGTGCTTTCTTTCCCATTTAACTTATTTAAAAAACAGAGCACTATGAAAAAACTTACCCTTGTAATTGTATTCTTCATTATTCACTCTTCCTTCATGACTCTAAGAGCTTCAACTATCATCAATGGACCGACAGTCAGCGGACACTGGACCCTTGCAGGTTCTCCATATTTAATACAAAATTCGGTTTATATTCCAAACGATTCTACCCTAACAATTGACCCGGGAGTGACTGTAAATTTCCAAACAAGTTTAACTCCATATATACATGTGTTGGGAAGACTGATAGCAATTGGTACCCCTACCGATACTATTTATTTTACTGCCACCGATACTACTGATGGCTCGCATGGTATTAGGTTTTATGGCATTCAATCAACTAATGACACCTCTAAACTGGAGTATTGCAAAATTCAATATGGTAAGGCGAACGGCAATAACTACTACGTTCAGAATGGCGGTGCGCTTTTATTTGATAAGTGGTCGAAGGCTATCGTTTCACATTGTTATATTTCGAACTGCCAGGCAAATTTTTATCCCAATTATGGAGGAGGTGCAATTTTTTGTGATTCAGGAAGCAGCCCGATTATTACATTCAATACTATTACCATAAACCAGGTGACAAGTACAGGCGGCGGAGGCGCAATTGCTATTATTAATGGCAGCTCTCCGGTAATTGAATACAACACTATTATTGGTAATTCAGCAGATTATGGCGGTGGTATTGCTATTGAATCTGTAAATAACTACACCATCAAACGTAATACCATTCAATATAATTCAGGATTTAACGGAGGTGGAGGCATCTTCATGTCCTCAAGCAAAGGCACTATTGACAATAATGTTATTTCATATAATACTGTTCCTTATGGCCCCGGTGGTGGAATTTATGATGCTAATGGAGACACGCTATCTATTATAAATAATATTATTAGTTACGACACTGCCGTAAATGGCAACTCCGGTTATGGAGGAGGGGGAATTGTTTGCCAGTCGACTGTTTGGGCCAATATTGCCGATAACATTATTTCTAACAATTCAGCTTTAGGCAGCAATGGCGGCGGAATTTATTTAGTGCAAGCAGTAGCAATAACGATTTCCAATAACACTATTACAAATAATTATGCGCAAAAGGTTTCCCTTACAGGGTACGGAGGTGGCATTTATTGCAACAATACCAGCCCATTAATAATAAATACAACCATCTCTAATAATTGGGCTTATGATGGTGGAGGATTGTATTGCGACCTTGTTTCAAACCCTGTTTCACGCAATTGCATTTATTGGGAAGATACGGCTACTGACAGTGGAAATGAATTATTTCAGAATGACCAACCGAGCACTCCGAATTATTATTATTGCGATGTACATGGCGACATAGTTGCTTTTGGCTTAAATGGAAATTTTTATTACGGAATTTATGCCAACAATATTAATTCAAATCCAAATTTTGTTTCTCCCTCATCAGGCAAGGGCGCAGGCTTTGATGGTGTATCTGCCGACTGGTCTTTAACAACAGGTAATTCTCCTTGTATTGATGCAGGTGACCCTTTGACAAGCCTTTATCCATCGACTGATTTAGGAGGGAATCCAAGAATAGTTGTTTGCAGGATTGATATGGGTGCTTATGAAAACCAATATGGAATTTCTTCTCCTTTGCAGTTACATATTTCAGGGGCTTCATCTATATGTATGCACGATTCAACTACACTTTCCGTGAGTGGTGCAACAACCTATACCTGGAGTCCTTCAACCGGATTAAGTTGTACTAATTGCCCTAATCCAAAAGGCAGCCCAACAACCACTACAACCTATACCGTTATTGGCATATCAGGTATTTGTGAAGCAATGGATACAATCAGAATAACCGTTAATCCAATACCGACACTATCGATTGGAAACAATCTTGACACACTAAAAATATCAGGTGCAAAAACATATTTGTGGAGTACCGGAAGCACCAATGATACGGCCATTGTTCACGGTGATGGAACCTATTATGTAACGGCAACCGATTCAAATGGATGTTCGGCAAAAGACAGCATTATTATTGTTTCTTCAGGTTTGAATACTTCAAATAATTCTTTTGATGTAAATGTTTATCCGATGCCATCGAACGGAAATATGAATGTTATTTTAAATGGTACAGGATATTCTTCCATGAAAATAATGGATGAATCAGGCAGAGAAATTTATAGTCAATTTATAAATACAGTAAAACAAAACCAAAACTTAAATATCCATTTGGGGAATGTTGCCAATGGCATTTATATTATGCAGATTAATTCCAGACACGGCCTAGTAACCAAGCCAGTGATACTGCAGAAATAGGTTAGAAATATTTATTCAATCCTGAACTTATCTGCATCTAACGCAACTGGAAAATGTTCTTTGAATTTTTCCAATTCAGTATATGAAAGTGTTACCGTTTCTACTGATTCAACATTCGGCTGGGTTGTGCTAATTGGCTCTCCTTTCGGGTTTATAACAGCGGAATATCCTGTATGTTCAACTCCGTTTCCGTCATTACCAATACGGTTAACGCCTACTACGTAAACCTGGTTCTCAATAGCGCGAGCAATCAATAATTGTCTCCATGGATAGCTTCTTCTTTCGGGCCAATTGGCAACGTAAATCAGCAAATCATAATCTCCGGTATTACGGCTCCAAACCGGAAATCGCAGGTCGTAACAAACTAAAGGACATATTTTCCAGCCATGTAAATGAACAATCAACTTACTCACACCATTGGCGTAGGTTTCGTTTTCCTTTGCCATGCGGAAGGTATGGCGCTTGTTGTAATATTCGTAGGTGCTGTCAGGGCGCATCCAAATGAGGCGATTATAGAATTTGTCATCTTCTTTTATAACTATGCTTCCGGTAACTACGGATTTTTTTTCAGCCGAAAGTTTAGCCATCCACTCCATTGTTTTTCCATTCATGGATTCTGCAACTGCACTTGCATTCATGGTGAAACCTGTGTTGAACATTTCGGGTAACACAATTAAGTCGGTGGCTGAAGGTTCAATAATTTCAAGCCTTTTGCGGAAGTTAGCAAGATTTGCACCTATATCTTCCCAGATGAGATTCGTCTGAACAATCGTAATTTTAAGGTCTCTTGTCATTTTACATTGCAGAGTTTTTCGGCAGCTTTTTCAAGGGTTTCATCTGTTTTGGCAAAACAAAAACGCAATAGCTTATTATCTACAGGCTCGTGATAAAATACAGATGTCGGAACACTTGCCACGCCTACTTCCTTTGTGAGTCTTATCGCATATTCAGTATCCTTCTCCTGTGTGATTTTACTATAATCGAGCGATTGAAAATAAGAACCGGATGAAGGAATAAATTTGAATTTAGAGGCTTTTATCAAATTATTAAAGTAGTCGCGTTTTTTTTGGTAGAAATTTCCCAATTCAAGATATTCGCTTTTATTTTTCATGTATTCAGCAAGTGCATATTGGAAAGGAGTGTTCACCGTAAAAACAATAAACTGGTGCACCCTTCTGAACTCTATCATCAACTTTTCCGGTGCCAGCACATAACCCATTTTCCAGCCTGTAGCGTGATAGGTTTTACCAAATGAAAACACAATAAAACTCCTTTCTGCAAGTCCCGGAAAGCGGCATACACTCTGATGTTTTAGCCCATCGAAAATAATATGTTCGTACACTTCATCACTCAAAACTATAATATCACTTCCTGCAGTAATCCGCTCCAACTCCTTCATGTCATTCTCGGTCATAACTGCGCCTGTTGGGTTATGCGGAGTATTAATCATTATCATTCTGGTTCGATGAGATACCTTCTTTTTCACCTCGTTCCAATCTATTGAGTAATCGGGGGCTTTTAGTTGTATGTAAATTGGAATTCCACCAGATAATTCAATAGCCGGAACATAACAATCGTAAGCAGGTTCGAAAACTATAACCTCATCACCTTCCTGAACAACCGCAGTGATGGCTGCATAAATAGCTTCTGTGCCTCCCGCAGTAATATTTATTTCTTTTTCAGGATTATATTTTGCTCCATATAATTCCTGCATTTTTTCGGCTATGGCTTCCCGTAAAGGCATTATGCCTTGCATTGGGGCATATTGGTTCATGCCCTTTTTCATATACTCATTTATCAGGCTGACAAGTGCAGGTGAGCATTCAAAATTCGGGAAGCCCTGTGAAAGATTAATGGCCTTGTATTCATTTGCAAGCGCAGACATTACAGTAAAGATAGTAGTACCCACATTAGGTAACTTACTTCGTATCATTCCATTAAATTGAGGCATAGGCGGGGTAACTTGTTAAGAACAAAAATAACAATAAAAGTGAATCTGATCAGGAATTGGGTTGGTGCATCCTGTAAATATATACATCCATATCCACCCACTTAATTTGCTTTTCTCTTACCAGCCCATTTTTTTCAGCTACACGTTGTGATTTGAGATTATCTATGTGAATAATTGAAATAATGGATTCTGCTTGTTCATTTTTAAATCCATAATCGAAAAATAATTTGGCAGCTTCAGGTGCATAACCATTACCCCAATGTTTTTTAAAAATATGATAACCTACTTCCAATTCGAATGTTCCATTTACATCTTGCATAAGCAATCCGCACTGTCCAATGAATTCATTAGTATCCTTCCTGATTAAGGCTTGCAGGCCATACCGCTTTTCCTTGTGTCGTGCAAATTGCCTTTCAATCCATTGTTTGGAGCGCTCCTTAGCAGAATCATTTCCAATCCATGGAAAGTATTGAATGCACTCAGGGTCTTCAAAGAAACTCGTCCAGGGTTCAATATCATCCAACGTTAAAAATCGTGTGTAGAGCCTTTCTGTAACAAGCCCATCTTCATATTTATAAGCAGACATGATAATTATTTATTTGAGATTCATTAAGTATATATTTAGGTTTGCATTACTTTAATCCGATAAATAAACACATCCAAATCTGCCCACCTAGTTTGTTTTTCTCTTATTAATCCGTTTTTTTCTGCCACCCTTTGTGAGTTTATGTTTCTGATATCAATAATGGAAATAATGGAGGAAGCCAATTTATTTTCAAATCCATAATTTAAAAATGCTTTCGCAGCTTCGGGTGCATATCCTTGCCCCCAATATTTTTTAAAAATGTGATACGCAACTTCCAGCTCCTTCTTTCCTTCTATTTCCTGTAATAGAAGTCCGCATTGTCCAATAAACTCCCGGGTGTTTTTATTTATCAATGCTTGCAAACCATACCGTTTTTCTTTATACCGGATCAATTGCTTTTCAATCCAAGGATTTACCTTTTCTTTATTGGAAGAAACAAAATTTGGAAAATACTGCATAGCCTCTTCATCTTCAAAAAAACCGGCCCATTCTTTACTATCATCTGAAACTAAAAAACGAGTATAAAGCCTTTCTGTTACAAGCCCATCTTCATATTTATAAGCGGACATAATCCAATTCTATTTTGGTGGTACAGATTCGTCGGGTTGTTTGCCAAACAATTTAGCAGGGTCATTCTTTTTATCGGTAAACTCGCTTCCTAAGAAATATCCCAACGCTCTGGTTTTTGGCCGGGTATCAAGTAAAAGTTTTAGAATCGCAGTCATCGGTATACTTAAAAGCATACCTGGTATCCCCCATAATTCACCGGCAATTATTAAAGCAACAATTGCAACAAATGGATTAACACTCACTTTAGAACCAACAATTTTAGGAGTAATAAAATTTGACTCGAGAAATTGAACAGTTGCAAACACGCCGAAAACACCCAATGCAGGCCATGCCGAATCTTTAGTAAGAAGGATATAAATGATTGGAAGAAATGCGCCAAGAAATATTCCGATATAAGGAACGATGGTCATCATTGCGGCAAAAAATGCAAAGAAAATGGCGTGGTCAACTCCGATTATTAGTAGCCCTATACTATTGCAAACACCAATGATAAAAATAACTGTAATCAATCCTATCAAATAATTCTGCACTAGTTTTTGTATATTACCGATTATTGAACTGGCTTCATCCTGCCGCTCGCTGCCCATTAAAGCAAATGCAAAACTGCGGAATGAACGGTTGTAAAGTAAAAAACAGAATATATAAACCATGACCACAACAAGGCCGCCCATAAAATTGGTTGTAAGCGAAAGTGCGCCAGAGGCCACCTCGCCGCTTATCGCCAGCAGCTTATCCTTTGAATTGGAAAGCCAGTTTAAAGCAGTTGCACTATCCACATTAAAACGGGTAGAAATATAGTTTTGCAATGCTGCTATTTTATCATTTATTTTTCCGCTTGAGTTTCCAATGTCGGTTACCACCATACTTATTTCTTTGCTAATAATAAGTGCGGTTCCTATTATTACTACAAGCACAATCAACATAGTAACTATTACTGCCAAAACGGTTGGAAACTTCCATTTGGTAAGTCTTCTGAATAAAGGGAATAGCAATAAAGACAAAAGTGCCGCCAGTATAATTGGCAGAAGAAAATCCTTCGAGAAAATAAGAATTAGAACAACTAATACAATGCTTAGAAGATAGCAAGGTATTTTAACTGTTAGCGGAAGTTTTGACATGAAACAAAAATTTGATTCATGGACAAAGATAGAAATTTGGTGATATCAGGATTAAGAGATCCGAATTGAACCTAAACCAATGATTTCCCAGTCATCTCAGGTGACTGTTCAATACCCATAATTTTTAAAACCGTTGGGGCAATATCTGCAAGGCGGCCGTCAGCAACTTGTTTAATATCGTTATCTACGACAATGCATGGCACAGGGTTTGTGCTATGCTGTGTATTTGGCGAACCATCGGCGTTTATGGCATGATCGGCGTTGCCGTGGTCGGCAATAATGATGAAGGAATAGCCTGAGGCTAGCCCAGCCTCAACTACTTTTTGCAAACACGAATCAACTGCTTCAACTGCTTTTACAATAGCGCCATAAAAGCCTGAATGCCCTACCATATCTGCGTTTGCATAGTTCATACAAACAAAATCAACTTCCCCTTTCTGTAATTCGGGAACGATAGCATCGGTAAGTTCAGGAGCACTCATTTCGGGCTTCAAATCATACGTTGCGACCTTTGCAGACGGAACTAAAATTCTTTTTTCTCCCTCAAAAACAGCTTCTCTTCCCCCGGAAAAGAAAAAAGTAACGTGTGGATATTTTTCGGTTTCTGCAATGCGTATCTGCGTCTTTCCCTTTAAAGACAATACTTCCCCGAGGGTCATTTTCAAATCATCTTTGTGGTAAAGTACTTCTACACCTTTAAATTTTTCATCGTAGTTGGTCATAGTCACGTAATGCAAGGGAATTGTTTTCATTTCCTGTTCGGGCATATCCTGCTGCGTTAGCACTTCCGTTATTTCCCTGCAACGGTCAGTCCGGTAATTGAAACAAATAACTACATCGCCTTCCTTTATCCTTGGCAAAATGTTACCTTCACTATCTGTAATTGCAATAGGTTTTATAAATTCATCAGTTACACCTTCATCATACGATTCTTCTATTGCAACAACTGCATTCGGGCTTTTTTTACCCGTTCCGTTAACCAATAAATCATACGCAACTTTCACCCGCTCCCAGCGTCTATCGCGGTCCATTGCATAGTAACGTCCGATTACAGAAGCCAATTTTGCCGTATCTTTTAATACATGTGTTTGCAGGTGAGCAATAAATCCGGCACCGCTGTGAGGGTCACAATCGCGGCCATCAGTGAACGCATGAATAAATACATTTTTACAATTATTTTCTGCTGCAATATCACACAAAGCTTCCAAGTGGGAAAAATGAGAATGCACACCTCCATCGGAAACTAACCCCATTATGTGAATAGCTTTGTTGTTCTCGTTAGCATAACGCAGTGATTTCAGCAGTACTTCATTTTTCTGAAATACACCTTCACGAATATCCTTGCTGATGCGAACCAAATCCTGATAAACAATTCTGCCGGCGCCAATATTTATGTGGCCTACTTCAGAGTTCCCCATTTGTCCATCGGGTAAACCAACATTTTCTCCGGAAGTATTTAATTTTGAGTGAGGATATTTTTTATAAAGGCTCTTTATAAATGGAGTATTAGCGTTTGCAATTGCATCTGCCCTTGAGCCATCACCAAGCCCCCAACCATCTAAAATAATCAATACAACTTTTTTATCTGTGTGCATCTGTTCTGGTTGTTGGAAAAGAAAGTTCAAAAATACTGCCCTCCGGAACATTGTTTTTTACCACAATAGTTCCCTGATGGGCTTTCACAAAATAATCAACCAGGAATAGTCCTAGCCCTGTACCCTTATAACCCTTAGTAGAATCGGCGCGGTAAAATTTCCTGAAGATGTTTTCTTTCTCTTTGTCAACAATTCCAAGTCCCTGATCCTTCACCGATAATTGAACAAAGTTACCTTCCCATTTTAATCCAACTACAACTGTTTTTTCTTGGGGAGAATAAAGAAATGCATTTTCCATGAGGTTAGCAACAATAGAGTTCAGCGCCCATGGATCGATATGCAGAAATACATCGTTCTGAATGTTTGTAACAATATTTCTATTAGGATACGAGCGGCCTATCTGATCAACAAGTTCTTTTAGTTTTTCGGAAAGGTTCATAAACTCAACGTGCATCGGTAGCTCACCATTATCAATGCGAGCAGCCATTAAGGTTTTTTCAATCAGAATGTCTAATCTTTCGGTATCGTCAATTGCATTAACAAGTGCTTTTTCCTGCTGGGCCAGATTAAGGTTGCGCTTTTGCATTGTTTCCAGTTGAAGACGTAATGAAGCAATGGGTGATTTAAACTCATGTGTAATAGAATGAAGGAATGTATTTTGTTTTGTAGCTAATTCCGATTCCTTACGGAAAGACCTGCGAACCATTAATACGCCGAGCACGAGGATTGATAAAAACACAGTGCCTTCACCTGCTACCATATACCACTTCTTAACCATTTCCTTATTCAGTAACTCCTTTTTTACCTTACTCTGCTCGGGGCTTGAGTAGGCCGAAATAAGTTCCATTTTACGTGCATATATTTCATGGCTCTGGTCCACCATCAGGTAAGACCACCAGAAGAACTGAACGGCAACGTATATAACCAGTACATAAAAAGTGAACAATGCACCGGAGCGTTTTTTCTTTGGTTTTTTTACCGCTTCTAAATCTGAATCCACACAAATAATATTTTAGGGTTGCAAAGGTAATGAAATGCTAGTGAATGCATGTATTTTGTAGTTTTGATTTAAATTCAACTATTTCAAATACAACGATATCATGCAATTTAAATACTTTATTTCCGTTTCAATCTTAGTATTACTTTGTTCATCTTGTTATAGAAGGCACAGAATTGTAACTGATTTTGAAATTGTGAATTCGCCTTACATAAGGGCAAAGACTACCAACCAGGATGTCAGAGCCATTTTCGATTCCCTGGATAAACAACTTAAAATTAATCCGGAAAAAGTACTATCGATTTATAACATGGCCACACAAGTAAAAGATTTGTCGAACAAATTAACTATCCATATTGATTCTTTAAAAACATTACTTATCTCCAAAACCGATGGGAAGCCTTTGAACGTTGCCGATACAATTTCATTAGTAAATGTAGACTCCAAAGAAAATTTCGATATTCCAACACGGATTATGGTTAACACAGCTGCTGCTGAAAATGGCTCAAAGGGAGAGGCACATATTTTAAAAATAATGATTGGTGAATACCGGAAAAAAATTCTGGCAGTTCTTTCTAATCCCAAAGATTCCTTAAAAATGAAAGTGGGATTACTTACACCTAATTTCTATAATACAGGATTACAGGAAAGACAAACCTGGGAACAGTTCAACTTTGAAGAACAGCCGCTTGCCTCAACCATAGTTACTTTGACAAGGATTCAAAATGATATTAGGAATGCTGAAGTAGGAGTACTAAGAGAATTATTGCATTCGGTTGAAGCAAAAAAATAAAGCAATTCTATTCTATCATTAAGAATGCCTTTTAAGTTTTTACTTTCCATTTCAATTGCAGTGTTAATGTGCAATTCGTGCTTTAGGCACAAAAACATAATTGTTGTTTTAGAAGGTAAATCAAAATGGGTTAAGCCGAGGCCCATCGACACTCAAGTGAATGCCATTTACGATACATTGGAGCGCCAAATGCACACCGATCCAATAAATGTTGGACCTATTTATAATAAGGCAAACGAAGTAAGAAAACAGTTCAGAAAATTATGGATACATATTGATTCTTTGAAAACATTATTAATTTCTGAAACAGGTGCTATACCATGGAACGTTGCAGATACAATTTCATTATTGGATATAGATGAGAAAGAAAGTTTTGATATTCCCGGACAAATAATGATTAATCCGTTGGCAGCTGAAGATGGTAGCAGAGGTAAGGCTCATGAGTTGAAGTTGGTGATTGGAAAATACAGAAAACTCCTTGTCAATTCACTTGCAAATGCAAAAGATTCATCAGACTTTAAAATAGGATTACTTACTCCGGATGTTTTTAATAAACCACTGAATAAACAGCAAACCTGGGAACAATATAACTTCGAGAGGCAGCCGCTTTCTTCAGTTTTAGCTACACTAAAAAGACTGCAAGATGATGTTGAGAACGCCGAAATACCATTATTTCGGGAGTTATCTCAAGAAAATTGGTGCGTTTGTATTTACATATTCTCGGATAGAACATTCGAAACGCGCGTCACAAATGATATTCTTGATTCTATGCCAGACAAGCACGATACTGGAAAAGCCTCGACAAAAAGAATCGTTGGAAGACGAGTATTCGGGTCAACTTCCAAAACTGGAGCTTATACACTTGACAGCATATTGAAAAATCTAACTAAAAAAGAGAAACTTGCTTGGATAAAAAATGCATTAAATGATTAGATGCCAAACTTGTCTTTTTCTTTAGTGCGGAGGCATTAATAACTCCATAGCCGATTCCAATTGTGCATTATAGGCCTCAATTACTTTTGCGGTTTCGGTTATTTGTTGCTGTGCCTCCGTCCATCTGCGGCCTTCAATGGCTTCGCGAATACCCGGCAGGGTTTTTACCCCATATCCCGTGTAATAGCCCGGTGCATAGATAGCGTGTTTGTACCATTGCCTGCCGGGTAATCCATCCGGCAATAATAATTTCCGCTCACTTTGATAAAGTAAGATATTCAGTTGCAATGCTGATGACGGAGACAAACCCTGATTTGACGCCAATATTCTTTGGTAGACTTCCGACGATGAATTCAATTTAAGCATTGCATTTTGTAAACTTGAAAAATCAAGAAAAGGCACTTTTTCTTTTGGTGCAGGATTAATAAGAGTTTTAGTAGGGTCGTTAGCATACACAAAATATTTATTGGCTAAAAGTTGGTTCGTCATATCGGTTGATGTACGCATTTCATCCATCTTTTTTGTCAATTCATTTACATATTCGTTCACCGTAATATACATATCCTTAAAATTGAACGGCAGGATGTCTGCATTGGCAAGACGCATGGTCATTCGTCCGGCGGTCTTTGCCAATACTACTCCATAAACAGAATTGGGGTCTTTAAACCGTTGATACATATCATACGAATCAAATATGGAATGATATTCCCCGCCCGGGTCTTCTCCGCCAAAACCTAAATCAATTGAGGCAATACCCAAATGTTGGAGAAAACCAGAGAAATCGGAGCCTGAGCCTAAGGGGTCTGTCTTTAAAATATCGGAAGAAAGTAATTCATTCTGTTCCTTAACTGTTGATGCATTTACTACATCATAAGCCTTTCTGCGCTCTTTTACACTGATGTTCGTTTCCGGATCAGTAACATCATTTGCAACTTCATTTACGAGGTTTTGTAATGTATGTGAGCTACCTGCAAACAGCAGTCCGCGCCCGCTTCCATCTGAATTGATGTAGGCAATCGCTTTTTGTTGCAATTCTTTTTCATTCGTCTCCGCCCATTCGGTAGAGCCAAGCAAACCTTCCTCTTCACCATCCCAGGAACAATAAACAATGCTGCGTTTCGGGCGCATACCTTCTTTTGCTAATGTTCCAACTGCTTTTGCTTCCTCAAGCATTGCAGCTTGTCCGCTAATAGGATCGCTGGCACCGTTAACCCATGCATCCTGATGATTACCGCGAATAACCCATTGGTCGGGTTCTTCGCTTCCTTTCATAACAGCAATTACATCATAAACCGGAACGATATTCCAATTGAATTCAAGTTTCAAATGCACCTTTACCGAACCGGGCCCAACGTGATATGTTAATGGTAAAGATCCTTTCCATTTATCTGGAACAACCCTGCCGGTGATAGCCTCCAGCAAAGGTTTGGCATCGTGCCAAGAAATAGGCAATACCGGGATTTTAGGTAAATCAGGCGCATCTTTTCGGTCGAGACGTTTGGCATTTTTTGTATCTCCATAGCCCGGAGTAAGCGGGTCGCCGCAATAAAGCGTTATATCTTTTATCGACCCACGCTGCACACCATATTCATTCCGGAATGCTCCTTTTGGATATGGATCACCCTGATAAAATCCATCGTCCTTTGGATCAGAATAAATAATGCAACCAACAGCACCATGCTCCTGTGCAAGGCGCGGCTTTATGCCCCTCCATGCACCGCCATATCGTACTATAACTATCTTTCCTTTCACACTTATTCCCATTTTATCAAGCTCTTCATAATCGTCCGGCACACCTTGATTTACATATACAAGTTCGGCAGTTACATCTCCATCGGCTGAATAACAATTATAAGTAGGTAGCTGATCACCTGTTTGCGAAGATGTTTTATCTTCATTCAATGAAGGCTCCTTTAACAATGCTTTGTATTGTATGGGAGATACAGCTTCAAGCAGCCTTGTTTTTGGAGTTGGAAAGAGGGCATAAAAAGTATCTATCCTTGCATCAAATCCCCATTCTTTATATTTCTGTAGAATGAATTGCACATTCGCTTTATCGCCAGCAGAGCCTAAATGATGCGGATGAGCAGACAACGTTTTAACGAAGTAATTTATATCATCTGCTTTCAATAAACTGTCATAGCGTGACTCCAGTTTCGCCTGATTTTTTGCATTCATTTCTGAAAATCCAGAGTAGTCCTTCTTAGGGTTCTCCGTAGAAAAACTTAGTATGGTTATAGCAAGAAAAAGTAAAAATATTTTCGATAATTTTTGTGTCATGGTGATGTTATCTGATTTTTCAAATGTACAAAATAGCGGGAATTATTGTTTCAATTCCTTATTCAATTGTGCAAAAGCCTTGCTTATTACAACAGAGTAGCTTTTATCAACAAAAAAAGAGCTTTCCCCGGTTCTCTTATTTGTAATTCCTAAATGAAGAAGTTCTTCCTCATCCATTTCAAGAGTGAGGTTAAATATCTGTAGAATATATTTCAGTTTTGTTGTGTTTCTCATACATACCTTTGTGTAAAGAAATTTCTTCTTTTGAATAGAGTCCCAAATTAGTTAAAATTGCATATCGCTCAATAAATTGATTCGAATTATATTTGTATTGGTCATGCGGAAACAACTCAGTTGTTTGGGCAATGGCTTTCGCTTAAAATTATTGTTTTCAAGATGAGGTCATTTAGTTTAAATATTTTTTTACTTACGATTATCACTTTACCTATTAATTGCTTAGGGCAGGACAGCGCTAAAGCAAAATATACTTACGACTGGTCCGACGACGGGGGAATTACCATGTATGGAGGTGCGCCAAATGCTTCTCTTATTCATCAACCGCAACCAGAAGATGTGGAGAATTACAAAAAGTACAAAGATCTTATCAATAAAGAGCCTGATAAGAAAAATTATTACGGCTATTATACCCTTGCAGTGACTTTATGGACAATGAATAAATTGGAAGATGCGGAAAGACTTTTATTAAAAATTGTACATTCCAAATTAAAACAATATTCAAGTACTCACCATTTGAACTCTGATATACCAGGTGATACATCAAGCAATTTATATGGATATGGCAGTTACGACTTTAATTTTAAGAATGAAGCATGCATTTATCTGGCCCGCGTTTATCTGGAGAAAAAAGAATTTGAGAAAGCTTATAAATACACTGTTCTTGCAGACAGTACCTACAAAGTATACTATAATTGTGGAACAGGAACTGCAAATTACAATAGTGAGTTGGGGGGTCTGTACAGTGCTTGCTATGAAGGCTTAAAGAGGTATAAGGATATGTTCCAAATAGAAATGCCATACTGGTATAGTTATAATTCCAATCTGACTGAGGTTATAAAAAACATTTATTCCCGGGATGAAATTAATAAGTACTTAGATACAGCGGAAAGCACCCTGGTATTTAAACTTGACTCTACACTAACTACCGCTTGGATAACCAGGACGTATGGGGGTATACATGAATACGTAGATACAATAAAATATAGAAATGGTACTGCTACCATGCGGTTGTTTGGATGTGATGTCGATTTCCCTGAAGAAGACCTTAAAAATAGGCAAGTCGCAACGCGGGATTATTATGTTATGTTTTGGCACAAAAACCGATTTTATAGAGTGCTGCGAAAGCCTGAATAATTGTTTTCTGTTATATTTGTTACCGATTAGCGGAAGTAGCTCAGTTGGTAGAGCATCAGCTTCCCAAGCTGAGGGTCGCGGGTTCGA
>CAIUPO010000136.1 GCA_903901055.1 uncultured Bacteroidota bacterium
AACCCGAAATTCCTGTTTTTCAAATCCCCTTCTTTTATTGTGATACGGGCAAAAGTATAAAATTTGCAGTTCCAATTCCCCTTCTTGGAGGGGCAAGGGGTGGGTTGCCTTTCATTATATGCCTTGTCATCCTGAGTGAAGCGAAGAACCCCAAAGGACTGTTGAACACGCATTAAAAATAGAAACGCGAACAATCTTACCCATCCCTTTCCCTTATTTCCCCTTAGAGGGGAAGGCGTTACTTTAGACTATTCTATCTACTTTGCCTCAACACGCACCAATGATATTTCTCCCTTTTTCAAAGCCCCTATAAGGGGTTTGGGGATAGTGAGAATAAGAGGGGCTCTGGCCTGCCCTGACCTTCAGCGTCAGGGTTCCTACTATTTAGTCACTGTAATATGAATTTCACTGTATCTAACAGAATCTTATATATTTGCACTCAGGTTTCTACATTTGATAATCCGAATAATTACGACTTAAATTTTGAAAGTATGAAGAATCTTTATTTAACCCTTATATGTTGTATCGCAGTTTTTGCAGGTGCAAGTGCGCAAAATATAACTTGGGGAACGGAGCAAAAAAACACAAGTGAAAAAGAGCTGCATGCTATTTTGGGCTATGATGACAAAGGGTATTATGTTACCCGCTATGAAAATCCGCACCCAAATATTGTAAATGCTACCTATGCCTTTTTGGTTACGCTGGAGAAGTATGATTATTCGGGCAATACACTATTTTCTAAAGATTTTACTGTTACCGAAGATGGTAAAAAATTCAATTTCGACAGGATATTTTACATGAAGAATAATATAGTTACTACCATGTATGGTCCCGATGTAAAAACCCTTTACGCTATGAAAGTGGCCCCCGATGGAGCTATTGATGATAAAAATAAAGTTGAAATAGGAAAAGTTGAAAACAAATGGTCAAAAGAAATAATGCCGGGCACCCGTTATCTCTTTTCGCTATCACAAGACAAAACAATGCTGGTGGGGTATTATCGCAAAAACAAAGAAAAAACAATGACTCTTGTCGCTATTGACGATTCACCAAAGCTGCTATGGTCAAAGGATATTACATTGCCCTTCGACGGAGAGTTTAATATCGTCGGACATAAAACTGCAGGAAACATGGTATATTTCCTTATTGATGAGAAGAAGCAAAATAAGGATAATTACGGCAGGTGGCTACTTGCTTATGACATTACCACAGGTAAGTTTCAAAAAACGGATCTGGATATATCACTTGGTACAAACATGTATATTGAAGATACCGAATGGCAAATTGATAACACTACGAATGATTTCGTACTGGCAGGACTTTACTCAACAGATTAAAGTAAGGGAGATGCAATGGGTGGATTTGTCCTTAAGGTTGATCACAGCACGGGGCAAATTTCAAAAAACACATTTGCATTTGATAGCAAACTTCTTTCAACAATTATCTCACAAAAACTGATTGACAAAGGACGCGGTATTCCGGATTTACAGATGAAAGATTTCATTATTCAGGACGATAAAAGTATCATTTTAAATACGGAGCAGAATATAGGGTTCGGAGGTACAAGAGGTGGAGGCTGGACCGGTGCTGTTGGCCCGGCTGGTATGCCCATTGCAGGGCGTGGCTCCTTTTCACCGGGAGTGTCGGCCAGCTATGATTATAATGATGCTATTATTGCAAAAATTAATGCCGATGGCTCGCTTGCCTGGATAGACAAGATTGCTAAACGCCAGGAAGGTTATACCAGGGCACTAAGTACATTTGTATGTTCTTACAGCACTTTTATTTCTGGAAATACCCTATATGTATTATTTACTGAAAACAAAAAGAATTTGAGTTTGGCTACAGATGTTGCAGCAAATGATGAGGATAAATTATCGAGCACACCTCAGGTAGAAGGCTATCCGGAAAGGGCTTCACAGGTAGTTAACACAATCAATATCTCTTCGGGCGAAATGAAACAAAACATTATTACTGCTGATCCAGATAAGAAAAACGAATTTTATACAACACTTTCAATTCAAGTTAAACCAAATTTGATAGTTGTTTACAAGGGTAATAAAAAAGGCGGACTCTTTGGTCAATTAACCTTAGGAACTCCATAATATAATTTCCTGTTTGCTATAAAAAAGACACTAATTCGGTCCCACTAATTAGTGTCTTTTATTATCTGTTATCCCTGTTAATTTCATTTTTTGCAGTTGCATCTAACCATTTGCCAGTCGGGCTCCCGCATAGTATTTATTTGTTGTCTTTCTAAAAAGTAATTGACTTTTGAAAAAACAATATTTGATGAAGTATCTTTGCTTTATGAAAACAAAAGCGATACTAATTATCCGGCTTTTTTGGAAAATAATCTCATCACTCTCTTTTCTGTTCTTTCCTGTTAATAACAGGAAAACCCTGCGTAACTCATTCATATTCAAGAGGCGTAAAATTAGCCCTTTCTGTTATCTTTCCTGTTCCGCTCCTGTTATCCTCCTGTTATTGCCCCTGATAATTCCCTGTTATTTTTCATGCTTTTTCACCCATTTTAACCCCGGATAACGTGATAAAGTTTCTGTTCTGCACATAAGAATTGAGCGGAGTTTGCGTGAGGGATAGAAGTGGAAAGCCCACAGCGCAGCGAGGATCCCGCAATAACTGCGGGACCCGACCCGCAGCGAAGCGGAGGGGCACGCCCAAATGAGTAAAAAGGGAAAAGTAGAAAGTGAAAAGTGTTTATTTGGCTAAACCTCTGTGAACATCAGTGTTCTCCGTGCCTTAATGGTTAGTTTTTCTCTATTTCTTAAATATTGCTACTTTCGTGCTTCATTTTTAAAACACTATGAAGCTATACCCGCTATTCGGTGGACTGCTGCTGCTTGCAGCCTGCAACCAGCCAACCATAAAGACGACTGAACAACTTAACTATCCGAAAACCCGCAAGTGCGATACGGTGACGAACTACTTTGGCGTGAAGGTGGCCGACCCTTACCGCTGGCTGGAGAACGATACCGCTGCAGAGGTGGAACAATGGGTTGCCGCCGAAAACAAGGTAACACAAGATTACCTCTCGAAAATAACTTTCCGCGATTCGCTGAAGAAACGCCTCACAGAGCTTTACCACTATGAGAAGTACAGTGTGCCGTTTACCAAAGGGCAGTATGTGTTTTACTATAAAAATAATGGCTCACAGAACCAGAGCGTGCTGTATGTGCGCGATGGAATTGCAAGCACACCGCGGGTTTTGCTTGACCCTAACACGCTTGCCAAAGATGGTACTGTGTCGATTTATGCAATTGCAGTTTCCAACAATCAGAAGTATCTTGCTTACGGCATAAGCCGCGCCGGCTCTGACTGGAACGAGTTTTACGTACTCGACATTGCAACCGGAAAACAACTGGATGATACACTTAATTATAGCAAATTCTCTGACATTGGCTGGAGGGGCGATGGGTTCTACTATACCCGATATGCCGCTCCTGCAAAGGGTTCTGCACTTGTGCAGTCAAACCAAAGCCCGATGATTTATTTCCATAAAGTAGGCACAAAGCAAAGTGCCGACCAACTGGTTTACGAAGATAAGATGCATCCGAAACGCACGCTGGGCGCGTATACTACGGATGACGAGAAATACCTTGTAGTCCACTCTGAAGAATCATCTGATGGGAATTCTGTGATGGTAGAGTATCTTAGCGCAGTTGTTAATGTAGCATCAATGCTGCCAGAGAGCCCCTTTGTAAATGTTGTATCTAACTTCAATAGCGACAACACGGTGATTGATGATGAAGGAAGCCGCTTGCTAATGTTTACTAACAAAGGCGCGGCCAAGTATCGCCTCGTCTGGGTTGACCTCAGCAAACCTGATTCTTCCAATTGGGTAAATGTTCTCCCTGAACAGGAAAATCTATTGCAAGGCGTGGGTTTGTCGGGTGATAAAATTATTGCATCCTACCTTGATAACGTAAAAACACGCCTCTACGTTTATGGCATGGATGGAAAAATGATTAATGAAATCAAGCTTCCGGGGCTTGGCAATAGCGAATTTTCGGCAAGTAAAAAAAGTCCGTATGTATTTTATTCTTTTGCCAATTATATAACCCTTCCAACCATTTTCAGCTACGATGTAGCAGTTGATAAATCCAACCTCTTTGCCAAGCCAGACAATGGTTTCAAGAGTGATGATTATATTACAGAACAAGTATCTTATGCCAGCAAAGACGGAACAAAAATACCGATGTATATCGTCCACAAAAAGGATATTAAGATGGATGGAAACAATCCATGTTTCTTATATGCTTACGGAGGATTCAACATCAGTATTTTACCAGCGTTTAGCCCGGGAGCCGCTTTGTTCCTTGAACATGGCGGAGTTTATGCGGTGCCTAACATCCGCGGTGGTGGCGAGTTTGGCGAGAAATGGCACGAAGCCGGAACCAAACTCAATAAGCAAAATGTATTTGATGATTTTTATGCGGCTTCTACTTATTTAGTAGATAATAAATATACGTCACGCAGCAAACTGGCTATCCACGGGCGTTCTAACGGGGGGCTTCTAATTGGTGCATCTATTAATCAGCATCCAGATATGGCTAAGGTGGCTCTGCCTGGCGTTGGCGTGCAGGATATGTTGCGTTATCACAAATTCACAATTGGTTGGTCATGGGCCAATGATTATGGCACAAGCGATGACTCAGTACAATTTCATAACCTGATTAAATTCTCGCCAGTACATAATGTGCATGATACTGCCTACCCTGCAACCCTTATCACCACTGCTGATCACGATGACCGTGTTGTACCTGCACATTCATTCAAGTTTGCCGCTACTCTACAAGAACATCAAAAGGGAAATCAACCTGTTTTAATTCGTATAGACCACAATGCAGGCCATGGTGGCGGAAAGCCAATGTCGAAACAGATTGATGAGTTTGGCGATATGTGGAGCTTTGTATTTTACAACCTTGGAATGAAATGGTAATGGTAGCGTAACGCTAATCACATTCTGTGAAAACAGGATTTATGTATCTTTACACGGATGAATGAGACTCAAAAAACAGGTGGTGAAGGTGAAGCAGAAGCAGTAAAATATCTGTGCTCGATCGGCTATGAAATATTAGAAAAGAATTGGAAGTACAGCAATCAGGAAATTGATATTATCGCGAAAGACAAATTTTATTTAGTGATTGCTGAAGTTAAAACCCGCTCCAGTAATGCATTTGGCGAGCCCGAGGTCTTCGTTAACAGGCAAAAGCAAAGGAACTTAATCAAAGCGGCTAATGCCTATTTAGAGAAGAAAAACTTAATGCTCGAAAGCCGTTTTGATATTCTGTCGGTAATGAAAACTGGAGAAAAATATACTGTGAAACATATACAAAACGCATTTTATCCAATACTTAATAAATCATGAACTATACATATCTACTTGCACTACATATTATTTTCGTGGTAACATGGTTTGCTGGGTTGTTCTATATCGTGCGCCTTTTTATTTATCATACGGAAGCCGAAAAAAAGCCTGAACCTGAACGCACCATTTTGCAAGACCAGTATAAAATTATGGAGAGAAGGCTCTGGTATGGTATCACATGGCCATCCATGATTCTTACTTATGCTTTTGGCGGCGCCTTGCTTTATATGGTATACGGAATAAATATTCCGCCCTGGTTGCTGGTTAAACTTACATTCGTTTTTGGACTGACTCTCTACCATATCCAAAATCACGCCATCTATCGCAAGCTTGCAAAAAACAAAATTACGTGGACATCCACTCAATTACGCTTATGGAATGAACTCGCAACAGTATTTCTTGTAACCATTGTATTTATTGTTATATTGAGCGACGGGCACCATAGTTCAGGAGATGTAGTTAGCCCTTTTTGGGGAATTATAGGCTTCCTGCTTTTTGCCTTCTTACTTTGGGGTGCAGTAATGATTTACAAAAAAACGAGGGAGAAAAAAAATAATAATTAAGGTATGAACGAAAAACCGATAGCAATTGTAGGAGCGGGATTAGTGGGCTCGTTACTGGGAATATATTTATCGCAACGCGGATATAAAGTTGAATTGTTTGAACGCAGGGATGATATGCGTGCCGGAAATATGGCAGGTGGAAAATCCATTAATCTGGCCCTGTCTGACCGAGGATGGAAGGCATTGAAAGGCGTTGGTATTTCAGAGGATATTATGAAAATTGCTATACCCATGAAGGGCCGCATGACACATGATATGGAAGGCAAAACAAATTTTCTTCCTTATGGAAAAGAAGGACAAGCTATCTATTCTGTTTCACGTGCAGGATTAAATTGTCTTCTGATGAGCCTCGCAGAACAAAAAGGAAGTAAAATACATTTCAGCAAGCGGTGCAAAAGTATTTCACTGAAGGATGCATCATTAATTGTGGAAGATTCCATATCAAAACAGGAAAATCATTTTTATGCCTCCCGGATATTTGGCACTGATGGGGCATTCTCTGCAGCACGTTTGCAGATGCAACTTTCAACTGATAGATTTGAATATTCCCAGCATTATCTCGATTATGGTTATAAGGAATTGCATATACCTCCTACTAAGAGTGGAGAGCATGCCATGGATAAAAATTGTCTGCATATTTGGCCCCGTGGCAAATTCATGATGATAGCCCTGCCCAATATTGACAGTAGTTTTACCTGTACTTTATTTTTTCCTTTTGAAGGAGAAGAATCATTTTCAACTTTAACTACCAAAGAATCGGTAAAGATTTTTTTTGATAAAACCTTTCCGGATGCGGTGCCTCACATGCCAACTTTGCTCGAAGATTTCTTTCACAACCCCTCCGCATCTCTAGTGACTGTGCGCTCCTATCCATGGAGCTTTGAAGATAAAATGTTACTGCTTGGTGATGCCGCTCACGCTATAGTTCCCTTCTACGGGCAAGGTATGATTTGTGGGTTTGAAGATTGCACCGTGTTGAATGAAATCATGGATAAGTATTTAAAGAACCCTCACGATGAAGCTGGTTGGAAAAAGGTTTTCGAGGAAACTCAAAAATCCCGTAAGCCAAATTCAGATGCAATTGCAGAACTTGCTGTAGCCAACTTTGTGGAGATGCGGGACCTTGTAGCACACCCCGATTTTATTTTACAGAAAAAGATTGAAGCGCATTTCAGTGCCAAACATCCAGACAAATGGCTACCCTTATATTCAATGGTTACCTTTAGTGACCTGCCTTACAGCTATGCGCTTGAACGTGGACGGAAACAGGATTTGATTATGAAAAAAGTGTTGGCCACTCCGAATATTTCGGAAAAATGGAATTCTGTAGAGGTGGAGGAAATGATGATGGAGTTGGTTAAGAATAGTTGATTTATCTTCATGAATTCTGAAATCGAAAAAATTCTTGAGCTCGAGAAAACCGCTCGGGAGCTCGAACCATCGCCTGAATTACGCAAAGTTGTAAGGGACGAAGTTGTCAACTACACTGAGGGATTCATAGATAATATTGAAACCACTCCTGCATTTATTTCGGAGAGAACTTCGAGCAATGTATTAGAGAATTTAAATGTAAGTGAAAATCCAAAACCATTAAACGAGGTTCTTGAAACACTAAAAAATGGATTAGATATTTCAGGCTTGAATCCTGCTTCGGGCGGGCATTTGGGATATATTCCCGGGGGTGGCATTTATTATTCTTCATTGGGAGATTATTGGGCAGATATTACCAACCGCTACGCCGGAATTTATTTTGCAGGTCCCGGCGCTGTGCGGATGGAAAATAGTTTGATACGTTGGGCCGCAGAACTTGTAGGATATCCTGCCGATTGTGCCGGAAACCTTTCCAGTGGCGGAAGTATGGCAAACCTCTCAGCTATCGTATGCGCAAGAGATGCGCAAAAAATCACTTCTGAAAAAGTGAAGAGTGCGGTTATTTATGTTTCATCGCAAGCACATCATTGTATCTTCAAATCTATACGAATAGCCGGACTTTCGGAGTGCATTATCCGTTATTTGCCTGTAGATGAAAACTACCGAATTAAACCTGAGGCTTTGGAAACGATAATAGAGGAAGATTTAAAAAATAACCTTATCCCTTTTTTAGTAATTGCTTCAGCGGGGACGACTGATGTAGGTGCCATTGACCCTTTGGAAAGTATTGGTACGATTGCTAAAAAGTATAGTCTATGGTATCATATTGACGGAGCATACGGCGGATTTTTTATCCTCACTGATTATGGAGAACAAGCCCTCAAAGGAATTGAATTATCAGACTCTGTTGTATTGGATCCACACAAAGGTTTATTCCTGCCTTATGGATTAGGAATGGTTTTAGTCAAAAACAGGCAGGCCTTAATGGATTCGCAATATTACAAGGCCAACTATATGCAAGATGCCTTAAGCGCCGACGAGGAATTATCTCCGGCTGATTTATCTCCCGAACTAACCAAACATTTTCGGGGATTAAGGCTCTGGTTGCCTTTACAATTATTAGGATTAAAGCCATTCCGTGCCTGCATAGAGGAGAAAATAATGCTGGCAAGGTATTTTTATTCAGAGGTAAAAAAGATGGGTTTTGAAATGGGCCCTTACCCCGATTTATCGGTTGCATCCTATCGCTTCATTCCTAAAATAGGAGATGCCAATGCCTTCAATAAAAAGATGATGGAAGAAATTGTGGCTGATGGAAGAGTATTTATTTCCTCTACCATGCTCGAAGACCGCTTTATGCTGAGGCTTGCAGTGCTTAGCTTCCGCACACATCTTTCTACAATAAATATTTTGTTGGAGCAATTGAGGGAGAAAACTCACGGTTGTTAACGTAATATCTGCATCCTGTCGGCATCCAATCGTAAAAAGATAAAAAGCAGCAATGTAAAAGCCCAGAAAGAAGATCCCCCGTAACTTATAAATGGCAGTGGAATCCCGATAACCGGCATTAACCCAAGGTTCATTCCAATATTGATGGCAACGTGAATAAAAAAGATTGAAGCAACTCCATATCCGTATATGCGACTAAAAGGAGAACGCTGTCGTTCTGCAAGAAATATCAAACGGATAATTAAAGTAAAATAAAGTATGATGATGAATGTAGCACCAATGAATCCCCATTCCTCGGCGGGAGTTACATAAATAAAATCGGTGGCATGTGCCGGAACGTAATTCAATTTTGCCTGTGTGCCCTGTAAAAACCCTTTACCCCAAAGGCCTCCTGAAGCAATTGCTATTTCAGCTTGGTGCAGGTTATAACCCTCTTTGCTGTTATTTACGTTTTGCTGTAGAAATACCTGTATCCGTTTTTTTTGGTGCGGCTCTAAATGGTTGAAAGCATAGTTGGTTCCGAATACTATGGCAAGGCAAAGGCCAAGTATGGCTCCAACTCTTGACAAATCTTTTATTTTTCGCCTGGTAAAAATGAGGAATGCAGCCAATGCCAGGCCTGTTAGCACAATGGAAAGTACAATTTTATTACCAACCAGGGCGAGAATAAATAGCGCGATTAACATAAATCCGCCTAGGAGAATATTACCTGATAATCCTTCGCGATAGAGCACAAAAATGAATGCAGTGTATGTAATTGCAACTCCTGTTTCATTTTGCAGAACAATTAGAAGCATAGGGAATAAAACCATGCCTGCTGCCACCAGACGGATTTTTTTTACATCAGCCGCTTTTTTCTCATTACTCAGGTATTTTGCAAGTCCGAGGTTAATAGCGAATATCCCCAACTCTGCAGGCTGAATTCCAATTTGTCCGATTTTAAACCAGGAGTGGCTTCCTGCGATATCCTTGCCTATAAATCGCACAGCAATCAATGCAAAAATGGTTGTTCCATAAAGTAGGTAGGAGAACACTGAAAAAAAACTAGCTTCGGAAACCATAATAAAAAAAGCCATGATAAATCCAGTAATTATCCAAATGAATTGTTTGCCGTAACGCTGCGAAAAATCTAGTATTCCCGGATGGGCGGTTTTGTAGTCAGCCGAATAAATATTAAGCCACCCTATTAAAGCAATCATTAAATAAATGCCAATGGCAAACCAGTCGATATGCGGGATAATATTAGCGCGGCGCTCACTCATTTTTATGCTTATGCTTTTTTATGGTAGCCACTTTTTTTTCGGTCGTTTTCGTCTTTTTTTTCTTTTGATTATTTTTTTCATCAGCCAGGTATTGTATGGTATTTCCGTCCAGCATTTTCTTTTCAATGTCTTTACGCTTGATTGTATCGTTCAGGTACTTTTCAATCATTAAACTGGCAATAGGAGCCGCCCATTCAGCGCCCCAGCCTCCGCGCTCAATAACCACACTCACCGCAATGCGCGGATGATCTTTCGAGGCAAAGGCAATAAATAATGAATTATTTCTTCCATTCGGATTTTGGGCTGTTCCGGTTTTTCCACACATAATAATTCCCGGAATTTTACTGGCAGCCGCAGTACCATCATTCACAACATCGCACATTCCGTCGGCAACAATATCAAAATACTTGGCATCGATAGGGACAAAATGCTTGGTGGCATATTTTTTTATGGTCGGTTTATCTCCAATCGATTTTACAATATGCGGCAGAAAATAATATCCGCGGTTCCCTATAATAGCAGCCTGGTTGGCAAGTTGCAAAGGTGTAACACCTAATTCACCCTGGCCTATTGCTAATGAAATAATGGTAGCGCCTTTCCAATGGCCCCTGCCATGATATTTGTCGTAATATTTTTGGGTTGGTAGAGAACCACGGAGCGCACTCGGCAAATCAATATCGGGCCTTATACCAATACCAAAACTGGTTACATACCTTCTCCAGGAATTAAATGCTTCTTCAGTGGAGCTGTATTTTTTGTTATTCATAATGCTCATGAAAACATTGCAGAAATAGGTGTTGCAAGAAAGAGCAATTGCCTTTTCAAGTTGCAGGGTACCATGCGCAGCATCACAACCAACCGATATTTTACCCAAATGGAAAGCGCCGGGGCAGCTAAATGCGGTATTTTCATTCAGCACTCCTTCCTGTTGCCCTATAAGGGCTTCAATGGTTTTAAAAGTAGAGCCCGGTGGATACATGGCCATAAGTGCCCGATTAAATAATGGGACATTTATACTATCATGCAATAGCTTTCCATAATTTTTGGCACGTACACTTCCCACCATCATATTCGGGTCGTAAAAAGGGCTTGAAACAAGAGCCAGAATTTCTCCGGTCTCAGGGTCAATGGCAACAATACTGCCGGCTTTATTTTGCATGAGCTGTTCACCATATTCCTGTAATTCCGCATCAATAGTGCAGGTTAGGTTGGCTCCCGTAAGTGGCAAGGTATCGTATTTTCCTTCTTTATAATCGCCCACTTCTTTATTCATGGCATCAAACATCATTATTTTAACTCCTTTGGTACCCCTCAGGTCACTTTCATAAGATTCTTCAATACCGCTAACTCCGATATAATCCCCTTCCTTATAATTTGGATTTCGGGCACATAATTCTTTGTTCACCTCATTGATATATCCAAGAATGTGAGGAGCAACCTTCATAGGATATCTTCTTACGGTTCTTATTTGTGAAGTAAACCCGTGATATTTATAAAGTTTTTCCTGGAGTACTGCATAAATTTCGGGCGTTACTTCTTTCATAAATACAGAAGCATGGTAAGCCGTATTTTGAATGGTGGCTTTTTTTATTCCGGAAATAAAATCAGGTTTCGAAATTCCCAAATCGGTGCAAAACGAATTGGTGTCGATATCCTTAACAAGTGATGGAGTAACCAGGATATCATAGGCTGCTTCATTGGTTACTAACAGGCGGCCCTTACGGTCATAAATACAGCCCCGTGGCGGATATTGGGTAATATGGCGGAAGGTTTCGTTGCTGGCATCAAGCTTTAGGGTTTCATCAATTACCTGCATATAAAATATGCGCACTATAAATGCGATACAGGCAATAAGAAAAATGCCACCAATGATATATTTCCGGTCTCCAAACAGACTGTTCATGATGCGTTCCGGAAAAAGATACTTTGAGTTATAAGAATTAGAATAAGGGTAGCCAGTCCACTTAAAACTACCTTAAGCAAGGTAGTAAAAAAATTATGAAAGGACAACATTTCAAGGTAAAATAAAACCGTGTGATGTAATAGTATTAATGTTCCGGCATAACTTACCATCCAACGGATACCCATAGAACCAATGGTTGCATTTGCGTCGGCATTATATTCGCCGGCGGGAGAATAAAAGCGGAGGATGGATGGCCTGAAAAAAGCCATGAGAGAGCAGGCTGCAGCATTCATGCCCATAGTATTGTAAAACATATCAATAATTAATCCGGTAGTAAAAGCAATGAGCAGCACCAGGGTTTTGTCCATCCGGAAAGGCAGCATCAGAATTGCGCCTACATAAAGAAAAGGATTGAAATAAATACCAAGGTCCAGGTGACGGATGATGGTAACCTGCAGCAGGATGAAAAAGAAGAAACGCAATATGTTTTTTGCAATGTCTATAATCATTTCACTTTCTCGTTTAATGAATTTACAGCATCTTCCTCCAGGTTTTCTTTTTCTATTTTCTTCAAATCGCTTACCACATAAACATACCTCAGGTTTTTAAAATCAGTAGATAGTTTTACTTGCACTACATAAAAATACAATTCAGGAATTGGTTTCAAATTTTCTACCTGCCCTACCATAATGCCTTTAGGAAAAACGGTGGAATAGCCACTGGTAACAATGGTATCGCCTATCTTCACCTTTTCGCTCATAGGTATTTGGGTAAGGCTGGCAAAACGGTAATCCATTTTATCTCCCCAAGCCAGGGTTCCAAAAGTTCCACTCTTTTTAAACATGGCACTCATGGATGCTTTTTTATGAAGCAGCGACATTACCACAGAATAATGTGCCGAAACTTTTACCACAATTCCTACAATACCGGCGGGGCTTATAACACCCATACCCTCTCCAATACCTTGTTCCGTGCCCTGGTTCAATGTTAAATAGTTGTTTGGTAAGTTGGTGGAATTATCAATTACTTCCGCGAGTATAAAATTGTATTGCTGCCCGAAAGGATTTGTTTTTGCAATTTTTTTATGTGATGCGGTGTCTTTAATTTCTGATGCTGAATTCAGCAGTCTTGCATTCTCTTCAGCCAGTTGGTGATTGACTGCCTTCAGGCTGAAATAGGAGGTGAACCCTGAGTAAGCATTGTATATGGTGCCAGCTATTTTATTGGACGAATTGAAATACCCGGCTTCGTGGTAATAGTTATTGCTAAAAACAAAAACCAAAGAAATTATTTCTAAAAAAATAAATAGTACAGAAAAATAAAATTTTCTGATGAATGCAATTATACCTGACATGGACCGGGATGTTTTTCCATGTTATTTTATTAGATAGTGCTCAGGATTTGAGCAGGAATGGGAAACGATGAATGTTTTTAAGTGCAATACCTGCACCGCGTGCCACAGCCCGTAAAGGGTCTTCGGCAATATGAACAGGTAATTTGGTTCGTGCGGAAATCCGTTTATCCAAACCACGCAACATGGAGCCACCGCCTGCCAGATAAATTCCGGTACGGTAAATATCTGCCGAAAGTTCGGGTGGGGTTTTTTCCAATGCCTGCAAAATGGCTTCTTCAATTTTTGAAATGGATTTATCCACAGCATGTGCAATTTCTGAATACGAGACTTGGATTTCTTTAGGAATACCTGTCATCAAGTCACGGCCATGCACAGGATAATCCGGTGGTGGGTTATCCAATTCCGAAATAGCGGCACCCACTTCTATCTTCACTCGTTCTGCTGTTCTTTCACCAATCAGCATATTATGCTGACGGCGCATATATTCTTCAATGTCGGCAGTAAATTCATCGCCGGCAACACGTATGGAGTTATCGCAAACAATACCTCCAAGCGCAATAACAGCAATGTCTGTTGTTCCACCGCCAATATCTACAATCAGGTTACCCATTGGTTCTTCTACGTCAATACCAATACCAATGGCCGCAGCCATTGGTTCATGTAATAAATACACTTCTTTTCCACCTGCGTGTTCTGCCGAGTCGCGCACTGCTCTTTGTTCAACAGGGGTAATACCCGATGGGATACAAATAACCATTCGTAACGACGGGGTAAACCATTTTCTACCTTGGTGAATCATCTTTATCAATTCGCGGATCATATGTTCCGCTGCATTAAAATCGGCAATTACACCATCCTTCAGTGGACGGATGGTTTTAATGTTTTCATGCGTTTTACCATGCATTTGCTGGGCAATCCTGCCAATGGCAATTACCTTGCCGGTCATGCGGTCTATAGCTACAATAGAGGGTTCATCTACAACCACTTTATCATTGTGAATGATAATAGTGTTAGCTGTTCCAAGGTCAATGGCTATGTCTTGTTGTAGAAAACTAAATAATCCCATACGTTAATTTTTAATTGGGGTTGAGATCAATGTTTAAAATGCCTTGTGCCGGTTATCACCATAGACATGTTGTTGTTATCGCAATATGCTATTGACTTTTCATCATTTATGGAACCGCCGGGGTGAATTACAGACGTTATACCCGCTTTGTGCGCTATTTCAACACAATCAGGAAAAGGGAAAAAAGCATCAGATGCCATAACGCTTCCCTTCAAATCAAATCCGAATGCACCTGCTTTTTCAATTGCCTGTTTAAGGGCGTCCACTCGCGATGTTTGCCCGGTGCCTGCTGCCAGCAATTGATTGTTTTTTGCCAATACAATGGTGTTCGATTTAAGGTGTTTCACAATTTTATTTGCAAATTCCAAATCGGTTTTTTCTTGTGCCGAAGGTTCGAGTTTGCTTACCTGGCGCATATCGGCAATCAAGTCAGTTTTCCAATCACGGTCTTGCTCTACGACTCCATTCAGCAAAGAGCGGAAATTCTTTTCAGGAAATTTAAATGGGTGTGATTGCAAGAGCATCCTGTTCTTTTTTTGTTTCAATATTTCCAGCGCTGCAGCGTCATAGGAAGGAGCAATAAGCACTTCGAAGAAAAGGTTGTTAATTTCTTTGGCTGTTACCTCATCAATATTGGTGTTGGTAATTAAAATACCACCAAATGCCGAAACCGGATCACCGGCTAATGCATCTTTCCATGCATCCAATAAGGTTTTGCGTGATGCAATACCGCAGGCATTATTATGTTTTATTACAGCAAATGTAATTTCGTTGAATTCAGAAATAAGATTGAACGCCGCATCTATATCAAGCAGGTTATTGTAGGAAAGTTCTTTGCCATGCAGTTGGGTAAAAACTTCATCAATGTCACCGTAGAAAGTAGCCTTTTGGTGCGGGTTTTCGCCATAGCGCAAGGTTTTGGCACCACTTACTTTTTTATTGAAAACCCCTCCTCCGGAGAAATAGGCATTAATCTGAGTATCGTAATTGGAGCTTACTTCAAAAGCACGCCTTGCAAGGTCTTTACGGAGTTCGATGGTAGTTTCACCCATACGTGACTCCAATACTTCCAACAGTTTGCCATATTCGTTTTTGGATGGAATAATAGTAACGTGCTGGAAATTTTTGGCGGCCGCACGTATAAGAGAGATTCCGCCAATATCAATCTTTTCAATTATTTCATCGTCCGGTTTTCCTTCTGCAACAGTTTTCTCAAAAGGGTACAAATCCACTATTACAAAATCGAACGGTGGGATTTCATATTTATCCATTTCTGCCACGTCATCGGCTAAATCTCTTCTGCCTAATATTCCACCAAATATGCGTGGATGAAGCGTTTTAACACGGCCACCAAGTATAGATGGGAAAGTTGTGATGTCTTCAACTGGCACCACACTAATCCCTAATCCTTCAATAAATTTTTGTGTTCCGCCAGTGCTGAATATGGTAATTCCGCATTTATCAAGTTGGCGTACAATTGGTTCTAATCCTTCTTTATCAAATACAGATACGAGTGCGTTTCTCATTTTTTATGCTCTAAATCCTACTTGTTTTTTTTGTGTCACGCAAAATTATCTCTTTTACCCATCACTTTGTGAGTTATCAAAACTTATTTTTTCAATACCTGTTTATAACTCTGAAAATATAAACCCTGCAAGGGTTCCGGGGAATTTCAAAAGGCGGATGGAACGCGTGTTAAATTTGAACTCACTAAGCGCTCTTTAAATTAAATCTAATTTGTACTTTCGTACATCAGTTAAAACAACAAAGTGAAAGTTACATTTCTCGGCACAGGAAAATCACAGGGAGTCCCTTTAATAGGGTGCGATTGCGAGGTATGCCAATCAACGGATGAAAAGGATAAACGCCTGCGTACATCCATTATGATTGAAAATAAAGGTCATGTTTTTGTAATTGATACCGGCCCCGATTTCCGGCAACAAATGCTGCGTGAGAATGTGAAACGCCTTGATGCGGTAATATTTACACACGAACACCGCGACCACATTGCAGGGTTGGATGATATACGAGCATTTAATTTCACCATGAAACAAGCCATAGATGTATATGCTGATGAGAATGTGGAAAAGGCTTTGAGGCGGTCGTTGTGGTATATTTTTGCGGAAGATAAATACCCCGGAATTCCCGAAGTGCGTATGCATACCATCACTCAGGAACCTTTTATTGTCGGGGGTACCAAGTTTATTCCCATCGAAGTTTTTCATCACAAATTACAGGTGTGGGGTTTTCGCATTAACGACTTCACCTACATCACCGATGCCAACTCCATTTCGGAAAAAGAAAAGGAAAAAATCAAGGGTTCGGAGGTGCTGGTATTAAATGCCCTTCGAAAGGAAAAACACATTTCGCATTTTAGCCTGGATGAGGCAATTAAAATGATAGAAGAACTGAAACCTAAAACAGCTTACCTAACACATATTAGCCACCAGCTTGGCAAGCACAAGGATGTGGAAAAAGAATTACCACTGCATATTCATTTAGGGTATGATGGCTTGAAACTGGAATTGTAGTCGGAGCCTACAGCAATTATTTTTGTTAGGCATATATAAAAAATCTGAATAAATTATTATTTTTTTCATTATAAATATCGATATTTTTGCATGAAAATTTTAGTACATTATCAGGAGTGCTAACAGGAGCATATCAGGAGCGGAACAGGAAAAATAACAGGGAAAACCAGAATAACAGGACTTTTTAACACGTTGATTTTATGGTATTTAAAAATAAATTTTCTGTTAATAACAGGAAACAACAGAAAAATAATTGTCACAATCATTACAAAAATCATACCATTATCTGCAATACTTTGTTTCATGATGTAAAGATACTACATCAAAAAATGCTTTCTTTAAAAGTCAATGACTTAAATTGAGTGAAGAGTGAAAAATGAAGAGTGAAGAATAAAAAAGCAACTTAATTCTTCGCCCTGATTATTTCTATAAACCCTTTCAGGGTAATTGGCACGATACCTGCAAGGCGGATTTCATTAACAGTACATATATAATAGTACACACCGTCAGGGCATGGTTGGCCTGAATGCTGGTCTGTTCCGTTCCAGTTAATGTTCGGATTAGTAGTATGGAACATCACTTGTCCCCAGCGATTGTAAATATTAATATCAATGTCTTTTACATAGCGGTAAGGCTCAAGCGGGGTAAACATATCATTTACATTATCACCGTTTGGCGTAAATACATTTGGCAAGGTATATATCGGGCAATTATCTACACACACTTTATTGATAGAGCTCGCCTGCCCTTGCTTATCGAATGCATAAACCACATAACAACCGGCAACAGATGTAAGATTGCTGTTTACAAAAATGGTGTCATTCGGATCTGTGATAGTGGCTATTGGCCCTAAATCACCGTTTTCGGTAGGAGAATACCAAATCTGGTAACTGGTAACTTTATTTGCTTTCGGACAAATCCTGTCGGGGTTGCTCCAAACAATAGAATCAAGGTAAAGATTACATTTCGCAGTAATAGTTAAAGGTGGAGAACAAGGCGCAATCGTATCCTGCGGAGTGCCACACACTGTTTCTGAAGAATCATATAGTGGATGCGTAATATTCGTATCGTCGTAATGGCTGCTCGATTTTACATAATAACAATAGGTGGAATCATTTGTCAGTCCATTATCTGTGTAGGTTGTGGTTCCGGTAACTTCCTTAATAAAATTGTAAACCGACGATGAAGGATTTTTACGGTAAACAAAAAATGTGTCATTACTCCAAGGCACCATAGCAGCCCATCCGAGCCGCATACTGCTATCGCCGCGCTGCAATCTTAAATAGATGGAAGAAGCAGTTCCGGAATTACCAACTAATTTAAATCCGCCTGATATTTTATCGGTATAATATAATTGTACACGGTAATTATAACTATAATCCTGAGTATTTAAAAGCGGATCGGTATAGGTTGAAACAGGAGGAATGGCTTTAAATGTAGAGTAGGTAAATGTAGCAATGGTTCCAAACGTGCGACTGCTCATATCCTGCGCATGTTGCAATGCATATTTATACGGTGGCGCGTATTGGTTTGTATCTAAATTATTGGTGTCGGCAATTGGCCTTAACCAACGGATAAACATGTTACCATTCGTTTTACCGGTCTGGCTGACACTTACATTCGTAATTACAGGCACACTCAGTTTTATTAAAACACAAGTATCATTCGAGGCATAACTTTGTGCTGCACTTGCTTCTGGATAATAGGCATCTACAATATAACTGTAGTCGGCTCCGGGGGATAAGCCCGCACCATTATTACTGTCGCAATAAGTGGTATTATTTATTCCACTAGTACTTGCAAGCAATGTGAACCCTGAAGAAGGGGGGACGCCTGTTTCGCAAACACTATGGTCAAAATCCTTGCACCCGATAGCCCTGAATATATTATATCCAATAGCCTGTGGGCATATACTTGGGTCCCAACTTAGGCAAACAGTAGTGCCTGTTACTACCGCCTTCAGGTTTGTTGGAGCAGGCCCAACAACCGTAATCATTGAAGTGCCATAAGCACTGAAATAATTTGTATCGGGGATTGGGAATCCTCCACCGGGGATTTTTTCTGTTGCGCGGATTACTACTTCATAAGGGTTTGCCCTTACTTCGGGGCAATTTGTATTCCACGTTAACTTTGGAAAAAGAAGTGGGGCTGGTGGGAAATAATTCGATAATACTGCAGGCGGGGTTAATGAAAATGGTTCGCCTGCATCCGTAATATAAATATCTTTTCCGTTGTTATTTTTATCTCTTGCGGTATAATTGATGGTTACTTTTCCACCTGCTTCAACACATGTATCTTTACTGGTAATAGTAGGATTATAATTGCAATTGCTATTAATAATCACCTCCAACTCCAATTCTGCTGTGTCAATAGGTACTATCAACTTTGTCCCATCTACATAAGTACGGTGCATAGTAATCATTAAAATCACGAAATTCCATTTTCCTTCCGAAGGGTTACACCATGTTAAAGTGCCTGTAAGCCGACCAACGGTAGCTCCCGGGTTATAATAATTACCCGCAGGCTGAAATCCCAATGAAAGGCTAATGCCCATTGCATAAACAATACTATCGTTCGGATCGGCGGGGGGAGTAGGAATATAGGCACCGGGATTATAGGTGTAGCATACTCCTGTACAGCCATATTGGCATACAGGTGCATTTACAATAAGGGGAGTATTCACGCATCCCGAATTGAACGGACTAATAGTTAGGCTATTGTACATCAAGTAATCTACACTTACTGAGCCGTTAATATTATTGATATAAGCCATGCGGTCAGGGTCATCCATCCATGAACGGTATGTGCCCGGTCCGGGATAGGTATGGGTGCCTACGTAAATATTTATTTTCCGTGCATCCTCTAAGGGTGTTGGCGGGTCGGTATTGAAATCGTAATTACAAATGGGTTCACCATTTGGTACCGGGTCGCCGGCATATATTGGCCCGTTAATCCTGGTTAGTACCTCGCTGGTTCCATCGCCCCACCAAATCCGCATGGTATCACGGTCGGCAGTTGTAAGATACGTATTGGTATAGGAAGTGATAGTTGCCTGGTAAGTAGTTCCACCAAGGCATTTAAACGAAATATAGCCCCCAACCTGGTGCGTGGCATAGGAAAAGCAGTACAAAAAAAGGAAGCCAATTATCCCGAATATTCTTTTCACAATCTTTCCGGTTACGGGTTTAAGTATTTCGTTTGACTATTGAAACCTGGAAAAGTAAAATTTATTTTAAATTTTTCGAACAAAATTGCCCTGAAGCAACATTCTTCTGAAATTTATACCAGCAAGGTTATTTTAATTGCCCTTTTGTATCGTCGCCTTCTTTAGCCTTGTCTTTATCGCCTGTACCTTTCGATGCGTCTTTAAATTCTTTTATTCCTTGTCCGAGTCCCTTCATTAATTCCGGTATTTTTTTACCTCCGAAAAGTAACAAAACAACAGCGAGTATCAATATAATCTCTCCCGGTTTAATAGCTTCTAAAAAAAGTAACATGGTTTTTTATTTTAAAATTCCTTTCAAAGATACTACTTTTTCAGCGATTTGCACCCTGACATTTAAAAATCAGGAGAAAAATCATAAAAAATGGAGTTTTCATATCACTTTGCTGACAGTTCTCATAAAAAATCAGGGACTTTGTGTCATACCGAACTTGTTTCAGCATCGCAACAATGCGGTATAGAAGCGCTCAGATAGTTTGGGATGCTGAAACAAGTTCAGTATGACTGAGTAATGTTCATTTTGCCCGCCAGCTCCAAACCCCAAATTGTGCTTTAAATAATTGCCAGTCGGGCTCCGACTAGGGGTTTGGAGCTGGCAATTCTGATTTACTTCCCTTAAACCGAGTAAAAATCAACCCTGCAATAACACAAAGGGTACATCCGAAAACGCCGCTTAACCTTAATCCAAAATCATGGCCGATGTCTTTGCCGAAAATGGTTAAAATGGCAAACGAAGCCAACCCGAGAGTTTGTCCCACTTTCACCGAAAAATAATTAACGGCATAATACGTTCCTTCGCGGTTATCTCCTGTTTTGGCACTGTTGACAGCTGCTATACGTGCAAGCAGGGCATTGGGCAATATTCCTAATATAGCAACGGGGAATGCAGCTATTCCCAGGAAAATGTAAAGCTGTACTTCGGGAGAAATGGGCACCTTGCCAACTAAGGCTATACCAGCAAATACAAAACCAAGGACAAAAAAGGCAATTATAAGAAGTTTCTTTTCCCCAAACCGTTTAGCTAAATAATACACTACTGGGAAAAACAACAACGCCAGCAAAATCATAAAGCCCATGAATTTGGAACCTTCGGAAGCATCGATGTTACATAAAACAGTTAAAAAATAAAGCATGCCTGTGGTTATGATACTTAACGCCATATTATAGGTAAGAACAGCCACTATGAAATAGATGAAGTTTCTGTCTGAAAGACTTTGTTTCAAAGCCTTGATTAACGGAGTGGATGACGGAACCGAATGGCAATATTTTTTTTCATCAATTGTTAAGACTGGTATTAGCAAGGCTATTCCACCGGCTATTCCTAATGTGATAGCCGAATATTGAATGCAGGTTGAACGCTCGGATAAATGCAACAGCCATCCAAATAAATCTGCAATATTATTAACCAGCGAGGCAATAACCGCACCCAGAACAAACCCAACTTGCTGAAATGTTGAAAGCCTGATTTTATCCTCATCAGTAACTGCCAGTTCAGGCAACAAAGAATTATAAGGAATAACATAAGTAGTTATTGACATGAAAAATACGGTAAGGAAAACTGCGAGCCAAACAGCGTTCATATTACTAACACCACCCGAGTTAGGAGGGAAAAATACCAGTATGCAACAAGCAACCGCCGGAATAATACTCCACATCATAAACGGAATCCTTCTACCCCGTTTGCTTTTGCAACCGTCGCTCATTTTCCCAATAAAGGGATCATAAAATGCATCTGTCAGCCTGCCACCCGCAGCAATAATTTCCAACAGGGTGAATATTCCTAAAACGGTATGTTGGGTTATTAATAAATGAAGGCCCTTGCCTGTTGGGGGAACATAGTAATAGACAAACATCACCAGGATAAGGTTCACCATAATGGACCAGCCCAATGTGCCGGTGGCATACAGTATTTGTTTGCTAAGTGGGAAATTTTTCAATTTACAGCAGGCTTGAGAGCGTAAAGATACTAAGCCCTGCCTATTACTCGATAGTATATATCAAATTAATTGTTCCGTATGCAAGGGGTTTGTCAGGAATACCGGGCACCTTATATATAGGGACATTAAAATTGAAGGCCGGTTGAAATTCAAAATTTCCGACTTTATAATTGACAGTGAAAATCAGGTTTAAATCAAGTACGGCAAAGGAGGATTTATTGTTCCTCCTTGCTCTTTTATAGGATTGAATATAGGCGGTATCCTTCGATTTTGACAGATAACGAGAATATTCATTTGTTGTTCCGAAATCCATACTTCCTTCGGGTATTAAAGAAAGTGAGGACTTTTTACTGATGTCGAATTCAAATGTATGGGCAATATCAGGCGTTAGTATTATATCACCAGATGCATTAATTGAATCGGATTTTTTATAATAATTACCATCTATAGTAAACCGGGCCTCAGTTTCCCCAAACCAATGGTCAATGTAGGTTTCCACCACATCACTTAAATCTGCTTTGATAGATAAAGGAGTATTTGCTTTGAACCAATAATGGGTCAGATTAAAATTGAGGGTAGTGTTATCAGCAATATCAATATTCCAGCCGGGGTTCAAGGCAAATGCATCGAAACCGCCACTGTCTTTGCTAAGGATAAACTGATCGCTTATAGAAATATAAAAACCCTTCGGGGCCGAATAGGTAAAACTTGGACTTATATAAGGAAGCTTTTTACCCGAATGAAGCCCGTGGGAGGATTGGTCGCTGCCAAATTCAAGTCCGAAAGCATACGTCCTTACATTATCCTCTTCATCATCAGCCGTATCATCATCCGAGGCTTTCTTTACTGAGTCAGCTAAGGGAGATAAAGAAACAAGTGGGGCCTTATTTCCTATCGGTTTAACCGGATGGTTAACGGCAAAACCTTTAACAGCAATGAGCAGCAGGGAAAAAATGGTAAGTCCACTTAGTTTCATCATTGGGGAATGTTGCGTATGTATATATGATAAGACGCTAAATTACAAATTACAGTTGTAGCAAAGGAAAAATAAAAAGGTTGCCCCGCTTATGCAAGGCAACCTTTAAGGGAGCAATTACTTGGTTACTTTCTTATCAGCTTTTTTGTCAGCCTTTTTGTCGGCTTTCTTATCCGCTTTCTTGTCCATTTTCTTTTCTTCCTTCTTTTCTACTTTCTTGGTTTCTTTCTTTTCTGTTTTAGCTTTGTCTTGTTTTACATGTTTTGCAAGAGGAGCTGCGAAAGAAAGGCCTCCGAAGAGAACTACACCTGAGAGAATCAAACTTAACTTTTTCATTTTGTTTTTTATTTTTTTGTTTGGAAACTGAAAGCAAAACTATACTATGAAAATGAAGTTGCTATGAAGAATACCGAATTCATTTAACTCATCTAATCTTCATAATTGGTAAGGCATTCAGGCATCTTATCTTATTACAAAATAGTATAGGTAAGAATACACTTGATTGCTTTCTCCAGGTTTCTTTCATCAACATATTATCTATCCTAATTTAGAGAAAAGATAAAGGGAGTAATTACAAAATGCAATGGTTTTCAACAATTGATTGTTCACATCCCTGAACACTGATATTAATCATGCGAAAAAATGCAAAATCTCATTGGGTAAATAGTATCCGGTCATGCAAATTTCTTGCTTGATGAACGTATTTTGCATCATCAAATAAAAAGAACTATGCATACAACACTTACCATCCAGCACCTACTTCAATTTGCATTCATAGCTTTAATATCGGCACCGCTGCCAATATTATTGCTTTCTTCTCCATTACAATATATAAATGAAAAAATTCAGACCAAGAGATATTACAATATTGTAAGGAAACATCATGACAACCCTGCTTGTTTAAGTGCAGAGCAATTGCAAGATATTTTCCCTAACAAAAAAATGAACGAACTGAACCAGATTGCATACTATCTTCAGGAAGAAAGCACTTATAAAGACAACTAATAGCATTCATTTTTCCTGGCTTTATATTAAAGTCCGGAAAAATTAAAATAGTTCTACTAGAAAATCGGGGCAAATGCCTCGATTTTTTATTTCCCCTCTTTCATGAATTAGAATTATGTTTGTGCTTAGCTTTAATGCAAAAAATGTATCAATCCAGAATACCGTCTTTTGTGCGCTTTTTACTTCCGCAAATTATATGTCGTCCCGAAACGGATGGGAAGAAAGTAGTATACCTAACTTTTGATGATGGCCCAATTCCTGAGACAACACCTTACATTTTAGAAATACTTAAAAAACATGGCGTAATGGCCACCTTTTTTTGTGTAGGAGAAAATGTAAAAAAGCATCCGGATTTATATAAAAGAATTCTGGAAGAAGGGCATTCTGTAGGCAACCATACTTTTAATCATTTGAAGGGCTGGAAAACTCCATTGTACAACTATTTAGAAAACGTCAATCAGTGCTCAGAATATGTTTCTTCTGAACTTTTCAGGCCACCTTATGGAAAAATGACGCTGGGCCAATACAAGGTTCTGAAAAAAAAATTCAAGCTTATTTTCTGGGATGTTCTGACACCCGATTACGATGCAAATATCTCAGCTGAAGATTGCCTGAAAATTGTAAAGAAAAAAACGCGGCCGGGTTCTATACTGGTATTTCATGATAATCTCAAAGCAAAAAATAAATTAACAGAGTTGTTGACTAACTCCCTCATTTATTTGCAAGATGAGAATTATGACATTCAGCCTGTTACAAATAATATTTAGAAATACAACAGGCAACTGAAAAATATTCAAAAAAAACCTGACAAATTTTTTGTTGCATGATTCAATTTTCTTTTACTTTTGGCGGCGATTAATAGAAAATTATACACCTCCTAAACATGAACAAGCTGATTACAAAGCTCCAAAAGTCGTTGGCAGCTTTTTTCGCCTTTGTCTTTACGCTGATAACAATCTCAACTACTTATGCACAGGCTCCAACTGCCGCAGCTATTGCTGAAGGTGGAAAGATTTTTCATGCCAAATGCGCTACCTGCCATAGCCTTGGCACCAATAAAATTACCGGACCCGGCTTACAGGGTGTAGGCGACAGAGTTACTGCCCCAGCGGCTGACTGGATGTTCAAATGGGTGAAGAACAATAATGCATTACGTAAATCAGGTGATGCTTATGCAAATAAAGTTTATGCTGACAATGGCAATGTAGCCATGACTGTTTTTGAAGGAGACCTTACCGATGACCAGGTTAAGAATGTTGTTGCTTTTGTTCTCAATCCTCCAAAGGAAGATGATGTAGTAGCCAAAGGGCCTGAAGGACCTACAAAGAAAGCGGACAATGATGAACATCCCGGATGGATATTGTTGTTGATTATTGCCGTTCTTTTTATCATAGTTGTTGTTTTACGTACCGTTCGCAGATCACTTCTTGCAGTTACCAATCAAAAGCAAGGCTTACCTGCACCGGAAGATATCGGTCTTTGGAAGGATACCTTAAAATGGATTAAAACCCACAAAACTCATTTTGTTGTAATTAATATTTTCCTCGTTGTTTGTTTCCTGGTTTATGGCTGGCAATACCTTTGGGGTATTGATGTTACAACCGGATACAAGCCTTCGCAACCTATTAATTTCCGCCACGATGTACACGCCGGACAAAATGGTATTGCTTGTATTTATTGCCACAGTGGCGCTGAAAAAGGAAAGGTTGCCGGTATACCTACGTTAAATGTATGTATGAACTGCCACAAAGGCATTCAAGGTTCAACCCCTGAATACAAAACTGAAATTGCTAAAATATACGATGCAGCCGGATGGGATCCACAAAACATGGTTTACAACAAACCATCGCATCCTATTAAATGGAACCGTATTCACAACCTGCCGGATTTTGCATACTTCAACCACTCTCAACACGTAACCGTTGGCAAGCTTGATTGCAAAAACTGCCATGGCGATTGTACAACATATACAACCAATGAGCAGTTTGCTCCATTAACAATGGGATGGTGTATAGACTGCCACAGGGGCACACAAGTACAAATGGCAGGCAATGGCTACTATGCCAAACTGCATGAATCACTCATGAAACAAGATTCCTCACGCACAATTACAGAAGCTGATATGGGCGGTTTGGAATGCGGAAAATGTCACTACTAATAATAAAAGTCAAGCTTAAAATATAATATCCCGATTATGGCGAATCAAAAAAAATATTGGAAAGGACTTGAAGAACTGAATGAAAGTCCTGCTTTTATAAAAGCAAGAGACAAGGAGTTCTCCAAGGAAGTGCCAATTGAAGAATTTTTGGGCAGGGAATCTGTTACCACCTCCAACACTTCACGTCGTGACTTTTTAAAGTATCTTGGATTTACCGTTGCTGCTGCTTCATTAGCGGCTTGCGAAGCTCCGGTGGTAAAAACTATTCCTTATGTAATTAAGCCTGAAGAAGTAACTCCCGGTATCGACAACTGGTATGCTTCTACATTTTTTAACGGAGAAGATTATTGCAGTGTATTAATCAAAACCCGTGACGGAAGACCAATCAAGATTGAAGGTAATCCAAAATCGAACGTTACCAGAGGCGCTGCCAATGCAAGAGTTCACGCTTCTGTTCTTTCATTATATGATAACTACAGGGCTAAAACCCCTTATGTAAAGGGTGCTGAATCAAACTGGGCTTCTGCCGATAAAGCAGTTGGTGATGCGCTTACTGCTGCCGCTGCAAAAGGCGAAGGAGCAAAAGGCAACATCGCTATTTTATCTTCTACTATTATCAGCCCTTCTACAAATAAAGTAATTGCAGGATTCATTGAAAAATATCCGACTGCAAAACATATTATGTGGGATGCGGTTTCTTTCTCGGGAATGAGAAAAGCCAATGAGACTTACTTTGTTGGTGGTAAACCTATTATTCCTACCTATTCATTTGATAAAGCAAAGGTTATTGTTAGCATTGGCGCAGATTTTCTTACCAACTGGCTCTCCCCTATCGAATTTGCAAAACAATATGGCGAAGGACGCAGATTGAGCAAGGAAAAGAAAGAAATGAGCAGGCACATTCAGTTTGAAAGCATAATGACTGTTAGTGGAGCAAATGCTGATAAACGTATTCAAATAAAACCATCTGAAGAAGGTGCAGTTGCATTGAGTCTTTATTCTGCGGTAGCAAAGCTTACCCAAAAAAGAGCTCCTGCAAATTCATCTGCAACTCCTTACGATGACCAAATTTCTAAGATTGCTGATGAATTAGTTAAATCTAATGGACAATCGCTGGTTGTGGCAGGGTCTAATGATGCAACTGTTCAAACAGTTGTTAATATGATTAACGACATTCTGGGTAATTACAAAACAACGATAAACATTAACCGGGAATGTAACCTGAGACAAGGAAACGATGAGGATTTTGCAGCGCTGGTAAAGAACATGAAAGATAAAAAGGTAGATGTACTAATTACCTATAATGCAAATCCTGTTTATACTGCTTCTGCTGCCTTAGGTTTTGCTGAAGCTTATGCAAATGTTCCTTGTAAAGTATCATTATCATCGGTTGTAGATGAAACTGCTTCCGGTGCAGATTATATCTGTCCGGATAACCATTATTTAGAATCATGGAATGATGCCAGCCCTTATAGTGGCTCATACAGTTTGGCACAGCCAGCTATCTCTCCGTTATTCTGCAAACCACGTACCGAAGGAACCCGTAGCGCGCAAGAATCATTATTGAAATGGAGCGGCGCTGAGAATACCGATTATTATTCTTTCATACAAAATCATTGGAAAAAAGAACTTCTCCCTGAACAAGGAGAAGAAGGCGGAGGATATATGTTTACCAATTTATGGAATCAAACCCTTCAATCAGGTGTTTTTGAAAAAACGGCTGATACAATTGCTGTAATCGAACAGGAAGGCTCAGGACATGGTGCAATATCATTTGATATATCTGGTATGGTAACTAAAATTGCATCAACTCCAAAAGGCTCCGGTTATGAAGTTGTATTATATCAAAAAACAAGTATTGGTAGCGGCATTCAAGCCAACAACCCATGGTTGCAGGAATTACCAGACCCAATAACCAAGGTTACCTGGGACAATTACATTACTATGAACCCGGCAGAAATGCGTGAAATGGGTTTTGGTATGCTGGAAGAAGATAATCACGTTGCAAGTGTTGCAACCTTAAAAGTAAACGGAACAACTATTGAATTGCCGGTTTTCCCACAACCGGGACAAGCAAGGAAAACAGTAGGTGTTGCACTTGGTTATGGAAGAACTAAAGCAGGACGAGTTGCCGAAGGACCTGAAAAGAAAGGTATAGGTGCAAATGTATTCCCTTGGGTACAATGGACCAACAATACTTTCCAATATTATGTTGGAGGAGCAGAAATAGCTTCAGCAAACAAGACTTGTGAAATTGGCGCAACCCAAACTCACAATACCATGATAGGAAGAGCCATGATTAAAGAGGCTACCCTTGAAGAATGGAAAAAAGACCCGGCTGCTAAAAACGAAGTTGAGAAAATCAAAACCCTTGACGGAGAGAAAGACTTTAAAGACGTTAACCTGTGGGATGACTACGACAAAAAATCTCCTGTTAACTTAACCAATAACGCCGGCAACAATGGTTTACGCTGGAAGATGGCTATTGACCTTAACTCATGTATCGGTTGCGGTTCATGCGTAGTTAGCTGTTCAGCCGAAAATAACGTTCCGGTAGTTGGTAAATCAGAAGTTATCCTGGTTCGTGAAATGCATTGGATTCGTATTGACAGATATTACAGCACCGACCTTACATTAGAGAAAGCTGCAAAGGATGATATGACCTTATCCAATCAGCAATATGGCATGATGCTTCCTTCTGCAGATAACCCTGAAGTTGCATTCCAGCCTGTAATGTGCCAGCATTGTAACCACGCTCCTTGCGAAACAGTTTGCCCTGTTATCGCGACCAGCCATAGTTCGGAAGGTATTAACCAAATGGTTTATAACCGTTGTGTTGGAACTAAATATTGTGCAAACAACTGTCCATATAAAGTACGTCGTTTCAACTGGTTCAACTATTACAGGGATGAGAAATTCCTTGAAATTAACCCTGCACAGGAAAGCAACGACCTTGGAAGAATGGTATTGAACCCTGATGTGGTAGTACGTTCAAGAGGTGTTATGGAAAAATGTTCTTTCTGCCTGCAACGTATACAAGGTGGCAAATTGAAAGCCAAGATTGAAAGCCGCCCTATTAAGGATGGTGAAGTAACTCCTGCCTGCGCTCAATCATGCCCAACCAATGCATTGGTATTTGGAAACAGTAACGACCCGGACAGCAAAGTGGCAAAACTCATGGATGATGAGCGTAACTACTTATTGCTGGCTGATTTGGACACTCAACCAAATGTGTTCTATATGACAAAGATTAGAAATAACGATACAGCTATTTTGGAATAATTCACAATTGACTATTTATAATTAACAATTAAGAATAATGCATCAAGATTCGATTATCAGGGAACCGCTCCTATTAGGAAAGAAAACCTACCACCAGGTTACCGAAGACGTTGCCCGCCCTGTAGAAGGCAAAGCCAATAAATATTGGTGGGCAGTATTTATCCTTTCCATTATAGCTTTTATGTGGGGTATTGGCTGTATGGCTTATACGGTCGGCAGAGGTATTGGAACATGGAACCTTAACAGAACCATCAACTGGGGTTGGGATATCACCAACTTTGTATGGTGGATCGGTATCGGACACGCAGGAACTCTTATCTCTGCGGTATTATGTTTGTTCCGTCAACGCTGGAGATTAACCATCAACCGTTCCGCTGAGGCTATGACCATTTTTGCCGTTATGTGCGCTGCTATTTTCCCTGTATTGCACATGGGCCGCCCCTGGTTAGCATATTTCGTATTCCCTCTTCCTAACCAATTCGGTTCCTTGTGGGCTAACTTTAACTCACCGTTGCTTTGGGACGTATTCGCAATCTCGACGTACTTCTCCGTATCGGTAGTGTTCTGGTATCTCGGGCTTATTCCTGATTTTGCCATGATCCGCGACCGTGCAAAAACAAAAGGACGTAAAATTCTTTACACCCTTTTCAGTTTCGGATGGAGTGGCAGGGCAAAAGACTGGCAACGTTTTGAAGAGGTAACTCTTGTGTTGGCAGGTATTTGTACTCCACTTGTGTTCTCGGTTCACTCTATAGTAAGTAGCGACTTTGCTACCGGTGTGGTAAGAGGATGGCACTCTACTGTGTATCCACCATACTTTGTTGCCGGTGCAATTTTCTCCGGAATGGCGATGGTGTTGACACTTGTTATTGTGGGCAGAAAAGTATTGGACCTTGAAGAATACATCACTATACAGCACATTGAAACCATGAACAAGGTTATGCTTACCATGGGTTCTGTTGTTGGTATTGCATACTTCGCGGAGTTCTTCCAGGCTTGGTATTCGGGCGATCCAAATGAAAGTTTTATCTACCTTTCATGGAACAATGCCAAGGGGGTTTATGGATGGGCATTCTGGGCGCTGATTATTTGCAACAACCTTTTGCCGCAGATATTATGGCATAAAAAGATGAGGCGGAATCTGTACATCACATTCATCCTTTCTATTGTAATCAATATTGGTATGTGGTTCGAACGTTTCGACATTATCGTAACCGACCTTTACCGCGATTATATCCCATCTACGTGGACTTATTATTCACCAAGCTGGGTTGAAGTTGGAATTTATGTTGGAACAATTGGAATGTTCTTCACCTTCTTCCTGCTTTTTGCAAGATGGTTCCCATTTATTGCACAGGCTGAGTTGAAGACCACATTAAAAGCAACCGGTGATTTGTTCCACAATCCGCCACGCCGTCCTAAGTCTGCTGATTTTATCAGCAATGGTGGAAGCGGACATGCAGAACACACATCAGTTGAAACAGCCCATTGATAAAACCGAATAAAAAAAATTAAATAATCATGAGCAAAGTTTTTGTACACGCACTATACGACGACGACGATAAGTTGAAAGACGGAGCAAGAAAGGTACGTGAGCTTGGATACAGTATTAAAGAAGTATTCTCTCCATTCCCCGTTCACGGAATTGATAAAATTATGGGCTTGAACAGAACCCGTATTTCTATCTGCTGCTTTATTTATGGTGTCACAGGTTTCAGTCTTGCATTATGGATGATTTCCTACATGCTTGTTTATGATTGGCCAATCGATATCGGTGGAAAACCAAACTTCACTATTTATCATAACCTCCCATCATGGATACCTGTATTGTTTGAATCAACCGTATTCTGTGCTGCACACGGAATGGCAATCACCTTCTTATTAAGAAGCTGGTTATTTCCCGGAGTAAGCCCTAAAAACCCTGACCCACGCACAACAGATGATCATTTTTTAATGGTAACTACCGCATACAACGACCAGGACATTACCGCACTTGTTGGTGCTGCAAATGCAACCGGAGCAGTTGAAATTACAAAAGTTGAAAGTCACGATAGTCACCACTAAGAATTAATAAGTAGCAATCATGAACAAAAAAGTTTTATTCTTAGCTCTTAGCTCTACAATCTTAGCTTTTAGCTTCTTTTCTTCTTCATGCAGAAGGATTAACAAAGACAGTTCAGGCGTTGAATATATGCCCGATATGTACCGTTCACCTTCTTACGAAGACAACTCTTACAACCCATTATTTGCTGACAGCATGACAGACCGCGCACCTGTAAAAGGTACCGTTCCTGTTGGCTTCACGCCTTTCCCATTCCCAAATACACCGGAAGGTTTGGCAAATGCATCGCAGTATTGGAAAGACCCATTTCCTGCAACTCCTGAAATTGAAGCACAAGGAAAAGCAATTTATTCCATTTACTGTATTCATTGTCATGGCCCATCAGGTATGGGTGATGGTAAAGTAGCTGCAAAACTTCCAGGTCCACCACCTCCATATTCCGATAAAGCTCACCGTGATTTTACCGAAGGTGAAATCTATTATATTCTTGAATACGGAAGAAACATGATGGGCTCACATGCAGGCCAGTTATCCGTTGACCAACGCTGCAAACTTATTCGTTACGTTCAAACATTGCAAAAAATAGGACAGACGAGTGACACTGCTAAAACAGTTGCCGCTGCACCTGCCCCAACAAAATAAGATAATAAGAAACTAAACAAAGCGATATTGCTATGAGTCAATACACATTTTCAAGTAAAACAAGAAACATGACCTTTGCCTTAATGGGCATAGGGATAATCACTCTTGCTTACGGAGCTATCATGAAGGATATTTCCGCAACCCGTTTTTGGGCAAATATCTTGCTCGAGGGTTTATTTTTCTCCTTCATTTCTTTAGGAGCGGCCTTCTTTATGGCATTGCAATATGTGGCACAAGCCGGATGGTCGGTTGTTGTAAAACGTATGTACGAATCTGTTACAACCTTTTTACCGTTTGGATTACTGGCAGTTTTTGCTGTTGTGGTTGCAAGTGCAATAGGCGGACATGGCAACTCAGCCGATATTGTATATAAATGGATGCAAAGCGATGCTACTGATATTGTTAAAAAAGTACCCGGTGTTTTTGATGCCATGCTTGTAAAAAAACACATGTATCTGAATGTTCCTTTTGTTCTTATCCGTACTATTATTTGCGCAAGCATCTGGATTTATCTTGTACGTTTAATTCGCAAACGTTCCATTGAACAAGACCTTACAAACGATTTCCTTCCTATCCACTATAAAAATATTAAGACCGCAGGTATCTTTATCATCTTCTTCGGTATTACAGAACAATTAATGGCTTGGGATTGGGTAATGGCTATTGATCACGACTGGCACAGTACATTGTTCGGCTGGTATTTATTTGATGATATGTGGCTCACCGGCATCATTGTTACCATCCTAATTACACTGCATGTTAAGAGCCGTGGACTTCTTAAAGAAGTTAATGACCATCATATTCACAACCTGGGTTTGTGGATGTTTGCACTCAGCGTATTATGGGGCTACCTGTGGTTCTTCCAGTTCATGTTCTACTGGTACACCAATATCCCGGATGAAGTTGTTTACTTCCAGGCACGTATTGAACACTACCGCGCACCATTCTGGATTATGTTCTGTATAAACCTCTTATTGCCTCTCATAGTATTGATGACTAGAGATACTAAGCGTAACCCTAAATATTTAATTGGTGTTGGCTGCATTATTTTAATTACCCACTGGATTGATGCTTATGTATGGGTAATGCCGGGTACACTTGGACTGAGCCCTCATTTCAACTTCTTTGAAATTGGTGTATTGCTTGGCTTTATCGGATTGTTTGTTTACGTGGTCCTTACCAATCTTGCTAAAGTTCCTGTATCAGTTAAAAATCATCCTTACCTGGAAGAAAGTATTCATCACCATTTATAATATATAAACAACCCGCACCAAATAACACTTGTTATGATAAAATTGCTTGTATACGTCGCCATTGCCCTAGCGATAATTTTAATTTTCCAGTTAATGCGCATTTACCAGCTTTCCGCTGAAGTAAAAGGAAAGCATGTTGGTAAAGCCGATGACAAAGACAATCGCTCGCAAGGGTTGATGATGCTTATTTTTGTGCTTGCCCTGTTTGGAGCTTTAATCTGGTGTTTATATGATGTACGCGGTAAATTGTTGCCTCCTGCAGCTTCGGATGTGGGTGTTACATCTGATAATGTTTTCTTTTTTAACTGGGTGATTATTTTCATCGTATTCTTCATCACCACTTTCATGCTTTTCTATTTTCCTTACAAATACAAAAAGCAAAAAGATACCAAAGCATTCTTTTTTCCTCATAACGATAAACTGGAATTAATCTGGACTGTTGTTCCATCCATAGCACTTGCTGTAATTATTATTTATGGTTTGAGCCTTTGGGGAAAAATGACAGGAACCCCTGATCCTAAAGCTGTGAAAATTCAGATTTATGCCAAGCAATATGACTTTACTGCACGTTATGCAGGAACTGATAATGAACTAGGAAAAACTGACTACAGGCTTATTGATGACGGTGCCGGCAACGTAGTTGGAATGGACTCAACAGACAAAGCAGGTTGGGATGATATTATTACTAAAGGTGATATACATATCCCTGTAAATACCCCAATTTTATTTGAATGCAATGCACGTGAGGTTATGCATGGAGTGTTCTTCCCACACTTCCGTGATCAGATTAACTGTGTACCGGGTATCACTACAGAGGTTCACTTTACTGCTACCATCACTACTGATTCAATGAAAATGATCACAAAGGATTCAAACTTCTATTACCTGCTTATTTGTAACAGGGTTTGCGGTCCGGGCCACTATACAATGGCACAACACGTAGTTGTAGATTCACCTGATGAATATAAAGCATGGTTGGCAAAACAACATCCATACTATGAACGTAAAACTCAGGGCAAACTTACAGCCTCGAAATAATATTTGAACTAATACTAAATTTGAAATACTAAAACAGTAGACTAAGATGGAAAACCACGCTCACGCTGACACACACGATATGGCAGACCATGCACATGCACACCCTCATGAACACCCCAAGTTGTCGTTCATTGAGAAGTATGTGTTCAGCATGGATCACAAAGTTATAAGCAAGCAATTTCTTTTCACAGCCATGTTCATGGCGCTTGCAGCAGCTATCATGAGTACCCTGTTCCGGATGCAGCTCGGCTGGCCCGGACACAATTTTGCAGTAATGCATTATTTCCTTGGCGACAAATGGTACAAAGGCGGTTTACTTGACCCTAACATGTATCTCGGGCTTGTTACTATACACGGTACTATCATGGTGTTTTTCCTTTTAACAGGCGGATTGAGCGGAACCTTTGCGAACCTCCTTATTCCACTTCAGGTTGGTGCAAGGGATATGGCATCACCAATGTTAAATATGTTATCTTACTGGTTCTTCTTAATCGCTTCCATTATAATGATGATTTCATTGTATTGCGAAACCGGGCCGGCTGCTGCTGGTTGGACAATATATCCACCATTAAGTGCCCTGCCACAAGCTATGGATGGTTCTAAATTAGGTATGACTTTATGGCTCGCCTCCATTTCATTATTCGTTGTTTCTTCGTTGCTTGGTGGTTTGAATTACATTGTAACGGTACTAAACTTACGTACCGTGGGTATGAAAATGACCCGCCTGCCTCTTACCATTTGGGCGCTTCTTATTACCGCAGTACTTGGTGTGCTTTCTTTCCCTGTTCTTTTCGGTGCTGCTATACTTCTTATTTTCGATCGTAGCTTCGGAACAAGTTTCTATCTCTCCGATATTTATATCAACGGAACTGCTTTATCGCAAACCGGCGGTAGCCCTGTATTGTTTGAACACTTGTTCTGGTTCCTTGGCCACCCTGAAGTATACATTGTAATCATGCCTGCATTTGGTATCATTTCTGAAATCATGTCGGTACATGCACGGAAACCTATTTTCGGTTACCGCGCCATGATTGGGTCTATGCTTGCCATTGCGTTCCTTGCGTTTATCGTTTGGGGACACCACATGTTTGTGAGCGGTATGAATCCATTCCTTGGTTCGGTATTCGTATTTACTACGCTACTTATTGCGATACCTTCGGCTATTAAGGCCTTCAACTATATAACTACACTATGGAAAGGAAATATTATTTTCAATCCGCAAATGTTGTTTGTAATCGGAGCTGTGTCTACATTTATTTCCGGAGGATTAACAGGTATCATCCTTGCTGACTCTGCGCTTGACGTAGCTGTTCACGGAACATATTTTGTGGTAGCCCACTTCCATATTGTAATGGGGCTTTCTGCTGTACTTGCTATGTTTGGCGGAGTTTACCACTGGTTCCCGAAAATGTTCGGAAGATACATGAACAAGAAAATGGGATACTGGCATTTCTGGACAACCTTTATTTGTGCTTACGGAGTATTTCTTCCTATGCACTTTATAGGATTGGCAGGTGTTCCAAGAAGGTATTTCAACAACGATATTTATCCTGCATTCGAAAAACTGCAACACCTGAATGTTATTATTTCAGTATTTGCAATTGTGGGTGTGTTGGCACAGTTTATTTTCTTCATAAACTTCTTTTACAGTGTATTCAAGGGTCCGAAATCAGAACAAAACCCATGGAATTCCAATACACTTGAATGGACAACGCCTATTATGCCCGGTCATGGTAACTGGGAAGGTCCATTACCTGTAGTTCACCGTTGGGCTTACGATTACAGCAAACCAGGAAAGGATGTTGACTTTATTCCACAAACCGTTCCAATGGAAGAAGGCGAGATGGATGAAGGGGAACATGTGTAATACAAATACTTTATAAAATGATTAAAACCCTGACTGAAATGTTGGGGTTTTTTTATGCATTAAAACGCCTTAATATTTTAGTATGCAGCGTCCTAAATATGCTTAACTTTGCGTTGCAATTAATTAGCATTAATCATGGACGCATCCGTTTCAAGAGATTATCTTCCAATAGCCATCACGATACTGGTAGCAGGCGGCTTTGTAGTCACTACCATGTTTGTATCGAACATTCTTGGCCCCAAGCGCAAAGGCAAAGTAAAGCTTGATGTGTTTGAATGTGGTATTGAATCACAAGGGAATGCACGTATTCCATTCTCTATTAAATATTTTTTAGCAGCAATTTTATTTGTACTCTTTGATGTGGAAGTTATCTTCCTTTACCCATGGGCCGTGGACTTCAGGTCACTCGGCACACCGGGCTTTTGGGAGATGATGTCATATATGGCGGTATTATTAATTGGCTTTTTCTACATCCTAAAGAAAGGTGCTCTTAAATGGGACACCGACTAAGTAAATAAAGAAATTATGGCAGAATTTTTGGAAAAAACAAGTTTGGAAGTAGTCAATTCACCCGCGGGAATTGAAGGTCCGGGCTTTTTTGCAACACGCCTCGATAAAGTAATAGGGCTCGCTAGGGCAAACTCCATTTGGCCATTGCCTTTTGCAACTTCCTGCTGCGGTATTGAGTTTATGGCTACCATGGCTGCGCATTACGATATGGGCCGCTTTGGAGCTGAACGTTTAAGTTTCTCTCCTCGCCAGGCTGACTTACTAATGGTGATGGGAACCATTGCTAAAAAGATGGGGCCGATTTTAAAACAAGTTTATACCCAAATGGCGGAACCCCGTTGGGTACTCTCTATGGGCGCTTGTGCATCGAGCGGTGGCATATTTGATACCTACAGTGTGCTGCAAGGCATCGATAGGATTATTCCGGTGGATGTTTATGTACCCGGCTGTCCTCCTCGCCCAGAGCAGGTTTTGGACGGTATTGTAAAAATACAGGAATTAATTAAGAACGAATCCTTGAGAAGAAGGAACCAGCCCGAATACAAGGAAATGCTTGCCAAATACGGCATTGAATAGGTATGGAAGAGAACGAATTATTGACATCGGTTGAAGCTAAATTAAAAGGCGAATTTGGTGATACTATACTTTCTGCAGAAATGATGCGGGATTTCCCGGTATTCACTGTGAAGAAAGATAAGATTGTGGACGTGATTAAATTCCTCTACGATGATCCTGAAATGGAATTCCGCTTCCTTACTGACTTGTGTGGCGTACATTTCCCCGACAACAAAGGCCATGAACTCGGAGTGATATATCACTTACACAACATGCCAAAGAATTGGAGAATACGGTTGCGTATATTTTTTGATGTGAATGATGCAGTGGTACCAACACTCACCACTGTGTTCTCTGCTGCCAACTGGCAGGAGCGCGAAACCTACGACTTCTACGGAATTGTATTTAAAGGG
>CAIUPO010000137.1 GCA_903901055.1 uncultured Bacteroidota bacterium
ATACGGTTTGAAATTCTACTTTTGCAGCCCGATTGAACGGAGAGATGGCAGAGTGGTCGAATGCGACAGTCTCGAAAACTGCTGTACCTTCACGGGTACCGAGGGTTCGAATCCCTCTCTCTCCGCAACATTGAAACATGATGCGGCAAAGCCTTATTAATTGAGGCTTTGCGAAGCGTCTTTTACAAAATGTTTCACCATATCACATAATATTACTATCTTTGTTTCACCAAGGTATCACCATAACCTAAATTGTTTCACCTATGTTGAACTCATTAACAATTCGCTACTACCTCAATGAATACAAGGCAAAGGGTACGCCAGAAGAGAAGGAAAAAGCCAAAAAGTACCCTATTTACCTCCGCATTACCGTTGACCGCAAAAAGGCAGAGATAGCAACCAATTACTTTTTACAGCCTAAAGAGTGGGATGAATCCCTGCAACGCACCAAGAAAAACCGGCAAATAAACGAAGACCTCTCCTCCACCGAGCAGCAAGTCCATGACATTGCCAATAGCTTGGAAAAGGCAAATAAGCCCGTTACAGCCCACGCTATTAAAACCTTTCTGACAGGAAAAGATAAAGTGGATGCTTACCTGCTTGAATCTTACGACAGGCACATGGAACGCCTAGAAAAAGCTGGGGAAGTGGAAAAGGTTACTGTTACAAGGTACAAGGAAACTAAAACCCACCTTATCGGTTTTTTACTGGAGAGAAAGCTAAAAGATATTTTACTTGCCCATATTGATTACAAATTTTTAAGCGATTTGGATTTGTACCTGTTAAACCAACTGGTAAATCACGATACAAAAAAGATGGGGAGAAATACAGCCAACAAGCACCATAGCAGGGTAAGGACGATACTTATCCGTGCAATAAGAGAAGGGCATATCATTAAAAACCCTTACATAGACTTTAAATTAAAGAACACCCCTTCAAACAGAACCTTTCTTACAGAGGATGAATTAAAGGTAATAATTAACCACCCTTTGGGTGAAAACGAGAGTTTAAAAAGGGTACGGGATATATTTATTTTCTCGGTTTATACCGGGCTTCGGTTTGAAGATGCACAGCAACTCACCATTGACAAAATAGCGCAAGATAAGAACGGAAACTATTCCCTGACCATAGCACAGGAAAAGACCAGCGAACCCTTATCAATTCCTATATTCAAACCTGCTGTAGATATAATCCATAAATATGAGGATTCAGATGAAAGAAAGGCTCAACACAGGGTATTGCCAAGAATTACCAATCAAAAGCTGAATGCTTACCTGAAAGTGATTGCAGACCTCACAGGCACTAAGAAAAACCTTACACACCACGTAGCGAGGCACACCTGCGCCACTACTATCCTGTTAAGTAATGAGATTCCTATGGAAGTAGTCAGCAAATGGCTTGGGCATACGAATATTAAGACCACTCAGATATACGCCAAAATCACCAACAGCTATATGCAGAAGATGGCAGAGAAAATAGAGGATAAGATTTCTATTAAAGGAAATGCCGCCTGATAAAGATAGTTTCATTATTCCCCTGCTCATAGTATCTTTGCCCTGCTATGAGCAAGATTACAACCATTTCTCTTGATATAGAAACGGACAAACTGCCGGAGTTTTACATTTCATTAGCCCTTCATAAGGCAAACCCGGTGGGAGATATAGAAGCACTGATAAAAATGGCGGATGCCATACACTTAGACCATAAAGCCCTCCTGCAAAAGCTCCAGTTAAGCGAAGAAAAGAAAAAGCACTACGAAAAATGCCTGTTGCAAATTCATGCCTTCCTATATAATTCCAAGCGGGATTCGGCAGGTTATTTAGAGGTGAGTAAAGAGAGCCTAGAGGAATTTAAAGTCTCTGCATTTGGCAAGGATATTGAGAACCGATTTTATCTACTGGAATTGAGCCGGCAATGGACAGGCAAGGCCGATAGCATGGAAGTACAAGTATATATTGCTTTGTATGTCATTCAAATGACTATGTTGATTGAATTTTTGAGGAATCCTGAACAAGAATATTTTGACCCTCTTACTACCAAGTATGATATTGAGCAATATAAGGAAGTGGTTGCCGAGTTCAATCGGTTTTTAAGGCTTCCGAAAGGAAAGAGAGCGCAAACGGGGGTTAGGGATGAGGTAATTATTGACCTCTATAAATGCCTGACTTCCCACTACCCCAAACTTACTGTCCATGTATCAACCACCATTACAGGTTATATTGCCTCCCGCATGGGATTATTGGATACGTTGGAATTATCGGATGAAACAGACAGAATACAGCCTTACCGCAAGTATTTAAGAGATGCGGTATATAATATTCTAAGAAGCCATCACCTTGTAAATAGATAGGGGGGCTGGCGTAAATTAAAGGAGCTATTTACGCTACCGTAAACATAGTTTGAAAATACGCTTACACGTGTACATAATGTGCTTTTTATTTGCGCCAAAATAAAATGAATTATTATGGATGCAAATGAAAAAAGAGAGGATGGGTTTATCATCATCCCGAAAGAATGGCTGCAAGCCATTTCACAAAAACAGGACAGGATTCTATCCCTGCTTGAAAACGGTCACCATGCAAATACCGAAGACTGCATAGGTGATTATGTCAGCGAGGAGGAAGCCAAAAGGCAA
>CAIUPO010000138.1 GCA_903901055.1 uncultured Bacteroidota bacterium
ATATACCCCGTTATTTGCTTTGAGGTATAGCGGCTCAATCGTTGTCTTGTTACTGTCGGCTCTTCCATTGCTTGTTTTTTTTGGCAACAAAAGTACTATGTGTTTAAGCCCCTGTCAAGATGTACTTGGTCGTATGCTTACCTTTATTATAGGATTTGCTATTACAGGAGTATTTTAAAATATAATAATATACTCCGTCAGGAACAAGACTGTTATCATTTTGGTTTTTTCCATCCCAATAAACATTCTGATCATTTGATTTATACTCCAATTTTCCCCAGCGGTCATAAATAAAGATTGAGTATTCAGATACATTCTGAGTAGCAATAATAAACGCATCATTTTTTTTGTCGTCGTTCGGAGTAATAACATTAGGTATTGTCGATATATCGAGGCATTCGGAAACCTCGATGCGAAGTGTCTTTTCAATCATACATCCGGCCGAGTCAGTGCCAATAACCGTATAGGTTGTAGTAACTGAAGGAGTGGCAATAGGGTTCGGGCAATTAGTGCAACTCAATCCATTTGTGGGACTCCATATATAAGTTAATGTTCCGGAGGCGCTAAGGTTGACCGGAGTGCCAAGGTTAAAAATGGTCGTGTCGCAACATACTATTAAATTAGGGGAGGAAACTGAGACTATTGTTGAAACAGTATCAAGGCATCCATTATTCACAATAACCGTATAGGTTGTATTTATTGTCGGTTTAACCAAGATTGATTTACTAGTCGCTCCAGTATTCCATAGGTAGGTGCCACCTCCACTTGCAGTTAATGTAGTACTGTCTCCAAGGCATATCGAAGACTGTCCTGCGACAGAACCATTGGGTGTAACTATATTGACATGAAATGTAGTATCATTTTTACAACCATATATATTTGTTACAATGACCGTATATATAACAGAATCAAAAGGATTGACAACAAGTGTATCTCCTGTTTGTAAAGAGGGTTCCCATGTATAGCTTGTTCCACCGGAAGCTCTTAGAGTGGTGGTATCTCCTTTGCATAATTTGCTGTTACCGGTGATAACAGGTTTTGGCAAAGGATTTACTTTAATCCTCACACTTGTGTCTTTTTTGCATCCACCATTGGTTATAGTTACTGAATAAGTTGTAGTATTTGGTGGCGTAACAGTTATTGTTGCTGTAGTTGCTCCATTGCTCCAACTATACGTTCCTCCACCATTTGAACTTAATTTTATTGAGTCCCCCTGACAAATGCTATCAGGTTTACTTATGCTAGCGGTAAGGTTATTAACACTAATAGTGATAGTGGTATCTTTAGAACATGTTCCGCTGGTAACAGTAACGGTATAGGTTGTATTTGAAAGTGGTTTAACTGTAATTGAACTTGCAGTGGAATTTGTACTCCATTTATAGGTGCCCCCTCCTGAAGCGGTCAAAATTGTACTATCTCCAAGACAGATGCTATTATTCCCCGAAATTTTTGCATTCGGCAAAGGATTTACGGTGACTGAAATACTCGTGTCTTTTGTGCAAGTGCCGTTACTAATTGCAATAGTATAATTAGTGGAGGAAGATGGGTTGACCGATATAGATGATGTTGTAGCACCCGTACTCCATTTATAGCTAATACCTCCTGAGGCTATTAAGATTGTGGTATCACCTTTACAAAGAATATTATTGCCTGAAATAGTTACAACAGGTAAAGGATTTACCTTGACTTTAATAATTGTATCCTTTGAGCAAAGTCCATTACTTACATGAACTGTAAAAACAGAATCCTTAGTTGGTTTAACAGTTACAGAAGAAGTAGTTGCAGTAGTATTCCATAAATAGCTTGTTCCTCCTGAAGCGGTTAAAGTGGTTGAGTTTCCATCACAAATAGTATCCTTTCCGCTTAAAGTAATTATTGGCGGAAGATTGACAGTTACTTTTGTTGTTGAATCCTTTTGGCAACCTCCATTATTTACGGATACAGAGTAAGTGGCGTTAATTGCAGGTTTAACTGTTATATTACTGGTGGTTGCACCTGTGTTCCATAAATAAGTACCACCACCTGTAGCTGATATTAATGTGCTGTCACCTTTGCAAATTGAATTATTACCACTAAAAGTTATAGTTGGTAATGGGGTGACATTCACTGTTACACTGGTATCTATTTTGCATGTGCCATTTGAAACTTGCAACGTATAAATAGTTGTTGTGGCAGGTGAAATAATAATTGAACTTGTTGTAGCCCCTGTACTCCATTTATAAGAAGTTCCACCGTTAGCTGTAAGTGTGTCTGCTTTTCCATTGCAAATGGAAAATGTGCCGCTAATGGTAACCCCACCTAATGATAGTTGTGTATAAGTAAAAGTCCTGTAAACGGTATCAATCGCACCGCATGCATTCAAAATAAGTTCGGCAGTATATGTACCGGAAGTAGTGTAAGTAACCACTGGATTTTGCAATCCTGATAAACTTGGGCTACCTCCTGGAAAAGTCCAACTCCAAGTATTTCCCAGGTATGTTGAAGTACAACTAAAATTTACAGAATCGCCATTACAAATTGTTGAATCTTTAACACCAATTTTAGCAGATGGAGTATATTCTAAAAAATCCCCCATATTATGGAAGGTTGTATCATAACCAGTACCCATATAAATATGATTGTCAATAACAAAGGATACATTGAAAGCTCTTTTTTCCGTAGAAATTCCCATATCTGTGAACGCGCACCATGCTTTGGTAACAGTATCATACATCCACCCGACTTGGATCCCGGGTGTATTACAATCGTCACCACTGAAAACATATCCTCTTGAACCTACGCTGCACGTGCCTCCATTACTACTTATTCCATAAGCATAAGGTATGGGAGCTATCAGGCTCCAAGAATCAGAAGTGGTATCATATTCGTACATATTCTTAAAGCATCCCGGATTATTATACCCATTTCCCGCATACCCATGATTCCCTATAGAAAATGCTGTAACCATTTCAACATTAGTTTCCGGGAAGTTGTTCAATTGCTTCCATGTATCCTGATGAGCATCGTAAACCCATACGTCAGATAAATACGGAGGTCCGGAAATAGAACCCGCTATTATATAAACTTTATGACCAATAACAAAATCTGAAACATCATATCTTCCAACTCCGGGAAAGGTTGCTTTTTGTGTCCAGACATTTGAGGTTGTATCATATTGCCATAATGCCGTCATCCCTGCACCATTCCACCCAAAACATACATAGCCTTTTCCCTCAATCGAAAATCCTGTACCTAGCTCCATTTTCCCACCGCCATAATTTGCAATCTGTGTCCATGTGTTGGTGCGGTCATCATATTTCCAAAAATCATCCTGATCTCCGGATACGCTCCAGATTGGAACAGTAGTTCCACAACCAATAAAACCATAATGACCAATTGAAAATCCGACTGTAGCTGCTCTTGGCCCACCTCCAAAGGGAGCTTTAATAGTCCAGGGATTTTGGGCGCCGCAGGCAAATGATAAAAATACAAGTGCAGTAAAGAAATATTTCCTCATTATTGGAAATTAATCAATTGAGTAGCAAAAATATGAAATATTTACAAGTATATATTATCCTTGTGTTTTTAGCACCTTCGCAGGCACTCCAACCGCTGAAACATTTGCAGGAATGTGTTTTAATACAACTGCTCCTGCACCAATAACAGCTGCTTCGCCAACAGAGCCATCCGGAATTACTATTGCACCTGTGCCCAAAAATGCATCACGTCCAATTTTTACCCTGCCTGCTGTATGTACTCCGGGTCCAAGGTTTGCACCATCTTCAATAATATTGTCATGGTCGATTGTAGCTCCGGTATGGATATTTACACAATTACCAATTTTAGTTCCTGTGACTACAATTACTCCCTGGCCAATGTAACAGCCATTCCCAATTTCAACATCGGGGTCAAAATAAACGGTAGGATGAATTGCATTAATAAGTTCCAACCCTGAATCAATAATTTTATCTGATAATTTTCTCCGTAGCGGATTATTTCCGATAGCCACAATAGCACATTCTACTCCTAATGTTTTTTTGAAGCCTGCAAGTTCATTCGTATTACCAATTACTTTCAATCCTTTTATTTCTGCGCCAAGTTTTGAAGCATCATCATCGATAAACCCAACAACATCATATTTTTTTCCGGCTTTCAGAATTTCCAAAACTACGTTGGCGTGTCCATCAGTCCGTGCTCCAATTATTAAAGTTTTTTTCATTTTAGTTAATATTAAATCACTCTTCCAAGTTTCTTTTTTAGCATTAACCGAGCCGAATCTAAGCGCCTTTTATGTTCGATCATATTGCCCAATTCTTCATCATTAAGAGGCTGGCGGATTTGCTCAGATATGTCTCTTGTCATTATTTCAACCCTCCTGCTTTTTAAAGCATACACGGCTTTCTCAGTTGTAAGGCCCAAATGGTCACGCTCCGTTTTTATACCTATACTTCTTTTGCTCCAGTCACTTTCAACATAATTGTCGTTCGCTAGAGACATAGAAAAAGTGCTCATATCTTCATCTCCATGACGAAGGAACGAATCTTCCGTTATTTTTTCGCCTTGTTCAAACATACGGCAGCATTCATTATAAATCCGCTGACAAAGCATGTTTTCAAAATTCACATTGTCGGCTTTCAAATGTTGGATAATGTAATCGGCAATCTTCATTTTAAATAGGGGTGGCTCTTCTTGTCCAGGCTCAAGTTCTCCAATAAAAGTGGCTTCTTCCTCACCGTATTTTACAAGTACTCGAATCAATTCTTTTTCTTGTGGCTCGCAAGAAAATGCATCACTGTTTTCCGGTAAATTTTGTTGTATACTTTGGGCAGGCCTTTGTGTTACCACAGTTGATGGCGCTTCATCAAATAATTTACGCCTTGATTTGCGGAGTTCATTCCATAAAACAGGTTCCTCCACATGTAATAAACGGCTGCACTCCCTTATATATAAAGAACGTGTAATCATTTCTGGGATGTGGGCAATTACATTTATAATATCCCTTATCAGTTCTGCTCTTTTTACAGGATCTCCTTCTGAAAGTTTGGCAAGTGTCCTTGTACGGAACACTATAAAATCAACCGCATTTGCTTTTAGGTAACGCTTTAATTCTTCAGGCGAATGTTTGCGGGCAAATGTGTCGGGGTCATCTTCCGGTGGAAGGGTTACCAGTTTTACATTCATTCCTTCTTTCAACGCAATTGTAAGACCGCGTTCGCTTGCTTTCAACCCTGCTTCATCTCCATCATAAAGTATGGTAACATTAGGCGTATAGCGCCTTATAAGCCTAACCTGTTCAATTGTCAGTGAGGTGCCCGATGATGCAACTGTATTTTCCAAGCCTGATTGATGCATTGAAATAACATCGGCATAACCTTCCACTAAAAAGCAGTTGTCTTCTGCTGTAATAGCTCTGCGTGCAAGGTTTATTCCATATAAAACATTGCTCTTATGATAAAGAGGAGTCTCGGGGGAGTTTACATATTTGGCAACATTTTTATCTTTCTTAAGGGTTCTGCCCCCAAAGGCGATTACCCGGCCGCTTACATTATGAATAGGGAAAATTACCCTTCCGGCAAAGCGGTCGTAACTCAATTCAGGAACAGGTTCTTTAGGGGCTTCTTCACCTTCTTTAACCCGCATACTTACAAGCCCTGCTTGGATTAGGTATTTCAGTTTGTATCCGGCGTGAAGGGCAGCATTCATTAAGGCTTTATAACTTTCAGGTGCGTAACCCAACTGAAATTTTTGTATGGTTTCCGGAGAGAAGCCACGTTCTTCGAGATAACTTAATCCAATAGCTTTGCCTTGTTCCGTTTCTAAATTATCGGAGAAAAATTTCTGGGCAAAATTACAAACAATCATCAGGCTTTCACGCTCATTATCCTGTTCTATTTCTTCAGGAGCGCGTTCTTTTTCTACAATCTCAATATTGTATTTTTTTGCGAGGTATTTCATGGCCCCAACGTAGTCGGTCTGCTCATGCTCCATTACAAAATTCACAACGTTACCTCCTCTGCCACAACCAAAACATTTATAAATACCTTTGGCAGGAGAGACCGTAAAGGATGGAGTTTTTTCGTTATGGAAGGGGCAAAGCCCAAGAAAATTGACACCTCTTCTTTTAAGGTTGACAAAATCGCCTACTACCTCATCAATACGGGCAGTGTTAAATATAGTATCAATCGTTTCGCGTGGAATCATTATTCTTTTCTCTACGTGGCAAATTTAGTTATTAATGATTAGAGATGGTCTATAAGATATTAGAGAAGCATAGAATCTTTGTTTTGATGCCAACAATTTCATTTCACATATCAAACTCTTCCCTATATTTGACTATTTCAACCAATTAAAAGAGATTTATAAATAAAACACCCATGAAAGTAAAACAGATATCGGAAATAAATATCCCACCCGATTTTCAGTCCACATTAGATGATAATGAAAAATTAATTTGGGCCGATAAACCAACTTTGATACCTTACATTGCGTCGAATATATGGCACAATATTATTTTCCTGGGTTTTGCTATGTATGTTATCTTAAGCACATGGGGTGCACATCGTAATTCCGGTTCAGGTAATGTTGATATTTTCATTTATTTAGTTCCCGGATTTATTCTTTTTATGGGTGGACGTGGAATATTATCGGCCATTTTCAGTTACTCGAATACTATTTATGCCTATTCTGCCAGAAGGGTAATTATTAGAACAGGCTTTATCGGAATTGATTATCTTACAATAGACTATGACAAAATTGCCGATACGGAAGTGACTGTAAATCTTTTTGAAAAAATGTACGGTGTGGGTACAGTGAAGTTTTCTACAGGAGCAAAAGATTCAAAAGGAAATATGTTGTATCAACAATTTACCTCTATTAAAAATCCCTATGAAGTATTTAAGGAGTTGAAGCAAGTAACGGTAGATGTAAAAACAGATTACAATTATCCGAATGCATTAAGGCCTGAAAAAAATCCGGGATATAAAAGTGAGTACGACCCGGAATAAGAAATAAAAAAGGCGATATACACCGCCTTTTTTACATGAAATAAATTAAAATTATTTTGAGGAAAGATACTCTGCAACCCCTTTATGGGAACCTTGCATTGCTTTTTCGCCTTTTTTCCAATTGGCGGGGCAAACTTCGCCGGTTTCTTCGTTTTGCTGGAGGGCATCAATGGTACGTAATGCCTCTTCTACGCTGCGGCCAAGCGGTAGGTCATTTATGAGTGCATGACGAACAATACCTGCCTTATCAATCAGGAATAAACCCCTGTATGCAACCATACTTCCGGTTGCAATAAGTTTTTCATTTTCATCCATTTCATACTCGCCTGTTAATACTCCGAAATTGTAAGAGATAGTTTTGGTTGTATCGGCAACTATAGGATATTTAATACCTTTAATACCGCCTTGTTCTTTAGGAACTTGAAGCCATCCCCAATGCGATTGTTCGGTATCGGTGGAACATGCCACCACGGCTACATTTCTCTTTTCAAATTCAGCCAACGCCTCGTTGAATGCGTGCAACTCTGTCGGGCATACAAAGGTGAAATCCTTCGGATAAAAGAAAAATAATACATGTTTCTTTCCGAGGTATTGGTCCAGGGAAAAATCATTAATTATCTGGTCTCCGAATGCAACTGCCGAAGCTTTAAATGAAGGGGCTTTTCTGCCAACTAATGTTTTCATAAAGGGTTGTATTTTTTATGCTGCAAATTTCGAAATATGGCATCCGCGCCAGAGTGACAAAAATCACACTAAAACATGATTTTCAGTAGTGGGATATTAATCCTTTACCTACATTTGAATCGATGAAAATTGAATTATACTTATTATAAAACCTTAAACATTACCCTATACATTATGGAAAACAATACGACCGGGAAACCGGAAGCTAAGTGCCCTTATCCTTTTCACGGCGGGGCAGTGAATCAAAGTGCAGGTGGCGGCACATCAAACCGCGACTGGTGGCCAAATCAATTGAAGTTAAATATCCTGCGTCAGAATTCCTCTTTGTCTAATCCGATGGATGAAAAGTTTGATTATGCCAAGGAATTTAAGAGCCTCGATTTAAATGCGGTAAAAAAAGATATTTTTAATTTAATGACCACTTCGCAAGATTGGTGGCCTGCAGATTATGGGCACTATGGGCCTTTCTTTATCCGTATGGCATGGCACAGTGCAGGTACATATCGAATCTCCGACGGACGTGGTGGTGCAGGTAACGGAACCCAGCGTTTCGCCCCGCTAAACAGTTGGCCTGATAATGCGAACCTCGATAAAGCTCGTTTATTGCTTTGGCCCATTAAACAGAAATACGGCAAAAAAATTTCCTGGGCCGATTTAATGATACTCACAGGCAACTGCGCACTGGAATCGATGGGACTTAAACCTTTTGGTTTTGGCGGAGGTCGTGAGGATGTTTGGGAACCGGAACAAGATGTGTATTGGGGTTCGGAAAAGGAATGGCTGGGCGATAAACGTTATACGGGCGATCGTGAACTGGAAAATCCGCTTGCCGCTGTTCAGATGGGGTTGATATATGTGAACCCGCAAGGGCCTAACGGAAACCCTGACCCACTTTTAGCTGCCCGCGATATCCGTGAAACTTTTAAACGGATGGCTATGAATGACGAAGAAACAGTTGCGCTTATTGCTGGCGGACACACCTTCGGAAAAACCCATGGCGCTGCCCATGCGAACAAATATATTGGTAAAGAACCTGCTGCTGCGAGCATGGAAGAGCAAAGCATGGGTTGGAAAAATACATTTGGAAAAGGTAGCGGAGACGAAACAATCACCAGTGGATTGGAAGGCGCATGGACCACCACCCCAACCAAATGGAGTAACAACTTTTTCGAGAACCTTTTTGGCTATGAATGGGAACTTACCAAAGGCCCCGGAGGTGCTTTCCAATGGAAACCAAAAGATAATGCAGGTGCAGGATTAGTCCCCGATGCACACGACCCAAAAAAGAAACATGCACCGTTTATGCTGACTACCGATTTGTCACTGCGATTTGACCCAGCATACGAGAAAATTTCAAGGCATTATTTTGAAAACCCTGCAGAGTTTGCAGATGCATTCGCACGTGCTTGGTTTAAATTAACACACCGTGATATGGGCCCTATTATCCGTTACCTTGGCCCGGAAGTGCCAAAGGAATCTTTGATTTGGCAAGACCCTATCCCGGCAGTAACGCATAAATTAATTGACGATAAAGATATATCCACACTTAAAAGTAAAATACTTGCATCGGGGCTTACAGTATCGCAACTGGTATCCACCGCATGGGCCTCAGCTTCCACATTCCGTGGCTCTGATAAGCGTGGCGGTGCAAACGGTGCTCGCATTCGCTTAGAGCCACAAAAAAACTGGGAAGTAAATAATCCTGCTCAACTTTCTAAAGTGCTGAGCATATTAGAAGGTATTCAAAAGGAATTCAACACAGGGGGAAAGATAGTTTCTATGGCTGACCTGATTGTATTAGCAGGATGTGCAGGAGTTGAGAAGGCGGCGAAAAATGCCGGGCATGATTTAACAGTTCCTTTTACACCGGGACGGGCTGATACCACGCAAGAGCAAACCGATGTAGAATCATTTGCAGTGCTGGAGCCTAATGCAGACGGTTTCCGCAATTATTTTCATCCTAAACATAAAGCAACGGCAGAAGAAATACTGGTAGATAAAGCGCAACTCTTAACCCTCACTGCACCTGAAATGACGGTGCTTGTAGGTGGTATGCGTATGCTGAATACTAATTACGATGGCTCTAAACATGGAGTATTTACAGGGAAGGCCGAGGCACTCACAAATGATTTCTTTGTGAACCTGCTAGATTTGAATACAACCTGGAAAGCAACCGACGATGCCCAAAATGTTTTTGTTGGAAGTGACCGCAAAACAGGTGCAGCTAAATGGACAGGCACCCGTGCAGACCTTATCTTTGGCTCAAACTCCGAGTTACGTGCATTGGCTGAAGTATATGGCAGCGCAGACTCCAACCAAAAGTTTGTGAATGATTTTGTTGCAGCCTGGAACAAGGTTATGAACCTCGACCGATTTGACCTGCATAGCTAGTTATATAGTTATTAAATAATAAAAGGCGGCTCAGAAATGGACTGCCTTTTTTGTTGGGCAGAACTTAAAAGGCTACTTGCCCACGAAGCACAGCTTCGCGGGTACGAGGGTTTTTGTAATTTGGCAGCACAGTTACTAAGAGAAAATAAATCCTATACCAGAATCGCTACATGACAGAAGATTCATTTAAAATAACAGTCCACATGGTTTCAAGCCTCGATGGCATTATTGCTAAAAAGGATAATAGTGTTTCCTGGTTTGATACAGCCGACAACTACGAGAATGGAGTTACGGGAGAAAACCCTGAGGATTTCCTTAAATCAATTGACTGTTATGTTATGGGGTCACGGACCTACGAACACGCAATAGAACTCTCAAAGTCTTATGGTTGGGCATACGGAGATGTGCCTACTATTGTTGTAAGCCACAAAAACATTAAGCCGGAAAGGACGAATATTGAAGTTTTTGCAGGAGACCTGATTGAATTAGTAAACGAAAAATTAAAACCAACATATAAAAATGTTTGGTTGGTTGGAGGGGCAATTTTAGCACAACAATTCATTCGCTTAAAATTAGCAAATGAAATAAGGTTGACGATTATTCCTATAATATTAGGGAGCGGCACATATTTTCTTGAAAGCATTGGGCAAGAACAAGCATTGCACCTATTAGATGTTACGGCTTATAAAAACGGGATGGTAGAACTGCGATATGAAATAAAAAATAGTAATAGTTGAACAATAGGGTGTCTGCTCACCAGCCATTGTTCCTTATTTCAATCCTTCCAACGTCTTTTTTATGCCGTCAAAATCGGGATAGTCGCTGGCATTATCCAATATTTGTGCAAAGCGGATGATGCCATCTTTATCTATAACAAAAGAGGCACGTTTGGCAACTCCTTTCAAACCTAAAATCCAAGTGTCGTACGCGCAACCATAAGCAGTAATAGCTTCCTTGTTAAAGTCGGAGAGCATAGGAAAATTCAGGTTGTTATCGGCTTTGTATTTGGCAAGTGTAAAAGGCATATCCACTGAAACACCAAAAACCTCCGCATTCATTCCATTGTAAAAAGAGAGTTCATCGCGGGTTTGGCACATTTCTTTGGTGCAGGTGCTGGTGAATGCAGCAGGAAAAAATAACAGAACAACATTTTTTCCTTTGAGGGATTCGAGATTAACGGGATGCTTTTCCTGGTTCATCAGGATAAAATCGGGAGCCTTTTGGCCAACTGTTGCTGACATATAAATAATTGAGTTAGTAAGATGTTTAAAAATTCAAAGTGCAATAATACAAACTTAAAAGAAACTTAAGCTACTTTTACTTAAACCAAATACCCAAACCCATGAAAAAATTACTTGTAGAATTTATTGGAACATTTTTCCTTGTCTTAGTAGTTATGTTGAGCCATAACCCTTTAGCTATTGGCTGTATTCTTATGGCAATGGTATATATGGGCGGACATATATCGGGCGGACATTATAACCCCGCTGTAACACTAGGGGTGCTTATACGTGGAAAAATAAAATCAAACGAAGCGTTTATGTAGATGGCGGTGCAATTAATAGGAGCCATTGTGGCAGCCGTGTTATATTACCTCATTTATGGAAAGACTATTGCGCCAGCCCCTACCCCAGGCTTTCATATTCTTAAGCCCGTATTAATTGAAGCTGTTTTTACATTTGCCCTTGCAATGGTAGTGTTGCATTCGGCCACTTCCCAAAAAACCGCGGGCAATTCATTTTACGGGCTTGCCATTGGATTTACGATCTTGGCTGCGGCTACTGCTGGAGGCCCTATTTCCGGCGGGGCATTCAATCCTGCGGTTGGTAGCGGAAGTATTTTAGTTGATACTATAATTGGGCATCATGACTCCATAAAAAATATCTGGATTTACCTGGTGGGTCCTTTTACGGGAGGAGCAATCGCAGGGTTAGTTTTCAAGTTTGTTAACCCGGATGATAAGTAAATAGATATTGTAATAATTAATTGTAACCCTGCCTTACTAAGGCAGGGTTTTTTATTTAAAAAAGAAACAAAGTTTATCCAGTAGTACTTCTTGTCCCCCCGGTTTTACAATTGTAATATCACTGATCTCAATATAATATGGGAGGTAAAAATTGTTGGTATTCCAAATGTATTTTTTCATGGGGAGTGTGAAGCGGTCATTTTTGGAGAGAAATTCATTTTGCGCCCAGCGTGGGTCAATGGTTCTGCTTATAGAGTCTATATTGTTTGGGTTAATTTCTACACTTAAAGATGCTGAATCTAAAATAGGGTTTTTGGTGCATTTCCCCGTTATTTTAAAACCTAGTACATAACAACTGTCGCAGCCATGAATCATAATTCCACAGGAATCAGTTAATTCCTTTCGCTCAATTCTACCACCCGTGATTCCCGCTGCAGTGGCGTAAATCTTTTTTATTTTAAAAGTATTGATAGCAGTATCTTGGCAAAAAGAAATTTCGGATAAACAAATGAAAATTAAAAGGAGAATTTGTTGGAAGGATTTCATTCAATAATAAACTTATTGCAAATTAAAGCATATTTTGTCCAGCGTTTTTTTCTCTCCCGTACTTGTTATGATAACTATATTGAATATTTCAATATAGTATGCAACATAGGAGCCTTTACCACTCAATATATAGGTTTTCATTTGTGGAGTGAACAAATCAGATTTTGACTTGAATACTTTGTCAAATGTATGCCCATGGGTCTTTCCTGTACTTGATTCAATTGAGCGAATGTCTTTAGCCATGATAGTGGTATTGCCGAGTGTTTTCCCTGCCAATTGAAATCCTTTAACCTTACATTCCGGGCATCCGTGAATAACTACCTTGCCTGAATCGGCAAGAACTTTCCTATCAATTTTTCCTCCTTTTAATCCACATACCGTTGCGTAAATTTTGGCAATTTTAAAGGTATTGGTGGCAATATCTTGGGAAAAAGAAACCTTTGAGGAAGTCCCGAAGAGCAAAATCAAAAAGATTAGTATTATTCTATTCATTCAATGGCTAACTTATTGCAAATTAAAACAAATTTTATTCAGCATTAATTCCTGCTTATCAGGTGTGCTCACTTTTATATCATATATTTCAATATAAAAAGTGCGATAGCCCATTTTATTGTTCCGTATGAATTGCTCCATCTCATAGGTAAATAAAGTGTTGTCGGAATATAAATATACGTTATGATACTTGCTTTGAATATCTATTACCGAGTCTTTAGCATTCGTACCATTACCAGGGTCAAACATGCTGCTTTCCCGATACCTTATTTTCCCGGACATTTTAAAGCCTAAAACCCGGCAACTATCACAATTGTGTATTTTAATTTCGGCTGTATCGGCAAGGGAATACCGGTTAATTGTATCGCTTGTTTTTCCAGCTGCTGTTGCATATATTTTGTTTATTCTGAATGTGCTTATAGCCTTATCCTGACTCTTGCAAAATGCAGAAATAAATAGCAGAAGAATCAGGATGGGATGTTTCATTTGCCTTAATCCATGTAGGGTTTCAGGGCCTCCCGAACATCATCTTCACTGGCAAATGCATTATTTAGAACAGTCATTTCAAACGTAAATTCCCCTTTTGTTTTATTTATCTTACTGAATTCCTCTTCACTATAAATGGCAATCTTATGGTCGGGCGTTACAGCCCATGCAAAGTTCCTTTCCAGGGGATTAAAGTTACAGTAATGCCCCGGGTAAAACTCGATGATTTGATTCCTGTCTTTCCTCACCATGAAAACAGTTGTGTTGTTTAGGTTGTCTTTTTTATCATCAACATAAGTAGGGATTAATTGAGCGCCTTGTGGCAACATATCAGGGTTATCGCAATTAATAATTCCAAACTGTTTTATGTTAAGGTAATTGATCACATTATTCTGTACAAGTCTTCTTGCTTCTTCCTCTTCCAAAAGTTGTTTTTGTTTTTCAATACTCCTGCTGTTCTTTTCCTGATACTCCGCAGCCAGCCTCGCATTTTCCTGCCTTACCTTCTCATTCTTTGCCTCCAATAATTCATTTTGTTTTTGTATTTCAAGCCGCTTTTCGCTTTCTTCTGCTTCTTTCTTCTTAAACTCAGCCATCATCTTTTCATACGCTTCTTTCTGCTTTTTTTCTTCCTCTATTTTCTTATCTAATTTCGTTTGGTACTGGGCATATTTTTGATTGTACTCTTTCAAAGCCACTTTATAATCTTGTCCTTCAAACGTTGGGTGTACAAGAATGTCGTGTTTTATATTTCCCTTCGAAACTGTGAAAATATAATCTTCGCTACTTCCTTTGCGGGTTAGTTTTGCGTCGGTCCATTCTGTTGTTGCCCATTTTGGGTTGTAATCTTTGTTGCTCGGGTCCACTTCAAATTTTACATTTTTATAAACTGCAAGTTCCGGGAATTCTGAACTATCAACATCAATTATACACTTATAGTTTTGTTCGTTCGTCTTAACAGGTGGCAGTGGCTTTTCAGCTTCCAGCTTCTTTTCCTCCTGTTTCACAACATCAATTTTTTGTTTAACAGCTATTGTGTCTTTAGCGCTGAATTGTTGGATGGCTATATTCACTTGTTTCTTAATTACCGTTTTCTGAGCTTTCTCCATTTTATAATTGCTCTTTCCCTGATATGCCCAGTTTTTCTGTATCGTATCAAGTTTATAAACATTATACTTTGTTCCCGTCTGGAAAGATGACATTGCAATCTGGATATCTTTTCCCGGTTTAATAAAAACTGGCTTCCCGTTCAAAGTACCTTGAATATCCAGCATTCCCGCAGATTCGAAGTTGTAGGTTTTACCTGCGGAATCGTATGTCATTGGAATACCGCTTACAAAAAAGTCAATGGCATCATGGAATTCGCGGTAGTTTATTTTAACATCACCACTCACATCTTTTCCATTTTCATCGCAGAATGCATTTGCCGGAATAGTGATTTTAGATTTCTTATAAGTAAACATTCCACCCTTTGAAGATTGAACATTATAAGACATATATGGCACGTCTACACCCTTAAGTGGCGGATGAATAAACTTCCTTTTCAAAGAATCGTGAGTTTTTGCAACCGCTTTATTTGTTGAAGAAGGACTTGTTTTTGCAGTTGCCGGAGTTTTGCCGTTCTGGTGTGAAGATGATTTGTATTTCCATACACCAACGGTCACAACCGTAGATACTGTTGCTACTATCAACAACTTTGTGTAAGGGAATTTCTTTGCAACTTTCATTGGTTTCACTCCTGTGCTAACATACGTTTGATAAACCTTGCCAAAATTCTTATGGCTGTTTATTTCTTCCTGAGTAAGCTTTTCGTATCCTATATTGATATTTACTTTTTTGTCTTCCATGGCGTTTATGCTGATTTTTTGCTAAGTGTTAATGTCTTTTTTATTTTGTCAATAATCCGGTAGAGTTTCACTTTCGAATTATTTTCTGTAATGTTCAGAATTTCTCCAATTTCTTTGAAGGCGCGTTGTTCGAAAAACCGTAATTCCACCAATTGTAATTCCTCTTCATCCAGTTCTCCGAGGGCTTCTGATATCATCTGGTAGCGGCTTTCCGTTTCCTCGGCAGTTTTTAATTCATCCATCACATACTTCAGTTCATCCTCGTCCACTTTCACTGCCCGGCGCACTTTATCCGAGCGGAACATCTGGTTTATTTCGTTCACCGCAATCCGGTAAAGCCAGGAGGAAAAAGGCATGCCCATGAATTTATATCCCTTAATGTTGGTCATGGCATTAAGAAAAACCTGTGATGTAATATCATAGGCAGCCTCTTTTCCCTCCACCCGTTTATACACAAACTGCAAAATCGGTTCGTAATAGCGGTTGTACAGGACCTCAAACCGCGCAGGATTGGATTTTGCATCCTCAATAGCCCGCTGCTCGCTCAGTATCTCGCCCTCGGCAAGGTGGTATTTCGAATTATTTATCATCGGCTAACGTTTTAAGTCCTTATTCCTCATCGCTCTATTTTAAGTCATAATGGAAATGGCATGAAAAAGATACATGAAAATACATATTATTTCCTTTTGTGAATATATACCGCTGATATTCAAGCGTAAAATTTGGGCGTGCCCCTCCTTTTGGTCGGGTCGGGCTTTCGGCTCAAACTCCTCGCTTCGCTGTGGGGTTCCGCCTCTATCCCTCACGCTACTTCGCCCATTCCACTTACCTTTCATCCTGCTTATGTCTGTCTTCCGAAATATTCCTAAATTTGTGCTGTAAAGCATATACCCCATGCCAATTTATCATCAGTTAGGTAAGATACCGCATAAGCGTCACACCGTTTTCAAAAAAGAAGATGGAGGCTATCATTATGAAGAACTTTTCGGCACCGAAGGGTTTCATGGGATGTCTTCGTTGCTCTACCATTTGCATAGGCCAACACAGGTTAGCGCCATTGGTAAAACTACTGACGTTGCTCCTAAAATTGCAGTTCAGAATAATATCAGAGCCATGCTCTTGAAAGGCTTTGAAATTCCACAGGAGGATGATTTTTTAGATAGTCGCAAAATATTACTTGCCAATAATGATGTCCACTTGGGATTGGCTGCTCCGCGCAAATCCATGAAGGATTACTTTTATAAAAATGCCGATGCCGATGAAATGATTTTTATCCACAAAGGCAAAGGTGTTCTTAAAACTTTTTTAGGACAGTTACCTTTTGGTTATGGCGATTATCTTATTATTCCAAGAGGGATGATTTATCAAATTGAATTTGAAACCGCCGATAACAGAATTTTGTTTTTGGAATCCTTCAGCCCTATTTATTCACCTAAGCGTTACCGTAATGAATTTGGGCAGTTGTTGGAGCACTCGCCATATTGCGAACGTGATATTCGCCGCCCGATAAATTTGGAAACTATTGACCAAAAAGGTGATTTTATTATTAAAATAAAAAAGCAAGGAAAGTTACATGAACTTACCTATGCTTACCATCCGTTTGATGTTGCAGGATGGGATGGCATGAACTATCCGTATGCTTTCTCTATTCACGATTTTGAACCTATAACCGGGCGTGTTCATCAACCGCCACCAGTGCATCAGACTTTTGAGGCGCACAATTTTGTGGTGTGTTCATTCTGTCCCCGTTTGTATGATTACCACCCTGACTCAATTCCTGCTCCATATAACCACAGCAATATTGATTCCGATGAAGTGCTCTATTACGTGGATGGCGATTTTATGAGCCGCAATGATGTTAAGTTAGGGAATATTACACTTCACCCGAAAGGAATACCACACGGACCTGCGCCTGGGGCTATGGAAAGAAGTATCGGCAAAACAGAAACGAAAGAACTGGCTGTGATGGTTGATACCTTTCATCCATTAATGGTTACAGAAGAGGCGATGAAATTGGATGATGGAAAATATTTTAAAAGCTGGCTTGAGTAGGTATAAGTTATGAGTTATAAGTTATAAGTGAAGTAGCAGATAATAAATCTTAAATCTTAAATATTGAAATGGAAACACTAACAGTAGAAAACAAATTAGAAGAGTTACATAAAAATGCAGGAGAAGATTTTCTTCCGCTAAATGGTACCGATTATATTGAATTTTATGTAGGCAATGCAAAGCAATCAGCTTACTATTACCAGGCGGCTTGGGGTTATGAGTTGGTTGCCTATTCCGGATTAGAGACAGGAGATAAAGAGAAAACATCTTATGTTCTCCAACAAGGAAAAGCACGAATTGTATTGACCACAGCTCATAATCCTGAGCACCCAATTTCAAAACATGTTTTGAAGCATGGTGACGGAGTGAAAGTATTAGCACTTTGGGTAGATGATGCGGAAAAATCTTTTATCGAAACCGTGAAAAGAGGTGCTGTCCCTGTTTTTCCACCACAAACTCACAAAGACCAATTCGGTGAAGTTAAAACTGCATCTATTGCAACTTATGGTGAAACTATTCACACATTTGTTGAACGCAAAAACTATAAAGGCCCATTCTTGCCGGGCTTTGTTGAAGCTAAATCGAGATTTGCAATTAAGCCTGTAGGCCTTAAGTTTGTTGACCATTGCGTAGGAAATGTTCCGCTTGGTGAAATGAACAAATGGGTGAAATTCTATGAAGATGTAATGGGATTCAAATTACTTATTACATTCGATGATAAACAAATTGCAACTGAATACTCTGCGCTGATGAGTAAGGTTGTAAGCAGCGGTAATGGTTATATCAAGTTTCCAATTAACGAACCTGCCAAAGGAAAAAAGAAATCGCAAATTGAAGAGTACCTCGATTTTTATTTGAGTGGAGGCGTTCAGCACATCGCTATCCAAACGGACAATATACTTGCTACAGTTACCGAACTTAAGACAAGGGGGATTGAATTTTTAGAAACTCCGGATTCATATTATGATGATACCTTAACTCAACGTATCGGGAAAATAGACGAAAATATTGAGGACCTTAAAAAGTTGAAAATCCTTGTTGACCGTGACGAGGAAGGGTATCTCTTGCAAATCTTTACCAAGCCTGTAGAAGACCGTCCTACTTTATTCTATGAAATCATTCAGCGTAAAGGAGCAAAGTCTTTTGGGGCAGGAAATTTCAAAGCTTTATTTGAGGCAATAGAAAGAGAGCAGGCGAGGAGAGGGACTCTTTAGGAGATATAAGAAATGAGTGAGGTTAACGCCTCACCTTCAGTTTACTTTCATGATCAATAAAAATTGGAAAGGTTAATCCAATTATAAATACTCCAACGGATGGATAGAGAATGTTGAAGTATCTGTCTGAGTTAAATGTTCTTTTAGAATAATTAATTGAAACTGCCGGAGCTATGATAAATGCTGAAGTGAATGATGAAATTAATAGAACAGCACCTAGATTTGAAATAAAAGTTGAGCTTTCGGCCTGAACATATTTTATTGTATTCAACTTAACCCCGATTATTGAATCAGCCGGAAAGTAGTAATAAAAATCTTTGTTTACTTCATTTTCACCTTGGAGGTTTTTGCGGGCTGTAGTTATGTTCAGGTGGCCCTCATAAACAAATAGCGTAGAGTCATTTTCCGAATAAATTCTAGAGGTTAAAATTGTTTGTTCTGAATGTTCAAGTGAATCTTTTAGCCAAATACCAATTGTTCTTCCGGGTAAAAGATTAACTTTTCTAGTCGTATTATTATACTTATAAAATATAACCTTTTTTCTTGAGACACTATCCTTATTCTTTGTAAATAATTGCTGAGAATACCTTTCCTGAGCCGTAATGTTAAAAGTTATCAAAAAGATGAGTACGGAACAGAACAAACCTCTCCTTTGCATAGTCATTAATAAAGACTAAAGATAAATATTTATGTGAAATGGAATCAACATCAGCCAATATTTCCTTCTACGTATTTCATTAAACACCTTTTAGCAATTGGCAGAAGCGTTTCTTCTAATGGAACTACCCAATCGCTTTCTATAGCATAAGTTGCAGGGTTTGGGATGTCTTGTTTTTCTTTCAGTAGTTCAATCTTGATATTCTGATAAGTAGTACTTAAAGTTGCCTCCCAGGTATTGATATACGCCGTATGTATTCCTCTATATTTAGCATCAGACTGCTCAAATAGTGTGATGTCATATTCGTAAACTTTAGTGTCCGCATTTTTTCCATCGCGTATAAAAAGATAGCCTTCTTTACAACGCAATGGTACTACACCAACAGGGAAAATACTTAACTGGGATTCGATAGCTTCATAAATTTTTTTGCCTTCTGCCAAATGATTTTCAAAGTGTGGAATGGAGAAATTAATAATGGTTTCTAATTCCCGCATAAGTTTACTATCGTGAAATATCTTCTCATAAATGAGTTGCATTCTTTCGGTATCTACGTCGGTTGCCTTTGCGGGAAAAGCGTTGTATAGTTCTTCCTTCTTATCTTTAATAGCAACAAGTTGTTTGTAATGTTTAATGATTTCCCGAAGGGATGGATATAACTTTTGAAGTTCAAAATCCTTATCTACCTGCTGAAGAAAAGCTAGCAAAACGTACTTCTTATATTCAAAATCGATATGTTTTTCTGTAAGCCAGTTATCGCCAAGTGTTACCATAATAGGGCCTTTATATTATAAACGAAGCTGAATAGCTATAGTTACAAAGATATGGAGCTCTTAACATATTTTAAGAGGCCGAAATCTTACATTCCTAACAGCTGAGTGTTGAGAAACGAGGTATTTCTTTATTACCAGTCGGGCTCCAACCTATTTTTTCCAGACGAGGCACTCTGCCATCATATCGTGTAAAGCCTGCCTCCTTTCAGTAAAACCGGCCATCATATAACCAATGCATAGAATTAATGCAGAAACGATTTTTGCAAAGTGCCTGCCTGTAGCTTGTCCGAAAGTGATGCGTTTGTTTTGTAAATCTGTTACACGAATTCCTAATAACCATTTACCCGGTGTGGCTTGCAAGTATGAAGATTCGAATCCGGCAAAATAAAACCAGTTGAAAATTAAGCCAAATACAATAACATAAAAGCGTACATATCTTCCGGAATGGCTTTCAAAAAAATCATATGAGTAATACATCTGTTCACGGAACATAGTGTACATCTGCACCGAAATAAATGTTGTAATTCCACCGTCAAGAAAATAAGCTGCTGCCCTGGCCCAAAAGCCTGCATAATAGAATTGGTGTTGTTCTGTTTCCATATGATTTTATTAAGGAAGTTTAATAATTTAATTGCCAGGTTCCGACCTATTTTTTCCAAACATAGCAGCCTGCCATCATGTCGTGCAATGCTTGTTTATGCTCAGTAAAACCAGCCATCATGTATCCAATAGTCAATATAAGCCCGGAAATTATTTTACCAAAATGTCTTCCTGTTGCTTGTGCGAATGAAATGCGTTTATTTTCCATATCCGTAACATAAATGCCGAGCATCCACTTACCGGGAGTACCTCTTAAATGCGAAGATTCAAATCCTGCAAAATAGGCCCAATTAAATACCAGGCTGAAAAAAGAGGCATAATAGTACATGAATTTGTTTTCCCAATCATAACTACTTGAATAGCTTGAAAGGCCGTCGCCGCCCCCTTGCAGTTTTTTGAGAATGTCCGGGTGTGCAGCAAAGAAGTATGATAGTTGATCCCTAAGGAGCCAAAAAATAAAGACTGTAAAAATAGAGACGATTGCAGCGTCCATAAAATAGGCTGCAAATCTTGCCCAAAAACCTGCATATTCGTATTGTGGTTGTTCTGTTTCCATAGGGTTTTATTTACAAATATAATAATATTTGTAAACGGAATTTAAATCCTCCCGTGATCGATAGGCGTAATAATTTTCAACGATTTTGGAAGAATTGAAATTTTAATTTCGTCTACCATTCCACCCGGTTCACCATCATAATGCAGGCAAAGTTTTTCATCCGGATTTGCCCTTTTTATTAAAATATTTTTACCTCTGATATTTTCAAAGTAAGGAGAGTGGTGCAGCGTTTTACGAAATAATCTCCAAAAAATTATGGTACCGGAAAATACTGAAAATGGTTTAATGATGCTAACATCAAGTAGTCCATCTTTAGTAGATGCCTCAGGTGAGATATAGGCGTTATTGCCATACTGGCTGCTATTAGCGACACTTATTACAAATGTCTTTTTCCTGAAAACTTCACCATCTACAGTTATTTCATATTCCGATGGTTTGTAGGTAAGATATTTTAGCGCTGATAAATAAATATAAGAAATAAATCCGCGTCGCTTGCTACCTGCAAACATGGCGGCAACCTCAGCATCAAAGCCTGTTCCGGCAACCGCCAGGAAATGTTTTCCGTTAACTAAAGCTGTATCCACAGTAGACGAATGCATTTTATTGATACATTCAATTGCTTCTTTCTGGTCGAGCGGAATTTGAAAATGATTTGCGAGCGCATTACCTGACCCTGCCGGTATTATACCAAGCAGAGCAGTAGTGCCCATCATGCCTGCGGCAACTTCATTAACTATTCCGTCACCACCTACAGCAATAATAGCTATGCATTTTTCAGTTGCATCTTCAGCAAGAATGGTGGCATGGCCCGGGTATTCAGTATAGTAGATTATGGGAGTAAGTGAAGGGTCAAGATATTTTTTAATATTCTCCTCAATGCCTTTCCACTTGCCCGTTCCGGATACCGGATTAACTATGAAGCAGACGGTTTTATTCATACTGCTGCTGGTGGGTCAAAAGATTTTTTTGATAATAAAGAAAGTATAACATAAAGAAGCATGATGATTGGTATGGATGTGTAACTTAGTACAATAAAACATGCAAGCGAGATAATTAAAAAACTATATCTCGTTTTATTATTAGCCCATGACAGATCTTTCATTTTAAGGGAAAAAAGTTTCATTTCCGAAACCATCATTCCTGAACAAATGATAGCAAGGCCGGCGAAGAACCAAATAGTAAATGTTATGTTAGATAAATAGATGGAACGCCAATAGGAATCGTGTTGTAGAATTAGCGGAAATGCTGCAATCAACAGGCCACTGGCAGGGGATGGAAGTCCGATAAAATAATAGGTTTGCCGTGTATCAATGTTAAATTTTGCAAGTCTGATAGCTGCAAAAACAGGAACTATTAATCCAATCCAGTCAAAGGGATGGGTACCTATGAGATGGAAAATAATCATTCCCGGTGCCACTCCAAATGAAACCACATCGGCAAGGGAATCTAGTTCTTTACCAATTGGTGAATGAACCTTTAAAAGCCGTGCAGCCATACCGTCAAAAAAATCAGCAACGGCTGCATAAACAATCATCCACGATGCATCACTGACACGGTTTTGGAAAACAAAAACAATTGCAATACACCCAAACAGAAGATTCAGGCTTGTGATAAAATTCGGGATATTTCGTTTTATTTCATTCATGCAGTCTTGTATTGGTGTCTGAGTGCCATAATAGGCCGTTCAAAATATTTGTAGCTAAGGGCTGAGATAAAGATAGTGAATACAAAAATAGCAACTGGATTGATTAAAAACACAGCAATCGGAGTATTAATACCATTAATGTTTTTGGTGAATTGTTCATAAAAGAGGATTACTAAACCATGATAGCAGAATAGCCCATAGGATATTCTTCCAAGATAATTCAAGAATGGAATTTTCCCGAATTGAAATAAATGTTTTGTGCAGAATGTCTGTTCAAAAATCATGAAGCCGAAAAATAGCGTGGCAGTAAGCCTTTCCACTACAGTCATAACATCGGATGAATAAATTTGTTTAAAAAATGCAAGGTTTAAAATGAAAAGAATATAAACGAATGTTGTAACCCAAACTGGTATATTTTTCAATTTTTCTAATGCTGATTTTTTGTTAATGCAGAAATAGGCCAGCAAGCCACCAGCAGCAAAATTGCCTACCCAACTAAGTGTATTGAAATGAAGATTCAAAGAATCATGTAATGCCAGAATCCGGAATACTATAGAGGTAATGATAAGCAAAATGCAAAATGGTACAAATGCTTTTTTTACATATTTCAGAAGTAGTCCCCAGGCGGCGTAACATTGTTCCTCGACTGAAATACTCCAGAAAAAAACGAGGAAATAAAGAAAGTTCTGACCATGCTTCACAATATAGAAATTGAGTGTAAATGAAAGTAGCCATGACAAAGGTGGAATATCGGTAACAGTATTACCAAGAATATTGCGGGAAGCCCATACAAGCAACAAACCGAAAAGTATCATTAAGAAATAAAGAGGCCAGATGCGCAAACATCTTTTTAACCAAAAATAAACCAAGCTAAATTTAGAAGTAAATTGATATTCCTCCAGAATTATCCATGTAATAAGGAAGCCCGAAAGTACCGTATAGAAGTCCCATCCAATAACGCCAATGCTTAAATGTTCATCGTAAAATTTGTAGAATGAAGAGCTCCTGATTGTTTTATCTTGTGTGAAAATTATATGTTCAACAAAGACTACTAAAAATGCCAAAAACCTTGGTGCATCAAGGTTTTTGAAATACATTTTATTGTACGTATTCACGAATCAAATTAATTTTCTTCTGCTATTTCTACCCAGTCTCCGTTATCTTTAATAAGTGTGATGAGTGCATCCACTGCCTGTTCAGATGCTATGTTACGTTGCACAACTTGTTTGCCTTTGTACAAGGTGATTTTTCCAACTCCCGTGCCAACGTAGCCATAATCGGCATCTGCCATTTCGCCGGGGCCATTTACTACGCAACCCATAATGCCAATTTTCACGCCCTTCAGATGTGAAGTGCGTTCATGAATTTGAGCAGTTACGTGCTGCAAATTAAATAATGTTCTGCCGCAAGATGGACAGGAAATATATTCTGTTTTTGAAATGCGGGTGCGTGTAGCTTGTAATATACCAAATGCAATACTGTTAAGGGTTGCAGGGGCAACAGGTGCCCGCCCGGATGAATTGTTCGGACAGGCCTTCAGCCAAATACCTTCGCCCATTCCGTCAATTAACAAAGCGCCTGCATCAGTAGCTGAAAAAAGCCTTAATTCATCAGCATTTGCGGTTGAATATTCTCTTTTAATAATAACAGGAGTGTCATATTTTTTCTCAAGTAATTCGATAAATATTCTCCGCTCTTCAGCCATAGCATGGAGATTGGTGGTTTCTGCAACCCACACTAATCTTTTGTCTTTATTTAATTCATCAAAAGCAGGTTTTTGTATATCTCCAATCTTAATGCTTACAAAATTTAATGAATTTGATTTTTCTTTCGAATTATTGTATTCTTCAATATTGCTAAAAAATGGTAATGAAGAATCTGGCTTGGCTTCTCTCCATTTGTCATAATTATAAATTGCAGATAGTCCCTCTGGTAAAGGGAAAGAGATTGTATTATTACCTGCAAAGATATAGTCCGCGGCCTGATCATTAGCTTTCCAATTTGCTGATTTTGAATTATGCGAATATCCAATTGCGAATAGGGTTGCTGGTGTAAATGGTTCTGTTTTATCACTGAAATCTGCTATCACGCGTGGGTGGTTTTTCCCACCAATATTGATGGTTTCCCGGGTTTCGTGTTTTTTATATTCTAAAGGAGAATAGGGTAGGTGGGTTACAGATGGAATAGGTGAATGTTCTTTTCTGTTTTTATACCTGTCCACCAGCATTTTTGCTATAGGCACCTCAAATTCGGGGTCTTCGGTGAGTGATACTCTTATTGTATCTCCAATTCCATCTTCCAGTAATGTTCCAATTCCAGCGGCTGATTTAATGCGGCCATCTTCTCCTTCACCGGCTTCTGTTACACCAAGATGCAAAGGGTAATTCATTCCTTCAGCATTCATTTTTGTAATAAGTAATCGGTAAGCCTGCACCATTACAATGGGGTTACTGGCCTTCATGGAAAGCACAATTTGCTTGTAATTATTCTCTTCGCAGATGCGCAAAAATTCAAGAGCAGATTCAACCATGCCAAGCGGAGTATCACCATAGCGGCTCATTATACGGTCACTCAACGAACCATGATTAGCCCCAATTCGCATGGCAGTGCCGTACTCTTTACAAATTTTAATGAGCGGTAAAAAACGCTCACGTATCCGGTCTATCTCAGCTTCGTAAGAATTGTCGGTATATTCTATTTGTTCAAATTTCTTTTTGTCGGCATAATTACCGGGGTTCACACGTACCTTCTCTACAATGCGGGCAGCCATTTCGGCTGCATTAGGTGTGAAGTGTATATCTGCAATAAGCGGAGTTTTGTAACCTCTTTTCCTTAGTTCATTTTTAATGTTTTGCAAGTTTTCCGCTTCTTTCAGACTGGGTGCAGTAATACGCACATAGTCGCATCCGGCATCAATCATGCGGATGGATTGCTCCACAGTGCCTATGGTATCCATGGTATCCGTTGTGGTCATGGATTGAATGCGGATAGGGTAATCGCCCCCAAGTGGTATATCACCAATTGCTACAACGCTGCTTTGGCGGCGTTTATAAGCAGTAAGACTTTCGCAATAGGTTTTTAAATCAGACCCTGTCAATACAGGCATGGTATTCTTTTCCGCAAAGTTAGGGAAATCGTGGAATCTCCAATTGTATTGAATGATTCCTAATTAAAAATAAGGTTAAATTGTGTTAAATAAGAATTAACAAGAAATTCACTTCTTGGTTAAAGTATCTGAAAGAGATTTTTTATAATCCTGATAGCTCATGGTCTTGTATTTATTTTCAGCAAAATAAACAAGTATAGGTTTCAGGTCGGCCGGACTAGCATAGCTTTGCAAGTAGGTGAGGCGGCTGAAATTTTCGTCCATATAAACGGTGGTAGGGTAGGCTAAATTATTATCGAGCAGTGAAGATGCGAGCTCGTTAGTATAGCCTCTTGTATGTGGTTTTAGGTTATAAAACTTATGATCTTTAAAATGGAAAGTATCGGCAGTTTCAGCATCTAAGCGGACTGCATAAAAGTTTTTATTGATGTATTTTATAATCTCAGGATCCGTGTAAGTTGATTGATCCATTTTTTTGCACCAACCGCACCATTGGGTATAAACGTCAATAAATATTTTTTTAGGATGTTTGGCATTAAGCTTCACGGCCTCATCAAAATTAATCCACTTAATTTCTTTATCAGCATCACCGGCAATAAACCCATAGGTGAAAATTCCTATTAAGCAAAGCATTAGTAGGAACCAATTCTTTTTAATTTGCGAGAGCATTTTCAGGTTTATATTCTCAAAGTTATGAAATTTTTAATTGCGTAATTTATTTCGAAAAAAAGCCATTGACATAGCCCATGCTTCTTTGGATGCTTCGGCATTATAAGATGGCCTTTCATCACTATTAAAAGCATGGTCGGCATAAGATATAACTACATTGGTAAAAGGTTTTTCAGCCTTTTTCATAGCATTAATAACTGTTTCAACATGTTCCGGAAGGATGTGTTTATCCAATCCACCCCAAAAGAACAAATGCGGTGCATGCATTGTGGCAGCCTTATCTGCAATGAGATGTGTGCTGCCACCATAATAGGAAATACAGGCTGAAAATGGCAATATGGCATTGGCAAGGAAGGAAACCCTTCCGCCAAGGCAAAAACCAATAGTTCCAAGTTTATCGTGGATAACTTCAGGCAGAGTTTTCAGCCAATCATAGCAGGCTGTAATGTCTGCCGAAAGCCCTTCTACTGTTATTGCTTGAAAATGGGGCATAATTGGGGCAAAATCTCCGTAAGGAAATTCCTGACCCGGGGCAGCCGAGTGGTGGAATAATTCAGGTGCAATGGCAACATAACCTTCTTTTGCAATTTTATCTGCCATATTACGGATATGCCCATTAACACCAAATGCCTCCTGAAAAACAATTACACCCGGAAATGGTCCATTACCCTCAGGAATAGAAATATAGGCTTGCATTTCAGTACCATCCATAACCTTTAAAGTTATTTTTTTTGAGCTCATAGATTTGTTTTATAAGTAAAGGACAAAGATGGAAAAAAACGATGAACCGGGTATAGAAAGTACAAGTGATTTCGTATTGTTTATCCTTCATAGTTCATCGTTTCCAAATAATAACATATTTTTGCCTTTCATTTAAGAATAGCAATGGCACAGACTGAAATATTAATGCCCAAAATGGGCGAGAGCGTAATAGAAGCCACCATCATAAAATGGACTAAAAATGAAGGTGATAAAGTTAAGGCAGATGAAACATTATTGGAAATAGCCACCGATAAGGTTGATTCTGAAATTCCAGCCCCTTCAGACGGAATATTAATAAAAAAACTTTGTAAAGAAGGGGATGTAATCCCGGTTGGTAAAGCAATTGCAATAATTTCTACAGGCGATACTGCTACAGCCGCTCCTATTCCTGCCCCAGCGGTTGAATCAAAGAAACATACTCCTATTGCCGTTCAAACATCTGCCCCTGAGGTAGCACACACTACAAAAGAAGCCGCTGAACCCGTTACAAGATTCTCGAATTCGGGAAAATTTTACTCCCCTTTAGTGAGAAGTATAGCGCAAAAGGAAGGCATATCAGTAAATGAACTTGAAGCAATTCAGGGAAGCGGAAAAGCGGGAAGGGTAACAAAAAATGATATGCTTACTTATTTGCCTTCAAGGCAGTCAAACGGTAATATTGAAATAGCTAAACCTTCACCGGTAATTGAAACCTCAACTTCCGTAATAAAGGAAGCACCATCCAAGCTTATGGCTGTTGGAGCTAACGACGAAATAATTGAAATGGACAGGATGAGAAAGCTCATTGCTGACCACATGGTAATGTCGAAAAGGGTTTCTCCGCACGTTACATCGTATGTTGAAGCAGATGTGACGAATATAGTTTTATGGAGAGAAAAAATAAAAAAGGATTTTGAAAAGAAAGAAGGCGAAAAACTAACCTTTACTCCCATATTTATTGAGGCTACGGTTAAGGCTTTGAAGGATTATCCAATGGTGAACGTGTCAATTGATGGAACACGTATTATCCGCCATAAAGATATTCATATAGGAATGGCTGTGGCACTGCCAAGCGGTAATTTGATTGTACCGGTAATAAAGTATGCCGACAGGAATAGTTTGCTGGGTATAACCAAACAAGTGAATGACCTTGCCGGCCTTGCCCGTATAAACAAACTTATGCCCGATGATACACAGGGCGGCACATTTACCATCACGAATGTAGGAACCTTTGGAAATATAATGGGTACACCTATTATAAATCAGCCGCAGGCAGCAATACTTGCAACCGGAATTATTAAAAAGAAGCCAGTAGTTATAGAATCTCCGCAAGGTGATATGATTGCTATCCGCAGTATGATGTATCTATCATTGTCTTATGATCATAGGGTAGTTGACGGAGCGCTTGGAGGTAGTTTTTTGAAAAAAATAGCTGATTACCTAGAAGCGTTTGATATTAAGAGGAATACATGGTAAATTTTAGGCAATTAGCCGGGTACTGGTGAAGATTTAATGTAAATCAGTATCGTCGTATTAATAAATCGTTATATTTGTCATCCTCGACCTAGTTGTTTATGACGAATAGTATACTTACTAAACTCTACACCAGCATTAAACTCCCTGTGTTTTTAATGTTATTTTCATTTCCGGGAGTAGTTGTAAATGCGCAACAAACACAAAAAAACCAAACGGGTGCCACAAGTAAAGGAGAAGCAAGGCTAATTAAAAAGGCCAATAAAAAATTCAGAAAAGCCAAATTGGCTAAAGCGTTGGAATTGTATCAAAAAGCCATTGCAGTTAATCCTCAAAATAACTACTCCAATTTTCAGGTGGGGGCAATTTATTATATTACAGATTCAGTTAAAGTTAAAGGGCTTCCTTACTTTAAAAATTGCCTTAAATATTCTCCTCCCGGTGTGGATGATACCATTATTGATGCCTATTATTATATGGGGTATGATTATATGCTGGAGGATAAATATGACAGTTCGGCCATGATGTTTCATTTATACCGCGGCCACTTAGATCAGGGGAGGGAGAATGTGGATGCATTTAATGAAATTGACCGGAACTTGCAGATATGCAAAATGGTGTCCCGGCTTATAAATAGGGCACCTGATTCAACGGCCTATCTTATTAATGGAAAACCCCAGCCGGTTTTCATGAAGAATTTAGGCAGAAATATTAATTCGGCCTTTCCTGAATATTCCCAGATAGTTTATAATAGTGATTCGGAAATGGTATTTACTTCCCGCCGTCCTACAAGCCAAAAGGGAAAAGTAGATGATATTACGGGGCAATTTTATGAAGATACATATATAGCCAGAAAAGATACGAACGGTGTTTGGCAAGCGCCACAACTTTTTGCTAAACAACTTCGTATTGCGCCTAAAAAAGTTCACATGGCTACAGTTGCTATGTCGCAGGATGGAAACACACTTTTTATATATAGAGATGGAGGTGTGCTTGAATCTAAAAAAGTGAATGGAGCCTGGAGCGACCCGGTAGATTTGAGTAAGGATATTAAGAAACTCAAGAATTATTATGTGCCTTCTGTTTTTATCTCTGAGGATGGTACAAAATTGCTATTAGTAAGTGATGTAAAGGGTGGGCTAGGAGGCAGGGATATATATATGTGTTCAAAAGATGCCAACGGTAACTGGTCGGATCCGCAAACGCTTGGCCCGGAAATTAATACAAAGGAAGACGAGGATTCTCCTTTCCTGTTACCGGATAATAAGACCTTGTTTTTTTCTTCAAAGGGTCACGGTGGATTAGGTGGGTATGATGTTTTTGTTTCACATCTGGTAAACGGCAAATGGTCGAAACCTGAGAACCTTGGGGCACCGATAAACTCGTCTGCTGATGATATTTATTTCCAATACGATGATGATAAAAAGAAAGGGTATCTTTCTTCTTCCCGCATAAAAGGAAGTTATGGCGATATGGATATTTACTCTTTTACATTTACCTGCGAGAATATTGATAACACTATGTTGCAGGGTAAAATTGTTGCATCAGCCAAAGGAGATATTCCTCCTGTAAATATGACTCTTATTGATTTGAATGCAAAAAGGAAACCAACACCTGTTTCTGTTTCAATGAATGAAAATGGAAAATATTCAGCTAAATTGAAACCGGACCATAAGTATCACCTCGAAGTAACATCGCCGGGTTATCTTCCATGCAACATTAATTTTATTACACCACACCAGTGCAATGCCTATAACCTATATCAGGCAATTCAATTAAGCCATACTGATGATACTTCGGGTATGCATACCAGCCAAACTATAGTTATGAGAAACGCATTTTACCGTTCACCTGTTTGGGCGAACAATAAGAATGCAAAGAATGATGCGGATTTAGGTGCTATGATTGCAACTTATAAAGATACTGGTGCAATTTACGAGATAGACAGTACTTATGCACTCGCTTACACACCAATGGTAAAGGATAGTATAAACCCACTAAAGGTTACAACCCCAACTACTACTACAAATTCAGAAGGAACACCATCTTCAGTTATTTATTTCCACTGGCAAAGCTCCGATTTGGATGAAAGGTACAAGCCTTTCCTGAATTCGGTTGCGGCAATTATGAAGGTAAATAAAAGCATGAAATTGTTGATTAATGGGTATACCGATAACATTGGTAAAGACGATTATAACAAAAGGCTTTCCGAATTGCGTGCAAAGTCTGTTGCAAAGTACTTGTTCCACCAAGGGGTTAAAAGATCGCGGATTAGGTTTAAAGGTTTAGGTGCTAATGGATTTGTTGCTCCGAATGATGGGCAGAATAACCACAAGAACCGCCGCGTAGAAGTACTATTTATTAAATAGCATATCTTTGCAGCCATAATCATGGCTAAAACTACTATACGAAAAGTCGGGTCCCTATTTTTTCTGGGGATATTCCTTTGGTTTTATGCCGTTAAAGACCTTCATGCTATACTGCATTATGGTGAAGATCACTGCCACGTTCAAAATGCAAAACACTTTCATGCGAAAGAACATCATTGCCCAATATGCGAATTTGAATTTCCTGGCTTTGATAATCAAAAGCCCAAAATAGAAGTTTCATCGCTTAGTTTCTTTATTAAGGTTCAAAACCTTTACACCATTCAGGTTATTTCATGTGAACCTGTGTCGCTGTCTCCTTCCCGAGCACCGCCTGTGGTAGCATAAGGAACTCTCTTTTTCCTTCATTTAATTCCCCGTTATTACCTGTAATTTTTTGCAGGCACTTTTACATATTTATAATATCATTTATTTTATAATATCATGAAAAATATTCTATTAGTCATTTTGCTTCTGAGTGGGTTGTGCATAAAGGCACAAACGCTGAACGGCAGAGTGACAGATTCACTTACTAAAGAATCTATTCCCGGAGCTATAATTTATATTCCGGAACTCAAAGTCGGTGCTCAAACCGATACTGGCGGATTTTACAGGCTCACAAATTTGCCTAAACGCAAAATCTTGGTGGAAGTAACAGTTGTAGGGTATGCCACCTTAACAAAAAATGTTGACCTGACAGTTGCCAACCGTGAAGATTTCGTATTAAGACAATCTGCAACATTAGGTAATGAAGTTGTGGTAACAGGGATTTCACAAGCCACTGAAATGAAAAAGAGTTCCATCGCAATTATTGCAATTGACCAAATGTATATTCAGCAGAATTTATATTCCAATGCAATAGATGCAATAGTAAAAATTCCCGGAATCAATGCCCTTACAACTGGGCCTAACGTTTCAAAACCTTTTATCCGTGGGTTAGGATATAACAGGGTTCTGACTTTATATGATGGACAAAGGCAGGAAGGACAACAATGGGGCGATGAACATGGTATTGAAATTGACCAGTATAATATCGACCGTATGGAAATTATTAAAGGTCCTGCAAGTCTTATGTATGGCTCCGATGCACTTGCCGGTGTGGTAAGTATAATTCCAACCCCTGCCGCACCTGAAGGCAAAATAGTAGGGAATGTTCTAAATGAATACCAAACCAACAATGGAATGATTGGTAACTCTATTATGCTTGCTGGTAATAGCAATGGGTTTGAGTGGATGGGGCGTATATCCCATAAAATGGGCAAAGATTATCAAAACTCTATTGATGGATATAATAATAATACTGCTTTTCAGGAAACCGATGCAAGTGCATCTATTGGGCTTCATAAAAGCTGGGGATACTCCCATTTGAGTTTTGCTCTTTTTGATGATCTACAGGAAATACCTGATGGTAGTAGGGACTTCGCTACCGGAAAGTTTACTAAACAAGTTACAGAGGCTGATACAACTCCCAGGCCAATTGTTCCCAATAATGAATTAAATACCTACAATATCTCGACTTTACATCAGCATGTGCAATTATACAGGCTCTATACAAATAACCAGTTTCTTCTTGGTAATGGTGGGAAACTGAATATTGACGCAGGTTGGGAAGGGAGCACAAGGCGTGAATTCAGTCACCCAACTTCTCCTGATATTGCAGGCCTTTACCTGATTTTAAATTCATTTACATACAACGCAAAATATTATTTTACGGATATCAAAGGTTGGAAGCCTGTGCTTGGTATAAATGGAATGTATCAAACCAACAATGCAGATAATGGCACAGAGGCAATAATACCTACCTATAAATTATTTGATGCTGGAGGATTTGGGGTAATTACAAAATCATTTAATAAACTTGAAATATCAGGAGGTGTGCGATATGATATACGCTCTTTTAATAATAGTGCAATGTATTTTGGAACGAATCCTGCAACAGGTTATGGAATGGTAGTGCCTGCAAATGATACATCAAGTACAAACCCTTTCATTAATTTCAAGACAACTTTTTCAGGAGTTACCGGAAGTTTTGGAGGAAGTTATAATGTAACTGACAAATTCATTATTAAAGCTAATATCGCAAGGGGTTATCGTGCCCCGAATATTGCAGAAATATCGGCTAATGGCGTACATCCGGGTACCAATTTTTACCAGATAGGTAATCCAGCAATCAATCCTGAATTCAGTTTACAGGAAGATTTGGGATTTTCATATACTTCGGATAAGGTAGAAATTAGCCTTGATTTATTTAACGACAATATTTCCAATTATATTTTTGATGAGCAATTGCTGAGCAAAAAAGGAGGCGACTCGGTTATAGTGCCGGGAAACACTACCTTTAAGTTTGTGTCATCCCAGGCTCAATTATATGGTGGCGAACTTACATTTGATGTGCATATTACAAATTGGCTGCATTTTGAAAATGGATTATCTGCTGTTTATGCTGTGAATTTGGGTGATGGCAAACAACCGATTACGGATAGCACTAAATACCTTCCTTTCATTCCACCTGTTCATTATGTAACAGATTTGAGGGCAACTTTTGGAAAGAAAATTGGAGCGTTGGACCACATATTTGCAAAAATTGAAATGGTAATGTATGCCGCTCAAAACAGAGTATTCAGTGCGTATGGTACAGAAACTCCAACACCCGGCTATACCTTGTTTAATGCAGGATTCGGAACGGACATCACTACCCGAAAAGGGAAAACTATTTGCACATTATCAATTATGGGAAATAACCTGACTGATTTAAACTATCAGGATCATTTGAGCCGATTAAAATATTTCGGTTATAATTATTTGAATGGCAAAACTGGCATGTTTAATATGGGCCGGAATTTTGGAATTAAACTTGTGATACCGTTGGATTTGAAGTAAAAAAATGGACTATATTTACACAAAGATTCTATCTCTGCAGAAATGAAAAAAAAACTTCTTTTTGGGTTGTTTTCCTTCGCATTTATTCTTGCAATGGTGTATCAATTTACACCTTTTACTTTTGCTACTGTTAAAATAACCAATATAGCTCCTCCTATAACATCAGATGGCGATATGCCCGATTCAAGCGGTTGTGGGGGTGTAGAAAGGTGGAGTATAAAAGTCTTTACCGATACGGCAGCACATACTATTGATTTTACTCCCAAGGCAACTTCCATAACTCACCTTTGCCATATTGATACTCCGAAAATTACAACTACCATGCCCCGGTTTGATTCTATTGAGGATTCTACTTATGTGGTGATTTGTAATATTCTTGAGAAACTAAATGAAAGCGATAGTGATTGCCATCTGGTGTTGACCGATGGAAATGATACAATGATTGGTGAAATTCCTGACCCAAATTGTACATCTGTAATGGCATCACCAAAAGTGAGTGAGTTTGTAGTTTGCAGGCACTGGGTAGATTCAGTAATTGGTAAGTCAACCAATACACATGTAAGTATCGCTCCAGTAAAAGTAACGGGTGTGGCGTTTCTTGACCCACCGCATAACCAAACAGGAAGGGCACGGAATAATGTAGAGTTACATTCCATTATTGACATACGATTCGCGATCCCAACCTCCATAAAGAACTCGGAAAATAAGATTCTTTCAAGTGTTTTTCCGAATCCGAATAGTGGAAAGTTTATTGTTTCATTCCCTAGAGGGAGATATTCCGAGATTGAAATATACAATGTTCTTGGTGCGTTGGTTAAACATGAGAAACTGAACTCAACTAATTCTGTTATAGACATGCCTAGCGCACAAAAAGGGATTTATTTCTACCGTATTTTGTTGGAAAATGGGAGTATAGGAAGCACCGGTAAATTCATTGTTGAGTAATATTTTAGTGGTTTTATTCAGTCCCGAATTAAAAAAATCTAATAGCAATATAATAATTCATTGATGTTTGCGTTGATATAATATAAAGGGTTTGTTTTCGAATTGGGATATGTACAACGGTTTATACCGAATATCCCCTAACACACTCTCGTAAAAAGGAGTGTGTTTTATTTTTTTGTGTGAAGTCCGTCACGAGTAATCGAGGCGGACTTTTTTAATAGATAATAGAGAGGTTGCTTCGTTCCTCGTAATGACGTAATACCGCTCCGTATGGTCTTTAGACAGGCCAAATGTCATTGCGAGGAGCGAAGCAATCTCATTAAATTTTCCATAACTTTTGTTCATCAATATCATCTGATTTATGTACGTTTGTGAAAGAAATGAATTTAAGTTCCAACCCCAAAATAATAATAAGCCGCACCGATAACATCGGCGATGTGGTGCTTACACTTCCACTTGCAAAGGCTTTGAAGGAAAAATATCCTGAATCAGAAATTCTTTTTCTAGGAAAAAAATATATAAAGCCATTAATAAATTGCTGCGAAAACATTGACCAGTTCATAGATTGGGACACGCTTTCAGCAATGCCTGAGGATGAAAGTACATTCTTTTTAAAAAGTATTGGAGCGGAAGTTATTATCCATGTTTTCCCCCGACCTGAGATTGCAAGAATAGCTTACAAGGCGGGTATAAAATATAGAATTGGCACAAGCCACCGTTTTTATAATTGGCTTTATTGCAATAAAAGGGTTGATTTTACACGAAAAAATTCTCCCTTACATGAGGCTCAATTAAATTTTAAGTTAGCAGAACCTTTAGGGATTACAGCCATACCTTCTTTAGTGGAACTTGGTGAAAGTTACGGATTAACAAAGATTCCAAAGCTAAAAGAAGAATGGAAGAAATTAATTGACCCTGATAAATTTAATTTGATTATTCATCCGCTATCGCGAGGTAGCGCCAGAAACTGGGATTGGAAAAACTATAACAAACTAATAGAAATACTTCCTGCTGATAAATTCAAAATATTTGTTACGGGAACGGAGGAAGAATCAGCAAGGATCTCAGAGCATATACTGATCTATCATCCACAAGTCACTGATATGACCGGCAAACTGGATTTTGAACAACTGATTGCATTTATTGCAAACGCAAATGGATTGGTGGCCGCCAGCACAGGGCCTTTGCACATTGCCGCTGCACTTGGCAAACGAGTTGTGGGCTTATATCCATCCATTCGTCCTATGCATCCAGGCAGATGGGCGCCATTAGGGCCAGAAGCAAAATGCCTTGCATTAAGTAAAGATTGTATTGATTGTAAGAAAGGCGGACATTGTACTTGCATTAATTCAATTAGTGCACTGGACGTGAAGGCAAAACTGATTACAAATTATTTTGATGCAAATAAGCAGGGTATCTGAAAAAGAAATCAATATTCATGTTAAACGACAAGCTGATTCGTTGTGGTGAAACACCATTCAATCTACTATGTGTAACGGGTATATTCCAACCGTAAGCAAGCGTGCAAACTCCCAGGAAAGTTAAACCTGTTTCAGGAATAATTCTCCAATCGTTTATTTTCAAATTCGTGTAATCAGCTACAGATGCCTTAAAGTGGAGTATAAGAATGTTAGCCTCCGCGCTGAATTTTGGAACTAAGATGGGTTGGTTTTTGTTAAAGTTATATTCAGTAGCTATTTTGAAGCAATAGGGCACTGAAGGTGGAATGACTTTTTCCGGCGCATCGAATAAAGAATAATTCAACCCAATTTCACCGAAGAATTGTTTTTGATATATTACCGAGAACTCAGGCCCTAAAGAGCCATAAAGCTTATCATAGTCGGCAAAGCTCTTTACATTATTATAGCGGCTTGTTTCATCGCTTTGGGCAAGGCCCGAAATTGCAATAAGGCTTGATATACACAAAAGGCTAAAGCGATTAACCATAGATTGAATTGTGCAAAGTATTCAAATATAATATTTCAATATAAGGATTTTTTTAAATAATCATTCCAGCCCCAACGGTCTCGTTGGTGGCCTCATCAATAAGTATAAGACTACCTGTGTGGCGGTTTTTGCGATAGTTGTCGAAGAAGAGAGGGCGTGTAGTTTGAATAGTTATTCTACCAATATCATTCAACCCTATTTGTTTGTCATCTTCTATACGGTGAAGTGTATTGATGTTGATTTTGTAAAGCACATCTTTAATAATACAACGTGCATCTTGTGTGGTATGTTTGATGGCATATTTACCGCCTACAACTAATTTCTTTTCGTTCAGCCAGCAAATCATTATATCTATGTCTTTGCCAATGGAGGGTTGGTTGTTTTCCCGCACAAGCATATCGCCACGGCTCAGGTCAATCTTATCTTCCAGCAACATAGTAACTGACATACCAGGCTCGGCTTCTTCAAATGATCCATCAGCCGTTTCAATTGTTTTTATTTTAGAAACAGTTCCGGATGGAAGCGCCATAACAGTATCACCTGTTTTGAAAATACCACCGGCTACTTTGCCAGCATATCCTCTGTAGTCGTGGTGTTCATCATTCTGGGGACGTATTACATATTGCACAGGGAAGCGGCAATCAATCAGGTTTTCATCACCTGCAACGTGAATGTTTTCTAATAAATAGAGTAGTGTACTTCCACCATACCAAGGCATGTTTGGTGACTTATCAACTACATTATCTCCATTAAGGGCAGAGATAGGTATAAACTGTAAATCTACAATCTGAAGCTTGGAAGAAAACTGTTCATAATCGAAACGGATTTTTTCAAAAATTTCTTTTTTGTATCCGACTAAATCCATTTTATTTATGCAAACTATTACATGTTTAATCCCGATAAGTGAAGCAATTAGCGAGTGCCTGCAAGTCTGTTCAGTTATACCGTGGCGTGCATCAATGAGAATAATTGCAAGGTTGGCAGAAGATGCGCCGGTAACCATGTTACGTGTATATTGAATATGCCCCGGTGTGTCGGCAATAATAAATTTACGTTCAGGTGTGGAGAAATAGCGGTAGGCAACATCAATGGTGATGCCTTGCTCACGCTCTGCACGGAGGCCATCAGTTAGCAATGCAAGATTCACCCCTTCTTCTCCGCGCTGTTCGCTGCTTTGTTTTATGGCCTCATATTGGTCCTCAAAAATAGATTTTGTATCATAGAGCAATCTCCCAATCAACGTGCTTTTGCCATCATCCACACTGCCACAAGTGAGAAAGCGAAGCAGGCTCCTATGCGGAGTTGAAAGTTGAAAGTTGAAAGTTGAAAGTTTCTCTTCGTTCATTTTATTTCTTAAAAGTAGCCGACTTTTTTTCTATCTTCCATCGCAGTTTCCGAACGTTTATCATCGGAGCGGGTTCCTCTTTCAGTAACACGTGATGCCGCCACTTCTGCAACGATTTCATCAATAGTGGATGCTTCCGAAAGTATAGCACCGGTGCAGGTCATATCACCGATGGTACGAAAACGCACTTGCATCATTTTGCCTTTTTCAGTCTCACGTAAATTCAAATAATCGGATTTCGCCAATAGTTGACCGCTGCGTTCAATCACTTCCCGTTGATGAGAAAAATATAAACTTGGCAGTGGAATATTTTCTTCTTTGATGTACTGCCAGATGTCAAGCTCAGTCCAGTTACTAAGCGGGAACACGCGGAAATGTTCACCTATGTTTTTTTTACCGTTGAATAAATCCCAAAGTTCAGGGCGTTGGTTTTTCGGGTTCCATTGCCCAAATTCATCTCGGTGCGAAAAGAACCGTTCTTTCGCTCTTGCCTTTTCTTCATCACGTCTTGCACCACCCATACAAGCATCTAATTTCAATTCTTCAATTGCATCCAATAATGTTGCAGTTTGCAAAAGATTACGACTTGCATTAAATCCCGTTTCTTCCTGTACGCGTCCTTTATCAATGGAATCCTGAACGTACCGAATAATTAAACGGGCATCAATTTTTTTAGCCCACTCATCGCGATAAGTGAGGGTTTCAGGAAAGTTGTGACCGGTATCGATGTGCAATAACGGAAAAGGAATTTTAGCGGGTGCAAATGCTTTTTTAGCAAGATAGCTTAACACAATTGAATCTTTTCCACCGGAAAAAAGCAAAGCTGAACGCTCAAACTGGGCAGCAACTTCGCGCAGAACGTAGATTGATTCGTCCTCTAATTCTTTTAAGTAAATGTTGCCGCTATTCATATTGGTTATGCTTCCAAAGATAGTGAATATGGCTTATGCCTTTATGTCTTTAAGGTTTAACTCGAGCGATTTTACGCCATTCCACTCGTTTTCTTTCAAGGAATAACAAATCTTAAATGGTTTGTTAGCAGTTATCAGATTGTAGTATTCATGCATATCATATCCAATGGCAGAAAAAGTAATTTCCGGATTATCAACCTGCGCCAAGGAAAGCCTTAAATGGCCGCCGCCAACAATTTGAGGTGGCCTTTTGGTAATTACATTATCTGCATAAAAGACAGGTGTCATATTACCAGGCCCAAATGGAGCAAATTGTTTCAGAACAAGATTAAACTTATTGCTGATAGCGGAAAAGGGTAGGGGAGTATCAATATCAATTTCGGGGTGAAGCATAGTATCGGTGATCGATTTGCTCACTACTTCTTCAAAAAGGTCAATGAATGCAGGAAGGTTTTCTTCTTTCAATGTGATTCCCGCTGCATATTTATGTCCACCGAATTGCTCCAGCAAATGTGAGCATGACGAAATTGCATTATACAAATTAAAATTTTTAACGGAACGTGCAGAGCCTGTAATACTGCCATTGGACTTGGTAAATATAACCGTAGGGCGATAAAAATGTTTTTCGATTAAGCGGCTTGCAACAATACCAATTACGCCTTTGTGCCATTCGGGATTATAAAGAACGGTTGTTTTTTTGTTGCGTAATTTTTCATCAGTAACAACCATATTGAGTGCTTCCTGGGTAATAGTGGCATCTACATCCCTGCGCTCTACATTTGTTTTGTTTACTGATTCACCCGATAACATTGCTTTTTGCGAGGTGTCGGCAATTAAAAGTTCGACAGCGTTTTTACCGGTTTCAATCCGCCCGGCGGAGTTAATTCTTGGCCCGAAAACGAAAACAAGGTCAGTTACATTTACCTCACGTTTCATTTGGGCTAAGCCCATAATAGCTTTGAAACCCTCACGAGGAGCTGTGTTTATTCTTTTCAGTCCGTGATAAGTAAGGATTCGGTTCTCACCAGTGATAGGAACTATATCAGCTGCAATACTTAATGCAACAAGGTCTAAATATTGTTCGATAGTAGAAAATGGAATTTCATATTTCTGTGCAATGGCTTGTACCAATTTAAAACCTATCCCACAACCTGAAAGCTCCTTATAAGGGTATTTGCAATCGGATTGTTTCGGATTTAAAATAGCCGCCGCTTTTGGTATCTGGTCATCAGGTTCGTGGTGGTCGCAGATGATAAAATCCATTCCTTTTTTCTTGGCATGCTCAACTTTATCTTTCGATTTGATACCGCAGTCTAATGATATGATAAGCCCAAAACCATTGTCAGCAGCGTAATCCACGCCTTTAAAAGAAACTCCGTAACCTTCACTGTAACGGTCAGGAATATAATAATCGCACTTCAATCCAAGCCAACGCAGGAATGTAAAAACCAGCGAAACAGCTGTGGTTCCGTCCACATCATAATCGCCATAGACTAATATTTTCTCTCTTTTTTTAGTGGCTTCAATAATACGGTCTACTGCTTTGTCCATGTCCTTCATCAGGAATGGATCGTGCAATGCCTCTAATGCCGGACGGAAAAAATCTTTTGCCTGTTCGTAATTTTCAATGCCACGTTGTACTAGCAAATTCCCAATTACATCGTTAACCTTTATAGCCTCAGATAAGGCTTTTACTTTTTCAGGTAGTGCTTGTTCTTTAACGTTCCATCTTTTTTTCATTCAATACAACTTTATGCAAGTTTCTGTTATGCTGAACTTGTTTCAACATCCCAAACAATAATAGTTTCTTCCGTATTAATGCGATGCTGAAACAAGTTCAGCATGACAATCTCCTAATTCTTAATTAAACATCAGCAAGCTTTTGCTTCTGATTGGGTATATTCATTAAAACATTTTTCACTGCAAAAACTTTTCATCTTTTCAGCACACTTTTCGCACTGAATAATTAGGGTATGACAGGAAAGAAGAGAGCAGTTTACTTGCCTGTCGCTGCTATTTCCGCAAGTATGGCATTTGCCAATTACGTCTTGGGTAATACGTTCTCCCATACGTTCATCAAACACAAAATTCTTGCCAATAAATTTCGATTTTATGCCTAATCTTTCCATCTCAAGTGCATATTGAATGATAACTCCATCTAATTGGTACACATTCTTAAATCCGTGGTGCTTTAAATAGGCGCTTGCCTTTTCGCAACGTATGCCTCCTGTACAATATAGCAACAAATTTTTATCTTTTTTATCTTCTAATTCCTGGAGTGCTTTGGGCAGAAGTTCACGGAAAGTCTTAACATCAGGGCAGACCGCATTTTCAAAACGGCCTACCTCGCTTTCGTAGTTGTTGCGCATGTCCACAACCAAGGTATTGGGGTCTTCAATTTTCTTGTGGAATGTAACGGCATCTAATCTTGTTCCTGTATCACTCGGATTGAAGCTATTGTCGCGAATTCCGTCGGCGACAATCTTAGGCTTAACTTTCATTTTGAGTGCAAAAAACGATTTACTGTCGTCTTCTACAGCTTGTTTTATCGGCACATCTTTAAACAGCGGATTTTTATAAAGATAATTGGTGAAATCCATTACGGAATGTTCAGGAACACTTAACTGGGCATTAATTCCCTCATGGGCAAGATAAATGCGTCCGTATACTTTCAGGCTATCCCAATAAGCATAGAGCTCGTCCCGAAGTTTTTCCGGTTCATCAATGTGAACATAACGGTAGAATGACATCGTAATCCGGCGGAAAGGCTCGGCTGCGACTTTTTTTCTGAGTTCTTTTTTATTTACGCGATTGTAGAGAAACATCCCTGTTTGTAATACCTATCTGGCGGCAAAGATAGGAAAAGGGAACGGATATGAATTGTAAGGATAAAAATCCTACTTTTTTTGAAAGGGAATTTCAAGTGTGCAACCTATTCGCCATCCTGCGATATTAAAGTTATCATGCGTTAAGGCAATATTCCAGCCTGTAGTTATTGTGATTCCATACCAGATACCTATTTCGGGGCAAATAACAGTTGTTTTTTGTTTGAGATTTGTGTATTCAATCAAAGATAATCTTACAAAACCAAGTTCCTTCATTACCTGATATCCAATTTTTGGTCCGGCAAAACAATGGCGGTCCGGCCAATTAATAGCCACCTCGCATCCATATCTGGGGCCATAATGCATTAATGTTGGATACCCTTGGTTGTTATGAATTTTTAGTAAGGGCTTTTCATTCCAAAAACCTAATCCGAAATCAGCTATGCCTCCTGCGTACGAAGAATTATTAGCATCTGATTTTGAATTGGAGACCCCAAACCCGCCAGCGTATGGTACAATGAAATTTCTATGTTCATTCTTAATTGTATCTAAAACCAAGCTACTATTCTGTCCATAAATAGTATAAGAAAAAAACAAGAAAAATGAGATAATAAGATTTTGCAGGTTTAGCATTACTTCGTAATTAATGAAGGGTTGTAAGCCCTATTAGCTAAAGAAATATTGGAATAAAATAGTAGTTAACTTCTACTCAATATTCATGGCTTTGTATTTGTTCCAGCCAAGCATATCTCCCATATTGAAAACCCCTTTTTTGCCTACAAGCCATGCTGCAGCGTGAACTGCACCTTCCGCAAAACCTCTGCGGCTGTATGCTTCATGGCTTATTTTTATTTCATCCGACTCGGAAGTATAAAATACGATATGTGTTCCCGGAACCTCTCCAATGCGGATTGAATTGATAGGAAGCTCCCCGTCTATACGTTCATAATCATCATCGTCCAGTACCCATTTGCTTATATCTCCATGAGCCTTTATTAGCCCATTGGCCAATGTAATAGCAGTGCCGCTTGGTGCATCTTTTTTATGTACATGGTGTATTTCTTCCATGGATGGGAAATACTCAGGATGTCCTTTCATAAGCTCAGCAAGGTATTCATTCAACTTGAAAAATAAATTAACACCAATGCTGAAGTTGGATGCATATAAAAAAGCCTGATTTTTTTCGAGGCAAACCTTTTTGATTTCTTCCATACGGTCGAGCCACCCGGTTGTACCGCAAACAACTGGCACACCGGCTTCAAAACACTTTAAAATATTATCGGCCGCTGAATTAGGGGTAGAGAATTCTATAGCCACATCCGTTTTTCGAAGGTTTTCGACTGTAAATTCAGCAAGGTTCGTTTCATCAAACACTTGCGGAACGTCGTAACCTTTAGCAAGGGCAAGCCTTTCAATAGCACGACCCATTTTACCGTATCCGATAAGAGCAATTTTCATAATTGGGGTTTAAGTGCCAAATATAGCATTGTATACGTTCGGATAATTTAGAATGATTCAATATGAAAGCATTAATTTTTCTTAATAATTAGATAATAAGGCTGTTTTATCTTTGCATAATTTGTCATTCCGCCGCTTTGGCACGATAATTGAGAGTATTTTCATAGTATTGCCAAAAATTGGCTTAAATTTGCCTGTATGAAAGACTCGCCAGAAAAGAAAGACACTTTGTTGCATATATTGAATTTAGATAACCTGAATGATGATGATCATGAGTTTATTCCTATACTCACCAACGAAGAAGAAAAGAAAATAAATGAGGAAGAAATCCCTGCGGAAATACCTATCCTGCCTTTAAAGAATACGGTACTGTTCCCGGGTGTAGTAATACCTATTACTGTAGGACGGGATAAATCCATTAAGCTTATTAAGGATGCGTACGCCGGAAATAAAACCATCGGAGTTATTGCTCAAAAGAGTGATTCCACTGAAGACCCTTCATTTGAGGATATACATAATATAGGTACAATTGCTTTCCTGTTGAAAACTATAAAAATGCCTGATGGTAGCACTACTGCTATTATTCAGGGGAAAAGAAGGTTTGAGATAACTGAGCTAACCCAGAAAGAACCTTATCTGAAAGCAAAGGTGCAGGCATTTGAAGAAATAATTCCTGAAAAAGGTGATGAAGAATTTGAAGCTTTTGTTTCATCTCTTAAGGATGTGGCGTTTCAAATTATAAAGCTTTCTCCTAATATTCCATCGGAGACAGCTATAGCATTGAAAAATATTGAGAGCAGTAATTTTCTCATCAATTTTATTTCA
>CAIUPO010000139.1 GCA_903901055.1 uncultured Bacteroidota bacterium
CCTGCAATGGCTGAAAACCACGCTCACTAAACTTCCTGACCACAAAGCCAACAAGCTAATTGAGCTACTTCCCAGTTAAAAAAGTACTTTGGAATCAAATTATTATGTAAGTTTGTGGAATTATTAACCGATTGCATACATCGGTACTGACTTCTAATACATCACTAAAGGGAATTGAGGGATACGCAGGAAATAATCTAAATTGATCGCCAGTTGAATCTGCCACAGAAAAATCGCCAGTAAAAAATGTGTTACCAGTAAATTTAACATTGCCTGTGAATTTAGCACTATCAACAGTTAAGTAAGTTGCAGAATCCTTATTTTGAGAGTATCCGGCTTTAGGGAGAACAAAAAGTATTCCTGCAATCAATAAGAATAGATTTAGAGGATTTGTCTTTAACGATTTCATAGTGGTTTAATTTAAATGTTATTAATTATTGGACCATTAGTTTTCCTGACAAAATAGAATTTCCGAGTTGATTATTAATTCTATATAAATATATACCTGAAGGTTGGTTGCTAATATCAATCATCCATTGTGAATTATTATTTATAATTGGGGTGAAATATATTTTCTCACCCATCACATTATAAATTTCAACTGTCAACTGATTGTTGACAACTGATGACTGAATTGTAAATTTCCCATTATTCGGATTTGGATAAACAGATATTTGAGAATTCGGAATAGAAGATTGGTTAATATATGTAGAAATATCCTTTACCTCGCGAATAACATTATTGTATTCATCAGCAATAAACATATTACCTGAAGTGTCAAACGCAAGGGCAGATACATAGTACAATTCTGCCCCAGTCGCTGGGCCACCATCACCTGAATAACCTGTGGCACTATTTCCAGCAACTGTATGTATTATTCCGGCACCATCTATCATTCTTACAACATTGTTTATTTCATCGGCAATATAAATATTGCCGTAAACATCTATGGCTACCCCTGCTGGTTCATTTAATTCTGCTTGTGTGGCTGGTCCCTCATCCCCACTAAAACCAGGATATAAGTTTCCTGCAATGGTAGAAATAATTCCTAAACTGTTTACTTTACGAATTAAGTTATTACCCCCATCCGAAATATAGATATTGCCCTTATTATCAACCCCAACTCCTTCAATTGAATTTATTTCTGCAGCAGTAGCTTGTCCGCCATCTCCACTATAACCCGCTATATGATTGCCTGCCACCGTTGAAATAATACCCAAGGTATCAACTTTACGAATTACATAATTCGCTCCATCCGCAAAGAATATATTGCCGGCAGGGTCAATAGCCATAAATACAGGTGCATATAATTCTGCTGCAGTTGCCTGACCTCCATCGCCACTGTACCCTGCCCCAAAAGAATAATTGCCAGCAAATGGTTTGATAATACCTCCGGTATTAATTTTTCGAATCATATTATAACCGTCATCAGATATATATATATTCCCAATACTATCAACGAGTACCCCTACATCATCTCCGAATTCTGCCGCCGTAGCTGGTCCACCGTCACCACTAAAGCCACCCACACCATTGCCAGCAATAGTTGTAATTATTCCTAAATTATCTATTTTTCTCACAACATGATTTTGCCTATCGGCAACATAAAGGTTGCCACCCTTATCAAACGCAACATCAACTGGATAATTTAATTCTGCCGACGTTGCTTGCCCACCATTGCCACTATATCCTGCGCCAAAAGAATAGTTGCCAGCAACTGTACTAATGACTTGAGCTTTCAGAATAAAAGCCAAAAAATGAAATGTGAAAAGTAAGATTAGATTTTTTTTCATTTGCTTTCCTTTAAAAAGCCATTACGATAAAACAAATGTAACTATTTTTTGATACGAGCATATTAATAATTTGTTAAAATGAAAATATAGTTTTAATTATATGATTATTGAGGAGTTTTTAAAAATTATTTCAAATACAACATTTTAACTTAATTTAAAGCGGGTCAAACTTACAACATCAAAAAGGAAAATACTACGGGAGTTTATGCAAATCCGTACCGTATTTTAACGGGGGTGCAATACGGGATTTATATGGGGGATGCAATCTATTATCGACCTTTTTTTACGCCGTTTATACATACTGCATAAGAATCCTATCTTTGCCCTGCTATGAGCAAGATTACAACCATTTCCATAGATATTGAAACTGACAAGTTGCCGGAGTTTTATATTTCATTGGCCCTTCATAAGGCAAACCCGGAGGGAGATATAGAAGCTCTGATAAAAATGGCGGATGCCATACACTTAGACCATAAAGCCCTCCTGCAAAAGCTCCAGTTAAGCGAAGTAAAGAAAAAGCACTACGAAAAATGCATATTGCAAATTCATGCCTTCCTATATAATTCCAAGCGGGATTCGGCAGGTTATTTAGAGGTGAGCAAAAAGAGCCTAGAGGAATTTAAAGCCTCTGCATTTGGCAAGGATATTGAGAACCAATTTTATCTACTGGAATTGAGCCGGCAATGGACAGGCAAGGCCGATAGCATGGAAGTACAAGTATATATTGCTTTGTATGTCATTCAAATGACTATGTTGATTGAATTTTTGAGGAATCCTGAACAAAA
>CAIUPO010000140.1 GCA_903901055.1 uncultured Bacteroidota bacterium
CCGAATGGAGATGGCGTTAACGATGTATTTTTACCAAAAGGCAGTTACATTAAGAATTATGAAATGTATATTTTTGACCGTTGGGGTATGAAACTTTTCTATTCGAATGACATAACAGTTGGATGGAATGGTAAATCTGGTGGTGGAAGTGGCATAGTTGCACAGGAGGATACTTACGTTTATCTTATAAATGTAACTGATAGTAAAAACAACAAACACACTTATAACGGTAAAGTAAACTTGATTAAATAATTTTGAATTAATTTAAAAACCTTGCAGGCTGATTACAATATAGCCTGCAAGGTTTTTTTAGTTTTTGCTTCTCATTATCAATAAATCCGGGTGAACTTATTTATAGGAATATTGGTTCTTTCCCTTTTAATGAACACAATCAATACATTGCATGAGAATTGTCATAATCAGATAACGTAAAGAATCTTAGTTTGGCTGTATGTATTTAGCATTAAAAAGATTAAAATTGCTGAACCAATCAGTCGATGAAAAAGCCACAAACAAAAGCAATTAATAAATTAAAGGTCCGCCGGTTGGGGATTGATACTCAGAAGGAGCATGTGGCATACCTGCGTGCAGATTCTCATGTAATCATTTCAGAGGGCTTTGAAGCACTGGCAAGGGTTAGAATTAATAAAGGTAAATTGTCTATTGTAGCAAGTTTGCACATCGTTCATTCACGCCTATTAAGTCCCGGCGAGGTTGGGTTATCTGAAATGGCGTGTTCTTCGTTAGAGGTGGAAAACGGTGACATTATTGAAATTACTCATTTGGAACCAATAGAATCATTGGCATATATAAGGGCAAAAATATATGGCAAAACCATCAGCGAAAGTGGAATTTCAGAAATTGTTGATGATGTTGTGAAAGGCAATTACTCCAATGTTCATCTTTCTTCTTTCATTACAGCTTTTGCAGGCGATCACATGAGTTCAGGCGAAATTATTTCCCTTACAAAAGCAATGATACAAAGCGGGAACAGGATTAAGTGGAAACAAAAAACGGTAGTAGACAAACATTGCATTGGTGGCTTACCGGGTAACCGCACCACACCCATTATTGTTTCAATTATCTCTTCCCTCGGACTTACAATTCCTAAAACATCCTCACGTGCCATCACTTCCCCGGCAGGTACTGCTGATACAATGGAGGTGATGGCCCCTGTAAATCTGTCGATGGAAAAAATCAAAAAGGTTGTAGAAAAAGAGGGCGGATGTATAGCCTGGGGCAGTGGCGCTAATTTAAGCCCTGCTGACGATATTTTAATCCGTATTGAAAGAGCATTAGACTTGGATAGCGAAGGGCAATTGATAGCCTCCGTTCTTTCAAAAAAAATTGCAGCAGGCTCTACACATCTGGTTGTTGATATGCCGGTTGGCGATACTGTAAAGCTCAGAAGTATTGAAGCGGCAAATCATCTTAAAATACTAATGGAGCAAGTAGGCCATGCTGTTGGATTAAAACTAAAAGTGATAATTACAGATGGCTCCCAACCGGTAGGCATTGGCTTAGGCCCTTCGCTGGAAGCCATGGACATTTTAGCCGTGTTAAGAAATGAAAAAAATGCACCTGCAGATCTTCGGGAAAGATCGTTACTGCTTACGGGAGAATTACTGGAACTACATGGCTACTCAAAAAATGGCAAAGGTTATGAAACAGCATCAAAAGCATTAAATTCAGGCGCTGCCTATAAAAAATTCATTGCCATTTGTAAAGCCCAGGGCGGGTTTACAGAACCTGAATTTGCAAAATTCAGTTGCGATGTTGTTTCAACTTTATCAGGAATTGTTCAAACTATAGATAACCGTAAAATATCCCGGGTTGCAAAATTAGCCGGTGCTCCTGATCATCCCAGGGCAGGCTTACGCTTCTTTTCGCCGCTTGGAAAAAACATAAAAAAAGGAGACATATTATATACCATATATACAGAAACGGCTGGCGAATTGGAATATGTGTTACAGTATGTACGAATGGAGAAAAAAATTATTATAATAAAATAATTCAGCTATATGGATAAAATCATATTTTCACTTGCAGGGAATGAAAAATTGGCTGCTTCTATTGCATCCGGATTGAAATGTGAAACAGGAAAGTATTTATACCATCAATTCCCCGATGAAGAATCCTATATAAAACTGAATGCAGATGTAAGCGGAAAAGAAGCCATAGTTGTATGCACCCTTGACAGACCCGATTCTAAATTTATGCCGCTTTATTTTTTGTGTGAAATTTTAAAGGATGCAGGTGCTGACAAAATAACCTTGGTTGCACCTTATCTTTCGTATATGCGCCAGGATAAAAAATTTAATCCGGGGGAATGTATTACATCGGAACATTTTGCAAACCTTCTGTCTTCCTTTGTTGATGAGCTTATCACGGTTGATCCTCACCTGCACCGCATCAGTTCGCTCGAATCTATTTATTCAATTCCGACCAAAACAATTCACGCAACTCCATTTATTTCTCAATGGATTAAAGAAAATATTAAAAACCCGATTCTTATCGGCCCGGACATGGAAAGCAAGCAATGGGTAAGCCAGGTTGCAAAAGATGCAGGTGCACCCTATACGGTATTAATAAAATCAAGGATGGGCGATAAGAATGTAAAAGTTTCTGTCCCTCACTTAAAGAACCATAATGGAAATTATACGCCTGTAATTGTGGATGACATAATATCTACTGCTGCAACAATGATTAAAACGGTAGAACATTTAAAAGAGCAAGACACCCCCTCCCCCATTTGTATTGGCATTCATGCCGTGTTTTCAGGTAATGCATATAGTGAACTAAAAAATTCGGGAACTGATGAGATTGTTACTTGTAATACAATCTTACATGAGAGCAATAAAATAGATATTACTTCAGCAATTATTGCACAACTTTAATAAGCTGTCCACCCGCCATCGGCAACTATTACTGCGCCATTAACGTTGCTGGATTTATCCGAAGCGAGAAAAAGTGCAAGCTCCGCAATTTCAGAAGCTTCACCAAAACGAGGATTTGTAGCCATACCTTTACTTATTATATCCAGCCCCGCTTTATTAGCATTAACACCATCCATAATATTGGTATTTACGCCGCCGGGTGCTATCGCATTACAACGAATTCCTTTAGCCGCATACATGTAACCTAGGTTTTTGGTTAATCCAATAAGGGCATGTTTGGAAGATGTGTAAGCAGTACCTGCACGTGCGCCATTTAATCCGCCTATAGACGATACATTAATAATTATTCCTTTGCCTTGCTTTAACATTTGTTGAACAGCGAGACGACAAGCATAAAAAGGTCCGTTAAGGTTTACACCAATTACTTTATTCCAAAGCTCATTACTTACTTCTGCTACGGGTGAGAAATCATCCATAACCCCTGCATTATTAACCAGAATATCCAGTGCTCCATAATTTTTTATTGCCGCATCAATCATCTTAGTAACGTCTTCCTCCTTTGCCACATTGGTTACAATGCCTGTAGCTGTTTCGCCTTTTGATAGTATTTCCTTAACAACATTATCAACTCTTGCAGTATTTATATCAGATACAATTACTTTTGCCCCTTCAGTTGCAAACAATAAAGCCATTGCCCTGCCCATACCGGAACCGGCACCTGTAATTATAACAACCTTATTTTCAAGCATCTTTCCCATTTCTGTTTTTTTCTACAAAATTATCTATGCTTACGGCCTTCACTAATGATGGTTATCATATAACGGATTGATAGAAATCATATCCGTATTGAAGTTTCAATGGTTTTTTAGAATACCTCTTAAAGCATCACTTTCAATGTATCATACGCTTCCTTTGCCAGTTGGTCGTGATGTTTGGGATGTGCAATTTTAATAAGTTCCCTTACTCTTTGCTTGATATTTTTCCCATATAAATCCGCAACTCCAAACTCTGTAACTATATAGTGAACATGAGCCCTGGTTGTAACTACCCCTGAACCCGGTTTTAATTGACTCACAATTTTAGATGCCCCTTTACTGGTAGTCGAAGGCATTGCTATAATCGGTTTCCCACCCAAAGATAGCGAGGCTCCGCGCATAAAATCCATCTGCCCGCCAACTCCCGAATATAAATAACTTCCAATAGAATCGGCACATACTTGTCCTGTAATATCAACTTCTATAGCACTATTAATAGCAGTTACTTTTGGGTTTTGCCGGATAACATGTGAATCATTTACATAGGATGATTCTTTCATTTCAAACATGGGATTATTGTTGATATAGGCATAAAGTTTTTTTGTTCCCATAACAAACCCGGTTACAATTTTACCCTTATCTGTTTTCTTTAATTCGCCAGTAATAACGCCATTCTCCACTAACTCAATAATACCGTCGGAGAACATTTCTGTATGAACTCCCAATTTTTTATGATTATGTAATTTGCTTAATACAGCATTCGGAATTTTACCAATACCCATTTGCAATGTTGCTCCATCTTCAATCAGCTTGGCAACATTCTCTGCAATTAAAATATCCGATTTATCCGGTTCTCCGGCATCAGCTTCAAAAATGGGATCATCAACCTTAACTAATGCTGTGAACTTTGAGGCATGAATGATTCCGCTTCCAAAAGTGCGGGGCATATTAGGGTTAACTTGTGCAATAACATGTTGCGCACTCTCCATAGCAGCCAGAGCGGCATCTATCGAAACCCCAAGACTACAGTAACCATGTTCATCAGGAGGGGAAACATGAAGCAGGGCAACATTAATTTTTATAATCCCTCTTCTGAAAAGAAGGGGAACCTCACTCATGAAAATAGGGATGTAATCTGCAATCCCTTTATTTACGGATTCCCGCATATTAGGGCCAATAAAAAAACAATGCACATTAAAATGCTTTGCCATTTCTTCGGTTGCGTATGGAGTCGCCCCTTCTGTATGTAAATGATAAACAGAAATATTTTCTAACGATTTGCCACGTTCGGTCATGGCAAATATAAGTTGCTGTGGAGCTGCTGCTGCCGTCTGGATAAAAACATTATCTCCCGACCTCAATACAGACAAGGCCTCCGAGGCTGTTACATAGTTAAGTGCTTTCATTATGGGGTTATTTTTTTGTTTAGGATATTAAATCTCAACTCGTATTTCAGGTACTACTTTAGTCAATAAAAGTTTCTTTTCCGCAGCATTAATATTTTCAATTCCCTTCAGCAATGCATCCGGATTAAATGAAATACTGTCAATACCCTGCTCAACAAGAAACTGTGCAAATTCAGGGTAATCGCTTGGAGCCTGCCCGCAAAGCCCAACCTTGGTTTTACTTTTAGCGGCCTTCTTAATCAACATGCTGATTAGTTGTTTAGGGGCATCATTCTTCTCATTGAACAAATGACTGATGGTTGCATTATCCCTGTCTATACCGAGCGTTAATTGGGTAAGATCGTTCGAGCCGATTGAAAAGCCATCGAAGATTTTTGCAAATTCTTCTGCCAATAAAATATTACTTGGAATTTCTGCCATCACATAAATCTCCAATCCATTATCTCCTCGTTTCAAACCATATCCTGCCATAACGTCTATAACTTTCTTGCCTTCTTCAACCGTGCGGCAAAATGGGATCATTAGCTTCACATTGGTTAATCCCATTTCATTTCTCACCACTTTCATTGCCTCACATTCCAGTTTGAAACCTTCTTTATATCGAATATCATAATATCTCGATGCTCCACGAAAACCAATCATAGGGTTCTCTTCTTTGGGTTCAAATTCTTTTCCTCCAATCAGGTTTGCATATTCATTTGTCTTGAAGTCACTCATCCTTACAATTACCGGATTGGGATAGAAGGCACACGCAATAGTCGCGACAGCTTGTGAGAGTTTTTCAACAAAGTATTTTCCTTTATCCGGATATTCACTGGTAAGTTTTTCAATCGCATTTTTTGCATCTGCATCTTTTAATTCATTGAACTTTACCAATGCCATAGGGTGCACTTGTATGGCATTGGTGATAATAAACTCCAGGCGCATCAAACCAATGCCTTTGTTAGGATAAAAGGAAAGTTTAAATGCTTTGTCGGGGTCTCCCAAAATAAGCATTGGCTGGGTTTTCGGCATTTTTATATTTTTCAAATCAATGGCATTTTCAGTCCATTTTAACTGGCCGTCATACACCTTGCCAACTTCTCCTTCGGCACAACTTACAGTAACGAATTGTCCATCTTTTATTTTTTCAGTTGCGTTACCTGTTCCCACCACAGCAACAAGCCCAAGCTCACGTGCAACAATGGATGCATGGCTGGTACGCCCACCTTTATTTGTAATAATTCCAGATGCTTTTTTTAACAAGGGATCCCAATCGGGGTTGGTTGTTTCAGTAACAATAATATCTCCATTCTTCACTTTTTCTCCTTCTGCGGGAGACATAATTACCCTTGCAATACCGGAAGATATTTTACTTCCAATTGCATTCCCGCTTGCAAGTAAAGTTCCTTTTTCCTTCAGTAAATATTCCTTATGAATTAAAACATTATCCCGGTTATGCGTTGTCTCGGGCCTTGCCTGCACAATGAATAATTCGCCCGTTTCGCCATCCTTGGCCCATTCAATATCCATAGGCCTTCCATAATGCTTTTCAATCAACAGGGACCAATTGGCCAATGTGTTAATCTCATCATCCTCCAACACAAATTTCCCCATTCTTTCCGGCGGAGTATCTGTATTCATTATGGTGGTACCAACCTGATGATCGGCGTGCTCAGCATAGACCATCGTTTTTGCTTTTGTTCCTAATTTTTTATTTACAATTCCATTTTTACCGATTCTGAAAGTAGGTTTAAAAACATAGAATTCATCGGGGTTTACAGTACCCTGCACAATATTTTCACCCAATCCCCAAATTCCTGTAATCAATACAATATCCTTAAATCCCGATTCAGGTTCCAGCGTGAAAGCCACTCCGGAAGCACCGCTATCAGAGCGAACCATTTTTTGTATTCCAATGGATAAAGCAACATCCATGTGTTTAAAACCATTATCCTCACGGTATTTAATTGCTCTTTCTGTAAACAATGAGGAGAAACAATCTTTAACGGCATCTAAAAGCATTTTATCACCGCGAACATTAAGATATGATTCATGCTGACCTGCAAAGCTTGCTGATGGCAGATCTTCGGCAGTTGCGCTGCTCCTGACCGCCACATCTGTGTCAGCACCATATGTTTCACACATTAGCTGATAATTCTCGAGTATACTGTTTTCCATTTCTTTAGGAATAACTGCATTGCGAAGCAAAAAACGCGCCTTCTCGCTAATGTCTTTCAGGTTTGAATAATTTTTTCTATCCAATGAATCCATTAATCCGGTCAGGGAATCATAGATTTTATTAGAGTGAATAAAATCCCAGTAGGCAAGCGAAGTCACACAAAAACCATCGGGTATGGATACGCCTTTTTCTTTCAGTTTATTAAACATTTCACCAAGTGATGCATTCTTTCCTCCGACCAGAGGGACATCCGAAATTGATATATCCTTAAACCATTTTATGGTTGACTCATTTTCATTTTTTTGATTATTCATAGTAGGTGAGTATTGTAGTTAGAAACTTGCGAAAACAACTTTTGTCTTCGCCATTTTTGAAAAATAATCCAACTCTTCTTTCCGCTTCCGTGTTGAAAAGAAAAGGTCATCCATGCCCGTCCAGACAAAAAACCAACCTGCAGGTTCAGTTAAAACAAGAAAAGCCCTCATATATAATTTGTCGAGTTGCATAGTTGAAATATAAGATGACAGAAACATTAAACCCATTCCTACCAGAGTGATTAATACGGCCTTACCCCGAATAATCTTTATCCTACGTGCCAAATGAAAATTCCCCTTCCGGAAATAGAGATGAACCCTTTTGATTATTATCTGCTCTATGTCTTGTTTACGGCTCTTCTCAGGCATAAGCAATCGCAATTCAGCTATTTCAAAATCTTCCTCCCGGGAAACTTTTTTCAACTCAGCAATAAAGTCATCAGATAAAATTCGTTCGGAGTATGGCCTGGGGTCGAAATCGGAAAATATATCATCATAAGCATCAAGCCAAATACTTATTTGACGATTGCTTTCAAGACTTTCAATATGTTTTGAAGTATTATCCAATTAATCCTGTTAAGTATGTACAAAATTCATTGAAGAATCAAGCTCGCTCTATGATGCAAATCATACAGTTCTTTGAGTTTTGTCATAATTCCAATTTCGTTTAAGTTAAACCTTTGTAATGTGTGAACTGTGTAAGAGATAGCAGGATTTATCCGGATAAATTGACAGATTAGATAAATAATTAATGAACAGGTTTAAAATATATTTAATAATTGCTGTAGTTACAACTATTGCATTTCCTTCTATTGCGCAAGAAAAACCCTGGTCGTTAAGGCAATGCATTGACACGGCTATTGCGAGAAATATCACCCTTAAACAGGGTCAATTGACAAGCAATGTAAATAAGGTTAATCTTAAGCAGGCAAAAGATAACCTTTATCCCAACCTGAATATTACGGATGCTCCCAGTTTGAATTTTGGAAAAACTGAAACCACTTCCGGCACTTATGTAGCACAAAATACGACCACAAACAGTTTTGCACTTGTAAGTGACTTTACACTATTTGACGGGTTTCAATATCAATACTCGGTTAAGCAGAGCAGCTATGTTTATCAGGCAGGTGTTCAGAATGTTGAAAAAATGAAAAACGATTTAACCTTGAATATTCTTGCCGGCTATTTACAATTAATCGCATCCTATGCACAGGTGGATATAGCGGTTTCACAATTATCATCGGATAGCATATTGACTGACCGGATGAGCAAATTGGTTAGTGCCGGTATACTTCCCGAGCTAAACCTTTATCAGATGCAATCTCAAACAGCCGCTGATAAATTTTCAAAAGTGAATGCCGAGACTCAATTGACGCTGGCTAAAGTTAATTTGATGCAGTTAATGGATGTTCCTGTGTTAGCTGATTTCAATGTTGAACGCCCTGAGATTACCGACAATTCGCTTGCTGTAACACTGGTAACCTCTACAGATATTGATAAAAACGCGGAAGGATTTTTACCGGAAATAAAAGGTGCCGAGCTAAATTTTAATGCGAGCGAAATGGCTATTAATGTTGCTAAAAGCCTGTACATGCCAAGGCTTATACTCAGCGGAGCTGTTAGAACATCGGGCAGTACGTTGGGTTATCAAAGTTATTATCAACCCGGCACAATTGGTTATCTGCAAGGGAATCCGGCTGACCCTGTAATAGGATTAACAGGGTATTCGACTACAAATAACAGTTATTCAAACTTATGGAATCAATCAAGCAATTATTTTAATGAAGCTATAGGGCTCACACTTTCAATCCCTCTTTTTAATAGTTTCCAGGCAAGGAACAGCACAGCTATCGCCAGAATTAACAGCCAGAGCGCAAAACTAAATGAGGAAGCCGTAAAACTTCAATTAAGGCAGACCATTGAGTTGGCTTATGCCCAGCTACTCGCTGCTGCTGCCCAATATGCTGCAGCTAAGGAAGCCCTGGCAACCGAAATGCTTACCTATAATAATATTGAAAAGAAATTTGAAATTGGCCTTACTAATGCTACAGACTATTTAGTGGAAAAATCAAATCTTCTGAAAGCAAACCAAACAATTATTCAAACCAAGTACAATTATCTTTTCAAAAGTAAATTGATAGATTTCTATTTGGGTAAACCAATAACGATGTAACGAATGAAAAAGAAAATAACAATATCGGTTGTTGTAATTGCAATACTTATTGGAGGATATTTTGCAGTACACGCCTATATTTTAAACAATAAAAAGGAAGTTTACTTTTGGAGAGCATCTGTAGTGGAAAAAGGCAATGTGAATGTTATTGTGACCGCAACAGGCTCCATTGCTGCGGATACAACCGTGAGCGTGGGTACACAGGTAACAGGTATCTTAAAAAAGGAATACGTTGATTTCAACTCCACTGTTAAAAAAGGGCAGATTATTGCCTTGATTGATACAGCAACTTTATACCCGACTATGCTTGATGCAAGAGCCAACCTCGAAAAGGCGAAAGCTCTAAGTGATGAAAATAAGCGGGAATTAGACCGTACAAAAATTCTTCTTGATAATAAAGTAGCAGCTCAGGCAGATTATGACCTTGCACTTTCCAATTACCAATCGGCAGCAGCAACAGTAAAATCAATGGATGCACAATATCAGCGTGCATTAATAAATCTCCGGTATGCGGTTATTCGCGCCCCTATTAATGGGGTGATAATTTCAAGAACGTATGATGAAGGTATAACCGTTATTGCAAGTTTTAATACTCCAACCCTTTTTATTATTGCCAACGATTTGAAAAAAATGCAAGTTCAGGCGAATGTTGATGAAGCAGATATTGGCCAGGTAAAAGAAAGACAAAATGTAGATTTTACGGTGGATGCTTTTCCGGATGATGTTTTCCATGGTGTTGTGAGGCAAGTGAGGTTACAACCGGTGTTGGTTCAAAATGTAATTAATTACGTGGTAATTGTTGAAGCGCCAAATCCTGAATTGAAGCTAATTCCGGGGCTAACCGCCAACATTAATATTAAAGTAATAGAACATAATAATGTATTGAAAGTGCCATCCAACGCTATTAGTTTTTTACCGCCAACTACCTATTTGGAATCAGATAAAAAAATTCCGGATTCTATAAAAAATAAGTTACAGGTAAGAGTTCAAAAAACTTCTTTAAAAATTATTTCCGAAGAGGAAGATGTTTACCTATGGAAGGAAAAAGGCACTGAAATTTTTCCGGTGCTTGTGAAGAAAGGTATATCGGATGGAATATTTACAGAGGTGAGTGGTAACATTAACGTGGGAGATACCATTGTGACAGGTGTCAATACTTCAGGAGCATCCGTTCAGGCAGCAACCCCTGCATCGGGCACCCAAAATCCATTTATGCCGAAATTTAATACCAGGAAAAAATAAAATGGCTTCACCGTTAATATCCGTTAAGAATCTTAAAAAGGTTTATCAAATGGGCGACACACAGGTGCATGCCTTACGTGATATAACCCTCGATATTAATAAGGGCGATTATGTTGCCATTATGGGCGCAAGTGGCTCGGGTAAATCAACATTCATGAATATTATAGGTTGTCTGGATAAACCTACAAGCGGAGAATATTTTTTAGATTCTATTGATGCACTAAAGATGAATAAGAATGAATTGGCTGAATTCCGGAATCAAAAAATCGGATTTATTTTTCAGTCATTCAATATTCTTGCAAGAACTTCTGCCCAGGAAAATGTGGAACTCCCTTTGATTTATAATAATAAAGTAGGGGCAAAGGAGCGCAGGGAAAGGGCATTCAACGCATTGAAATCTGTTGGACTTGCCGAAAGGGCTAATAATATGCCTAATCAATTATCGGGTGGACAGCAACAACGGGTGGCAATTGCACGTGCACTTGTAAATGATCCGGTGGTTATTATGGCAGATGAACCAACCGGCAACCTCGATTCCCGCACCAGTTACGAGATAATGGAGATTTTCAGGACGCTGAATGAAAAAGGAATCACGATAGTAATGGTAACACACGAACCGGATATTGCCCAATTTGCTGCGGATAACATTGTATTTCGGGATGGTTCAATTATTTCACACGAGAAAGTAACTAACAGGAAAATTCCACAAGAGGAGTTAAAAAAACTTCCGGCGCCTGAAACGGGAGATAAAAAATGAAAATCATCAACCTCATAAAAATTGCTTACAGGTCAATGAGTAAGAATAAACTCAGGAGTTTTCTTACCATGTTGGGAATTATTATCGGGGTTGCTTCTGTTATTGCCATGCTGGCTATTGGCGAGGGTTCTAAACGGAACATTCAATCCTCTGTTGCCAGCCTTGGAATTAACACTATTATGATTATGCCCGGTGCTATAACATCTGGAGGTGTGCGCCTTCAGGCAGGTACATCTAACAGCCTTAAAATTGAAGATGTGGATGCAATTCAAACTCGCTGTGACTTGGTTCAATATGTTTCACCCGTTGTAAATAAAGGGGTACAGGTTGTGGCAGGAAATCAGAACTGGAGTACCGCAGTGTATGGAGTTAATCTCGATTATTTTGACATTCGCGATATGAAGGTTTCGGTTGGAGAAAAGTTTACAGAAATAGATGAGCGAACAGCTGCAAAAGTCTGCGTAATTGGGTATACAGTAGATTCCAATTTATTTGGTGGTGGTGTTAATCCTGTTGGAATGACAATACGCATAAATAGTATTCCTATGCGTGTTATTGGAATGTATGACCGAAAAGGTCAAAATGCATTTGGTATGGATCAGGATGATGGAATTATTGCACCGTTTTCTACGGTTCAGAAACGAATGATGTCAAATAACAATCTGAACAGTATTTATGTTTCCTCCAAATCGGATTTAGTTATGAATGATGCCGTGGATGAAATAAGTAAACTGATGCGTCAGCGGCATAAACTGGCTCCTTCAGATGATGATGATTTCACAGTTCGCACGCAACAGGATTTGGCAAATATTTTTGGTGCTGTTTCAAAAATAATGACCATTCTTCTTGCCAGTATTGCAAGTATTTCCTTAATTGTGGGCGGCATCGGAATTATGAATATCATGCTTGTGTCTGTTACTGAACGAACCCGAGAAATTGGCATCAGAATGGCTATAGGCGCTAAAAGCAGGGATGTATTAATTCAATTTATGATTGAATCTATTTTTATTAGTTTTATTGGAGGATTTATTGGCATATTGTTGGGTATCGGCGTTTCGATTATAGTATCAAAGTTCGGCGGATGGCCTGTAACAGTAACACCTACCTCTATTGTTATCGCATTTTCGTTTTCCGCTATTATTGGAATATTCTTCGGGTGGTATCCGGCTCGTAAAGCTGCAAACCTTAATCCTATTGATGCCTTGAGGTATGAATAAGGGCATTATCTATACTTTGAGTTTTCTTAATGCATTGATTTTACTAACTTGCGCCTCCAATTCTTATTAATTTACTAATGAAACTAACCTCTTATTTACCTGTGGCGGCTATTCCAATAGCTATAGGGATGATGTTCTCATCTTGCACTAACAAAAACAAACAGGCAGACCAAACAATCAGTTCTATGTTACCAAACAATCCTTTCAGCAATCCAAGTTCATTGCCATTTCAAACGGCTGACTTCAGTAAAATCAAGGACAGCGATTTCCAACCGGCTATTTTGGAAGGAATCAGGATTCAGCTTGCAGAAATAGATAAAATTGCAAATAATGCGGACGCGCCTACATTTGAAAATACATTTGTGGCAATGGAAAAAAGCGGGCAGATGCTTCACCGTGTTAATGGTGTGTTCAACCTATTGATTGGCGCTAATTCCAACCCGGAATTGCAAAAAATATCAGAAGCGGTCGCCCCGAAACTTTCTGAAGCAAACGATGCAATTTTTCTGAATACTAAATTATTTGCACGGGTTGAAACAATATATAACCAGCGGGAACAACTGAAACTGGATGCCGAATCAAACCGCCTGGTGGAATATTATTACCAGAAATTTGTTTTGTCCGGTGCTAAACTTTCTGACAAGGCGAAAGACAGTTTGAAAAAACTGAATAGCGAAGATGCAAGTCTTGAGGCTAAATACACAAATCAATTGCAGGCTGCTGCTAAAGCAGGTGCTTTACTTGTAGACGATAAAGCGGAACTGGCAGGCCTTTCAGATGCTGAATTGGATGCCGCTGCGGCCTTAGCCAAATCCAATAATCATCCGGGAAAATGGATGCTGACATTGAAAAACACAACCCAGCAACCCCTTTTACAATCGCTCACAGTAAGGGCTACCCGCCAGAAACTTTTTGAAGCATCGCGCAACCGCGCAGAAAAAGGCGATTCGAATGATACACGTGCCACTATTTCCCGCTTAGCGGTGATACGAGCAGAGAAGTCAAAACTGATCGGATTCCCGAATTATGCATCGTTAACACTAATGGACCAAATGGCAAAAAAGCCGGAAAATGTGCAAGAATTCTTTAACAGGCTTATCCCGGCAGCAACGGCAAAGGCAACCCAGGAGGCAGCAGATATCCAAAAAGTGATTGATGCACAAAAAGGCGGATTCCAGGTTCAGCCCTGGGACTGGGATTTTTATGCAGAGCAAGTGCGCAAAGCAAAATACGATTTGGACGAGAGCCAGGTAAAACCGTATTTTGAATTAGACAGCGTGTTGAAGAATGGTGTGTTTTATGCTGCTACCCAACTTTACGGAATTACCTTTAAAGAGCGCAAAGACCTTCCTGTATATAATAAGGATGTAAAGGTTTTTGAAGTGTTCGACAAAGATGGTTCTTCTATGGCGTTATTTTATTGCGATTATTTCAAACGTGAAAATAAAAATGGTGGCGCATGGATGGACAACCTTGTTGGACAATCTAAATTATTGGGCACCAAACCGGTTATTTATAACATCTGCAATTTCACAAAACCAGCCGACGGTCAACCTGCATTAATCAGTTTTGATGATGTTACAACTATGTTCCACGAATTCGGACATGGATTACATGGATTGTTTGCCGACCAGCAATACCTTAGCCTTTCAGGAACTGCTACCGCACGCGATTTTGTTGAATTCCCTTCGCAGTTTAATGAACACTGGGCATCTTATCCGCAGGTGTTTAAAAACTATGCAAAGCACTATAAAACAGGAGAACCAATGCCTCAGGAATTGGTAGATAAAATTAAGAAAGCTGCTACTTTCAACCAGGGATATAGCCTTACTGAAATACTTGCTGCTGCTGATTTGGATATGCAATGGCATTCACTTACAACTGCTGACCCATTGCAAAATGTTGACACATTTGAAATGCAGGCACTGCATAGAACCCACCTTGATTTGCCTCAAGTTCCTCCGCGTTACCGTTCAAGTTATTTCCTTCATATTTGGAGTAATGGTTATGCTGCAGGATACTATGCCTATTTATGGACAGAAATGCTCGACGATGATGCCTTTGCATGGTTTGGTGAGCACGGTGGCTTAACCCGTGAAAATGGTCAACGTTTCCGCGATATGATATTATCCCGCGGCAATACTCAGGACCTTGCTACTATCTTCCGTAATTTCCGTGGAGGTGACCCTAACATTCAGCCAATGCTGGAACACCGGGGTTTGGTAGAAGCAAAAAACTAACTGTCATTAACCTTTTAAATAAAAAATCCTGCTTAAAATTAAGCGGGATTTTTTGTCATACACTTACAATTCTGAACGTACCTCATAACCAGAACTCAGGTTATATAATAGAATTAACAGCTATGCTTTAAACAATTCGAATACCTGTAATTTATGTAACACTTTTCAATAATTGTGTAATATTTGAACACATTGAAATATGGAACTTTGTCGTCTTGTGTAAGTCCAATCTCATTCATTAGTAAAAAGATTTTTTACTTTTTTATTAATTGGAATACCAACTAATTTCCCAACGGTATACTCTAAATACAAACCATGCCTTCATTAGCAGCCATATCAAAAATTGAACTCCCTTTTAAAGTTAATCAGGAAGAAGCGAAACAATGTGCCAAAAATGTATTTATTGGTTCATTTCCTCAAATAGAAAGGCTATTAGGTGCTTTTGATAATACAGAGATTAAAACACGGAATTTTTGCAAGCCACTTGATTATTACACCGAGCCTCATTCCTTCCAAAACCAGAATTTGGAATATATCCGTATATCTTTGGAATATTCTGTAAAAGCAATAGAAGATTGTATCTCATCCGCGCAAATTAAAAAGGAAGAAATCACTGATATTATTTTCATTTCCTCCACAGGGCTGGCTACACCCAGTTTAGATGCCCTAATTGTAAATAAAATGAGATTGAATCCGAATATTAATCGTCTTCCGGTTTTTGGATTGGGTTGTGCCGGTGGCGTAGCAGGTTTTTCAAAGGCAAGTATTCTGGCAAAAGCCAACCCTGATGCAGTTGTATTGCTTGTGGCTGTAGAATTGTGTTCTCTCACTTTTTTGCGAAATGATTATAGTAAAAGTAACTTCATCGGGTCAAGCTTATTTGCCGATGGTATTGCAGCCTGTATTATTACCGGGGATAATCATTCCAACAAAACAAAAAATGCTATTACTTTTCTTGGCTCACAAAGCAAATTATATTATGATACGCTGGATGTGATGGGCTGGGAATTTTTAGATAAAGGATTTAAGGTTGTGTTTTCGCAGGACATTCCGACTATCATTGCGAATAATATTGAAGCTGATGTTTCTTCCTTTTTAGCAAAATATCAATTGAAACTTTCCGATATAAAAAATTTTATTTTTCATCCCGGCGGGAAAAAAGTATTAACCGCTTATAAAGAAGCCTTGAAGGTAGATGGCGATTTTTTAAAAAATACAAGAGATGCTATGACCGATAACGGCAATATGTCGAGTCCCACGGTTTTATATGTTTTGGAGAAATTCTTTTCCTCAGGGTTTGAAAACGGTTACGGCCTGATGTTATCCATGGGGCCAGGCTTTTCAAGTGAAATGGCTTTACTTAAAATGGACAAAAACTAAATGACTTTTATCCTGTTTATTGCTTTTATTATTTTCTTGCGAATTGGAGAATTGCTGATATCTAAAAGCAATGAGAAATGGTTATTACAAAACAATGCTGTTGAATATGGAAAAAGCCATTACCCGTTTATTGTTGCATTGCACGTTTTATTTATCGCCTCTTTAATTGTTGAGTATTATACCCGGCAGCCATTGGCTGGTAACTTATGTTTTCTCCTTTTATTCTTCACATTGCTTGCATTCAAAATATGGGTCATTATGTCATTGGGTAAATTCTGGAACACAAAAATTTATCATATTTCAAATATACCACTCATAAAAAAAGGGCCTTACAAATATTTGAAACACCCTAATTACATCATTGTAATTACTGAAATCGCTATTATTCCCCTCGTATTTCAATTATATTATACAGCCATTCTATTTTCCATACTCAATGCAATTATGCTATTCGTAAGAATTAAGGAAGAGAATAAGGCCTTGAAAATCTAAGCGGGAATTAACAATAATACCGATCTACATCCCTCGTTCCTTATCCAGATAAGACTGCACCACATCAATAGCATTGTCTATCACATCGCTTAAAGCAGTAATAAATGCACCAGGCTTAGCTAATGATAGCGCATGTTTCAGGGCTTCTATTTCCTTAGGAACATATTCGTACGATTGGTTTGGATTCACTTCTTTTATTCCTTCCACCAGCAACCTTACTATATCATCGGCTTCACGGCCACGTAAAAATTTATCCTGCCTGATAATAATATGGTCGAACATGCGGGCGGATATTCTTCCCAGCTCACGGATATCATCATCACGTCTGTCGCCGGTACCGGTTATGATACCAATTTTGTAAGGAGATTCTATAGTGGTTAAAAATTCCCGAATTCCATTAAAGCCATCGGCGTTATGGGCGAAGTCAATCATTACTTTATATTCCTTGAAGTTGAATATATTCATCCGTCCGGGAGTCTGAGCCGCCGATGGGATAAAGGTTTCCAAACTCATGCGAATATCCTCGATAGAGAAACCATATACATACGACGCAAGAGTTGCAGCCAGCACATTGTAAATATTGAAACTTACCCTTCCGCCAAACGTAAGCGGAATGGTAGTCACTTTTTCCACCCTGAATTTCCAGGCACCTTTTTTAATGGTGATATATCCATTTTCATAAATGGCAGCAATACCGCCCTTCATGCAATGGGCGCGGATGATAGGGTTGTTCTCATCCATACTGAAATAAGCCACATTGCAATCGGCTTCTTTACCGAGCTTATGGCAGAATTCATTATCGGCATTCAGCACTGCATAGCCGTCACGCTTCACAGCTTTCACTACTACGCCTTTTACGTTAGCCATATCTTCCAGCGTGTGTATATCGGAGAGACCGAGGTGATCCACTTGTATGTTAGTAACCACCGCCACATCGCATCTTCCAAAACCAAGGCCTGCCCTGAGTATCCCGCCACGGGCGGTTTCCAATACTGCAAACTCTACGGTTGGATCTTTCAAAATAAATTCCGCGCTCATAGGCCCTGTGGTATCCCCTTTTTGAAGCATGGAGTTCTGCACATAAATACCATCGGAGGTGGTAAACCCAACCCGGTATCCGTTACCTTTCACAATATGGGAAATCAAACGGGTGGTGGTGGTTTTACCATTCGTTCCTGTAATTGCTATAATCGGAATCCGGCAATTTTTTCCAGGAGGATAAAGCATATCGAGAACAGGAGCAGCTACGTTTCTCGGCAAGCCTTTGGCAGGTGCCAGGTGCATCCGGAAACCCGGAGCGGCATTTACTTCCAGCACTACCCCACCGCTGCTTTCTAGTGGTTCTTTCAAATTGTCGGCCATGATGTCGATACCGCAAATATCCAAACCGATAACACGGGATATGCGTTCGCAAATAAATACGTTGTGCGGATGCACCAAATCGGTAACATCAGTAGAAGTGCCGCCGGTGCTCAGGTTTGCTGTGCCTTTCAGATAACAAATTTCCCCTTTGGGAATAATGGAATCGAGTGTCAGATTTTGTTTGGTGAGTTGTTCATGCGTTTCCCTGTCTATGCTTATTTCAGTCAACACATTTTCATGTCCGTAACCACGTTTAGGGTTTTGGTTTTCCAGTTCCACCAAATCCTTGATGGTTGAAACCCCATCGCCTATTACATGGGCAGGTTCGCGCAAAGCCGCAGCAATAAAGCGGTTGTTGATAACCAATATCCGGAAATCGTATCCTTTTATAAAACGCTCTACTATAATTCTTCTGGAATATTTTTTAGCATGTTCGAAGGCTGCCATCGCTTCCTCCCTTGTCTTTACATTGATGGAAGCACCTTTCCCGTGATTACCATCCAGCGGCTTAAACACCAGCGGGAATCCAATTTTATCAATGGCTTCATCCACTTGTTCTTCCAGCGAGATGCACATTCCTTTTGCTACCGGTATGGCAGCTTCCTGCAACATGCGTTTGGTTTCGTCTTTATTGCTTGCTAAATCCACCGCAATGGAACTGGTTCTATCCGTCATAGTAGCCCGGAAACGGACCTGGTTCTTACCATATCCCAATTGCACCAACGATTCGCTATTCACCCGTATGTATGGAATATCACGTTCAATTGCTTCTTCAATAATGGATGCAGTACTTGGCCCAAAGCGTGTCTCCTCGCGGATTTCACGCATAGCCATAATGTCGGCATTCAGGTCGTAGGCAGTTCCATCTACCAAAGCCTGGGCAATGCTTACCGACGCTTTGGCTGCATAAATGCCCACTTTTTCTTCAAGGTAGGAAAACACCACATTGTAAACTCCGCTGGACCCCGCGTTGCGGGTTCTGCCAAAGCCACAATCCATGCCTGCCAACGATTGTATCTCCAGTGCAATATGCTCAATTACGTGGCCCATATAGGTTCCTTCGTGTACCCGTTCAAAAAAACCGCCTTCTTTGTTGCGCGAACAACGGTGCGATATCATAGTTGGGAACATTTCCTCCAACCGCTTGGGGAAACCCTTAATTTTATTCGTGGGGCGGTTTTCCAGCTCTTCTATATCCAGTTTCATCACCACTAATTTCTTACGGAAGTTCGACCAATAGTTTGGGCCTCTTAATACTCTGATATCAATAATTTTCATAGACAGGGATTTTTAAAATTCCAATAAATTTTTCATTTGAATAACGACAAAGATATAAACATTCCTAAGTAGTTACCGACAATGCGTCCGGTAAGCACATTAAGTATTCCATTTTATATAGATTTGCAACATTAATTTAACTTATGAGTAACCCGAAAGGCAAATTGATAATTATTGGCGGCAGTGTGGATATTGGAAGTTTTAATGAAAAACCCACCGACCTTTCTGCCAAAATCAGGTTTTTTGAGAAAGGAATCCTGAACCGAATTGTCAATGAATCATTCCGGAAAAACTTATCGAAGATTGAAATTATCAC
>CAIUPO010000141.1 GCA_903901055.1 uncultured Bacteroidota bacterium
ACTATAGCGACACTACTTCCTTTAGCTATCGAACTTTAGTTTTGAACAAAACAGATTCACTTATGCAAATGCCACTATCAATATGGACCAATCAATTTAGTTACTGGACTTTACATGCTGGTTTGTCCGGATATACCAACCCCTGGTGCAAAACTTCGCCTCTTACAAAAAGAGATAAGGATACTATTTTAAATGACCGTATCGACAATTTTAGAGATGGAAAACTTATTGGATATGGGGAATCTAAAGCATACCTACCTTCAATTACTATAGCAGAAAAGTGGCAATTCGATACACTAAGCGACAACCCCAAAATGCAACCTTATCAATATGCATTAAAAATTTCCAGACAAATAAAATCAATCGCCATGAATACATTATGTTATCGCCACACAACACAGTATTATAGCAGATTATGGTTAAATTTTACTGAGTTAGATTCGTTCAGTGATAGAAAAACGTCCCAGTATTATCTGGTGCAAATCGACAATGCTTTATTTAAAAAGTTAACGTTAAAATATTATTGGCAATACTAAACAACTAAAACTATGCGTAAGTTATTTTATTTACTCGCCGTTTTAACGATTTTTAACGGAATGGCGGGGGCACAGGGTGGCTTGACTTGCACTACTCTTAATATCAATTGCCCCGAAGAACAGGTTTTTTTAGATTCGGTTGAGGCAAAGCTTTTTCATACAATTGACAGAATTAAGAATGGAGAAAATATTCCCATTACGCTCTATGAGGTTAATCCGGGAAATGCATATGACTTTTTGAGGATCCGCTTAACTAACCAAGAGATTAAAGACTCTAAATTGCCAAAAACATTTTTTCCAACCTATCAATTTGAGCTCGTTATTAATTGGGACACTACACTTAGTAAAGGCTATATTTTGGGCTTCTCAAAAGAATACGGCTATGAAAAAAGCATATTCGAATATAGCAGATATAAAGGACCACAATATCCCGGCATTTATTTTGAACCATTTTATCATATTGCTTTGGCGAATTATAAAAGTTTTCTTAACCAAAAAGAGATGGATAGACTTTATAAAATCATACAGAAAAACTTTATCAATTATATCAATGTTGACACGGGAACGTTCAGGCAGGGCTTTATTCCTACTGATACCAACTTATTGTGTTATATGTATTCTGATACTTCTTCGTTGAGTCGTTTAACAATCAATCTTGATAAACCTCCTCCTTTTATTTTAATGCCTTTATCTTATTGGGTAAATCGATTTAAAGACTGGATTTTTGATAGTTGGCAAGTACCTATTTATAAAGATGCATTTTGCACAGACCAAATTATAAGACCCAAAAAATACGATATCAATGATATTTTTGGCCAAATCGATACAGTTAAGGATGAAAATGGCGATGAAGTTCCGATAGTACAAAATTGTTCCATAGTCTCAATTACGGTGGCTGAAAGGTGGGGTTTTGATACAATAAATAATACGAACCGGAATGATTGGGCACCTTATGCTATGATTATAAAAAGAGAAATTCAATCTATAGGTATCAATACAAAATGTAATGAAGGTTTTTATGTACCTAATGCATATGATAAAACAATATGGGTGCGCTACAAAGAATTAAATTCTGTAAGCCGACATAACCACTTTAATCGCTACCAAGACTTATTAGATGAACCATTATTTAATAAGCTACATCTAGAATACTACAATTACTAACTCTGCATCCCTTCCCCACCCTGCAATTCATCATCCTCTTGCATAAAGGGCTTTTTCTTGGTGTTTATGCCTGTAGCAATAAGTCCCAAAATTGCCCCTACAAATACATTGCCGATTATTGAATTAACTTTAATCATATTAGGTGTGAAAGCTCTTTCATAAAATGGCATCATCTTGTCTATCATGTCTTGACTCAACCCTGAATTTATAAACTTTATGTGCATTTCATTAATCAACCTATCACCTAAATCCGGCACTAACTTTAAGGTAATAATCACTGAAATAAAACCAATTATTGCTACAATAGAAGTCATTAACAAACTGAATACATAGCCTTTCCCAAATTTTAAATATCCCCCATTAACTTTATCACGAAATTGGCGAATGCCGACGAAAAGGCCAAGAAAGAAAATTAAAAAATTAAAATACGACCAACCTGAAAGAGAAATTCCCTGCCAAACAAGTATTGCTCTATGGGCTTCACAAGCAATTGCTGTTATCCCACCCCATAAAAGTAAAACAGTAGATTTTTTCATGGCAATTGAAATTAGATTTATATTTACAAAAGTATTTTTTTTCAGAATATAAACAAATTATTATGGACAAACAATTAATAACCACAGGTTTTGACTTCCAGGGATACAAAATAACCAAGTATCTTGGTTTAACACGCGGGCTTATAGTACGCTCGCGCGGAGTAGCAGGCAATATTGGCGCAGGTTTCCAGGCGCTTTTTGGCGGAAACATTACACTGTATACTTCATTATGCGAAAAGTCGAGAAGCGATGCTTACGATCTCATGATTCAGCATGCCGACCAGATGGGCGCAAACGCCATTATTGGTATGCGTTATGACACAAATGAAGTGGCTGGCGCCATTAATGAGGTATTGGCGTATGGTACCGCAGTGGTGATAGAAAAGATATGAGATTTGAGATATAAACTATAAGATGGAATAAACTGTAATGGGGTTTTCGCTTATATCTTATAGCTTATATCTGGCAAGCTATTTCCTGCTTCTTATAAGGGAAATAATTCCTTGTTTTACCGCACTTGAATCATCTGAGGAGTTACAGTAGTTGATGAAATAATAATATGTGCCCTCAACTGCCGGTGCATTTGTTTGCAGGTCTATCCCGTCCCATCCTGCATTAATGTCTTTCCATTCATAAACCAAATGGCCCCAACGGTTGTAAATCTTACAATCAAAACATCCGGCTCCGGGAATTTTCACCATAAATACGTCGTCAATCCCATCTCCATTAGGCGTGAAAACATTAGGCAATGTTAATTTATCTATCACATTTACATATCGGTCTGATGTATCCTTGCATCCGGAGTTGTTATATGCGGTAAGCACTACAAGATATGTACCGGTTTTGGCGTACGCATGAGAAACCGAATAATTAATGGAAGTATCTCCATCGCCAAAACTCCACAAATAGGAAGAAGCCCCGTTGCTGGTGTTTGTAAATTCCACAACATCTCCTGCATGTATATCGCCTGTAGGAAATTCAAAAGACACATTCGCAAATGGTGCAGGGTAAACAAAAGAGGAGTCTGTGGTTTTATAATTGCATTGGTCTGAAATAGTACAAACGTAAAAAGTACCTGCATTCGGATAAACTGTAAACGGCCCCGGGCTATCAGAAGTTATGCCCTCATTCCATAAATAGGTATATGGTTTTTTTCCTCCGACAACTATTGTTTTTATGATTGCTGAATTTCCCAGACAAATTGTATCGTTTTTATGTTTTGCATGCCCCAGTGGCGGATAACAATAATATTTTACGGGAATGGTATCAACACAAGCACCGGAATCGCAAATTACCCAGCAAGGACTGTAATCCGCACTAACGGTAATCGACGATGAAGTACTTCCGTTTGACCACTTATACGTTATTCCACCTGTTACTGTAAAAGTAATATTATCTCCGCGACAGGTTGAATCTGCTGTTTTAGAAATGGATATATGCATATCGTTAGTTAGGTTCACATTTACCGATAAAGTATCCACACAACCATGTGAGTCAGTTATTACTACACTATAAATGCCTACACTTAACCCTGAAATAGATGAAGTTGTTTGCCCGCCTGGGCTCCATAAATACGTATATGTTCCTGTTCCACCGGAAACTGTTACTGTTGCCGAGCCATTATCATTCCTGCAAGTAGCGTTGGTTGATGCAATAGTTGCTGCAAGGCATGAAGGCTGCGTAAGTGTTACAGAGGAAGTAACAGCACACCCTGAAGAATCAGTAACTATCACGGTATATGAACCAGCGCTGAGTCCGGAGATAGTTGCGGTAGTTTGCCCCCCGGGATTCCAGTTGTACGAAAAGTTTCCCGTTACACCATAAGGATATGCGGTTGCGGTACCGCCGGGGACATTACAGCACCATAGGTTGGCAAAAGAAACACTGTCGTATAACGTTTTAAGTGGTTGAGCTATAGATGCAGTAAGGGAACTTGTGCATCCGTTAGCATCAGTTACAAGAACGGTATAGCTTCCTGCAGTAAGCCCGCTGGCTGTTGCAGAACTTCCACCGGATGGTGCCCAGCTATATGTAAACGGTGCTGTTCCACCCCTTATGCCAACAGTAATGCTTCCACTATTGCCAAGATAACATAACACATTCTGAAATGATACAACCGAATCAAACATGGCGGATGATTGTTTGATAGTAACCGAGTTGGTAGCCGAACAACCATTAGCATCGTATGTTGTAAGGGTATATGTACCCGGAGATTTCACAGTTATAGATTGAGAATTGATATTTCCAGGAGTCCAGAGATAAAAGGCCAATCCACTATCTCCGGAAAGAATTACAGAATCGTTCAGCGAACACATTACGGGCGAAGGGTAAACGTGAATATTGGCGACTGGGCTGGGCATACTGATTGTAATACTTACAATGGTTGTAATTCCACACGAGACAACCTTGCAGGTATATGTTCCCGGAGCGGTTATAACTTTAACACTATCATGCCCGGTTAATGGCCATTGCCACTGTATAATTGCCCCAATGGAGGCCGCGACATGTATGTAAGCGGAATCGCCTGGACAAATAACAGTATTGGGTGTTGCATAAATGTAGGGCGTTGTGTACTGCTCTGTTAAAACGGTATTTGATAAAAGAACACACCCATTTGTATCTGTAAGCACACAATAATAGTATCCGGGAATATTAACATAAATGTTGTTTATGTTTCCCGGAATCGGCCCGTAAGGCCCAAACCATTGGAATACTCCTGCTCCTGTGCAATACAAATGTACAGAATCATTCGGGCATATCAACCCATTCCATGGATTCATGGTTACAAGGGGTTGAGGGGTATTCTGAACCAGCAGCGATACTTCTTTTGAACTGGTACAGCCAAACGAATTTGTTACCGTGCAAAGAACATAATAAGACCCGACTTTTGCCCAGATACTATCTTTTGTACTTCCGGTAGACCACTTAAAGGGATAATTACAAGTGGCTATTAATTGAGTGGAATCCAAACCACCGGGGCAGACATACCTGTTTCCTTTAACAGTTAAATTAATAACCGGATTAGGATGTAAACGCACAAACATGGAATCGCTCACAATTTTTACATCAGTGTCGCATTTATTAACCCTTATAATTGTAGCAGTAATAATATACCAGCCGGAATCTGCCGGGACAAAATAATTGTTATCTTTTGTATAATAACTGCGGCAATCATATACCGGTGCATAAGATATTGTGTTCGGTGTTACGTTCCATTTTATAATGGTTCTGTCATAAGGAGGAATACATGCGTAAATACTATGTCCGGGATTACTAATGCTGTCATAGGCTAAAAAATTGAAGCCTTTACCCTGGCACAATACAACCGTATCGTGGTCAACAGGGTCTTCTTGGCAATACAACTTCGGGATGATAACAGGAAGTACACTATCTAAAACAACTTTCACTTTGTTTGTCATTTCGCAACCGAATGAGTCGATAACAACAAACACAAAATAATCGCTATCCGGAGCATGAACCGACAGATTCGATGAATATGTTGTAAACCGGCGTGCACTATCAGTCCAATAATATGAATTTGAACCATAATTGCCACCCGTAAGTATAATTGAATCGCGGCATAATACAATCTGTTTCGGGTCTATGGCATTTGTATTTATTATAACATTATCGGAAATTGTTGGTTTTGCAGGTTTTGGGTGAATAATTACGTAAATAGTATCGGAACTTTTAAAGCACCCGTCCTTTGAAGTTTGGGTAACCGAATAATATCCTGAAGTGGAAACAGGTATGGAGCTCCAGGTAGAACCTGTAGACCATTTATAATCAAACAAAGGCCCTGCGCCCATAAATCCCGGGCATGTATTGCTTATTGGATACAGAATACCCGATATGCAAAATTGAGCCGTATCCTGGCATGCTGGCAGGTTTCCTCTTATACAAACACCTTCATAAGGCTTACTACAACCCGAACCTGAACGTGTATAATAATCGTAGGTCTGGCGGTTTAAGTCAATAGGTTCAGATATAAAAATATCGAGGTTTCCTGCTGTGAACAATGTTGCAAAGGCTCCATAATAGGGGTCACCGCAATAGGAAGGATTGCAGGAATACCTATCGTATGTATAACCTAAAAATTTCGCCCCTTCCGTAATTGTAACATTCGTATCAAAACTTCCGGACACATATATATTCCCTGCTTTATTTAAGGCAATCCCGTTTCCATAGTTGTTTTTATCACCACCTATTTGCCTGCTCCATTGCCAGCCACTGGTACCAGCGCTGTATTCCGAAATAAAAATATCCCAAAACCCGACCGTATTAAATGTACCTTGACCATATTTGTCGGCATAGCCATTCATTTTACAATCAAAGTTTCCAATAACAAAAGCATTTCCGGCAGTATCAAGTGCAATGTTTCTTGCTGTCAGTGCATTGTTTGATCCATCGGCAACCTCCCAAATCAGATTTGCGTCTTTATCATATTTAGCTACGAAAATATCGTTTGAGTATGGATTTGTAAGTGTGGTAGTATGGGTTTTCCAGAAGAAGTTCAACACACCTTCAAAATCTCCGGTCAGGTATATATAGTTATTTTTATCTACTGCTATAGCATTCGAGATACCGTATATCGAACCGGCTGCCCTTGTAAACCATTGTTCCTTGCCTGCGCTATTATATTTAATAAGGAATATAGCATTATAAATATTACCAAGCCTTACCGTATCAAATGTAATCGTGTCGGAATAAGAACCCGCAACATACACATTCCCGGCAGCATCACATGCCACACCAAGGCCTCTGTCGGTATGAGGGCCCGTACCCGATTTTGCCCATATAAAATTACCATTTGACGAATCGAGTTTAGCGGTAAATACATTTATATGTCCTTTCGTTGATATTAAGGAAAATGTACCGAATTGAGCTGTATCCATAAACTCCCCGGTAACTATAGGGTTTCCCACATTATCAATAGTAATGTCATTTCCAATATCACCTTCCCTCCCACCAGCACTCACAGCCCATTTGCAATTGCCGTTCCTGTCATACTTGGCTATGAACACATCCTGCATGCCAACACTATTAATAGTATGCGTTCCAAATGTGGCAGTACCATAGTACCAACCTGTAATATAACTATTCCCTTTGGAATCTGTTTTAATAGCCAGCCCTCTGTCGGACCCCATTCCGCCTGCTTTTTCAACCCATTTGTAATTTCCGTTCGGATCGGTTTTCGCAATAAAAATATCAGATACGCCAAGTGTACTGACAGATAAAGTTCCAAAGTTTGCAATGGCAGTAAAATAGCCAGTTGTATATGTATTGCTGCTGTCGTCGGTCGAAATCTCATAAGCTTCATCAACCTTTGCCCCACCGGCACTTTGCATCCAGTTGTTGCTTTGAGAAAACCCAACTCCCGAGAATATAAAAATAAAAAGACAAAGTATGCTATTTCTATATTTTTTTATCATTTGATTCGATACCGTTTAGAAAAGATGGTTACAATTATACATTTACCAACTAGTACGTTAAAAAAATGTTTCGCGTTGGGTGTCCTTAAAAATATATTTATAATTGATAAAAATTAACCTCAATACAAATGTATAAAAATCATTTTACCAAACAAATTTATTTTCAATAATTCAATCAAAGAAATTACATCATACTTTATTAAGATGATTTTTGTCATTAACCCCTGGTATAAAAACCTATACCTAAGGTGAGTATTACTATGGAACCACTTAAACCAACGGATGGCTTTAGTCCGAATGGGTAATAGCTGCCCGTCACTGTTATTTGCATATAATGTTCAACGCGGTCATAAGTAAGTGGCCCCGGTATCTTCCAAAGTCCTTTACTTTTCCCAAACATATTATAGTCCATCCTTACTGAAACATTTGGCTGAAATAAGGGAGGCCCGCTATTCGTGTCATGAATGGTATATTGCACTGAATGTCCATGAGCAATCCCGATATAAGGCGTTATAAATAGTTTCGGAATGCGGATAACCGTATACCCCCAATCAACGCCAACCATTACAGCATTTATAAGATCACCATTGCCCCAGCTCTTTTCAGAAATTGCATTTATTACTTTCCCTTCCACATTATAAATTCTGAAATCGTAATACCATTTTTTATTAGTGATATAAAGCCCTCCGCTAAAGCAAGGATATCCTGCTAAATTATCACCAATCTGGCTATTTAAGAAAGAATAACCACCGTTGAAAAACATGCCAAACCCAACAGGGTTCATAAAAAACATACGCTTGGCATTCAACTGGCCAAATAGCGCCGTTTGAGCCCGAACAACTAAGAACACCATTATTATAAGCTTGCTGAATCTTTTCATAATACCCCAAAAGCATTATAAAACAAATATAACAATTAAATTCAGAAAATGAACGAAGGTATTTCAACTTATCCTTCCACAAAATACATATCAATCTCGCCTTTGTTTTTGGCTTGTATTTTGCCCCGGTAGGTACAATTGAATTTATCTTTCACTAATTCATAAGTAGATCCTGATATGTTTACTTTCCTGGCTTCACCGGTGGCCTCCATACGTGCTGCAATATTTACCGTGTCGCCCCAAATATCATAAGCAAACTTTTTAATTCCTACAATACCCGCTACAACGGGACCTGTGTGAAGCCCAATCCTCATTTCGAAAAATGGTTTTCCTTCTATCGTCCTTTTCCTATGCTCCAGTTCCATAAAATTCCTAATTTCAATGGCAGCATTTACAGCATCCTCCGGGTTTGTACGGTTTTCAACCGGAAGTCCTCCGGCCGCCATATACCCATCGCCGATTGTTTTTATTTTTTCAATTCCATGCAAAGCGATTATCCTATCAAACTCGCTGTAGCAATAATGAATTTCGTTTACCAAATCCTGTGCACTCATCGTTTCACTTGATTTAGTAAAATTTATAAAATCGGTAAATAAAACAGTCACCATGGAATAATCTTTAGCACGGATACTTCCTTTTTCTTTGAGTTCTGTGGCTGTTTCAGCCGGAAGAATGTTTAACAGTAATTCTTCGCTTCGTTTCTTTTCTTTAGAAATTTTTGTCCGCTGAATAAAAAACACTACGGCAAAAACCAGGCAGAGCAGTAGCCCGAAAACCAAAACATCCCTGATGATAGTTGATTTTTGTTCTTTTCTTTTTTGTTGCTCTTTAAGTGCTGCCTCCCGCTGGGCTTGTTGCAATTGAAAAAACTGGATATCGCGGTGTGCTTTTAATATTTCCATTTCTGTAAGTGTGCGGATTAATCCATCGGTAGATTTTTTTTGTTCGTTTACCACGGAATCCCTGATGTGGCTGAGGCTGTTTTTTATTAACAATGCATTTTTCCAGTCGCCCGAAGCTGAATCGTAAAACTCTTTAGCCTGCAGCAAATCGAGGTAAAGTAAAGGATGGTTTTCTTTTAAAAGTGCAATCGCGCTTTCAGCTTGTTTAAGGTTACCTATTGCCCCACTGAAATTATGCATTGCGGAAAGACAATTGCCTATGCCAATTTGGGAAACAATAACCCCGGTTTTACTTTGTATGCGCTTCGACCAGTCTATTTTTGCGGTATACCACGTTATCGACTTTGAATAATCCTTCGATTGAAAGTAATTATCTGCAATATTATCGAGTATGGCGCCCCGGAAAACTGAATCGCTATGCTTTGGCATTGATTTCAAAATGAGTAACGACCGCTGAAAACAATTATAGGCGGAATCATAATGCCCTTCCTTCATATACATCAATCCGATATTGTTTTGTGAGGACGAGAAATAGAGTGTATCGTTACCCGAAAGCGCTGTTTTTTCAGCCATTTTATAGTAATACAAAGCCGTATCATACTGTTTGGACCGAACATAAAAACCGGCTATCCTTCCAATTAAATTATATTCAAAACCCGGTTGCCTGGAAGTACCTTTCAAGCGGTATTTAAGGGCTTTTTTAGCATACTCAATAGCCATTTCCCTGGCACCCACATTATCCAGCATGCCCGAAAATTGTGCGTATAGCGGTGTAAGTATATAAGCCGAATCCCCAACATAGGGAGCGAGTGAAAAAGCGACCTCATACTCTTCAAGTGCCAGTGTTTTATCGGCTGATTTATTGTTTTGAAGCAGTCCTAAAATTTCTTTTATCTTTTGTGGTGCATTTAATGTATCACTAAGATACTTGGCAAAAAGTTCATCTTTTTTCTCGGAGTGCGGATTATTAATCTCCTGTGCGCGAAGGTGAAATCCCTGAAATAGAATACCCACCAATAACGAAATTGCTATCCTGTAATGCTTCGAGACCATTGACAAATATAAAAATAATTAATTACCCCTTATCGATTCCCTGCTTTCAAAAAAAAGTATCATTATTGATTTACAAAATACATATCAATTTCACCTTTGTTTTTAGCCAGAATTTTGCCCCTGTATGAACAGTTAAATTTATCCTTTATCTGCTCGTGAGTAGATCCTGAAATATTTATTTTACCCGGCTCACCGCTCGATTCCATGCGCGATGCAATATTCACCGTATCTCCCCAAATATCATAAGCAAATTTCCGTATACCCACAATACCCGCAACCACAGGGCCTGTATTAATACCAATGCGGATTTCAAATGGTGTTTCCCCTTTGGCTTCTTTTTCCTTTTTATGCTTCAGCATAAACTCCATTATTTCCAATGCAGCACGAATAACATCGGTAGCATGGGTTTTATTAATTGCGGGTAAACCACCCGCACACATGTAAGAATCGCCAATGGTTTTTATTTTTTCTATTCCGTGCTTCTGAATGATTTTATCGAATGAACTGAAACAATAGTCAATTTCTTTTACCAATTGCCCGGCACTCATCTGCTCCCCTATCTTGGTGAAATCTTTAAAGTCGGTGAACATTACTGTAACATGATCAAATAATTTAGCCTCACTCTTCCCTTTCTCCTTTAATTCCTGAGCAACCTCGTAAGGTAAAATATTCAACAGCAATTCTTCATAACGCTGCTTCTCTTTTGTTATAATGGTATTCTCCTGCTCTTTCAATTCCAGCTTCAATTGAATTTCAGCCTGTTTAACGGCTTCCTCGGCTTTTGTAAGTTCTTTGGTTTGTTCCTCAATTAATGCCTGCGAGCGGCTGATTGCCTGTGTAAGATAAATTGCCCAGGTAGCAAACATTCCGAAAGCAAGCACAATATTTAAAACATGGAAAAAGGTTAACGGCCCATAATTAAGTTTATAAACCGGCTCAAGTTTGCTCATAAAGAAGTCGATATATAAGTACCCACCTAGGCAAAGTAGCAACATAAACCACTTCCAAAACCAGCCCCTCTTGGGTATAAGGAATGGGAAAATTGCAACCACCGGAATGAAGTATTGAAAATTCGCATCCCAACCTATATAATGGACGGCCAATACCTGATGCGCCACAATTTCTGTAAGCGAAAGAACCATTGCCAGCATGTGAAAGCCACGCCTGTTAACTATAATTGCCAAGGCATACACCATAATGCTTGGTATTTGTATAAATGCCAATGGCGTTACCCCAAGGCAATAAAACATAATCATCCACCATAAATGGGTTGACCAGGCAATCGTTTGTGCGATATTTGAAACTACATAGAAACGATAATTTATCAACTCAATTACCGCAGGCGGTGTATTGAAGTGATGATAAATTTTTCTTACAGTCTCTATGACTTGCTTACCGATGGACATTCAACAATAATTAAAAATAAGTGGAGTTGCTCCTCATGGGGCAATAAATATACTGCTTTAACTTAAAATGGAAATGATTTCTGTTACGAGGGAATTGAAATTGCTTGCCAAAATCAGCTTTCTACAAAATACATATCTATCTCCCCTTTATTTTTTGCAAGCACCTTCCCCCTATATGTACAATTGAATTTCTCTTTAACTAATTCATACGTAGCTCCGGAGATATTTACCTTACCAGCCTCACCGCTCGATTCCATACGGGCTGCAATGTTTACTGTATCGCCCCAAATATCATAAGCAAACTTTTTAATACCTACAATTCCCGCAACCACCGGCCCTGAGTGGATTCCTATCCTTACTTCAAAGTATGGTTTGTTTTGTTTCTCCCTGTCCGTTTTCATGTTCTCCATGAAATTCTGAATTTCAAGAGCGGAAGCCACTGTATCCTTCGGATTTGTAATATTACCCCGTGGAACACCACCAGCAGCCATATACCCATCACCCATCGTTTTTATCTTCTCAACGTTATGGCGTGCAATTATCCGGTCAAACTCTTTATAGCAGTAATTAATTTCGTTCACAAGTTCTTCCGGTGTCATATTTTCAGCATGCCCGGTAAAGTTTTTAAAATCGGTGAACATAACGGTTACCAATTCATAGTTCCTTGCTTTCGATTCGCCGGTAGATTTAAGTTCTTCGGCAGTTTCCGATGGTAATATGTTTAACAGGAGATTATCGCTGACATCCTTTTCTTTGGCGATACGTTTACGCTGGAAAAAGAAAACACTTGCAAAGAGAAGCGCAAAACCAAAGCCACCAATAAATACATTGCGCACAATTCGCTGGCGGGCATCTTTTTTTTCCTGTTCAACTTTTTGCAATTCTTGTTTTACTGCTAATTGTACGGAATCTGCCTGCATCTTTTTTTCATTCTCATATCTCATTTTCTCGCCTTCAATCTTTCTTACACTTTCCTCATTTGTAAGGCTATCCCTATATACATTATACATTTTATAATGGCCTAAAACCGCCACATAATTGCCGGTTGAACTATCTAATCGGGTAAATGCATCATAAATCAGCATTATATTTTTCTTATCGCCAATACTCCTCGATAAAGTAAGCGATGAATCCAGATATTTTGTAGAGTTGGCAAACTCCTTTTTATTAATATAGATTTTAGCAATATTTAAAAGATTCACTGCCTCCCCTTGCTTATCATGCATTTCCCTTTTTAACTTCTGGGATTCATTAAAGTAATACAAGGCACTATCGTATTTCCCAAGCCTGTTTAATATCAACCCCATTTCTTTAAATGCATAAGATTCCAGTAATTTGTCCTTTTGCTTCACCCCTATCTTTATAGCCCTCTTCATATTAACTAAAGCCATGCTATCCTGTCCCTTTCCAAGAAACACATCGCCTATTGCAAAATAAGCATCCCCTAACCTTAAGCTATCGTGAAGGATGAGTATAATGCTTAATGATAAATCATAATTCTTTAGCGCCTCTTCATAATTATGTTGTTCATTATATATTATACCAATATTATTATAGCAATCCGAAACTAAAATCTTATAATTAGATTTTCCCCAAATTTTTAAAGCTTTGAAATAATATTCCAGGGCCCCTGCATAATCGCCCTGGTCTTCATAAATCACACCGATATCAAGATAAACATTAGCGATTGTTTTTTTATCCTGGACTTCCATGGCAATACTAAGTGCCTTTTGAAAATAACCCAATGCATCCTTGTATTTACACTGCCCGATATAATTCTGCCCAAAATCACAATATGAAACCCCAATACCTTTTTTATAATTAATTTCATTTGCAAGAGTGAGGGCTTTACCCACATAGCTTATCGCTGAATCATAATAACCATTCCTGCACAAAAGATAACTGAGGGTATCTAATGTATTCACATAGGATGAATCTGCCTTGTATTTTGTTAATACCGTTTTAAGTGAATCAATCGCTCTGTTTTGTGCAGTCAAAAAAAAAGGCAGAAAAAACAACCCGCCGATTATCAGAAACCTATTCCTTATTCCCACTCCTTTTGTATTATTCTTTCTTTTTGTAATTTCAAATATACTTAATAAATCACCGGGTATAATTGTTCAAGTAATATTTTTTTATACTTTTACATTTCAAACCAAATCAAAAAACAATATGATTATTACTAACATTACACTCGGATTAATTGCAATGTTTTGCGGAGCAAATTTACTTGCGAAAGTAAAAAAAGAGAGTTTGGGTGGTTTATTTGCAGGTATTTCCTGGTTAATAATTCTTGGATCTCTTTCTGTTATTGGGTACTCAGGGTATAAAGGATTCAATAAATCTACTGATAAAGGCTTTATCGGAGGAAATTTGACATCTGGCAAGTATTACATGATTATCCCTTCAGATTCAATAAACCATACTGGTGGAAAAAGTTCTTCAGCAGCTATTGTAACATCACAGCCCCCGGCTCAGTTGCAACAAGCAGTAAACCCGGATTCCATTAACCATACAGGAGGTAACAAATAACCAAGACCTTACGAATGACCAACAAAAAAAGAGCGGTTTTCACCGCTCTTTTTCTTTTGTATCTATTGGCTTACTCAATGGTTTATTACTTATTCAAAATGTTTATTTATTTTTGTTGCAGTAATAAAAACGCACCTATGAAAACCCTCAAACAACATTTGATAAAAAAGGGAATTTCACCCCTTCTTCAAAGCAGTGATAACTCGTTTTAATGGGTTCTTGGAAAGTGCCAGATTAAATCTGCAATTTCATCAAAGTAATTACGTAACCCGTTAGGTGCAGCATATTCAGGGTCAATCAGAAACCGTTTAAAGACACCCTTAATTTTGAATTCTAAAAATATACCACATTGGTCTGCACAATCCGGACAGCCAAAGGTCAGACTATTTAGTTTTGTTAATGTGTCGGGTATATCCTTAATTACGTAAACAGCCTTCTGTTGCTCCTCTTTGCTTAGCCCTGTGCCTTTAAATCCTTGCATTATTGAGTCTTTCCCAAGTAAGTGAAAGAATTTATTATCTGACTCTATCCAGAGGCTGTCAGATGTTACTTTATAGACAGTAAAACATGTTCCGGCACACTCACCACAATAGCTTCCATACATTACAAAATCAGGTTTATTTTGCCCAATGCATGAAAAGCTAAAATGCAGTATTAATATTATTATCAAATTTCGCATTCAACAAAAATAAACAAAAAAGAGCGGCATTTCTACCGCTCTTTTTCTTTTGTATCTATTGGCGTAATTACTCGCCTGCTTTGTCTTCTTTCTTCTTCTTAGCCTTTGGAGCTTTCTCTGTAGTAGCAGCACCTTCAGCATCTCCGTCAGTCTTTTTCTTACGGCTACGACGTGTTGTTGGTTTAGCTTTTTCTTCAGCAGCTTTAGCTTCGCCTGTGCCAAGCATCAGTTCGTTGAAGTCTACTAATTCGATGAAACACATGTTTGAATTATCACCGGGACGGCTTCCTGTCTTCAGGATACGGGTGTATCCACCTGGGCGGGTTGCAATCTTCGGTGCAACTACACGGAAAAGTTCTTTTACCGCTTCTTTATCGCTCAGAATAGCAAATGCTGTTCTGCGTGAGTGGGTAGTATCATCCTTGGCAATAGTTAGTACAGGCTCAACAAATGTCCTTAATTCTTTTGCCTTAGCTACAGTAGTGTTAATCCTCTTATGCAAGATAAGCGAGTTAGACATGTTAGCAAGCATAGCCTTACGGTGTGTACTTGTGCGGCCTAATGCGTTATGTTTTTTCTGGTGTCTCATTTCTAATTATTCGTTTTCGAGTCTGTATTTGTCAACGTTCATACCGAAGTTCAGACTTTTGGTCTTGATCATGTCTTCAATTTCAGTAAGTGATTTTTTACCAAAGTTACGGAACTTCAAAAGATCGTTCTTGTTGAATTGAACCAATTGTCCGAGGGTAGCAACTTCAGCCGCCTTTAAGCAGTTAAGCGCACGTACTGACAAGTCCATATCAACCAATTTGGTTTTAAGCAACTGGCGAATACGCAGGTCTTGTTCATCCAGTTCTTCGCTTTGGTTCTTGCTGTCCAAATCAATAGTGATTTTTTCATCGGAGAACAATGCAAAGTGGTAAATCAAAATCTTAGCTGCTTCTTTCAAAGCTTCTTTAGGATGAATAGAACCATCGGTAACAACAGTCAAAACAAGCTTTTCAAAGTCTGTCTTTTGTTCTACACGGAAGTTTTCAACTTGATATCTTACGTTCTTTATAGGAGTAAAGATAGAGTCAATCGGAATCAAACCAATTTCAGGTGTAAGTGGCTTGTTTTCTTCAGCAGGAACATATCCACGGCCTTTAGCAATGGTAATTTCCAAGCGAAGTTTTACGTTAGGCTCCATACGGCAGATAACCAGATCAGGGTTCAATACCTGGAATGCTGATGTGAATTTGCCAATATCGCCAGCGGTAAATACGTCTTTATCGCTAACAGAAATAGTTACTTTTTCGTTTGTGGTACCTTCAATTTGCTTTTTGAAACGAACTTGTTTCAAATTCAAAACGATTTCGGTTGTATCTTCGGTAACACCTTTAATGGTTGAAAATTCATGGTCAACACCTTGAATTTTTACAGAAGAAATTGCAAACCCTTCTAATGAAGAGAGCAAAATACGGCGGAGTGCATTACCAATGGTGATGCCATATCCGGGTTCTAATGGTTTGAATTCAAATTCGCCTTCTACCTCGTTAGAAGAAGTCATTACAACTTTGTCGGGTTTTTGAAATGCAAGTATTGCCATTTTTACTTTGTGTTTTGTTATTTATTATTTAGAGTACAATTCCACGATAAGCTGTTCCTTAATGTTCTCAGGAATTTGCTCACGTATTGGAACTGAAAGGTATGTACCTTCCATTGAGTTTCCGTTAAATTCAATCCACGGATAAGCCGCAGTATTTGAACGGGAAATAGCGGTAGTAATAGCTTCCAATGACTTGGAACGCTCTCTTACTGCAATTTTAGTACCTGCCTTAACGGTATAAGACGGAATGTTTACCACTTTACCGTTAACCAGAATATGATTATGGCCTACCAACTGGCGTGCTCCTGCACGGGTTGGAGAGATACCCATACGGTAAACCACGTTGTCCAGTCTCGATTCAACCAATTGCAACAACAACTCACCGGTTTTACCCTTAGTACTTGCTGCTTTTGCAAAAGTCTTACGGAATTGTCTTTCCAAAACACCATAGGTGTACTTGGCTTTTTGCTTTTCAGCTAACTGATCAGCATACTCTGACTTTCTTCCGCCACGTTTCTTCCCAAAACCGTGCATTCCCGGTGGGTATGCCTTCTTTTCGAGAACTTTATCAGGGCCAAAGATTGGCTCTTTAAACTTACGTGCAATTCTGGAACGGGGGCCTGTGTATCTTGCCATTACTTGTTAATTATTATCGTGTTATACTTTTCTTTTCTTAGGAGGGCGGCAGCCATTGTGTGGCATTGGAGTGATATCCATAATTTCAGTTACTTCCAATCCGTTGTTACCGATTGAACGCATAGCTGAATCGCGGCCTGAACCAGGGCCTTTAATATATACTTTCACCTTACGGATACCCGCTTCAAATGCCTTTTTGGTAGCATCTTCCGACGCTAACTGGGCAGCAAACGGAGTATTTTTCTTCGCTCCGCGGAAACCCATCTTTCCGGCGCTCGACCATGATACGGTCTGCCCTTTCAAGTTGGTAAATGTAATAATGATATTGTTGAAGGTAGCGTTAATGTGCGCTTGTCCGATCATATCAGCCTTAACAGTCCTTTTCTTGGTTGATTTCGCCGCTTTTTCCGGCGTATCTTTTGTTTGTGCTTTTGCCATTCTTACTTATTATTTAGTAGCCATTTTCTTGTTAGCAATAGTCTTCCTGCGTCCTTTACGGGTACGTGCGTTGGTTTGGGTGTTTTGTCCGCGAACAGGCAAGCCCAAACGGTGACGCATTCCGCGGTAAGAACCGATATCAACCAACCGCTTGATATGAAGTTGAACTTCAGAGCGCAAAGCTCCTTCAACCTTATAGTTTTCGGTAATGATTTTACGAATCGCATTCAACTGCGTATCATTCCATTCCGATACTTTTACAGTCGAGTCTACACCCGCTTCCTGTAATATTTTTTTAGCATTGGCTCTGCCTATGCCGTAAATATGCGTAAGGCCTATTTCGCCTTGCTTATTATTTGGTAAATCTACACCTGAAATACGTGCCATTGTTTTATGTCTTTTTTTAAAAGGGCTGCAAATATAGGAATAATAATAATACGATATTATGTATTTATGAACATTTTTGATGGGACAAGGCCCGACAGGCTATTTACAAACCTTCCATCCCCTACTTTTCACTTTCACCTTTTCACTTTTAACTCATTTTGGGCGCATCCCTTCCCAAAGCCTCAGGGTCGGGCTATCCGCTAAAAGTCCTCGCTTCGCTGTGGGCTTTCCGCTTCTATCCCTTGCGCGGCACCCCGTAGGGGTGCAATAAGGAGTGGTAGTGGTAAAGGAATATTCTTTAATATTGTAGTGTAATGTAGTAGTATATTTAATTGAGGAGGCGATACCTGCTAAAACGGAGGAGCCTACACCTAAAGAAGAACCAAAATGAGGATGATACTTATTTTTATATGCTTTTGTATTGGTTGTCGGGAAGAGGCTGGTGCACAAAATAGTAATCAGGTTTGGTCACATAAGCTAAAGGACTGCACTATTGATATTAATTTTGAAAAGGGGGCATTTGCGGTTGATACAATTGATGACACTGAAGAAGTTTTAATTTATTTTAAATCCTTAAGTGATTCAAGCTATTTTAGAGTAAACAATTTTGGCGGCATGACTAAGTATTACTGTTGTACAGAAGATAGTATTTTCAAAGAAACAAATAGGGTTAAAGAAAAAGGAGTTGTTAGTAGAAATGGAAAAATAAATAGAACAAATTTATATTGGCGAGAAATAAGATATGAAAACATAGAAATAGTTTATTATAATTGTTCAAAAGAAAAATTGAAAACCTATAATAAAATTATGGACTCAATATATGTCAGATTAGTAAGTTGTAAAAAATAGAGGGTAATATTGGGCTCTTATCTATCTTATATTTAGCTTTCTTGTCCTTCATAAAGGCATGTCGAAAGAGACTTAATCTTCTTGTAGCTGCTGAATCAAGGCTCCATCCGGCATCTTCTTGACCTCTGAATAAAAGTGTTCCTTTATTAGGGATTTGCTCAATATATTTATTGAGAATCCCCGCTGCTTCGTATGCTTCCCCTGTCATGCTTAATGTTTATGACATCAAACATAACAAATAATCAATTCAATAATGCCAAGTTATTTCCCTCTTTGAAAAACACATCTTGTGAGTTATCTTTGCAGGAAAGAGTGGAAAGTATAAAGTTGGAACAAAAAAAGAATAAAAATGATGGAAATAAAACTTACTAAGCAGCCAATTTTAAATATTAATATTTGCTATAATTCAGCTACATGAATATGAGTTTTATATTATTTAATAATAGATTTATTTTTCAACCAATTGCTTTTCAATGCATTGATCAAATCAGGATTCAGTCGTTTCATTATTATTCTATTATTAATTCCATTATTAATCTATAGTTATTCATTATAAATTTCCAAATTTCATTTTATAACCAAAAAAGCAATTAACAACTAGAAAAAATGCAATAAAAAATACCTTGTTCCCGATGGGTACAAGGTATTCAAATAATATAGTAGCAGAAGTAAATTACGAATTGTGAATTTTCATTCCTAATTCCTAATTATTAATTACTAATTAAACTCAGCCTCCTTTCTGGCGTTGTTTAAATTTAGGGTTCTTCTTGTTGATAACGTACAGCCTGCCTTTGCGACGTACAATCTTGCAGTCAGCGCTACGTTTTTTGATGGATGTTCTTACTTTCATGGCTCTTTATAGTGGTTATTGGTCAGTTCTTTGTTTTAATTCCTAATTACTAATTTCTAATTCGTTACGTTAGTAACGCATAATAATTCTTCCTTTGCTCAAATCGTATGGCGATAGTTCCAATTTCACTTTATCTCCCGGCAAAAGCTTAATGTAGTTCATACGCATCTTCCCCGAAATATGAGCCGTCACCATGTGGCCGTTTTCGAGTTCCACCCTAAACATTGCGTTAGACAATGCTTCGGTAATGGTACCGTCTTGCTGTATGGATTGTTGTTTGGTCATATTTTATAGTTGCGCCGCTTTTACTTTTTCTATTTCTTCAAATGTTGTCAATATCTCCGGTTTCCCTTTTCCTATCGCTATCGTGTGTTCAAAATGCGCTGATGGCTTGCCATCCTGCGTTATTATTGTCCACCCGTCATCTAATTGTTTCACTTCCTTTCTGCCTAAGTTTATCATTGGCTCAATCGCTATCACCAATCCCCTGGCCAGTTTCATTCCATTTCCCCGCTTTCCGTAGTTCGGAACATCCGGCCCTTCATGAAGACTCCTTCCTATTCCGTGTCCTACCAATTCCCTTACCACTCCGTACTTGTGTTTCTCAGCATGTGTTTGCACTGCCGCACTGATATCACCTAATCTTGCACCTTCTATTGCCGCGTCTATTCCAAGTTGAAGAGCTTCTTTCGTCACCCTTAGGAGTTGTTTTAACTCCTCGGAAATAACCCCTACAGCAAATGTGTAAGCAGAATCTCCATACCAACCGTCTTTTACAGCACCACAGTCCACCGAAATTATATCGCCCTCTTTGAGCTTATAATCGGACGGCATACCGTGTACTACCTGGGCATTTACCGAAACACAAAGTGTCCCCGGGAAACCCCTGTAACCTTTAAAGGCAGGCTTCGCACCTTGAGAGATAATAAAGCTTTCGGCTATCTTATCTAACTCTGCAGTACTAATCCCCGGCTCAATGGATCTACCCACTTCTGCCAACGTTTTTGAAACAATCAAAGAACTCTGATGAATCTTCTGAATCTCGCTCTCGGTCTTATAAATAATCTTTCCCAAAGCTTGACAAATAAATCGTTAAGCAGCGGCTACGCCCGGCCCGCTTAATGATGTTCTGCCCTTGATCCTTCCTGTCTTCATCAATCCATCGTAGTGACGCATCAACAAATAGCTTTCTATCTGTTGCAGAGTATCCATCATAACGCCCACCAAAATCAGCAGTGATGTACCTCCGTAAAATCTTGCAAAACCGTTATCAATCTTAGCCAGAATAGCAATTGCAGGCATAATGGCGACAATAGCTAAAAATATGGAACCAGGAAGAGTAATGCGCGACATAACAGCATCAATATACTCGGCAGTTTTGCGGCCCGGCTTAATACCCGGTACAAAACCTCCGTTGCGTTTCATTTCCTCCGCCATTTGGTTCGAGTTAATAATAACCGCGGTGTAGAAATAGGTAAAGGCTACAATCATTATACCGAATGTGAAGTTATACCAGAAACCACCAATGTTTGAAAAGGTTGCCACTAATCCGGTCATAGTTGTAGAATTACCGGAAAGCGATTGGAATACGGTTAAAGGAAGGAACATAATTGCCTGGGCAAAAATAATAGGCATAACACCGGCAGCATTCACCTTTAAAGGGATGAACTGACGGGCTCCGCCATATTGTTTATTACCAACAATACGTTTTGCAAACTGTACCGGAATCTTACGTGTACCTTGAACCAGCAGGATAGTAGCCATAACTACAAGCACTAAGAAAACAATTTCAACAAGGAATATGATTAAGCCACCACCGTCTGATTTCATACGGTTTCCAATTAACTCAGCTGAGAATGCGAATGGTAAACGTGCAAGGATACCCACCATGATGATAAGGGAAATACCATTACCAACACCTTTATCGGTTATCTTTTCTCCAAGCCACATTACGAATACAGTTCCTGCGACAAGCATAAGTACCGAACGTATGTAGAAGAACATAGTGGCATGCCCGCCAATTATAGCATATTCAGGTATTTGGGATGCAATATATCCCGGAGCCTGAAACGCTGTAACTACAACAGTTAGCACACGTGTATAACGTTCAATTTTCTTCTGTCCGCTGGTTCCTTCTTTCTGTAGTTTTTGGAAATATGGAACAGCAATACCCATCAACTGCATTACGATAGATGCAGAAATGTAAGGCATGATTCCTAAACCAAAAATGGCAGCACGGTTGAATGCACCACCGGCAAAAACGTTAATTAACGCCATCAAACCGTTTTGGTCTCCGGAATGGGCAGCAGCCAGTTCTGCCGGATTAACACCCGGAAGAACTATATAAGAGCCAATCCTATACACTAGCAAAAAGCCAAGCGTATTCAGAATCCTTACCCTGAGATCCTCAATGGCAAAGATATTTTTTATGGTATTGAATAAATTTCTCACTATTACTTAATGCCGGGTAGGCTTATTAGTTATTATTTACTTGCCTTAGTAGATTCCTTTGCAACTGCAACGGGTCTAACTGTAATGTTTGCTTTTCCGCCCTTTGCTTCAATTGCGTTCTTAGCAGTTTCTGAATAAGCATCGGCAGTAATATTATACGCCTTTGTAACTTTATCTGAACCTCTGCCCAATATTTTGATAAGGCTTTTCTTTTGAGCTAATCCGTTATTTACCAAAAACTCTTTATGGATTTCGGTTACCTTATTGTCATCGGCTATCTTAACAATAGCATCAATGTTAATGCCCCAATATTCAACACGGTTAATGTTTGTGAAACCAAACTTAGGAATACGTTTGTGCAAAGGCATCTGTCCACCTTCAAATCCACGCTTAGCCTGGTATCCGGTTCTTGCCTGTGCTCCTTTGTTACCCCTTGTTGAGGTACCACCTCTTGAACCTTCACCACGTGCAATACGTTTGCGGTTTTTGGTTGATCCTCTTTTCGGTTTTAAATTATGTAATTCCATTTTATCCTTTTGTTATTCTAATTCCCTGTCTGCCATCAGGCAGGCTAATTTTTAATTTCTAATTATTTTACGATATCTACGAGGTGATGAACCTTACGGATCATACCCATTACCTGTGGGGTTCCTTCTTTTTCGATTACCTGGTTCATCTTGGTAAAACCAAGTGCACGCAGGGTTCTCTTTTGATCTGCCGGATGGTCTATCCCGCTGCGAACCTGTTTTATTTTAACTTTTGCCATTTTCTAATTATTTGATGCGTTATTACCTATTTGCCAGTCCGGCTCGGACCTAGCCGTTAAATACTTTTGTCAATTCAATTCCTCTTTGTTGAGCCACTGTAGCAGGGTCGCGGAGTTGAACCAATGCAGCAATAGTAGCTTTTACTACGTTATGCGGATTGGAAGAACCCAATGATTTTGCCAACACGTCCTTAATACCAACGGACTCCAATACTGCACGCATTGCACCACCTGCAATTACGCCGGTACCGGGAGCAGCAGGCTTCAGGAATATCTGAGAACCGCTATACTTTCCGGCTTGTTCATGAGGAATAGTTCCCTTCTGAATATTCACCTTGATAAGGTTTTTCTTAGCGTCTTCAACACCTTTGGTAACAGCATCGGTAACCTCACGTGCCTTTCCAAGCCCGTAGCCTACAATACCTTTTTCATTGCCTACTACCACAATAGCGCCAAAGCTGAAAGTCCTTCCGCCTTTGGTTACTTTGGTAACACGCTGAACAGCCACCAACCTGTCTTTTAATTCAACATCGGTTGAGCGAACTCTTTTTACCGAAACATTTCCTTGATTTGCCATTTATCGTTTTATTATCCAATTAAAATTTTAATCCTGCTTCACGTGCGCCTTCTGCCACAGCCTTAACACGGCCATGGTATAAGTATCCGCTTCTGTCGAACTTTACGGTTTCAATTCCACCTTTCAAAGCTCTTTCTCCAACTGCCTTTCCAACAATCTTGGCAAGGGTGGTTTTATTTGCTTTTTCTTTGGTGAAAGCTTTTTCCAATGATGATGCGGCAAATAAGGTTTTACCATTGATATCATCAATTACCTGCGCATAAATTTCAGCGTTGCTGCGGAATACAGAAAGCCTTGGAGCCTCTGCTGTTCCCGAAACCTTCTTGCGGATTTTATACCTTATTTTTTGCCTTCTTTTGCTGTCCATTTTAGTTCTTTTTTATCTTTATTTTATTATTTGGTGGTCGGCCCCCGACTTACTTAGCTGCACCCGCCGCTGCCTTACCAGCCTTAATACGGAGTACTTCACCTTTAAATCTTACACCTTTTCCTTTATACACATCAGGTTTGCGTAATCCACGGATTTTAGCGGATACCAATCCTAATAATTCTTTATCTGCACATTCCATAGTCAATGAAGGAGCTTTACCTTTTTCGGAGGTTGCAGTTGCTTTAATTTCCTTTGGAAGTTCAAATATGATGGTATGAGAATAACCCAATGTCATATCAATAACCTGTCCGGTTACAGCTACCCTGAAACCCACACCTACTACTTCTTGCTCAGTTTTGAAACCTGTGTTTACACCGGTAATCATATTGGCGATAAGCGCGCGGTATAAACCATGCATAGCTTTATGCCTTTTAATTTCGCTCGGGCGGCTCAATACAACCTCTCCGTAATCAACCTTTACGGTGATATCCGGGTCAATGGTGCGTGAAAGCTGACCTTTTGGGCCTTTTACGTTTATCACGTTCTTGGCTACAGCCACCTCAACTCCTTTGGGTATGCTTATTGGTAATTTTCCTATACGGGACATTTCTTCTAGTGTTTTATTAAATTAGTATACGTAACAGATTACTTCTCCGCCAACACCTTGTGTGCGGGCTTCCTTATCTGTCATAACGCCTTTCGATGTGGATACGATTGCAATTCCAAGTCCGTTAAGAACACGAGGAAGATTATCGGCGCCAACATATCGGCGAAGACCAGGTGAACTCACACGGTCTAATTTCTTGATTACAGGAAGACGGCCTGAAGTATGGTACTTCAAAGCAATCTTTATAACGCCCTGGTGGCCCGGAACCTCTTCGGTTTTGTAGTTCAGGATATATCCTTTTTCATGGAGGATACGGGTAATTTCCTTCTTCAAATTGGAAGATGGGATTTCCACAAGTCTGTGCTTTGCCTTGATGGCGTTACGAAGTCTTGTTAAATAATCTGCTATTGAGTCTGTCATGATATGATTGTTCTTCTTTTATAAATAATATTACCAGCTTGATTTGGTTACTCCGGGTATTTTGCCCATCAAAGCCATTTCTCTGAATACGTTTCTGCATACGCCAAACTGACGGATATATCCGCGTGGGCGGCCTGTCATTTTGCAACGGTTGCGGAGACGAACTTTTGAAGTATTGCGGGGCATCTTTGATAATTCAACATAGTTGCCAGCTTTCTTCAATTCAGCACGCTTGTCAGCAAATTTTGCTACGAGTCTTTCTCTTTTTACCTGACGTGCTTTAACACATTCTTTTGCCATTTTCCTTTTGTTTTATTTATTGCCAGTCGGGCTCCGACTTAGTTTTCGTTAGTATTTAATTTTTTGAACGGCATTCCAAAAGCTTCGAGCAATGCCATTGCTTCTTCGTTTGATTTTGCTGTAGTTACAAAGGTGATATCCATTCCCATGATCTTGGTTACCTTATCCATATTGATTTCAGGGAAAATAATCTGCTCAGTGATACCGAGGGTATAGTTTCCACTACCATCAAAACCTTTACGGTCAATTCCCTTAAAGTCACGGATACGTGGTAATGAAGCGGAGATAAGCCTGTCGAGAAACTCGTACATGTTGTTACCGCGGAGGGTAACCCTTACTCCTACTGTTACGCCTTTACGCAATTTAAAGTTTGCAATATCCTTGCGAGATTTTGCCGCTACTGCTTTTTGTCCGGCAATGGTGGTCATTTCCACAACTGCTGCTTCACCCAATTTACGGTCAGAAACCGCGAAACCAATTCCCTGGTTCAAACAGATCTTCTTCAACACAGGAACCTGCATGTTGCTGGAATAGTTGAATTGCTTTTGCAAAGTCGGAACAATATTCTTCAAATACTGTTCTTTCATTCTTGCCTGATATACTTTCGTCTTGCTCATTTTATTTCAGTGGTCAATTTTTAGTTCGTAATTACTTAATGGCTTCGCCTGATTTTTTAGAGATTCTAACCAGTCTTCCGCTCTTCTCATCAACGGACCTGCCGATGCGGGTTGGCGCACCTCCGTTAGGGTCTAATATCATCAGGTTTGAAAGATGCACGGATGCTTCTTTTTTAACAATACCACCTTTCGGGGTTTTCTGATTTGGCTTGGTATGTTTGTGAACAATGTTCACACCTTCTACAAATGCCCTGTACTTGTCAGTATCAATATCAAGGATTTTACCTTCTCTCCCGCGGGAGTTTCCGGCTATAACCTTAACTAAATCACCTTTTTTTAACTTTATTTTTGTCATAATACCCTAAAAATTGGGGTTGCGAATTTAATCTTTTTTTGCTTTGGTCTCTTGGTTTATTTTAAAGTACTTCCGGTGCTAACGAAATGATTTTCATAAATTGCTTTTCACGTAATTCCCTGGCTACAGGACCGAAAATACGTGTGCCTCTTAACTCATCAGCATCATTCAATAATACCACTGCGTTATCATCAAAACGGATAAAAGAACCATCGGCACGTTTGATAGCTCTACGGGTTCTTACCACAACAGCCTTCGATACTGCACCTTTCTTAATACCGCCTGTTGGGATTGCATCCTTCACGGAAATAACAATTTTATCTCCCACACGGGCATATCTCATATTGCTGTTTCCCAACACACGGATACAAAGGGCTTCCTTTGCTCCGCTGTTGTCAGCTACTACTAATCTGGACTCTTGTGTTATCATTTCTCTTTAAATTAAAATCTAAAATTCAATTGTTACTTAGCTTTTTCAACCACCTTAACCAATCTCCAGCATTTGTTTTTGCTGAGAGGGCGGGTTTCGCCGATAAGAACCAGGTCACCGGTGTGAGCTTCGTTCTTTTCATCATGTGCAAAGAATTTGGAAGTTCTCTTGATGAACTTGCCATACTTCGCATGCTTGATTCTTCTTTCAACACTCACGACAATGGTTTTATCCATTTTATCGCTGGTTACTAAACCGGTCTTTTCCTTGCGGAGTTTGCGGGTTTCGGTTGTTGCTGCTGCTGTTTCTGTTGTTGTCATTGTCTTTATTTGGTTGCAGGTGTTGCTGCTTTAATGCTTCTTTCTTTCTGTTCTGTAAGGATTTGCGCAATCAGTTTCCTTTGTGCGGTAATTCTTGCAGGGTTTTCAATGGTGGAAACCGCATGTTGAATTTTCAACTTCGTTTGAAGAGCCCTTTCCTCTTTCAACTTTTCAGCGAGTTCCTTATCGTTAAGTGGCTTAATGCCCGGATCTTTTTCTTTTGCCATGACTTTGCTTTTTATAAATATTATTCAGCTGCTGTTTCAACGTACTCGCGTCTTACTACAAACCTGGTTGTAATAGGAAGCTTGTGCCCTGCAAGACGGAATGCAGCTTGCGCTTCTGCCTTTGTGATACCTTCAATTTCAAACAGAATCCTGCCCGGTTTTACTACCGCGGACCAGAATTCAGGAGCTCCTTTTCCTTTTCCCATACGAACCTCAGCAGGTTTACGGGTAATAGGCTTGTCAGGGAATATACGAATCCATGCCTGGCCTTTACGTTGCATGTGACGGGTTAACGCAACACGCGCTGCTTCAATCTGCCTGTCTGTTATCCATGCGCCCTGAACGGCTTTTAATCCGAATGAACCGAATGCCAATTGATCGCCCCTTTTGGTATTACCCTTAGGCGGCATCTTGTGCATCTTACGGAACTTTGTTTTCTTTGGTTGTAACATTACTTATTAATTGTAAATTGTCAATTCTTAATTGTAAATTAAACTACTTTCTGTCGCCTCTGCCACTTCCGCCTCTACCACCTCTGTCTCCACCGCCACCTCTGCTATCTCTTCTGTCGCCGCCTCCACCTCTGTGTTCTCTTCTTTCGCCTCTGTCGCCGCCTCCGCCTTTGTTAAAGCTTAGGTTTTTCTTTTCTTTCATCATTCCGATGTTTGGAGAAAGGTCACGTTTACCATAGATTTCGCCACGGCAAATCCAAACCTTGATACCAATACGGCCATAAGTTGTATGTGCTTCGCAAACTGCATAGTCAATATCAGCACGGAATGTATGTAATGGGGTACGTCCTTCTTTAAATGTTTCTGAACGTGCAATATCTGCTCCTTCAATACGGCCTGATACACGGATTTTGATACCATCTGCTCCCATACGTACTGTTGTAGAAACAGCAGTCTTTACAGCTCTTTTGTAGAAAATACGGCCTTCAATCTGGCGGGCAATACCTTCTCCAACCAAACGTGCATCTAATTCCGGACGCTTGATTTCAAATATGTTGATTTGAATTTCCTTCTTGGTGATTTTCTTTAACTCTTCACGCAATTTATCAACTTCCTTTCCGCCTTTACCAATAATGATACCGGGACGTGAGGTGTTGATAGTAACTGTAATGAGCTTAAGTGTGCGCTCAATGATAATACGTGAAATGGCTCCCTTAGGAAGACGTGCCATAAGGTAGTTACGAATCATTTCGTCTTCTACCAGCTTTTCAGCATAGTGGCGTCCGCCGTACCAGTTCGAATCCCATCCTTTGATGATTCCGAGGCGAATTCCT
>CAIUPO010000142.1 GCA_903901055.1 uncultured Bacteroidota bacterium
CGGGATGGAATTTCGTGCCATTCCAGGGCCAGAAAACGCCCGAACCGGTAACATCGGACGAGGTAAAAAAAGGACAAGACGATTTATTTATTACAGACGCTTTTGTTAATTACAAACAAAATGGATTTAAAGTAAGTTATGAAGGCAAAGACCAATCGGAAGGCTCTGAAACATTCAAAATAAAAGTAAAGATTTCAGACAGCATAAGCAAAACCTATTTCATTGACCCGGATACATATTATGTTATTCAGGTGAAAAGCAAAATGACCCAAAACGGAAAAGTTGTTGAAACTACCGAAACCCGCAGTGATTATAAAAAAACAGCCGACGGATATATCTTCCCTATGGAAATTAATAACACCGGAATGGGCGATATTAAAACCTATGTTGTTAAAGTTAATCTGCCTTTAGATAATATGATATTCAGCCCGGCTGTGAAAGTAGCCGGAAAATGAGTCGTTCCGGGGTATATATCTCCTCCATAATCCCCGGTTTTATTGGCGTTTGTGTTTTTGTTTTTCTAAGTCAAACGAGGAATCTTAATGCTAAAGAGATGTCCGGGTTTACTCAAAATCAGAAAACGCAACAAAACAAACCAGACAGTGCTACTATTATTATAAACAAATATTTAGCGGCACTTGGTGGAATTGAGAAATTGGAATCTATTAAGTCGCTTTACATGGAAGGAACAATAAATATACGAGGCCAGAAAGCCCAAACTAAAGTTTGGACAATAGGAAATCATGCGGCAAGAAATGAATTTACAATTAATGGATTCACCAATTGGAGTATTACCCGCACAGATTCCGGATGGAGTTATAACCCAAGACGGGGGCAAAAATTTCCTGAACCTATGACTGCCGACATGATTAAACTATCGCAGCCCGGATTAGATGTAAAAGGCACTTTGGTAGATTATAAAGATAAAGGGTACAAAATAGAGTACAAGGGCATTGATCAGATTGAAGGGTCGGACGTATATGTTATTGAGGAAAAACTAAATGAATCCATTACTAAAACCTTTTATATCGATTTGGATTCTTATCTTATAATTCGTGTTCACACCAAATCCGTAACCAAAAATAAGGTTACTTATTCTAATGCAGATTACAGCAATTATAAAAAAACAACTGACGGCTACATGTTTGCCATGACTGTAGGCAATATCAATTATAAAACCATAACAGTTAACCCCGAAATAAACGAAGCAATTTTCATACCAAAAAAATAAACCAACCACCCTATGAGAAAACCACACCTTAATTTTTTAAACATGAAGCGTACTTCGTTCTGCTTCATGTCATTCTTCATTTTAAGCTCTTCATTATTTGTTTCAGCACAGCAGAAAAGCCCCATCAATTCGGGCACGTTTGATGTGATGCAGGCACGCTGGCTTGGCCCCGGCACTATGAGCGGTCGTATTACCGCTATAGTGGGCAATCCTGCGGATGGCAAAACAATTTATGTCGGCTGCGCAGGCGGCGGTGTTTGGAAAACTACCAATGCAGGTGCTTCCTTTAAATCCGTTTTTGATAAATATGTGCAAAGTATTGGCTCTATTGCCCTTGACCCAAATGATGCTAATACGGTTTATGTTGGTACCGGTGAAAGCAATATGCGTAACACAGTCAGCTATGGAAATGGTATGTATAAAAGCACCGATGGTGGCGACAACTGGACTAAAATCGGGCTTGACAGTACGGAGCATATCAGCAAAGTATTAATTAACCCGGCAAACACTCAGATAATATATGTTGCCGCTCCCGGGCCGCTTTGGTGCGACAGTAAGAACCGTGGTTTATTCAAATCAACTGATGGTGGTACAACATGGACACAAATATTATATACCAATGAAAAAACAGGTTGTGCTGATGTGGTTATGAATCCAACTAATCCGGATGAACTGGTAGCAACTATGTGGGAATTCCGCCGCAAACCTTTCGCTTTTAACTCTGGTGGAAAAGGAAGTGCTATGTACAAATCAAAAGATGGTGGCAAAACATGGACTAAAATTACCAAAGGCTTACCTGAAGGGGAATTAGGACGTATGGCATTGGCCATTTCTCCATCAAACCCAAAACATTTGTTGGCTATTATTGAAGCAAAAGCAACAGGTCTTTATTGTAGTAATGATGGTGGCGAAAGCTGGAGCAAACAGGCATCTACAAGTAATGTGGAAGCCCGCCCTTTTTATTTCAGTACAATTGCATTCGACCCGAAAGATGATAAACGTGTTTACCGCCCTGCATTCCAGCTATCAGTAAGTGATGATGGAGGTTTTTCATTTACCGAAGCAAGTGATGAAGGTGGCTGGGTTCACAGCGACCATCATGCTATATGGATAAATCCTATGTACACAAATCAAGTTTGGTTAGGAACAGATGGTGGTGTATTCCTTAGTAACGACAGGGGATTAACATTTACCTTTATTCAAAACCTGCCTGTTGGGCAGTTCTACCATGTTCAGTGCGATATGAAAGACCCTTACAATGTGTATGGCGGCTTGCAGGATAATGGCACATGGATGGGCCCTTCACAATATTTTGGAGGAGTAAGCAATGGCAGATGGCGCGCTTTCTATGGTGGAGACGGCTTCTGGGCTCAGCCTGATCCTACAGACGAGAATTCAGTTTATGCAGAGGCGCAAGGGGGAGAAGCAGGCCGCGTAGATATGACCACCGGGCTTGTTGTTTCAATTCAACCGATGCAGACAAAGAATGAATCGAAAAATAAAAAATTCAGGTGGAACTGGAATTCCCCTATATATATTGGTGCTGCAAACCCACATAACTTATATATGGGTTGTCAATATTTATTTAAATCAACGAATCAGGGAAGACGCTGGGACCGTATCTCACCTGACCTTACAACAGATAATAAGGCAAAGGAGCAACAGGAAGAATCAGGCGGATTAAGCGCTGACAACACTTCTGCTGAAAACCATTGTACTATATTCTCGGTTGCTGAAAGCCCGCTGGATGCGAATTATATTTTTGTTGGAACCGATGACGGCAATTTACAAATCACTACTGACGGAGGCCAAGTCTGGAATAATGTTTCGGGTAATATTGTAAACTGCGGTATTCCAGCCCAAACATGGGTGAGCAGTATTGAGCCTTCAAGGTATGATAAGAACACTTTGTATGCCACATTTGACAATCACAATTACGGTGATTTTAATACCTATGTAGCTAAATCAACTGACTTAGGCAAAACATGGACACGCCTTAACAATACTGAGTTTACAGGCTTCGCACATAAAATTAAAGAAGATTTAAAAAACAAAAACCTGCTTTTCCTTGGAACGGAGCGTGGATTGTTTTGCAGCATTAACGGCGGCGATGACTGGTTCCGCATGAAGAACCACATACCGGATTATTGCCCTGTGCGCGATATGCAAATACATCCTCGTACAAACGACTTAATCCTTGCTACGTATGGCAGAGGCATTATGATTGTGGATGATATTACACCTATCCGTAACATGTCGTTGCAATTGGCTCAAAAAGATGTATTCCTTTATCCGATGGGCGATGTTGAATTATCTTATGGTAAATTCGAGGGCGGCTTTCCTGAACACGACGGATGGGTTGCCGGCAATTCTGATGACATCCCTCCTATTCAGTATTACTTTAAAAAGCGCGTAATGACAGGCGATGTTTCCATAAAAATATTTGATGCAAGCGGAAAAATGCTGAAGGAAATTCCTGCAACTAAGCGCAAGGGCTTGAACAAAGTATATTGGGATTTGCGCATAACCGGGCCTAAAACTGCAACAGGAGGAACAAAGCCTGACCAGGGTAGCTTTATTGCGCCAATGGTATTACCGGGTGCATATACTGTAAAGCTTTATGTTGGCGATTCCACCTATAGCGAAACTATAAATGTGATTCCGAATAAAAACGGAAAAATGAGTGATGAAGACCGCAAAGCACAATATGCCGCAGCACAAAAATGCATGCAAATACATGAAGCATTAGCAGTGTCTGCCGATAGTATTAATGATGTTATTGAAAGGGTAAAATCGATGGTGGAAAACGATAAAAGTAATAAAAAGCTGACCGCATTTTTAGATACCCTGAAATCCTTTAAATCGAAGATTATGGCTTCAACCCAAACTTCAATTTTTGCAGATGAAGAACGTTTAAGGGAGAAAATCACCCGCGTTTATGCCACGGTTTGCTTTCAGGAAGCAGCACCTACTAACCTTGAACTTGACAACATTGAGCTTTTATCGGATGATGTTGCCCAGTCTCAACAAAAAGCTAAAGTATTGGTGAAGGAATACGACACCAAGTGGAAGAACAAGATAAAACCGCCTGTAACAAGATAACAGCTATTCTTTACTATTTAAACGGCCATGTTGAAGTAAATTCAACATGGCTGTTTAATTTTATTCTCCGGATTTATTACCTGCAAATTCCATTACAAAATTCCAACGGTAAGTTTTATGGGGTTGCTTTGCTACCCCTATTGAAGTGAAGTTCGGGTCAAGCAGATTTTTTCTGTGGCCTAGGTTTTCAGGATCGCTGGAATCAATTAGTAGAGCCATAAAAGCATCCAGCGCAAACTCGTCGCCATAATTACAGTTTTCACCAACGTCATTAAAACGGCTCATTAATGGTTTCATACGTATGGAAAAATTAGGATGCCCCACCTTGCCCTGCAATCCCATCTTCTCGGCAAAATCATGCGCAATCGTGCACATTTCCTTATCAGGTGTAAGCACCGGAAGGGCATTGCCGGCATTCAATTCCGCTTGAATACTTACAGCTTCAGCTGAAGTGTCGGAATGCTCCTTAATATAGTTGGCGAGCACAGTCTGGCAGAACATTTTTGGTTGTAAACGTACCAAATTTGTATATAATATCAGTTTCTTTTCCTCATCAGATAAATAGGACAATGAAGCGCCTGTATTGGCTTGCGCAATTATATCTTTATCCCATCCGGCAAGCTGGTCGGTAGTTTGAGCCTTTACTTTATTTAATGAACTTACAAAGGTAATACCTGTTAAAATCATTCCCACCATAAAAAAAATCCTCCTGTTTATTGTTCTCATATTTTCTTTTTAATTCTTTATGCAAATATCCTCATTTCTGTAAACATTGTTAATTGCTGTTTTTTTGTAATAATATTTCTATTTTTCGATATATAATCAATTTGTGAAAATAACCATGGATTAACCATAGAACAACCATGAAATAACCATAAAATTAAAAATTGAAAATTTTAGTATCATAATGAAATACAAGTGATTGCATTTTTACCTCATGATTAAATACTATAAATAACCATATAACAACCTATAATATGGCAAATATTAGTAATTATTTTTTTATATAGTAATTTTATCCCCTCTACTTAATATGCTATTTGCGTTTATCAAAGTACAAAGATAAAGCACAAAAAAGTGTTCTTTGAAAAAGTCATTGACCTAATTGGGACAGATTCCTCACTTTGTTCGGAATGACAGCAATGGCAGGGTATTTAAGGGGAGTTGCTTTGTCATTCCGAACAAAGTGAGGAATCTCTATTTACTTTCATTTCCGTATTCGTCGAATAGTTTGTTTGTCATGTTTCCTTCCGGGTCAAACCATATTCTTGTTCCGGGATTGCCATCTTTGAAAGGAGTTTGATACATTATTTTCCCATCCCTGTAGTAACCTTTCTCTAAGCCATTTAACTCTCCATTTTTTATTGATGTTTCAAGTTTTAGGGTACCGTTCTCATAATATTCTTTATTAATTCCATTTTCTTTACCATCAATGCTATCAGATAAATATGCAGATTCCTCTTCAATATTTCCATTTTCATAATATTGTTTCCAAATGCCGTGAACCAGTCCATGCCAAAACAGAATTTCCTGTTTTAATTTCCCGTTTTCATAATACTCTTTCCATGTCCCATCAGCAATATCATTTTTCACGGATGCTTCAATATGCATTTTTCCACTTTTATAATACCCTCTATTAATTCCGTAATACTTACCCTTTTTATAAACTGTAAGCCAATAAGCGGTGAGTGTATCTATACTATCGACATAATCCCCTCTATATTCTACCCACTTGCCCTCTCTAAGTCCGTTTACCATTAAATTTTTCGCTTCGGCTTTATTGGTAAAGCCAGAATCGATAGGGGTCTGCCCGAAAGCGTTCCTACTAAATAAAATGAAAATAATTAGAGTCAGGTAAATCCGCATACTAATTGGTACAACTATAAAAGTACAATTTATATGTATATCGGAATCAGCTAATGATACAGAGGCTTTTTTTCATTGGCGTAATGAATGGGGTTATACCGCCAAATTTAATAATTCTTTAAATCGTGTAAATTATTTCAAGACAACATCAGGTAGTAAATCAGCCCCCAGATAGCGCCAAAGAATATAGTGACGCTAAATATTTCTTTGCTCTTTTTTTTGTTTTTCTTTATAAATACTTCGTAAAGTGCCCATATCAATGCGGCTGTAAAAAGGATTGGAGGAAATAAAAGACGAATCATTTCTAACCTAATTTTCGGCTAAAATAATAAAATTATTAAATCAGATACTTACGATTTAATTTTTTCCTTCTTCGCCCCTACTTTATTCTTTTCCATAAGGGTTATAAACTCATCGAAAAGGTAACGGGCATCTTCAGGGCCTGGGGCGGCTTCAGGGTGGTATTGAACAGCAAAAACGGGTTTGTTCTTCATGCGTATACCTTCAATTGTGCCGTCGTTCAGGTTAAGGTGGGTTACTTCCACGTTTTTAGAATTCTTTATACCCTCTTCACTCACGGCAAAACCATGATTCTGGGATGTTATTTCACATTTTCCGGTCAGCAAATTCTTTACCGGATGGTTAATGCCTCGGTGGCCGTTGTGCATCTTATACGTCTGGATACCGTTAGCAAGCGCAATAAGCTGATGCCCTAGGCAGATACCAAAAACAGGAATACCTGTATCAATAATTTTTTCAATAGTAGCAACCTCTTCAGGCATAGCACCCGGGTCGCCAGGGCCATTTGAAATAAGGAACCCATCGGGTTTCCATTTGGTCATATCATTTAAAGAGGATGCCATAGGGTAAACCTTCACATTGCAACCCCTGTCAGTAAGGCATCTTACAATATTACCTTTCGTTCCCATATCGAACAGAGCTACCTTAAAGGCTGCATCTGGTGCACCTTCTTCATAAGGCTTGTCGGTGGTTACCTTAGAGGATAATTCAAGCCCCTGCATGGAGGGAACTTTTAGCAGCAACTCTTTTAATTTATTAATGTCAGAAATTTCAGAAGAGATAATGCCATTCATAGCTCCTTTACTTCGCAGGTGGCGGACAAGCGAGCGCGTATCAATTTCGGATATGGCTACAATTCCATTATCGGTAAAAAACTTTTTCAGCGATGATTGAGCCCTTTTGCGGGAAGGAACATCGTTAAAGGTGCGGCAAATCAAGCCTGCTATTTTTATTCCCTTTGATTCGTTTTCGTGATCTTCAATTCCATAGTTACCAATATGTACATGGGTTGCAACCAGCAATTGTCCGTAATAAGATGGGTCGGTAAAAATTTCCTGGTATCCGGTCATACCTGTATTAAAGCAAAGTTCGCCTGTGGTTGTGCCAATGGCACCACAGGCACGTCCATAAAATACCTTTCCATCTTCTAACAGTAGTATTGCAGGTGGATAGAGACTTGACATAATAAGAATTACGAATTAAAAATTACGAATTACGAACCTTGCTACTCCGCAAATTTAATCTTTCCGTTGCAAACTAGGGTGCAACAACTTTTCAGATTTTATTAACGAATTAACCTTTCTTCATAAAGGCAAGTATTAAAGCCGTAATTACTGCGGTAATGGCAATACCCATAACCACAAGTCTGGTGTTCAGCGAGCGCTCTCCCAGAAAAGGAATTCTTTCAGTCGGAGAAGCAAGAGCACGGAGGAATTTCTGTTCTTCGGCATCTTCATTAATTACCGGAAATCCAAGGCTAGTCATAATTTTAATGGCCAATTCTTCATCGCTTTTCCGTACTTTAATAATATACCTGCCGGCACCATGCGCCATGTATGTAAACCCTCGGCCACCATAGCCATCATTGCCACCCGTAACAAAACATTGTATGCCGAATTCTTCCAGTGAATCCTTAAAAATGGCCACCTGAAGCGGTTCTACATTTAATGCTAAAGTTACCAGGGTCTCCTTATCATCCATATTCTTTCTTTTGTCCCAAACCCCTAAAGGGGCTTTGAGTCGGAGCCCGACTGGCAATTATTTAAAGTCCCATTAAGGGTTTGTGTTGTTTTAAACTAGAAGTTAGGGAAATTAACACCCGGATACGATGAAACATCAGCCAACGGAATAGTAGCTCCGAAGCTCAAATTAATCTGGTTGATGAACTGATTGGCAATAACTGCATACCCTCTTGCATTCGGATGAACACCATCCAAACCAAAAGCACCACCTTGTATAAACTGGGCTGTCAAAGTCATTCCATCTATTGTGTAGCTCTTTTGGAGGGTTCCCAAAAACTCATACATATCAATAACCGGGTAGCCATACGAAGCCGCAATGCTCTTTATAGAACTATTATAGGCAAGGGTTGAGCTTTGAACATTGGCAACTTCATCCATATCCAGTACGAGATTATCCGGCAATGGATTTGACTTATAAAAACCAACTCCTGTTAATACACTGCTATAAGCAGGCAGGCAAATTAAATCGCCGGGCATAGCTTGCCTTACACCTGTTTTGGTGGTTATCCACAAATATTGCGGGTTTCCATTAACGGTTACATAAATTGGCACCGTTGTAAAATAGGGTATAGATGAAACATTCGGAATAGTGGCACATACTCCCTTTGCTCCCATATTGTGAAAAGCAGTAAGTATTGAATCGTACTTTTGGGCAAATGCAGTAGGAGGAGTAATAGTATCAAGCGCAAATGTTCCAAAGCCGGGAACAGTAAGGCTTGTAATAACACCGCCGTTAAGCGAGTATCCAAGTACATCATTATTACCGAGCCAGCAAGTAAAAAATGTAGCTTTACTTTTCCTGATTACATCAATGTATTGGATTGGGTTGGCAAGTACGCTACCGAAATTAATAAATCTTCCGTAAGGATTTCCAACAGGCCTTGAGCCAGTAAAAGGCGTTGTTTGCCAATTTACCGCAACATTATTAATCAACTTTTCCATTGGGGTTAACGCAACGCAATCTGTCAGCCTAATTCCGGCAATACCAAGGTTATTATATCTTTTAGAAGTATCGCCCCAAGTGTTCCATGATGGGTCCTGATCGCAAGGGTTTACACCTGCAGTAGAATCATCCCCTGGTTGAATAGGTGAAAACTGGTTGTTTTCATACACAAGGTGAATATACCCCGAACCGTTTCCGGTAACCATAGGCTGGTTAAATGTAATCTTAACGGCACTTTGAATTTGATTGGCAATGATGGCCGGATATGAATTTTTTTGCCCGTTATAATAAAGGCCACCATCCATAAAACCCTGTGTTAAGGAGTTTCCAACAGAAACCGTATTGGTAAAGTTGGCTGAGCCCGGAGAATATGCCGGGGTACTGAATTGTGTTTTTGTGCAAGCTGATAATGCTAATGCTCCAATGGCGGTATATATGATTGATTTTTTCATAGTAAATGATAGTTGAAATTAAAATTGATAATTAACACCAATTCCGAATATGTTGATAACACGATGGTAAGCAGCAGCGAATCCCTGGCTAGTCCATGTTTTGGAAGTTGTTGTGAAATCAGAACGTAAGTAAGCTAAATCAACCGAGTAGTGCTTGCAGAATTTAACACCTGCACCAAAACAAACACCGCTCGAGTTTGCATCAACAATTTCAGGTGATAAATAGCCATCTTGTGTAGGAGTGCCATCGATATAATATCCCAATCTGAAAGAATAACTTTTTTTATAGGTAACTTCTGCTCCCATCCGGTGAGCCATCGCATTTTTCCAGTTGTATTGGAAGCCCTGATTTGGTGTGTTAGGGTTAGTGAAAGCAATATGTAAAGAATCGTAAGTGCTCCACATGGTATAGTTGAAATCATAAGTAACCATAAAATCCCAGTTTTTGCAACAAGAGAATTTATAAGCAACCCCTGCTGTGAAAACGCCGGGGAGGTTTACCTTAGTTGAAAATTTTTCTGAAGCAGGAAATTGTGTAGCAAGAGAAGCAGGTATTTGGGAAAAGGTTACATCGCCGTTAGGCACGGTCATTGGCAAGCCGGAGCGATAGCTAACACCCAATTGAATACATTGATGAGAACCGCTGTCATTACCCGTTTCCCAAATTTTTGAAAACAGCCCGAAGTTATATCCAAAGGCGTGGCCCGTGCCATTAATGGTTACTTCTCCGTTTGAAGTAGTGTTGCTTGATACAGGAATTGCCTTCGTATCTCCGAATGTTCCCAGTGTATAAACAAACCCACCGCCAACACTCAGATGCTTGCAAATCTGATAGGAAACAGACGGCTGAAACATGAATGTTTTAAGGGTTATTTTCTGGACGATGTACATTCCTTCCCATGTATCAGGATATGAGGCGGCAGAGCCAAATTGATTGTTTACACCCAAACCTATTCTCCACTTGTCGCAAAATTGTCCTACCCAGTAAAAGTCAATTGGAGTATAAACACTCGAGGTTTGATCTATATTTCCATATGAAGGGGTTTGCAATGATACATAAGGATAAAGCCCCAATACACCCGCCGTAAAATTCTGCCCGTACAAATTATTCATTCCGGCTGGGTTATAAAACAAAGCAGAAGCATCTCCGCATATCCCCGCAAAAGCGCCTCCATAAGCCATAGACTTAACAGATTGCTGCGGTATTTGAAAGCCACCGGCTGTTAGAGTGAAGAGCGAAGAGCTAAGAGGTAAGAGTGAAAACAGCAAGAATAGTTTTTTCATAAAGAGGTTGTGTTTAGGTTCACAAATATAATAAAGTTGCTATTGCAACTTAATTTGATTTGTTCCTTTTAACTAAAAGGTATATTCCTACTGTAACTACCCAGAAAATAAGGCAATCTAAAAATAACATATTAGTGTACCAATCCCATTGAGGTTCGTAATAGTTATTATTTCCTCGCAGATAAAACAAATGATAGTATTTGAATGGGAAACCAATTTCAAGTTTCTGATGCGCACGTATTGCCACTATAACTGTAATAAATGATGCAGCAAAAAAAATCAGTATTGAAAGAAAAGTTCCTACAATTAATTTCTTAATCATACAACAAAGTTAATAGAAATATAAAACGATAGGTCTGTAAATGAGTCATTCAAGTTTATTACATTTGATTTCTGAATTACCCTATGAAATTAATCGGGAATACTATTATTCTGACACTACTATTTCTTTCAGGAATAAGCCGCGCCCAAAGTGACATTCATAAAACCATTATTGTAGATGGCAGAGAAAGGCAATACCTTATTCATTTACCTCCCTCCTATTCCACAAATACTAAAATGCCTATACTTTTCGGCTTGCATGGCGGTGGCGGCAATTATGAAAACACTATTAAATTTTATAACCTGAATGGGTTGGCGGATAAAAATAACTTTATTGTTATCTATCCCAACGCAATTGGCAAAAGCTGGACTATGAAAGGTTTTGCAACCAGGACAAAGGGTAATGATTCTGCAGTTGATGATGTACATTTTATTTCTGTTCTTATTGATACTATTATTCAACATTATAAAGGAGACAGCACCTATGTATTTACTACCGGAATTTCCAGAGGTGGTGAGTTTTCGCTTTATTTGGCTGATAAACTTTCTACAAGGATTACAGCTATCGCGCCTGTTTGTGCAAGTGTACCCAAGGAATTTTTGAAAACTTATTCCTTTAAACACCTTACTCCTGTTTTATTAATTAATGGTACTGCTGACCCGCTTATTCCATATAATGGAGGTTATGGTAAGTATTTGAGAACAGATGAACCCGGAGAAGGCTTTGATATGGCCTCGACAGATGATTTGACTGCAAAAATCAGTGCACTCGATTCATGTAATCTTTCCTATAAAACCTATGCTATCCCCGATAATGACCCTGATGATGGCTGCACAGCAACAAAGGATATGCTTTATTGCACCAATTGGAATGTTGAATTCATTAAGATTGAAAACGGAGGCCACACCTGGCCCGGAGGTAAACAATACCTACCAAAATTTATAATTGGAAAGGTATGCAGGGACTTTAATGCAGAAGACGAAATATTTGATTTTTTCTTATCGATAATTAACAAAACAAACAAATGAAAACATTAGGATTAATAGGTGGAATAAGTTGGGTTTCTACAATGGATTATTACAAACAAATCAGCTTGGAATTCAATAAAAGGCTTGGGCAAAACGATTATGGTAAATTAATAATCTACTCCCTGAATTACCAGGAAGTAATTAACAACAATAGCAAAGGAGATTTTGAAGCTACCTATTATCTCCTTCAGGATGCCGCCATAAACCTGAAGTTTGCAGGCGCAACAGCCATTGTAATATGTGCAAATACACTCCACATGTTTGCTGATAGAATCGAGGAAACCGTGAAACTTCCGGTTGTGCATATTGTAAAAGCAACAGCAAGCGAAATAAACAAACAAGGATTAAAGAAAGTCGGTTTGCTTGGCACAAAAGCCACCATGGAGATGGCTTTCTATAAGGATATTCTAACATCCAATGGGATTGAAGCTATTGTACCCGATGAAACCGACCGAAATTTTGTACATGAAAAAATATTTTTAGAATTGGGTAAAGAAATTTTTATTCCGGAAACCAAGGCAGGGTATCTTACAGTGATTAATAAATTAATAGCTAAAGGCGCCGAAGGCATTATCCTTGGCTGCACAGAGATACCATTAATCATAAAACAAAGTGATTGTTCTGTTCCTGTTTTTGATACAGGATTGATACATTCGATAGCTGCGGTGGAATTTGCACTGAATTTATCTCCCGCTGATTCCGCAGATTAGCACAGATTATACATCAGTATTAGTTTATGTAATCTACTGGAAACATTAGAAAATTATATTTGCGAGCATCCGCGAAATCTGCGGGAACCCATGAGTAAAATAGTCAATCTGAAAGAACTCTCACTTTTGTTTCTTCGCTTAGGAGCCACCTCCTTTGGCGGGCCTGTGGCTCATATTGCAGTTATGGAGAAAGAGGTTGTCCATAAAAAGCAATGGATGACACGTGAGCATTTTTTAGATTTAATCGGAATGACTAACCTAATTCCCGGCCCAAACAGCACCGAAATGGCCATGCATTGTGGATACAATCGTTCCGGAGCATTAGGGTTATGGGTAGCAGGATTCTGTTTTATTTTCCCATCCTTTATTATTACAGGAATATTTGCATGGTTTTACAAGCATTACGGGGCGTTACCGGGAATAGCACCCTTCTTTTATGGAGTTAAGCCCGCTGTAATCGCTATCATTTTAGATGCTGTTTTCAAATTTGGTAAAAAAGCATGGAAGAACTGGAAGGTGGGATTCGTTGGTATCGCAATGTTATTTGCCATACCCGCAGCTATTGTGTTTAATATCCCTAACATTGTTTTTATTTTAATTGCAGGATTTTTTGGAATGCTGGTACTTTCAGTACTATCCAACCTAAAGGGAAGTATAAAAAGTATTGCTCCATTTACATTGCTGCAAGTCGGAAACGCGCTACCCTCCTATTCTACAGCTAAATTGTTTTTTGTGTTTCTAAAAATCGGATGCGTACTTTTTGGCAGTGGCTATGTATTGTTTGCTTATTTAGATGTTGACCTTGTTCAGCATTTGGGCTGGCTCACCCGCAAACAATTAATGGACGCCATAGCTGTAGGTCAGTTTACACCGGGGCCTGTGCTTTCATCAGCCACATTTATTGGCTACCAGATTTCGGGCATTGGTGGGGCATTGGTTTCAACCATTGGTATATTTCTTCCTTCCTTCATTTTTGTTTGGATACTTACCCCTTTTATTCCGAAAATCCGCAAATCACCTTTGGCTTCTGCCTTTTTAGATTCTGTAAATATCGCTTCTATAGCACTTATGCTTGCCGTGTGTGTACAAATGGGAACTACAACATTAATTGATTGGAAAACTTGGGCTATAGGTCTGGCAGGGCTAGCCTGCCTTCTACTGTTCAAAAAATTAAATGCCTTTTGGATTGTGGCTGGGGGGGCGGTAATTGGGTTTGTAATGCAAGGTATCTAAAACGCTTTCCCGCAGATTTCGCAAATAAACGCAGATTTTAAATCAGCGAAAACCTCCGAAGTCGGCGGGAAACTATTCAAAACTAATCAGCACACTATCGCCTTCTTTTAAGCCTAATAGTTCTGATATGTTGCCTCGATTAATAGCAACTTCAAGCAACCCGGAACCTGTGAAAATGGCAACTAATTCTCCACCTCCAACATCATTATAGGTATTTGTGATTTGTTCAATTGCATTACGTTTTACATCAATGCTAAACGTTCTTCCGCGGCGCACTTGTTCAAATAAATTTCTCTCCAGATTGAAAATGCAATTTCCATATTCATCAACATATACAACCGAAGTACGAATGGTTGCATCATTATATATAGGTTGCCATGCCGTAAGTAAAACGTAGTTTTTATATGGGCTTCCAATCTCACTGATGTTACCGCCTTTTGCAATATGCATTGCGGTTTTAGCCATTATATCTTTTGCTGTAAAGGCTAGTGATGAGGGATCAGGAGCAATGGTTATCTCATAAGACTCGGTCGGTGGGGCACTAAATACAAGACTGAACAATCCATTATCGGGCCCTATGAAAAACTGATTCTCCGTTTTAATGAGAAGAACTTTGGTATTCGGACTGTTTAAAGCATCCACAGCCACAATATGTATTGTTCCGTTTGGAAATTGATTGTACACATTCTTTAAAACGAAGGCGGCAGAGCTCACATGGAATGGCCGGATAGTGTGGGTAATATCGACAATCGAAGCACCCGTCAAACCCTTTATGAGCGCAGCTTTTAAGCTTGCCACATAATAGCCCGAGTTACCCATGTCTGTTGTCAATGTTATTACCGACATGTTACCTTAGGGTTAATTGTAATCGTTTAAATGAAAAGTTACTATTCAAAACTTGTGTAAATCTTTTTAAGTGGGTCAAAATTAATCATTCTAACTCTACCTACATTTGTAATACATCAAAACAATATCCTATGCCTGAAAAAGATATATTCATCGAAGACATCCCCCTGATAGAACTTTATGGCATCAACGACTCCCGCATGGAAATCATAAAGGAGTACTTTCCGGGGCTTAAAATAGTAGCAAGAGGCGACTCTCTCAGAATATCGGGCTCACATGAAAGCATTGAGTCTTTCAGCAAAAAAATCATCAAACTGGTAGACCATTACCGCAAGCACCGTCACTTGCATGATGCCGATGTGGAAAGAATAATGCAATCCAGTGATCTGCCGGAACCCCAGGCCCAGGAAAAGAATGGGGAGAACCATATTATAGTATATGGTAACAACGGGTTGGTTGTAAAAGCCCGCACCGTTAACCAGCAAAAAATGGTTGAGTCCAGTTTTAAAAATGACTTGGTTTTTGCCGTTGGCCCTGCCGGAACCGGTAAAACCTATACTGCAGTAGCACTTGCTGTGAGGGCATTGAAAAATAAAGAGGTAAGGAAAATCATCCTCACCCGTCCTGCCGTAGAAGCGGGAGAAAGCCTTGGTTTCCTTCCCGGTGACCTGAAAGAAAAGTTGGACCCTTACCTGCAGCCCTTATATGACGCACTCTATGATATGCTTCCTCCTGAAAAACTTGAAACCTATTTAGAGAATAAAATAATTGAGGTAGCTCCTTTAGCGTTTATGCGTGGTAGAACACTCAACCATGCATTTGTAATTTTGGACGAAGGCCAGAACACCACCGAAAATCAAATGAAGATGTTTTTAACTCGTATGGGAGCTAATGCTAAATTCATTGTAACGGGCGATACCACCCAAACTGACTTGCCATTCAAGCAGCCATCCGGATTAATACATGCTATTGAGATATTTAAAGATGTTCCCGGGATAGATATTATTTTCCTGGACGCTTCGGATGTAGTAAGACATAAACTGGTAAGGAAGATTCTCAGCATTTATGCCGATCCACCAAAAAGGAAGAAACCGGCTGAGAAGTAGGCTTCTTTACTTTTTATTTTCCATGACTTTGTCATTCTGAACG
>CAIUPO010000143.1 GCA_903901055.1 uncultured Bacteroidota bacterium
ACGAATGAACTTTTCATCGAAGCCAAGTTTCCTTATTTCATCCAGGTTTTCATTGAACCGTTTCTGCCATAATCGGAGTGTTTTGGCATAATGCAGGCCCATTTCTTTCAGGTTCATTAATGTCATTTCTCCTGTACGATTTATGGATGTATTGAGTGCCGCAACAGATGGCAACAAAGAGCCCGGGAAAATATGTTTTTGTATCCAGTCAACTCCCTTGCGGAGTGAATCGTACCGTGAGTCGGGGCAGGTGATAACCTGGAAACCCAATACACCTTTGGGCTTCAGTAGGTCGTGACATTTTTTAAAGAACACATCATAAAATTCGTGACCGACTGCTTCCAACATTTCAATGGAGATGATCTTGTCAAATTGTCCGTTGAGCAGGCGGTAGTCCATCAATTTTACTTCTATTTTTCCGGATAGATTTTCTTGCTCAATTTTTTCTTTTGCATACTTAAATTGCTCTTCTGAAATGGTTACCGTTGTTACTTTGCAATCATGATTTTTCGCAAGATGAATTGCATTTCCACCCCAACCGGAACCTATTTCCAGTACATGATCACCGGGTTTTATTTTCATGCTTTTGCAGAGTGATTCGTACTTGGCAACTTGTGCTTTCGACAGTTCCATTTCTTCATCCTCGAAGTATGCACTCGAGTATGTCATAGTAGGGTCGAGGAAGAGTTTAAAGAAATCATTATTAAGGTCATAATGCTCGGCAATATTTGTTCTGGAATTTTCCAAATCATTCTTACGAAAGCCATGTTTGACGCGATTTACAAACTTCAACAGATTAACTACTCCCGCTTTCAATTTACTACCCGAAACCGTAGGGGCATTATCAATATTTAATAAAAACCATTTAATCACGTTGGTTATACTATCAGTTTCCCAAAATCCATCCATATAAGACTCTCCAAAACCAATATCACCAAACAAAACACACATTTCAAAAAAGCGGTTATCGGTAACATTTACAGAAGCATGTACATTGCCCGAACCATCTCCAAGTTGAACATGTTCCCCTGATGGGAGATAAATATCTATTCTCCCTTTGTTCATTTTACTCAACAAAGAAAGCACGATGGTTTCGTACCTTGTTCTTTTGTGTGTAAGTGCTATAGTTTGCATATTCTAATGGGTTTGTGGATATTTACGTAAAACATCTTTTTGCAGTTCGGGGAAATCTCCTTTTTTATGAAAATGTATTTTCTTAAACCACAATAACATGGCCTGAAAGTGGATTAAGAAAATAACTTTTACAGTAATAAAGGGGAATCGTATAGAATATAAAAATAATCGTAAATTGGTTAAATCCTTTTTTTCACCGGTCAATGTTGAAATGAAAAAACGATGATCCTCAGCACCCGCAACAGGGCGATAATCATCAATACGGATATTCAGTTTATCGTTCGGTATGGCAAGCTGAAAATCAAAGTACACGTCGTGGTCGATAAATGGTGAAACGTAAAAATACTTTTTTACGCGTAATAAAAACTTGTTCTCCTTCAGTGTTTCGCTATTTAACAGGAAAAGCTTCATCTCACCGAACGTGTTTCCCAACTCCGGAACACAGCACAAAGGCTTGTCATCATCATATATAAAGTAGAAAGAGACAGGATTAAATAAATGCCCTAATGTGCGCAAATGGGTCAGTAAAAATATCTTAGGCTTTGCCGGATTTACCCCCTGTGAAGCTAAATAACCAAGCAATTGTTCTTTCGTAGTTTTGGTTTTATCAGGGTTATCGGCAGGGAGTTGCAAATGGTCGGAATCCCGAAAATTGAAGAAGTTGAAACGGTTGCGGCTAATTAGCAAAAACTTTTTCGAGATCATATCCAGCTCATCCAAATCAATGTAAAACATGAATATCCGGTAATGAAATCTATGCTTTTTAGGTTCCATTCGGTTATGCATTACATTAGAAAGGTAGAGGCAGGAGTTCACGAATTAATTAGGAATTAATAATTAGGAATTAGTAATCAAAAGGCAAAAATTCATATCCAGCGGCATTACAACTCTACAAATCTATTGATTCTTTCATATATAAACATACGAAAGGGGATAAAATGTGGATTGAAGTCGGAGTCCAACGGGGAATTATTTAAAACTAATCAGAGTTTTAGGGTTTTGGCGAGCGCCTCACACAACCCCACCGCTGACCACAGCGCATCTTCATGAAATCCATAACGAAAATAGCTTCCACAAAAATAGATGGGGCCAGTTCCATTTAGTTTAGGTAAATCTGGTTGGGCTTTGGCCGTATGTAAATCGAACAATGGATGTTCGTAGTCTATTACCTTCACTATTTTTTTCTCGTCAATATTTCCGGGATCATTCAGGGAAACGAAATAATTCTTTTTATCACTTACCCGTTGCAGGCTGTTCATCCAATAAATCGTAGATGCATGAAGCTTTCCTTCCTTTTCCTCCATCCTGTAATTCCAACTCGACCAAACTCTTTTGGTCTTGGGCATTACTGATGTATCGGTATGTAAAACTGTTTTATTTTTTTGGTACTTAAATACACTCAACAAATTTTTTTCAAGATGAGTCGGCTCATTTAATAATGCTAATGCTTCATCCCCGTGACAGGCAATAATTACTTTATCATATTCCGCTTCTATTCCACTTTGTGTGAGAATTACAGCCTTTCCATTTTTCCGTTTTACTTTTACTACAGGGTCATTCAACCTCAAATTATTTTGGAAAGGTTTCATGATGATATCCCTGTATGTCTTGCTGCCATTGGTAACAGTGTACCATTGGTGTTGAGTATTCAACCCCAAAAAACCATGATTATAAAAAAAACGGATTAGCGTTTGTGCATGAAAATCGAGCATCTTATCCATAGGAGTAGACCAAACAGCAGCACTCATAGGGATAAGGTAACGCTGCAACATATCGTCACCAAACCCTTTTACTTTTATATATTCTTTAATAGAGTATCCGGCATAGGTGGTATTATCCAAATCCTTTACAGCTTCATCATTGAAACGGGTTATCTGTTTCAACATTTGTATGTAGCGAAGATTAAATATATTTTTTCGCTGTGCAAAAAGTCCGTTTAAGCCCGAACCGCAAAATTCCAGTCCTACAGGTTTATATTGCACACTGAATGACATGCTAGTCTTGTATGACGGCACACTCAGCTCAGTAAATAATTTAATAAGGTTAGGGTAAGTTACATGGTTAAACACCATAAAGCCAGTATCAATATTTACTTCTTTACCGTCCTCGTCAAGCGTGATAGTGTTTGTATGTCCACCTGCATAATTGTTCTTTTCATAAAAGAAAATCTCAGCCTTATCTTTCAGATAATGCCCGCATCCCATGCCTGCTATTCCTGTGCCAACTATTGCGATTTTCATACTCAATAACTAATTCCAGAAGTCCCAGTTAATTCCAAAACGTAGTGTACGGTCTGGCATCGGATAATGGAGCGCATAATAATAGTTTATTGGGACTAATCCCTCTGTTGCGTTTTCAAGTTTAAGGAACATCCGGAATGTTTTAATTCGGAATGAAACAAATGGGTCAACATATAAATAGTTGCCAAGCTTTGTTGAATTTTCCAGGAAATATTGGTCGGTTACGGGCATATATGCATACCCTTTGTATGAAGTGTTGAAATACAAATCAACCCCTACCCTTAAAAGTAATGCGTGATGGAATAAATAACTCTGAAAGTAAACAGAATTCTCTGTTACTAGCCTCGGAAGCCGCAATGGGACTGAATCCGCAACATATTGAAGTTTTTCGGAGGTGTTCCAATGAAATTTACGGAAGAATTTGAAATCCTTGGTAATGCCTGCATTGTATTCCATAAATGAAGGATGATACTGCATCGGTTGTGCATTATTATCGAAATAAACCAGGTTAGTGATGCGCGATGCCTGAAGTGTTATTCCTAATTTCCAATTCTTATCAAAGAAAGTGAGCGTAACTGCTGAGGTAGTTGTGTTGTAAAGCCTGTTTATCCAATTAATATTATTCCCCTGGTAAAGGTCGTAAAGAAAGGGTGGGGTTTGGTCAGAATAACTTCCCGTAAGTTTCAAAAATTTTGTTGAATCAATCTTTAACCCTAGTTGAATAACTTCTTGTTGATCGCCCTGCTGGCTGCCTGCGAATATATATTGTCCTGTTGCTTCAAAAAGTATTTTGCCACTGTCGAATGTGTTATAAATTCGGGCATGGGCAATATAATTATTGAAGACAGTATCAGTGATTTTTTTTGTAACAAGCACAGTGTTTATGCCTTCTCCTTGAGGTTCCGAAACAAAATTCCGGAAGTGAATCCATTGTTGTTTTGCACCGGCTTCCCAATGTAAAAATTTGTTCCAGCCTTTGCCCGAACCAAACGATATATCATTACTAAATTCATTGTACCGTAAAGAATCGTATGTCAGTGAATCATGCAAACGATATAATGGATATTGAAAGTAAGCAGAATCTGCAATACTATTATCAGTGAAAATATTGGAATGTCCCGCCACCTTTAATGAATGCGATATATAAAACAATGGGTTATCTTTTAACGTATCACCATTTCTGAACCCCAGGAAAAAATACTGTTGCAGGTGAATGGATTGTTCACGCATTATTGAAGTTGCAAAATTGAGGTTTACGGGTGTTGTTTGCCGGTCAGAGTAGTTAGTATTACCTAAGTCTGTATCTGATACAATGCCCCCATTCTGCTGAAATTTATGAACATTATATATAACATTGGCAAAAAGAATATATCGTTTGATATGATAGTTTGCATCCAATGAAAGCTGATTCAAATTGGTGCTCTGGTTTAAATAATTTCCCTGGGAACGAATCCGTTTAAAACCGAAAGCAAAATCAAGGTTTTTTCCAAAATTTTGCGCGTGGGTAAACTGAAAAAACTGGTGTATCTGAGGATCTGAAACATAATAGAATTGTGTAAAAGGGGCCCTTGTATCATAATAACGAAGAGAGGAGTCTGCAAAAAAATTATGACTTATATAGTCCTGCCCATAATAGAATCCCATGGGCTGCAAATCCGAATTAAATAGAATTGGAACATAAGGCAAGCCTGTGTTTCCGAGGTTGTAGCGATTGGTATAAACTTCAAAATTATTTAGGTTAGTATCAGTGCTACGCCTGTTCTGCCAACCATTCTGAGCCCAGATATTATAAGGAGCAAACATCGATTCGGTATAAGAATATGTTACCGTATGTTTGACTTTTACCTTCACAGTATCCGGTTTGTCAGCCAATGCAGGTTTGGTTGCAAAAAGCAAGAGGACGCTGAAAATTAAGAATAGTCCGTGTTTCATTTAAAAGAAAAAGATTCTGTACGAAGGTATCTCTTTGGGAAAGAATTCCCAAAAATATAAAACTCTTTCCGTTTACTTTAATGTAAAACAAGTAAATGTACAAGGTAAAGTGAGGAAATGAAACATTTAACGATATTTAACAGTAAAATCAATCATCCTTACATGCCTTTGGTAAGATACATAAAATAAAATTATCCGCTCGTAATTAGTCCCAAAAAATAAATTGATTGAAGAAATAACATGTCTTGTTTTCAGATAATATATTATATTTACCCTGTAAATAAAAATAAGCGACTTAATGGGCAGAAAGGTTAAAGAAAACGAACTAACAGATTATTTAAAGAAATTTTTTGGATTTTCCAAGTTTAAAGACAGACAGG
>CAIUPO010000144.1 GCA_903901055.1 uncultured Bacteroidota bacterium
CGTATTAGAAGGACTTGAAGCAGTCCGTTTACGCCCTGCCATGTATATTGGCGATACAGGTCTTCGCGGCCTGCATCACCTGGTGTATGAAGTAGTGGATAATTCCATTGACGAAGCCCTTGCGGGATACTGTAAAAACATAGATGTTTTTATACATACCAATAACTCCATAACTGTAAATGATGACGGCCGGGGTATTCCTACCGGTATCATGAAAAAAGAAAACAAATCGGCTCTGGAAATTGTTATGACCGTATTACATGCCGGTGGAAAATTTAATAAAGACACCTACAAAGTATCGGGTGGATTGCATGGTGTGGGTGTATCCTGCGTAAATGCACTCTCCATTCACTTGAAGACCGTTGTTCAACGGGAAGGCCAAATATTCACCCAGGAATACAGCAAAGGCAAACCATTGTATGATGTGAAAGTAATTGGGAAATCGGATAAAACAGGCACCTCGCAAACGTTTTTACCCGATAATACCATCTTTACTGAATCAGTTTACCATTATGATATCCTTACTGCACGTCTGCGTGAATTGGCTTACCTGAACAAAGGTGTTAGGCTTACCATTACCGATGAACGTGAAAAAAATGAAAAAGGAGAATTTATTTCTGATTCATTTTTCTCGGAAGGTGGCTTAAAAGAATTTGTTCTTTATTTAGATGAGAACCGCGAAAAATTAATTCCGGAACCTATCTATATGGAATCGGAAAAGAATGGTTTCCCGGTGGAAGTAGCCATGCTTTACAACTCTTCCTATACCGAGAATTTGCACTCTTACGTAAACAATATCAATACCCACGAGGGTGGAACACACCTTGCAGGTTTCCGCCGCGCGCTTACACGTACGTTAAAGTCGTATGCAGAAAAATCAGGGATGCTGGCAAAAATGAAATTTGAAATTGATGGCGATGATTTCCGCGAAGGACTTACAGCAGTTATTTCCGTTAAGGTTGCAGAGCCACAATTTGAAGGACAAACCAAAACCAAACTGGGTAACAAAGAAGTTATTGGTGCTGTAGATACCGTGGTTGGTGAAATGCTCAACAACTTTTTAGAGGAGCATCCGAAAGAAGCTAAAGTAATTGTAGATAAAGTTATACTTGCTGCTCAGGCACGCCATGCAGCCCGCAAAGCACGCGAGTTGGTGCAACGTAAAGGTGCGCTTACCGGCGGAGGTTTGCCTGGTAAACTTGCAGACTGTTCCGAGAAAGATCCTTTCCAATGTGAGTTATTCCTTGTCGAAGGAGATTCTGCAGGTGGAACCGCCAAACAAGGCCGTAACCGTAACTTCCAGGCGGTGTTGCCACTTAGGGGTAAAATTCTGAATGTGGAAAAAGCCATGGAATACAAGATATACGAGAACGAGGAAATAAAAAATATTTATACTGCACTGGGCGTGTTTAAAGGCACTGCCGAAGATGACCGTGCGCTGAATATTGAAAAACTGCGTTACCATAAAATCGTAATCATGTGCGATGCCGACGTAGATGGTAGCCACATTACTACACTCATCCTTACCTTTTTCTTCCGCTATATGAAGGAGCTGATTGAAAACGGACATATTTATATTGCCACTCCCCCACTCTATTTGGTGAAGAAAGGAAAGGAACAACGCTATGCCTGGACCGAAGATGAACGCGATGCAGCCATTGCTGAAATTGGCAAGAACGGAAAAGACAACGTAGGCGTACAACGATACAAAGGTCTTGGTGAAATGAATGCCGAACAATTATGGGAAACCACCATTAACCCTGAGTCGCGCAAGTTGCGTAAGGTTTCAATTGAAAGCGCTGCCGAAGCCGACCGTATCTTCTCTATGCTTATGGGTGATGATGTAGCCCCTCGCCGCGATTTTATTGAGAAGAACGCCCGCTATGCAAATATTGATGCATAATTAATTTTTGTTAGGTTCTAAAAGGAAAAAACCCCGGCAAGTTTGTCGGGGTTTTTTGTTACTGAATAATTAGGCGCACTATCAAATCGATATAAGGTAGCATCACCCCTGTTAAAATTTGTAGTCTTTCTAAAAGTCAATAACCAAAATTTATTAATTGCTATATTTTAAATAATATTAGTACAATCTTTTAATAATTTATTTTAAATGTATACTATGGGTTTAATAACTTGTATTTCAACTATTACTGAGCCATTTGATGATTTTGAAAATTTGCAAAAGTGTTGCATAACGTTGCATAAACACTTTATTGAATAAAACCAAAAAAAATATTCGAATGAACCCTTTTGAAGGTCTTCCATGAAATAAAAAAGGTCCCGCAAACTTGCGGGACCTTTTTTATTTCATAGGCTTGTATGCCTTATTTCTTCTGCATATTTATTGCATCAGCATTTGAGATATAACGGCCATTATTAAATGCCATTACACAAGCATCTTTCACTCCACTTGTCTTCATTTGGTCTCTAGCTGTAGTTGCACTTGTAAAGTCTTTATATCCGCCAACCAAATAGTGGCTCAAACCTGCATTATCCTTAATGACTATAACATCCTTAAACTGGCTCAACCTGCTCATAAAGGCAGCATCCGGAGCAGTTGCGCCAAACACACCCAATTGCAATTTAAATACAAGCCCTGTTCCCAGTTTATCTACCCAAGAATTAACGGCAGGAGTAGCAGCTGTTGAGGTAGCTTTAGAAGTAGTATTATTTGCAGTGGCAGTAGTTGTTTTAGCCGCGCCTGTGCCCTGGCTTACTGTAACAAACTTACCATTTTGTGTAGCTGTTATGAATGCATCCGAATAACCTATACCCTTCAACTGGTTCAGGTATTTCGCAGCATCATTAAAGTTGGTAAAGTTTCCGGTGGAGTACCTGTACATTCCTTTATCTACAATAACAGCCGCCTTATCATTAATTCCGGCGAAGGTTATCCCTTCCGCAAGTTTAACGTAAGTAGCCAATAGCTGAACTTTATAAACTACCGCATCCGTATTTGTATTGCTGGAATTTGCCGGTGTAACTTTTGAAGGAATAGTAGATGTAGTCGCCTTTACACCCGTATTAGTTGGAGGCACAGCATTTTTTACCTTCCAGCTAAATGGGTCAACCTGAACCTTACCAAATTTTCCGGTACTGTCCATATACATTTCATATTCACGCTGTCTTGCAGCAGCAGAAGTATCAAACTTTCCTTCTGCAAAAGGATGAACTGTATCCTTCATAATATATGGATCATTGTCTATGTTATCATATCTATGCGTCTTGGGATGATCCCTAGTAAGGTTAAAGCGGATTGATACATAACTCATCAAGAACATATCGTGCGATATATCGCCTTTTAAAACTCCCTGATTTTGGGGGGTAAGTCCGTCAATGTGGTCGGTGAATGTATAATGCAAAGTAGTTCCAACCATAAAGTCGGCACGTGTGCCCACATGCATCATAATTCCTATACCAACCGGAATAGCAAATGTTTGCTGGGTATACTTACCAGACCCATCCAGGTTTAATGACCTGATATCGGTTTCATAACTGTAATCCTGATATAGTATTTTTGCTGCTGCCGCATTGGGTGCAGTTTGCGGAAGGCTTCTCAGCGAACCGTCAGTCCAGTTATAATATTGGTTTCCATAAGCATCATAAACATCGGCTCGTGAAAAGAACTCATACGATTCAACCCCTAATAAAGCAAATGGGGTTACTTCCTTCTTTGGTAAAAGTTTAAACAAAATGTTAATTCCCCCCCCTGCAATAGTTGATTGAAAGTTCCAGTCAACAGTACTGGTTCGTTCAGTAACTGACAAATTTCCATACAGGAAGTATAGGTTAAATTCAGTTACAGGTGATAATTTTTGGGCAAGAGCCAGTTCATATCCAATACGACCGCTGGCAGGGTTCTGAATAGTTGTAGTACCGGTACCAGGTTTTGCATTTCCAATATAAGACAGGACTCCGGTTCCTAACCTGATTATAGGATGAATAAGCAAAGGTTGGTCAGCACTGTTATCGGCAGATGCTTTGCTGCCATTATTTTTCGCAGCTTTTGACGCACTTTTAGAATGGTGCTTTGTACTGTCCTTAGTTTGTGCAAAAAGAGTAGCTGATGTAACACTACTTAAAAGAAATGCGAGCAGCAATATGCGGAAAAATACTTTACCTAACTTTTGCATAATTTTTTTAATCAAATAAGTCTTTTTTTGTTATTTCCATAGGCCCCGAAACTCCTTGCAAGGAGACGGATTAGGCAAAAATAATCTATTTTTTCAAATAAACACCCCCAATGCCCCCATTTTTATGGAAAAGAATGAACAAGAAATGCACATACACATTGATAATCAATACACCTATGCTATATTGAAAAAATCAATATACAATTGTAACAGGCTTACGGTTGCTACCGGCTTTATTTATATTTCCTATATCCTACTGATACCACTTTTGGTGGGAAATCATTAAGGCTTCCTGAACAGTAATCCGAACACCTGAATTATAAGAAACCACAAATGGGCCTGCAATACCTTTGTTTCGTATATTTTCTCGCTCATCCCTTACGGTTTTATAATCAGGATAGTTTCCTACTGTGTACTTTGTAAATCCCCCGTTCAACTCCATATTTACGGCTACACTCAGGTGCCGTTGCGATGAAAAATAAGATACATCTACAGGATTATGAAGGGCCATAATCTGAACTCTATAATTTATTCCTGTTTGAGGAGCGGAAATGGGTTGTGCTGAATTAGAATTATTTCCCGACGACATACTATTTGCATCGGCAGTTGCTACAGGCTGGTCTCTTTTACCTGTAGCAACTTTAACGGTGTCCGGTCTTTGTGTAACCACTTTACCGGTTGGCGTAAACACGAGATAACGAGGAGGGGGGACTGAAGACTGAACATTTTGTGTTGCATTATTGCTTGCAACAATATTATTTGGTAAAACTGACGTGTTGAAAATGGTTGTGCCAAGTGAACAGGTTAGAGGTGCGCTTTGATATATATACGAAAAGTTACCACTTATGGCATGTATTCCGCTTACAGATGACCCGGCCATTAAACGGTAAGAAATTGTGATAACCGAATCTGGTGGAATACTTTGCCAAACGAATTTTGCAATGTTATCTACAAATGTAAAGGACGAACCACCCACATCAATCCCTGCAGCAGTAAATCCGGGTGGGATACTGTCCTCCACCTTTGCGAAGCCGATAACTGAAGATTTATGAATTATTATAGTAATTTTAGCATCGGTATTAGGTGCAATAGCCGGTGATGGAAACCGACGGACTGCAAATACTCCTCCCTGGCAAATCTTTATACTGTCTATAATATGTGAACCATTGGCGTCGGCGTTAGATTCCCCATTTATGGTAATGTAGGATGGCATACAATCCGCCTCCAGCTTTTGGTTATCTACTATATAAAAGAATTTGCCAACCAAGGTATCTCTCACCGCTGATGCAGAAGAGCCCACATCAACCCGGAAAGAGACATTCAGAATATTATCTGCCGGGAGTGAATCCCAGGAGAATTGAATAGTATTGTTATCAAACATGGTTTTAGCCCCTTGCATATCAATAGCAGTGGCAGTAAAGCCTTTGGGCAATTGCTCGGTAAATTTGGATATCCCTTTTAAATCACCCTTATTAATAGCCACTTGAACAATAAAGGAACCGCCTATATTAGCAGAAAAGGCAACCGACTGGCTTACATTAACTGAAACAGGAAAAAACAACCTGCATAGTAACAGACCTAATAGGTTAAAAAGGACGAGTATAGATTTTATCATAGGCAGAGCCTGAACTTTGCACAAAAGTAGCGGTTGCAAATGCCTTTAAGTAACCCAAAAGCAAGAAGTAATTAACGGAGCAAGGTTGATAACGTAACCATATTTAAATCGAAACTGATTGGCCTTTTTGACTCTTGTTGATAGAAAAATCATAACCCGTGAACGCTATTTCTCCAGATAAACTATCTTTTTTAAAATGAAATTATAGCAGCCGAGACAATCACTAAGAGAGTGAACTCCATTCCACACTATCCAATTTTACGAATAAACTTAATTCATTTGTCCCTGCCACAATTTTAGGTGATACTTCATTATTCATTATCAATAATTCGTGAAAAAAGCCTATCTTTGCAAACCATAATATTTAACATTAATAATTACAACAATATGTATCCAGAAACGCTAGTAATACCTATGAAATCTGAACTCACCGAAGCAGGGTTCATTGACTTAACTACTCCTGTAGCAGTAGATAATGCTATTAAACAACCGGGCACTACCTTATTAGTATTCAATTCAGTTTGCGGATGCTCAGCGGGTGCAGCAAGACCGGGCCTTTTAATGTCACTAGGTTCAACTAAAAAACCAGACCATTTTGTTACCGTTTTTGCTGGTTTTGATGTGGAAGCTACTGCCCAGGCAAGAAAATATACCTTGCCTTACCCTCCATCATCCCCATCAATGGCCTTATTTAAAGACGGTAAATTGGTTTACTTTATTGAGCGCCACCGTATTGAAGGCCATTCGGCTAATATGGTTGCTGAAAACCTACGTGCAGCCTACGAAGAGTACTGCTCTTAAGTCTTGGAATTGTAAGTGGAGGGTTGAAAGTTTTAATACATTTTCAACCCTCCACTTTTTGTTTTACTTAATTCCTTTAATCCAGTTATAAATTCGGTCGCTCAAGATTGACTCCTTAGGGGCAACAACGCCTACCCAGTTGCCATTTTCATCAATTAGAAACTTCTGAAAATTCCAGGTAACCGGTGCGTCCTGAACTCCATTAAGGGCTTTTTCAGTAAGCCATGTATACAAAGGATGCATTGAATCGCCTTTTACCGAAATTTTTTCCATCATTTGAAAAGTCACCCCATAATTCTTTGTACAAAACTGGTGTATTTCATTATTTGTTCCCGGTTCCTGGCTTCCAAAATTATTCGCAGGAAAACCAATTATAGTAAAGTGTTCACCTCCATATTGCTGGTAAAGCTTTTCAAGATCAGCATACTGGGGAGTATTTCCGCATAAGGAAGCAGTATTTACTATCATCACTTTTTTTCCCTTCAAAGCCGAGAAATCAAAATCTTTTCCGTCAATTGTTTTAGCTTTAAAATCATAAAGTGTCTTTTTGTCCCCTTTCCCGATAAAAGAAGTAAGTGAAAACATTAACGCCATTACCATAAAGGCAAAAACAACAATTTTTAGGTTCATAAGGTAAAATTTCGGCTAATTTATGAAAATTCAGGTTTATCAAAAGTCCTTTGACCATATTTAATTAGTAAAAAGCTTCCCAATCACCCCGAAATAGTTTATTATACTGCTGGAATCCAAACGAATATTAAATTAATCTTATTTTTTAAGATAAATATTCAAAGAACCCTCTACCATATTACAATAAATATATATATTTGTTGCCTAAATAAAAAGACATGCGCCTTAATAAACTACTCATCCTCGGAATATGCATTGTACCTGCGCTTGCGTTCGGACAACAAAATAAATTTGAAATTGGAATAAAAGCAGGGGCTGCATCTGGACTTTGCGACATAGGAGGGATTTCTAAATCCGGTCGTCCCTGGATACTTGATATGCAAACCAGCCAAATTCGCTGGGATTTGGGATTTTATATGAGATATAAACTTTCAAAAGCTTTTTCTATTTCCGGTCATTTTGATTATTTAAGGTTACAGGGATTTGATAGCCTTTCAAGTGTAACTGCAATAAGAGGCAGAAACCTTAATTACCAGAATGATATTATTGAAGGTGCCTTGCGTTTAGAATGGACCTTTTACGATAACCCGGATGTTGGCGGAAACTTTAATTATACCACAACTTTTAATGCATTTTTATTTGGCGGTATTGGAGTATATCACATGAACCCTGAAGCCATGATTACCCATACCTGGACTGACCAGACACATACAATTACTTACACTCCCGGTCAATACTACCCACTACACACTTTAACTACAGAAGGCGAACCAGAATATAAACTTATGCAGGCTGCAATTCCTGTAGGTATTGGGTTCTATTATACCTTCAATAAATCTGTAAGATTAGGTTGGGAACTTGCATGGGATAAAACCTTTACCGATTATATTGATGATGTAAGTAAAAAATATCCTGTATATGGAAATGACAAGAATTTACCCAATGCATTCAGCAAATATCTGAGCAATCAAAGCCAGTATGTTACTGGTTTAACAAAATTAGAAGCCGCTCAATATGGCCCTGGTAGTCCTCGCGGTAACCCAAAAAACAACGATAGTTTTATTACAACTGCAATAACACTTGGGATTATGATTAACCCAAAACTATCGAAACACATGAAAAAGAGTTTCTTCCAAAAGAGCTACAAATCAAGAGCTTCTTTCTAATTGTATAACTAATTGTATTATAAAGGCATCAGCCAGCCGGCTGATGCCTTTTGCTTTTTATAGAATTGTCTGTTACCGCAACTATGGATATTGAAAAAAGAAATAAAGTAAGACTTCACCCTAATCTGGTGAAAGCCTGTATTGAGGGCCTCAGGCAGATTTATACGGATGGAAAACATGCCGACAGTGTTGTAAACAACCTGCTAAAGTCGAACCCGAAATGGGGCTCATCAGACCGCAAGTTTATTGCAGAAACAATATATGATA
>CAIUPO010000145.1 GCA_903901055.1 uncultured Bacteroidota bacterium
AATCACCGAAAGATCACGTATTCCTACTAATGAAAACTGTAATGTACGAGGGATTGGCGTGGCTGTCAGTGTTAGAATATCCACCGTAGAACGCATGGTCTTTAATTTCTCCTTCACTCCTACTCCAAACTTTTGCTCTTCGTCCACAATCAATAATCCGAGGTCTTTAAATTTTATTTCTTTGTTTACCAATTGGTGCGTACCAATAACGATGTCCAGTTTACCTTCTTCCAGATTTTTCAAAACCTGTGTTCTGGCCTTGCTGGTGCGGAAACGGTTGAGGTAATCAATATTGCAAGGAAACTCTTTCAAGCGTTCAGAAAATGTTTTAAAATGTTGGAGAGCAAGAATTGTTGTCGGTACTAATACCGCAACCTGCTTGCTGTCAGTCACTGCTTTAAAAGCCGCACGTATGGCTATTTCTGTCTTGCCAAAACCCACATCACCACAAACAAGCCTGTCCATCGGGTGAGGAGATTCCATGTCTTTTTTTACATCGCGAGTGGCTTTTTCCTGGTCGGGAGTATCTTCATAAATAAAAGATGCCTCCAACTCATTTTGCAAATAAGTATCTGGGTGAAAAGCAAAGCCCTCGCGGGATCTGCGCTCTGCATAAATTTTAACCAAGTCAAAAGCAAGTTCCTTTATTCTGCGCTTTGTCTTTTGCTTTAATGCTTTCCATTGCGCTGAGCCAAGTTTGTCGAGTGTCGGCTGATGCCCTTCTTTGCTGGAATAGCGGCTGATACGATGCAATGAATGTATGCTGACAAGTAACAAGTCATTGTCCTTATAAAGTATCCTAACTACCTCCTGCGAGTTACCATTTACATCAATCTTATCGAGGCCTGCAAAGCGGCCCACGCCATGATCTATATGTGTTACAAAGTCACCCGCTTTAAGGTCGTGAAGCTCTTTCAGGGTAAGTGCTTCCTTCGACTTGTAGAAAGTATCTTTTATACGGAAGCGATGATACCGCCCAAATATTTCGTGGTCAGTATAAACTGCAATTTTTGTTTCATGGCTTGAAAACCCTTGATAAATCGGCAAAAACACGGGCATCAAAACTTTCTCAAGGTCAAAATCATGTGCAGATTTTAGTTGCACGTCTGAAAATATTTCTTTCAAACGTTGCATCTGTTGCTCTGTATCGGTGAAGATATAGTTACGATAACCCTTTTTTATATTCTCATTTATCTCATCAAAAAACAATTCGAAATTCTTACCGAATGATTTTTGTGGAGAGCATGGAAATTCAATATGGTGGCTAACTTCAGAAGGCGTCTTGCCCCAAACCACTCTTGAAAAGTCTTTACACTCTACATCAAAATCAATGGATGCAAAAAGTTGTTTTGCACTTTCAGGCGAGTCTTCAAACTGCTCATCGAAAGCCTCGTCCAGTGCTGAAATTACAATAGGGTAATCCTTTATCCATAAGTAAGTAGTGCCATTTTCCTTCAGGTATTGAAGCAAACTTTGATTTGATTTCGTACTTAAATTATCACGTAAGTTGGGCGTGATTTCAATCCGCTTCAATTCTTTAAGGGAAAGCTGGGTAGATGCATCAAACAAGCGGATAGACTCTACTTCGTCACCGAAAAATTCCAGGCGAAATGGATGTTCATCTGAGAATGAAAACACATCTAAAATACCGCCACGCCTTGAATAATGGCCAGGATCAGCAACAAAATCATTCCGCTGAAAATTGTATTGTTGCAATAGTTCAACTACAAAATCCATTGAAAGACGGGAGCCCTTTTCAATTACAAAAGTGTTCTCTTCTATTACTTTACTGTCGGCTACTTTTTCACATAAAGCGGCGGCCGGAGCGACAATAATCTGCCCTTTTTCCTTCCTAATTATGTTTAAAATTTCTGTTTTCTTCAGCAGTCCTGCCCTGCCGGAATCCCGTGCCCTTTCGGCGGGAGTTATTGCTGGGTAATAAAGTATATCCCTGCCCGGAAGCAGGTTTTCGAGGTCATTACTAAAATAAATGGATTCTTCCGTTTCCGGAAGTATGAATAAATGATTCCCTTTTAGTGAACCAATAATGCTCGAGGCAATAAATGCAAGGGCACTCCCTGAAAGCCTTTCAGGAGTAATACAACAAGCGGGACTTTCTTTGAGTGTTTTCTTTAAAAGATCAACTTTTTCATTTCGCTCAAACGAAAGCAATATGTCGGAAGCCATAGTTTCAGTTATGAGTTATAAGTTATGAGTTATATCCGAATTGACTACGGGTTATAACTTATAACTCATAACTTATAACTCATTAATATTCGTCTTCGTTAAAAAGAAAATCTTCTTTGGTTGGGTAATCGGGCCAGATCTCTTCTATGTTCTCATATATTTCTTCTTCGTCTTCCATCTCTTGCAAGTTTTCTACAACTTCTATAGGAGCTCCGGAGCGAATGGCGTAATCTATAAGTTCACTTTTAGTAGCCGGCCATGGTGCGTCTTCCAAATATGATGCGAGTTCTAATGTCCAGTACATGGGTTTACTTTTTTTAAAATTTTTGCAAAAGTAAAATTTTCAATCAATACAAGTATGTTTTCTGAATTATTTTACTGAATGTTATTCACAATGTGACCGAATTGAATGGAATTTTCCTTTAAATCAAGGCCAAATAAACCTATAACAGCCTACTATTGAAGCCTTATATTATCAATGAGCCTTATTTTGCCTGCGAATGTGGCTATACAAGCAATAATTGGCATTTCGGGCAATATCGGTTCAGTAACTGATATGAGGGTATCGAAGTTCACAATCTCAAAATAATCGAGCTTTAAGATTGGCTCTTTTGCAAATTCGTCCAAAACGAACTTTTTTAAGTCTGAAATTTTTGCCGTTCCCCAAGTTTTTTTCACAGTAAATAGAGTGTTCGGGATTAATGTTGCCGCTTTTCTTTCCTCAGGGGATAATAATCTGTTTCTCGAACTCATAGCCAACCCGTCATCATCACGACTGATAGGGCATTCCCGAATAATGAGCGGCAGATTATGTTTTTTTACAAAGTACTTTACTATAGTAAGTTGCTGAAAATCCTTATTACCAAAATAGGCCTTGTGCGGCTTAACAGCATTGAAAAGTTTGCTTACAATTGTGATCATGCCTGCAAAGTGGCCCGGGCGTGATTTACCTTCCATAACCTTGTCCAGCATACCAAAGTCTTCATTCAGCAAAGTGTAATCGTTATTTGGATACATCTCTTCGACTGAAGGCATGAAGAGTATATCACAGCCAGCGTTTTCAAGCATTTGGCGGTCGCTATCAACTGGTCTTGGGTATCGTTTTAAATCAGCGGGATCGTTGAATTGAGTTGGATTTACAAAGATGCTGCAAACTGTAATATCATTTTCAGCAATTGAAAGACTTACAAGCGATATATGGCCTTTATGCAAGGCACCCATAGTCGGCACTAAACCAATGCTATTGCCATTCCCACTGAACGGCGACAGCAGTGTATCAAGCTCCTTTTTTGTAGCAACTATTTTCAAAACACTTTTAAAATTGGAGGGCAAATGTAAAGTTTTAGCTAACTAAAATACTTCAATGCCCTTACTGTTGAATTTATTTTCTAGTAAACATGCATAAAAATATTACTTTTGACGCCTTAACCCTAAAAAATACGACAATGAAAAAGAATTTATTAGCAATTGGAGCACTGGCAACCTTATTTTTCGCTTGTAATGGCGGAGGAGACAAGTTTGTTGGAAGATGGATTGGCAGCATGGACGGCAGAGCTGACACCTTCAATGTTTCAAAAGAAGGTGATAACTATACTCTTAGCCACGGAGCAACCAAAATGACAGGCAAAGCGACAGGTGATTCTTTAGCTGTTGACATTGGCAAAGGAATGGGAACCGTGAAGTTTGGTTTTAACAAAGCAAACGGTCAACTATCCATTAAGGTAGGTCCAACAACTGTAAACTACGACAAGAAATAAAAATCGTAGATTATTTTCTTTTACATATAACCCTTAATTTCATCTGTTTACTCAGGTAGAAATTAGGGGTTATTTATTTTATCCACTGTTTTCTTTCTTATATTTGAGACCATAATAATCCTTATGGAATTCAAAGATTATTTCTCCAGCCAATCCTCCATTTACGTTAAGTCGCGCCCACATTACCCCGATGAGCTTTTTACCTATCTGGCCTCTCTGGTTAAAGCACATGACTTAGCCTGGGATTGCGCTACAGGTAATGGGCAGGCTGCTATTCCTCTTGCTAAGTATTTTAAAAAAATAATAGCTACTGATGGCAGCCAACCGCAATTAAATAATGCTATGCAACATGAAAGAGTAACGTATCATAAGGCTCTGGCAGACGACAGCAGCATAGAATCAGGTACTGTTGATTTGGTTACTATTGCTGCCGCTATTCACTGGTTGGATTTTGACAAGTTTTATAAAGAAGTAGACAGGGTGCTGAAACCCGGAGGTATAGTTGCAGCATGGACTTATTGCGACAGTGAGATTGATAAAGACATTGACCCAATTGTATTGAACCTATCCTGGGTATTTTTAAAAGATTACTGGCCTGCCGAATCAGCTTATGTGCGCAATCATTATAAGGATATTCCTATGCCGTTTAAAAGAATTGAAACACCTGAATTTAAAACTTTAGTAAATGCCAATATGGAATTTATCATTGGAAATTTGTATAGCTGGTCAGCCACCCAAAATTATATGAAAGCAACCGGTAAAGACCCTGTAGAACCAATTAAAAAGAAGCTAGCTGAGGTTTGGGGAGATCCGCTTAAAACAAGGGAAATTCGTTAGAAGATTGTTATGGTTGCAGGCCGAAAAGATTAATACGCATTACTTTGCTAATTTTGTGTCCTAGCAATTAGCCATGAGTATTTTAAATAACGATTTATTAGGCATCCAATACAGGCCCGGCAGAGACTCCTTATCCGAGTCCGACGTTGATGCACATCCATTTAAACAATTTGAAAAATGGTTTGCCGAAGCATTGAAGAGTGCGCCCGATAGTGCCAATGCCTTTGTGTTATCGACTTCTACAAAAGATGGTAAACCATCGGCAAGAGTTGTGTTGCTGAAAGGTTTGGAAAAAGACGGCTTTGTTTTTTTCACCAATTATGATAGTCGCAAAGGCAGGGAGTTAATTGAAAACCCTTATGCATCGATGACATTCTATTGGCATTCCATAGAAAAACAATTGAGGGTTGAAGGGAAAGTGGTGAAAGTTAGTATTGAAGATTCGGATAAATATTTCAACTCAAGGCCGCCTGGAAGCAAAGCGGGGGCATGGGTTTCACCTCAAAGTAAAGTTATAAAAGGCCGTGATGAAATTGAAATGAAACATCATAATTTCATGATAGAACATGAAAATACAGAGATTTCTCGTCCGCCATTTTGGGGAGGATTTTGCATTATCCCGAACCGTATTGAATTTTGGCAGGGAAGGGCCAGCCGCCTTCACGATAGGATATTGTATACATTGGAAAATGATAAGTGGAAATTTGAACGTCTAGCTCCGTGAAAGAGAAAAACGATAAACTAAAAATGAAAAATTATGTGGACAGAAACAAATAATAAACTGAATAAGAAGTTTAAATTTAAAGACTTCAAAGAGGCATTTTCATTCATGACTCATGTAGCGTTGATTGCCGAAAAGATGGACCACCATCCGGAATGGAAGAATACCTACAATGAACTTGAAATATGGCTCAATACACATGATGCAGGAGATATTGTAACTGAGAAAGACCATAAATTGGCAAAGGCGATTGATAAAATAAATATGAAAAGTTAAGTTTGTTTATGAGCGGAAACAAAACATTCGGAGAAATAAAAAAAGAGATTAATGCAGGTACTTTGGATTGCCACAAGCTTGTTTCATCCTACTTAAAACGTATTGAAGAAAATAAACACTTGAATGCCTTTTTGGAAGTTTTCGGTGATGAAGCTTTGCACCAGGCACAAGAGGTTGATGACAAAATACGGAAAGGAAAAGCCGGCAGATTGGCAGGAATGGTAATCGGATTAAAAGATAATATTTGCTATAAAGGTCATCGCGTTTCTGTATCATCAAAAATACTTGAGGGGTTTGTTTCACTCTATCATTCCACAGTAGTAGAAAGGCTTTTGGCTGAAGATGCAATTATTATTGGACGCTGCAATTGCGATGAATTTGCAATGGGCAGCTCTAATGAAAAGTCAGCTTACGGAAAAGTTTTGAATCCACACGATAATTCAAAAGTACCCGGTGGTTCATCAGGAGGCTCTGCTACTGCAGTGGCAGCGGGATTATGTACAGCAGCATTAGGAAGCGATACCGGCGGCTCCATTCGTCAGCCTGCATCATTCTGTGGTGTGGTAGGTTTTAAACCAAGCTACGGAAGGGTTTCACGATATGGGTTACTTGCTTATGCATCTTCCTTTGACCAGATTGGGCCGCTGACAAACAATATTGAAGATGCAACTTTGCTGCTTGAAATAATGGCAGGCAAAGATGAATTCGATAGCACTCTTTTACAAAAAGATGCTCCTAATTATTTTGAAGAATACAAAAAAACTGATACCTCTAAACTCCGCATTGCATATATAAAAGATTGCATTGACCATACCGGCCTCGATCCTGAAATAAAATCTTCATTGGAAAAAACTATTGCTTCATTAAAAGCAGAAGGACATACAGTAGAACCAGTTTCATTTCCGTTTATTGACTATGCTGTTCCAACTTATTATGTGCTGACTACCGCCGAGGCTTCCTCCAATCTTTCCCGCTACAATGGTATTAATTATGGCTACAGAAGTCCCGATGCTAAGGACCCGGATACAGTTTATAAAAAATCTCGCTCAGCAGGATTTGGAAAAGAAGTGAAGCGGAGAATTATGCTTGGCACCTTTGTTTTAAGCACCGGATATTATGATGCATACTATGCCCGCGGACAAAAAGTGAGAAGAATATTTGTCGAAAAAACAAATGAGATTTTAAAAAATTACGACCTCATACTTTTACCTTCCACTCCCGGTACTGCTTTCCCATTCGGACAAAATGACCTCGACCCTGTTAAAATGTATCTGGAAGATATTTTTACTGTACAGGCTAATATTACTGGGCTACCAGCCATATCACTACCATTGGGAAAACATTCGAATGGGATGCCGTTCGGTATACAATTGATGGGACGCAAATACGATGAAACCACTTTACTCGCATTTTCGGAAGAGCTAATGAACATTCATTAGTGAATATGTTTAAGTGAAAATATTTTGCATTGCAAATATTTATTTGTAAAATTGCATTTTACCGGAACTTATTACTCAATCCTTCGTATACAATACCTATGTTTATAA
>CAIUPO010000146.1 GCA_903901055.1 uncultured Bacteroidota bacterium
ATCCTTAAGGGACTTAAAGTTTTTTATTTCTAAATCTGTTATCCAGTTTTTCATGGCACTAAGTATAATGCAAAAATAGCAAAAGTATTGCTATGATTATTTATCAACTCTTCCCTTTCGGCAAAATAATAGTTACCGTAGTATAATCATCCACCTTACTTTCTATTTTCAACTGTCCTTTATGCAGTTCAATAATTTTCATCGATAACGCAAGTCCCAGTCCATTTCCAGGAAATGCTTTTGCATTTGAACCACGGTAAAATGGGTGGAAAACATTTTTCAAATCCCCGGCCGGAATTCCAATACCTTTATCCTTGAAAATTACTGAGACTTCATGATCGACAGATTCAACTGATACCTCCACTGTATTGTCTGTAGAATATTTACAGCCGTTATTCATTATATTTATAAAGGCTATCTTAAGTAATTCATTACCCTGGATTAAAAGTTTATCGTGATCCTCTGGAAGTTTTGAATAATTCTCGTTCACCGTAAAATCCCTATGCTGATTAACAAAATCTGTCTTTGCCTGCCAAAGTAATTCGTCAATATAAATCGGTTTCAATTTTAATGAGCCGGGCTGCATATTCGCTTCCGTAAGTTCAAGAAGGCTATTCATCATACCGCGGAGATTTTTTATATCTTCCAGAAGTGATGCAAGAGTCTTTTTATATTCTTCCGGCGTTCTGTTACTAAGCAATGCAACTTCAATCTGCACCATCATAACACCCAGTGGCGTTCTAAGTTCATGCGAAGCATTCGAAATAAAATCCCGTTTCATTTCAAAGGACTCTTCCAAACGCTGAAGCATGTTATTAAAGGTAATCGCCAACCTGTCAAGCTCATCCTTATTTTTCCCAACGGGCAACCTTAAATCAAGGCTTGTGGCTGTTATTTCCTCGGTTAATTCAACAATATATTTTATAGGCGAAAGCAGGTGCACTGGATAAAAATAGCCCGAGATAAACGTAACCACTATTGCTATAATGCAACATATAACTAATACCCATGCAAGAAAATGCAGTTTATCAAATCCCATTTCATCGTACCCGTTAATAAATACAAATAACTTTTCACTATTACCTTCAAAATATTCCCATACAGTTTGATTATTATTTTTCTTAAACCGAATTTCTTTATGATCTTTTATTTGCGGGATTAATTCATCCGCGAAAACCGGTGGTCTTTTTCCCATCGGGGTTTGATAAACCAATTTTCCGGTTTCATCAAATACTGCAATAATTTCAATAGAGTTAAATGGACTAACCCTTGTTTCATCAAATATTCTAAGCAAATTGGTATCTACCTCCTTCACATCTTTGGAGTATAATTTCGCCTCGGTAAGTGCCATTGATTTCAGCACTTTATAATATGTATCTTCCCGGTTTGCGGATGAAATTAAATAAATTGCAATGGAAAACAGGACAAGAATTATTGTAACAATTAGGGAAAAACGAGTAGTTAGTCTTGTCCTAATTTGCATCGGGGGCTTCTTTTAGAATGTACCCCATTCCCACGTAAGTATGAATTAATTTTGAATAAGCAGGAAGGTCAATTTTTTTCCTCAGGAAATTAATATAAACATCAATTACATTGGTGCCCGTATCAAAATTTATTCCCCATATTTTTTCCAATAGTTCGTGCCTGCTTACAACCTTATTTTTATGCTGTGCAAGGTATTGCAGTAAATTAAACTCCTTCGCAGTAAGCTCCACACGCATAGTTCCGCGTTTCACTTCTTTCGAATCCATATTAATCTCAAGGTCGCCAACTTTTAAAATATTGGTTTGCTCGGTAATCGGTTCAGATCGAATTAATAATGACTTTAACCTCGCCAAAAGTTCACTGAAATCAAATGGTTTGGCAAGATAGTCATCAGTACCCGTATCAAAACCTGCCAGCTTATCTTCAATCTTGTTGTGTGCCGAAAGCATTAATATAGGCATTTTGGGCTTATGCTGTCTTATTATCCTGCATACCTCATATCCATTTAGCTTTGGTAAACTTATATCCAGTATTATGGCACTGTAATTATTTTCTACGGCCATTTGTGCTCCGGCCTTGCCATCCATTGCTACATCAATATGGTAATTACTCTCTTCGAGCCCCATTTTAACATAGACCGACATTTTTGGTTCGTCTTCGACTAATAATATGCTATTTTGTCCCATAGTGCAAATGTCAACTTTTTCCTTTAATATTCCATAAACGCTGCCCTTTTAATCTTATTTTAATTGTTTGTGCATTATCGGTTAATAATATTGTATTGGCGTCAGAATGCTCATCAATTATAGAGATAGAGTAGAGTTTATACACTAGGTTATTGAGGTTTTGGCGCCTTTTTTACTTCGTATTTTACTCAAACCACCACTTTTTCCACTCATCTCTTATATCTTTTATCTTATATCTATCTTTTTCTTACCTTTGCGCCCAATTATAAAAAATACAATAAGAATGTACTTAACCAAAGAAGCTAAAAAGCAGATATTCCGTGACCACGGAGGCGCTGAAACCGCAACTGGAACCTCTGAGTCTCAGATTGCTCTCTTTACTGTCCGCATCAATTTCCTTACACAACACCTGAAAGATAACCCAAAGGACTTGGGAACCAAAAGGTCGTTGGTAAATATGGTAGGCAAACGTAAAGCTCTGTTAGAATACCTAAAAGCTAAAGATATTGCTCGTTACAGGGCACTTATCAAGAAGCTGGATATCCGCAGATAATTAATAATCAAAGGTAAGAGATAACGATTAGCGCTAAGAAAGCAATTTCTTGGCTTATCGCTTATATCTCATATCTTATATCTAAATATAATGAATATAAAAAACATTAAAATCGCTCTTCCAGGTGAAGGCGACAGGTCTATTACCATTGAAACAGGTAAGTTAGCCAAACAAGCAGACGGAAGCGTAGTGGTTCGCATGGGCGACACCATGTTACTTGCTACTGTAGTATCAAACAAAGACGCTAAAGAAGGTATGGATTACCTTCCTTTATCAGTTGATTATCAAGAAAAATTTGCATCATCGGGTCGTATTCCCGGCGGATTCTTCAAACGTGAAGCCCGTCCATCGGAATATGAAATCTTAATTTCCCGTCTCATTGACAGGTCATTACGTCCATTATTTCCGGATGATTATCACGCAGAAATTCAAGTATTAGTTTACTTAATCTCTGCTGACGGCAAAGTTATGCCTGACTCACTTGCAGGATTAGCAGCTTCTGCCGCTATAGCAGTTTCAAATATTCCATTTAACGGGCCAATATCGGAAGTACGTGTATCTAAAATTGATGGCAAATTTGTGGTTAACCCTACCTTTGAAGAAAACGCCAAAGCAACCTTAGATATTATTGTTGCCGGAACCATGCACGATTTGAACATGGTGGAAGGTTCTATGAAAGAATGCAGCGAAGCCGAAATGGTGGAAGCATTGAAATTGGCTCACGATGTTATTAAGGACCAATGCAAAGCTCAATTAGAATTGGCTAATCTGGTAGGCGCGACTGAAAAACGCACATACTCCCACGAAACCAACGATGACAATTTGAAAGAAAACATGCGCAAGCATTGTTACGAAAAGTTTTATACCATAGCTACCGAAGGAATTGCCAACAAGCATGTCCGCAGCGAAAAGTTTGAAGCCGTTCGTGAGGCTTTCCGTATGACCCTTTCAGAAGATGAAAGAGATGAAAAAGGTGGCATGATGAAACGTTACTTTTTCGAAATTGAAAAAGATGCCGTTCGCGATTGCATGCTGAATGAAAAAGTACGTCTCGATGGCCGTAAAGGCGATGAGATACGCCCTATATGGAGTGAAGTATCTTACCTGCCAATGGCGCATGGTTCAGCTATATTCACCCGTGGCGAAACCCAATCACTCACCACTGTTACCCTCGGCAGCAAATTAGATGCCCAGTTGATTGACGGAGCTGTGATTGACGGAACAAATAATTTTATGCTGCACTACAACTTCCCTCCGTTCTCAACCGGCGAAGCGAAGATGATGCGTGGCACAGGACGCCGCGAAATAGGACACGGTAACCTCGCATTACGTGCCTTAAGAGCCGTTATGCCTGCTGAAAATCCGTATACCGTTCGTATCGTATCTGATATATTGGAATCGAATGGTTCATCATCTATGGCAACTGTTTGCGCAGGCTGCTTAGCATTGATGGATGCAGGTATGCAAATTACCAAACCTGTTGCTGGTATTGCTATGGGATTGATTGCTGACCCAGTGACTAAGAAATTCGCTATCCTTTCCGATATCCTGGGCGATGAAGATCACCTCGGCGATATGGATTTTAAAGTAACCGGAACAAAAGACGGTATCACTGCTTGCCAAATGGACATTAAGATTGACGGACTCTCTTACGAAGTGCTTGCACAAGCATTGGAACAAGCACGCAACGGACGTCTCCATATATTAGGCGAAATGGCTAAGACCCTTGCAGGTCCTAATGAAGATTACAAACCATACGCTCCTCGTATCATACAAATTAAGATTCCTAAGGATATGATTGGCGCTGTTATAGGTCCTGGTGGAAAGGTGATTCAAGGCATACAAGCCGACACCGGTGCAGTTATTGTTATTGAAGAAAAAGACGGAATTGGTTATGTAGATATTTCCTCACCGAACAAAGAAGCTATTGACGCTGCTTTGGCTCGTATTAAAGGAATTACTACTATACCTGAACCTGGAACTGAATACGAAGGAAAAGTAAAAAGCATAGTTGAATTCGGAGCATTTGTTGAATTCCTGCCTGGCAAAGAAGGTCTGCTCCACATTTCGGAAGTAGATTGGAAACGCCTCGACAGCATGCAAGGCATATTTAACGAAGGTGATATTGTGAAGGTAAAACTATTGGCTGTTGACCAAAAGACAGGCAAGTTCCGTTTATCTCGCAAGGTGCTTTTACCACGCCCTGAAGGAATGCCTGAACCTACCGAAGAAGAAAGCAACGGTGGTGGTTTCCGCTCAGGCGGAGGTGACAGACGCGGCGGTGGCGACAGACGTCACGGTGGCGGAGGACACAGACGCTAGTCGGAGCCCGACTGGCAATCATGCCGAATTGAAATAAAAAAAACCCTTCTTCGGAAGGGTTTTTTTGTTTCCCACATTAGCTCAAGCGGTCATGCTGAACTTGTTTCAGCATCCCAATAATACGGTGAGTGATATATGTAACCTTTACACCTCGTTCTGTAAGGCTTTAAAGCCGGGATAGGGGCAATTTTGCATCCTAAAATTTATTAATCTTTAAAACCTTATTTTTATGAAAATTACAAAATCGTTAATCATAGCAGCCGGATTGGCTATTGGAAGCCTGAATGTTTCCGCGCAGACAATGGACCCACAACAAACAGCCCAGAAAGAAACGGCCGAAATAAAAAAGAATGTAACCGGAATTACCTCCAACGAGGAAAGCCAAATTTTAGCAATTGAGGTGGACCACGCAAAAGGTATAAGGGATGCCAAAAGCACAATTGCAGATAAAGAAGCTCAGAAAAAACAATGCAAACAATTATGCACCAGCAGAGATGCAAAAATTAAAGCTATCCTTACAGCCGACCAATACAAGCAATATCTGAAAGGAGAAAAGGCTGAAAAGACCAAAGTCTAACCCCTCTCTTTCCGATAAAAAAAAGGCTGTCTCAACTATCGAGACGGCCTTTTTTGTCGGAGCCCGACCAGCAATTAGTCCGAGCGGTCATGCTGAACTTGTTTCAGCATCCCAATAATTCGGTGGATTTAAATACAGAAACCGCAAAGGCCGCAAGGATTTACGCAAAGTTCGCAAAGCCCTTTTATTTCTCTTTGCGAACCTTTGCGGGCTGTTTCTTTGCGTACTTAGCGGTTAAAAAAATTATTATTTTTTAGCTATATTTGGGGCGGCAAAACAAAAAGGAATGGGAAACTTAGTACAATGGGTCATCGATAACAGGCAATGGATATTTTCTGGCATTGGTGTAACTGCCGTAGTAACGATTGGAGCAATCATCTTTAAAAGGAGAAGAAAGAGTAAAATAATATCTTCAAAAACAACAGGTGCAAGTTACGTGGCTGAAAAAATAACAGTTAATAATTCAACTGGTTTAACATATGTTGATGTTAAAGAAATTGCAAAATCAATTTTTTTGGAAAATTTTCCTAAACTTCAAGAAGTTGCGAGAATTGAAGCTGAGAAGAATAGAGACTTATTTATTTCTGAATTAGACAAAAAAATTCAAGAAAAACTCACCCAAGAAGAAATTGATAAATTTAATAAACCTGACATACAATATATTTTAAGTGATGCAATAACAACAGCAGCACGGAGAGACAATGAAGAAACAAGAAAAATCCTTTCTAATTTAATTGTTGATCGAGTTAAAAATGATGGAATAGAGTTTAAAGAGTTGGTATATAACGAAGCAATCCGAACTATTCCTCAACTTACAAAAAACCATTTGGATATTTTAGCTTTTACATTTATTACCAAATATACATTGCAATTAAATATTAATACATTGTGTGACCTTGTGAACAGAATGAATAACTGGATTCCGCTAACCAATTTTTCCGATTCATCAGCACAGTTCCAACATTTAGAATATGCCAATTGTGCAACAAACACTGTATTTGGCACTGACTTGCAAATATCATTACGAAAGAACTATACTAATATTTTTTTAATAAACTCTGCTCCGCATATTAATAAACTAGAATATAATAAGTGGAGAATCCCAGATGAAATAAAATCTCAATTGTTTACCCCAGATACTACTGAGGAGAATTACTACTTAATCCAAAATACACTTGCGAAATTTGATGAAAAGTATAATGAATTAATGCATGAAAACATAAAATCATACATGAGTCCATACACGGATTTATTAGTGTGTATTAAAAATGATAAAGAAATTTCGGAATTAGTAAGTAATGAACTAAGCTGCAATAGTGTAATTTTTGATAAATACAATAAAACAGGTGTACAAAATCTAAATTTAACATCAGTGGGAATTGTCATTGGGGCTTCTCATTACGAAAGTGTAACAGGTGACAAAATAAATATTGATCTTTGGATAAATTAACACCCCTATCTTCGTTCGAAAATCCCACCCTATGCCAACCTCCGCCACCAAAACCAACCTCATCCAAGCCGAAAAAATTGCCTCGCACTTGTTTGCAGAGATTCAAGTACGAGGGCTTATTATTCCCGGGAAATCGGAGAAAGAATTAAACGAAGAAATTTTTGCATTGGCAAAGGAATTATTCGGAATAGAAAAATTCTGGCATAAGCGTATTGTCCGTGCAGGTACAAATACCCTTGCGCCTTATGATGAAAACCCTGATGATTTAATTATTCAAAAAGATGATATTCTGTTTTTCGATTTCGGCCCTATCATTGAAGATTGGGAAGCTGATTTCGGCAGGACTTATGTATTGGGCAATGACCCGTTGAAACATAAGATAGTAAAAGATATTGAAGTGGCCTGGCACGAAGGGTATGAATGGTTTCATAAACAAACCAAACTAACTTGCTCCGAATACTTCTGGTATATAGACGGCCTCGCCAAAAAGCTTGGCTATACACAAGGCAATTATCTGGCAGGGCATCTTATAGGGCACTTCCCACACGAGCGGTTAAACCCCGGCGAAATCGGTCTTTGGGTGCATCCCGACAACCATATAGATATGCTTGCTTCTGATGCCAACGGAAACCCACGCCACTGGATTTTGGAACTCCACTTTGTAGATAAGGAAAAACAAATCGGCGCATTCTTCGAGCAACTCTTGACTTAATATTATTTGTCAGCCGGGCTCCGACCGTCACCGCGAGGCTTTGCGAAGGAGTCTCTATTCCAATTACTTAAGAGATTGCTTCGCAAAGCCTCGCAATGACGATAGGGCTTAATTGCCTATCCGACTCCTACTTTATTTTCATTTAACCAATCCAAACCCACAATCCTTTCGTAATTGTATTAAAGTGATTAAAAAATATACATACTTTAATATATAATACCATGAAAACTAAAAAAGGAATAAACGGAAAGGAAATAGCTTTAGATACATTTTTAATTGTGTTTACACTATTCATATTTTACATTGCCATAAATCCACACCACTAAACAGGTGAATCAATCAGCCCAGCATATTACGGGCGATTGGCTTCATACTAATTGCCTACAGTGCACTGCCACACGGCTAATGGGCAGCAGGCCTACTACCTTCATCTATGGTTCATTTTGACAGACTACATTAGTAGTAAATAAAAACGAACATGCAAAGCCCTACTTTAATTTTATATACCATGAGAATTAAAGCAGAAATAGATGTAAAGGAGATTGCTTTACGTGTCTTTGTAATTGTGTTTGTAATGTTCGTTTTTTATATAGCCCTTGTGCCGAACAAGTAACTTTCGCAAATCTTTGTGAAACTCAGTGTGAATCTTCTTAGTGCCCTTAGTGGCGAAGAAGTTCCTCTGCAAACCCTTTCACATTAACCCCATCAAAGTTGCCGGAGCTCATCATAAGCAGGTTTGTCTTTTCCCATTTAATCTCTTTCAGCGAGTCAATCATTTTTGCAGAGTCTGTATAGACCTCAACATTACCAAAGTAATTTTTCACTTCCTCTGCGCTGAGAGCCGCCAGTCTCTTATGTTCCAGCACATGTGGGTTAAAATACACCTTACGCACATCGGCCTTAGCCATCGTTCCCTGATACTCTTTTAAAAACTCCTTTGTTAGGCTGCTAAAGGTATGCAGCTCCATACAGGCTACCAATTTCCTTTTAGGAAACTGCTCCTTCACCGCCTGTATCGTGGCCGTGAGCTTGGATGGAGAATGTGCAAAATCCCAATAAATATTGGTGGTTTCATTTCTCGCCACCAACTGCAAACGCCTTGCCGCACCCTTAAAGGAGGATATTGCCTCTGCAAATTCTGCCTCGCTAATGCCAAGTAAAAGGCATACCTGCCTTGCCCCGCCCATGTTTAATAGGTTGTGTTTCCCGAAAACCTCAAGCCTGGTGCTGTCCTCCAAATAAGTAACGCCATCCTTTACAAAATTTATCAGCGTATGATACGGAAACTTCTTAACCCCGCTAACCGTGAGCAGAGCCAGTTTCTTCACTTCATCATCTTCGGCACAATATATAAGGGAACCACCGGATGGAAGTTCTTTTACAAAATTTTCAAACTGTTCAACGTAACTTCTGTAAGTAGGGAATACATTTATATGATCCCATGCAACCCCTGATATTAAAGCAATATTAGGTTTATAAAGGAGGAACTTAGGCCTGCGGTCTAATGCAGAAGCAAGATACTCATCTCCCTCAAATATAGCTATAGGCGCATCCTCCGAGAGTTTCAAACTGGTTTCAAACCCCTCTAATGCCGCACCTGCCAGGTAATCAAAATTCACATTTCTATATTTCAACACATGCAGTATCATGGCAGTAATGGTGGTCTTTCCATGGCTGCCGGCAATCACTATCCGGATTTTATTTTTGGTCTGCTCATACAAATATTCAGGGTATGAATAAATCCGCAAGCCTAATTCCTGTGCCCTTATCAATTCAGGGTTATCAAGTCTTGCATGCATTCCGAGAATAACAGCATCAAGGTCAGGTGTAATTTTGTCTACATTCCACCCTACATAGTCAGGCAGTAAGCCGTATCGTTGCAAGTTGCTTTTAGCCGGGTCATTAATTTCATCGTCAGAACCGGTAACCTTAATTCCCTTTTTGTACAAGGCAATCGCAAGGTTATGCATGGCGCTCCCCCCCACTGCTATTAAATGTGCTTTCATAAGGCAAAATTAGGGAATACACCTAGCCGTTTTCCCTCAAAAAGAATTAGAAATTAACATAGTGTTATTCATTATTATTTCTTGATTTTTTATTCCTAATTAACCTTACCTTTGGACACTTATAACCCTATGGAATTATACAGCATACATACCGGAAATTTTAAGTTGGACGGCGGAGCCATGTTTGGCGTAGTCCCAAAATCCATCTGGAACAAGCTTAATCCTGCCGACGAAAACAACATGTGCAGTTGGGCCATGCGCTGCTTGCTGGTGCAGGATGGCAAGCGCCTTATTTTGATTGATAACGGCATGGGCACTAAACAGGATGCAAAGTTTTTTGGCTATTATTACCTGCATGGAGACGATACTTTGGAGAAGTCGTTAGCTATTCATGGCTTTACTACCGATGATATTACAGACGTGTTCCTTACGCATCTCCACTTCGACCATTGCGGAGGCAGTATTAAATGCCTGCCTGTCGGGCAGACAGGGAATGCAGACAAACCAATATACGTTCCCACTTTTAAAAATGCAACTTACTGGAGCAATCCACTTCATTGGGAATGGGCTATAAAACCTAATGCGAGGGAGAAAGCCAGTTTCCTGAAAGAAAACATTTTGCCCATTCAGGAAAGCGGGCAATTGCAAATGATAAAAGGAAACGGCGAAACACAACTTCCATTTTCTGTTCTCTATGCTCACGGACACACGGAAGCAATGATGCTCCCTCGAATTATTTATAAGAATCGTCCCTTAGTTTTTTGTGCAGACCTGATGCCTGCCCGCTGGCATATACCACTGCCTTATGTAATGGCTTATGATGTGCGACCGCTGGAATCGTTGAAAGAAAAGGAACGATTGCTGAATGAATTTGCAAGTACAAACACAGTCTTATTTTTTGAACATGATCCCGGTGTGGAATGCGCCACACTTCAGAAAACCGAGCGAGGTGTTTCGTTGGAAAGTACCCATTCATTAAAGGAATTGTTTAGTTAAAAATGGACTTGGAACAAAATGAAATTGAAATTAGCCATAGTATCCATGTTTCTAGTGTTGTCTGCAATTGCATGTAAGATGGAATCTGCGAAAACAGTACCAGTAAGCCATAAACATACGATGTCTATTAAAGCTTTTTACGATTCCACTTTCAATCCTTATCGGGGGAAGAATGATTCAAGTTTTAAAGGTGCTTTTGGTTTGGATAAAGATAGTTTAAAAGTAAAGAGCCTTAACGCCACTCTCTTTTTTGTACGTTTTCTCGTCTCTCATGGAACGGATTTTGAAATTATACGGGATGATGAATCTGGAAATTACTATTTGATACCAGTCTACAGGGGCTATATGTGTTTTAATTACCCGATAGCAATTCAGGCATTAATGCTCAATGATACAATTGGCCGGTTTTTAGCTCCGATAAAACCAATGTATAAGGGGCTGCTTGGATTACAGCAGTTCCTTAATCAATCAGCTATACTTAAAAAAGCCGATTTTAGCCTGGAGCAACTGGATACCATTTTTCAATTTTCTACGAACCTACCCGGCTCATATCCTAATGTTCGTATCCGCTCTGTCGAAAGACTCGATTCTATTTTAACTACATTATTTTCACGGAAAAGTAAGTATGACATACAAGACATTTCAGATACACAATATATCAGGCATGTGCTTGAAGATAAATTAATATCCAAGAAGGCGTTGCTTTACAACGAACCATGTGGACTCCTGGTTTATGAAGTTTCTCACTATAAGCCGTTCAATCCTGATTCAACACATGATCGCCATTGGGAGGATGAACTTGATTATAAACTATTGGGAGATATGTTTGAAATAAAAGAAATTAGAATTGGCTTAAACTAATTAGATTTAAAGATTAGAAAGAAATGTTACGCAGCAAAAAATCGGCATACGCAAAATGGGCAGACTGGATGGTTCTGTGGCTGATTCTTGTTGTAATGCTTGGCCTGTTGAAGCTCGCTTACTATGCCCCACCCGCAGCTAAAGCAACTCCTATTTCATTAGGTATCCGGTATATTCCTTACTATGCCTGGAGATCGGTTTCCCGTATGATATTGGCTTACTTACTTTCCATTGTATTTTCCATTTTTTATGGATATGCTGCGGCCAGGAATAAACGCAATGAAAAAATCATGTTGCCTATACTTGATATTTTGCAAAGCACACCCATTCTTACTTTCCTGCCTGTTTTTGTTTTTGGCTTAACAGCAATCATGCCCCAGAAAGTAGCGCTTGAAATCGCAGCCGTTTTACTCATCTTCACTAGTCAGGCCTGGAACATGACTTTCGCATGGTACCAATCCCTCACTACTATTCCTAAAGAACTCAAGGAAGCTTCCAATATTTTTCTTTTAAATTCCTGGATGCGTTTTAAAAAACTGGAACTTCCATTTGGTTTCGTGAGCCTTGTTTGGAACAGCATTATGAGCTGGGCCGGCGGTTGGTTCTTCCTTTATGCCGCTGAAATTTTTACTGTAGGGAACAAAAACTTCGAATTGGTAGGCTTGGGTAGCTATATACAGGTGGCAGGCTACCACGGAAATATACCCGCATTAATGACTGCGATACTAACATTAATTATCATTATTGTTTTGCTCGACCAATTTTTGTGGAGGCCGCTTTTATCATGGTCTAGAAAGTTTAACCTTGAAATGGTAAGTGGCGGTGCCGGTACTGAAACAGTTTCGTGGTTTTACCCGGTTCTTCGCCAGTCAAAAATTATTCTCTGGTTTGAAGGAAGGATACTAAAACCCTTAGTAGAAAGGATGGACAAGTATTTCAACAAGAAACTTTCTAAAAAGAAAATTGAAGTTGTTCCGGAAGATAAACCTTTCAATAAAAAAGTTTTAATAGGCATTGGAATTGCTTTAGGTCTGGTATTTTTATTCACCGCTCAACGAATGTTTGCATTCATGAATACGTTAAAGGCAGCCGACTACCTGCATATCCTTGAAGGAGCTTTGGCCACTATGTTGCGTGTATTTACGTCCCTAGCCCTATCCCTCTTGTGGACTATTCCGGTTGGTGTATTAATCGGAAGTAATAAGAAGGCAGCATTATTCCTCCAACCCTTGGTCCAGATTATGGCTTCCGTGCCGGCGACAGCTTTCTTCTCCATTTTAATACTGTTATTTATTAAATTACCTTTTGGCATAAATATTGCTGCTATTGTTTTCATGATGCTAGGAACTCAATGGTACCTTTTGTTCAATATTATTGCCGGGGTAGCAACTATTCCGCAGGATTTGCGATATACAGCATCGTTGATGAGGTTGAAAAAATGGAATTACTGGAAAACACTTATACTTCCCGCACTTTTCCCGTTCATTATTACAGGTGCCATTACTGCCTCGGGTGGTGCATGGAATGCAAGCCTTATTGCAGAATACGTAAGCTCGCATGAGAACACATACTCTACAATTGGCCTTGGCTCTATTATTGCAGACGCTACTGCAAAAAGCAATTACCCTATGTTATTCGCGGCAACATTCGTTATGATAGTATTTGTTACATGCATCAATCGCTTTGGATGGAGAAGGCTTTATTCACTGGCGAAAGAAAAATATAAAATGGAATAATTTCCTTATTTTAGCATTCTATGGACGGCAAGCAAAAAATATTCGAATTAGCAGATATCTCCCAGGTTTACCTGACGAGGCAATATCGTTTCACCGCATTAAAGCATATTAATATGACGGTTGAAGAAGGCGATTTTGTTGCCTTGCTTGGCCCATCTGGGTGTGGTAAAAGCACCTTGCTCCGAATCATTACAGGCTTGCAACAACCAACAGTCGGGCAAGTAATTTATAAAGATGTTCCATTAACGGGTATTAACGAAAATGCCACAATCGTATTTCAAACTTTTGCCTTGTTTCCTTGGTTATCTGTTCTTCAAAACGTTGAATTGGCGCTTGAAGCAAGGGGAGTTCCAAAAAATATGCGCACACCCCGGGCACTTGATTTGTTAGATAGAGTTGGATTAGATGGCTTTGAAAGCGCCTATCCACGGGAGTTATCCGGAGGTATGCGGCAAAAAGTAGGATTTGCGCGTGCAATGGCTGTGGAACCGGAATTGCTTTGTTTAGATGAACCATTTTCTGCGCTTGATGTACTTAGTGCAGAATCATTGCGTGGTGATTTGCTCGAATTATGGCTCGAAGGAAAAATACCTTGTAAAGCAATTTTATTAGTTACCCATAATATTGAAGAAGCCGTTTCACTGGCAGACCGGATTATAGTAATGGAGAAAGACCCTGGCCGTATGGTAAAGGAAATAAGATTGGATTTGAAACATCCACGCGATCCGCAATCCCCAGCCTTTTTACGCTATATGGATGAAATTTATGAAGCCCTTGCAGGTAAAACAAAAGCCCGTGCAATAGAAGCCGGTGGCGCACCGGGTGAAGCTGGAACCATCCGCCTTTTACCCCATGTTGTAGTGAACTCAATTGCTACTTTTTTGGAGTACTCCTATACCCATACTTCAAACACAACAGACATATTCCGTATTGCAGAGGAATTGGGTATTGATGCGGATGAAACCCTGATGCTTACGGAAGCCGCAGAAATTCTTGGATTTGCCACTGTTGACAAAGGGGATATAACTATAACTGCATCGGGACAGGAATTTATGGATGCAGATATTTTAAAAAGAAAAGAAATATTTGCTAAAGCAGTAATGGAACTTCCAATCTTCAAATGGATGGTTTCCCTTATTCAAAAATCTGCCAAGAAAAGACTTCACCGGGAAATCATTTTAGGCGCCCTCGAACTTGAGTTCCCTGAAAAACAGGCTAACAGGTTGCTTGATACGCTTATCAACTGGGGCCGTTATGCTGAGGTAATTTCGTATGATGATAACACCGAGTTAATTTATTCCGAGGCTGCTCAATTCGCCAAGAAGAACTAGTGTATGGCAGATAACCGGAATAATACTATTGATCCCGGTGACCGAAAGAAAGCTGCCCCGATGCTTTTTTCGCTTTTCCTGAATTTATTCTTTGCAACAGGAAAAGGCATTGCTGCATTTTTTGGTAATTCTATTGCGCTGATGGCCGATGCAGGGGAGTCTATGTCGGACGTTTTAACATCATTGGTTGTTTGGATTGGAATCAGGACATCTGTAAAAGGGCCTGACGAAGACCATCCTTACGGACATGGAAAAGCAGAGCCACTGGCATCAATTGCGGTTGCAACTTTCCTCATGATTGCCTCTGTGCTTATTGCAAGCCGAGGTGTTGAGAGATTACGTACCCCTCCGGAAAAACCGGAACCTTTTACCTTATGGGTTTTGATTGCTTCCATACTTATTAAGGAATTAATTTACCGGTATTTAAAACATAAAAACAAAGATTTAAAAAGCAATGCCATGCTGGCAGAAGCCACCCACAACCGCAGTGATGCAATTACCTCATTTATGGCGTTGGTTGGAATTGCAATTTCTATTTATGGTGGGCCTAAGTATATCTCTGCTGATGCTTATGCTTCGTTAGTCGCTTCATTGATTATTGCCTATAATTCCATTCGGATTTTCCGCCCGGCATTCAATGAAATTATGGATGCAGCCCCTTCAAGGGATATTATTGAGAAAATAAAATCAATTGCTGAAAATGTGCCACGTGTTAATGAGGTTGAAAAATGCCAGGTGCGCAAAATGGGCATGAAATACCTTGTAGACATGCATGTCTACGTGAATGGAAATCTTTCTGTTGAAGAGGGGCATGACATTTCACACAGAGTGAAAGATGCCATTCGTGAAAACCTGCCCGAAGTGTCGGATGTGCTTATTCATATTGAACCGACCATTCAACAATGAATTTAAAATCTAAAACAAATATTTACTATTTGTTGGGGTTTGTACTGACTCTTGTTTACCTTCTGATTTCTGCAAAAAACCAGGGCGACTTATTGATTTATGAACTGGGAAGTAAAGATATCCTGGCAGGGAAAGATGCATACTCAATTCACTATGTCGACGGCTATCATTATTACTACTCTGTGCTTTTTGCAATAATCATTTACCCTTTAACATTACTTCCCACATACGCAGGAAACCTTATCTGGCTTGCGATAAACGCCATTTTTCTATTTCGGATAGTTATTCTGGTTTCAAAATATTTTGATTTAGATAAGTTAACTAAAACACAACTTTGGTTGTTTGCCATCTTATCGTTAGCGTTCAGCTTGCGGTTTATTCTTTCCAATTTCCATACGCAGCAAATCACTATATGTATTCTCTATCTTGTTCTTGAAGGCCTGCAACTAATTTTTTCCGGCAATAAAATTGCAGGTGCTCTGCTCATTGCATTAGGAATAAATATTAAACTCTTACCGATAGTACTACTCCCCTATCTACTTTACCGGAGGGAGTTTACAGCTTCTTTCTTAGTCGTATTTTTTTATGCAGTAATGTTATTTCTTCCTGCTTTAGTACTTGGATTTGCGCAAAACAATTCTCTTATTTCCAGTTGGTGGAACCTTATTAATCCTGCAAATTCAATCCATAATCTGGATGTGGAAGAACGAAGTTTTCATAGCCTCTCCACATTACTTGCAACACTTTTAGTGGAACATGTTCCGGATAAATATGCACTTCCTATCCGTCGAAATATTATGGATATAAGTTATGCCCATCTGGTAATGGTATTAAATTCTGTAAGGGTGCTTCTTGTTTGTTTCTCCTTTTATTTTTTCCGCACCGGGCCCTTCATTTCAAAGGTGAGCAACACCCACCGCATTGTTGAAATAAGTTATCTATTATTGCTTGTCCCGCTGATATTTCCTCACCAGCAGGATTATGCATTTCTCTTTATTATGCCGGCAGTAGTTTATATTATTTATTATGTAATAACAGAACGTAATAATATTTCAGTGGGAAGATTCAGAACCATACTAACTATCTTGATTCTTTCGTATCTGCTTTGCAACTTACGCCTGCTTGTTGGGGCATACAGGCAATATTACGACCACTTTAAAATCCTTACCTATGGCGCCTTGCTTGTTATCCCGCTTCTGGTAATTTGCTACCCGCTAAAAAAATCAATTAGCAAAATTTAGGTTTTTTGGCATAAAAAAAATCCCTCTGATTGCTCAGAGGGATTTAAATTTGTGTAGAAACAATTACTTGTTTACTTTACCGGCTAAGTCAGCTCCTGCTTTGAATTTAGCTACTTTTTTAGCTGCAATTTTAATGGCTTTGCCTGTTTGTGGATTTCTTCCGTTACGGGCTGCTCTTTTAGCAACTGAAAAAGAACCGAATCCTACTAAAGCTACGCGGTTTCCGCCTTTCAATGCTTTGGTGGTTTGATTTACAAACGCATCAAGTGCTTTTTCTGCGGTTGCCTTTGATAACTTTGCTTCTGATGCAATTGCGTCTACTAATTCTGCTTTGTTCATGTTTAATTTTTGTTTTAGGGATTAATTTGTTTGTTAATTGGACGTGAAGATATAGAAAAACTCTTTATTGATAAGGCTTACAAGTGAAAAAAATATTCTAAAAAAAATATTCTCATAAAAGAACCTTTCATACAACATTTGTTTTATATTTGCAAAACCTCATTATGCATCCATCTGATTATCTGCGCGTATTGAATTAACCTACTCCTTAAACACCTTATTCAAGCGGTATCTTCTGCTAAAATAAGTATGAAAGCCCTGCATTAAACCGCCATTGAAGTGACACCTGGTAGCCATTTTCCTGTTGGTAAAATGGGACCGCAATGGAAATGGGGATAAATAATTGCTGCTTGATATTTGCCACAAACCCTGCAGAAATGTACGACCGCAGGGCTCCCGTGTTACTATTGTAAAGTTTTGCCCCATCAGGATAAGCAACCACATCCTGCCCCACTCGCTCCAGTTGTGCCCCTGCAAAAAAGTTAAGCGCAAAGCGCGAAGGGGAGCAACTCATGGTTGATGTACTATTTGAATCACTCATCATTTTTCTGCATCTTCCTTTTTTATAAATGGGTATGTATCCAGATAAATCAGCATTCCACAAGGCTGCATCCACATTCCCCATCTTATCGGTGTATTGAAACACATAAGTATAAATACCCCGCAGTGTAAACTTGCTGAACATTTTGTCAATTGTTACACCGGTAACCGGAACCCATGAATCGGCACCCGGTTGGAATTGGTCGTCAAAAATAGAACCATCCTGCGCTACATTATTATGCACACCTGTAGGTGCAATAACTCCTAATGTCGGAATCAGCTCCCAGCCATTGCAGCATTGTCTTTGCAATAACACATATTGCAGGCTTGTTTTTACATTGCTTATTCCCCTCGACGTTCCAAGGACATCCACATTCGACTGCCCGGGTGTGGCCGTTTGCAAATTGGAGATTGAATTATAAGGAAGCGTAACCGAAACATTGAGGCGATTGCTTATGCCATACGTTAAACTGAAGGTATAAGTCAACTGGTATGATTTATTATAAACCTCAAATGCAGTGTCTCTGTTCGCATCCTGCACTAATTGTGAATTGCTGAGGGGCTTAAAACTGCTATACCTGCTTGTTACATTAAATAGTATTCTTCCCTTCCTCACAAGTGACGAACCACCGCCGGAATTGTCGCCGCAGCCAATTGAACTGCAACAAGCACATTGCGCTTGTAAAAAGTGAGAAGTAAACAGAATACTGCATAGAAAACTAAAAACCAGTATCTTTTTCATGTTATCGAATATAAATAAATTATTTTAAATAAATCTGTTATCAATAGTATTATCCTTATATAGTGGAAATGTATCTCGTTATTGCGAGGCTCCGCTAAGCAATCTTACCACAAATGGTATAAATGTAACCTGCGTAAAAGTAAGATTGCTTCGTTCCTCGCAATGACGTTACTTCTTTCAAAGCTCATCGGAACTCTGAAAAAATCTTAGCAGGTAGGAGGATGGAAGATACCTTCAGTTTCAATAATGGAATAGAGAACTGAGCTTGATGGAATTAATTTAGCTTGATAACTATCCTTGAAATTTATGGAAATAAATGCTTCTGAATAATAGAGTTGTATATCCGTTTTCAAATCCGGAAATGCAGGTGATTTTTGCTGCTCTTCCTGTGCTGCCAGTTTCTTCTTCAGCATGCATTTACCGCAACAGTGCAGTTGAGGTTTGTCCTTATTCTCACAAAATTTCAGAGCAATTTCCTTCTTATTCATTTCAAAATGAACCAAGATGATTGACTGGCTCATATTTACAATGAGGAAAGAAAGCAAGAGAACTATAGATAAAATGCTTTTCAAGTTGCGGTTTTGATGTGGCAAATGTACAACAAATGGAGGCTGACAGAATGACTTTTGTCATGCAACCTGCATACTTTACATCAAACCCTAACAGTAGATCAGGGATAACCATGAAAGCGCATGCTCTGCTTCGCGGCTTTGCGCCTTGGCGAGAAATAAAATAGTTGCAGCTTTTACTCCAGCCCGTGTTTTTGTTTCATTTCTTCCACCATTTTATCCCAGCCCGGTGGTTTAGCAACATACTTGATCCGGGCCTCTACCTTAGGCTTCATCTTACTGCTCACCTTTTCCATTTCCTCGGGCAATTTCTTTAAATAGATTCCGAGCATTTTGTTAAGCACCTTTGTATCGCCATTTTTTATCTTTTCAATGGCAGATGTAACCAAGGCATCTTTAATATTATTAAAGGAAATATCTTTAATATATGCCACGGAGCTTTCATAATCATCGTCTTCTTGCCGCCAGCGGTAATGCGTGCTCGGAGCTATTCCTGTGGCATCAGCCGCTATTCTTACATTTCCATAATGAGCATCCAGCGCTTTTAACATGGCTTGCTTTTGTCTGGCAGTTTCAGTTTCACCTTTTTTTCCCATTGTTTAAGTTTTTATGCAAAATTAAAGGCTCAAATAGCGTTTTCTTAAAAAGTCAATAGACATCTTTCCTAAATAACATTAAGCTGTTGAATAAATCAGTAAAAGGATTTACGGTAGTAGTGTGATACCTGCTTTTTTTGACAAAAAAAACTATGTCAAAGGAAGTGTATCAGGAATTGATCAAGGATGAAATAGAATTTATGAGGATAAGTGGGTTAAAACGAGTACTGGTTGAGGATTTGTATGTTCTTGTTGCCGAAAGAATGGAGCAGCGAAAAGAAGAACATCC